>JAVXRI010000095.1:0-21921 GCA_036643775.1 Pseudomonas sp. | reverse complement strand
TCCAGGCCATGGATGACCACCGGGTCGTTGAGGTTGCTGACATCGATCTTCAACGTCGCCGTGCTGCTGTCGCCGTCTGCGTCGTTGAGGGTGTAGGTGAAGGTTTCGACACCAGTGCCGCCGCCCTTCAGGTTGATGAAGTCCGGGTCGTTGGCATTCAGCGTGTAGGTGTAGGTGCCATCGGCCGCCAGCACCAGGGTGCCGTAAGTACCCGTGTAAGTGCCTGCGGTGATCGGCCCGGAAGCAATTCGATCCGCGCCCTGCACATCGTTCGTCAGGACGTTGCCAGTCAGGGTCAGTTGATTCTCCGTGGCTATGACAGCGTTGGTATCGTTAACTGCCTCAGGCACATCGTCGACGATATTGATGTCGATGATTGCGCTGCCGGTGCTGCCATCGGTATCGGTCGCAACCACCTCGATTTGCTCGACGAGGGTGGTGCCGTCCCCGCTCGTATGATTTTCATTGTCCAGCAAGGTGAACGTACCGACGACCACGCCGGTGCTCGGGTCATAGCTGTGGATGGTCATGGAGTTGCCCATCGGCGTGGTTCCGGTCAGCGGCAATCCGCTGGCCACACCACCACTGATCAGGGTGAGGCCACCGATGACCAACGATTGCAGTCCGTCCGGTGCGACCACGGTGAAGGTACCACCCTTGGTCAACGCCCACTGGTCCGGGCTGCTGCCGTCGCTGAGATTTTTCTCATAGAAGGTCAACTCGCCGCCACAGAGATCCAGGCCATGGATGACCACCGGGTCGTTGAGGTTGCTGACATCGATCTTCAACGTCGCCGTGCTGCTGTCGCCGTCAGCGTCGTTGAGGGTGTAGGTGAAGGTTTCGACACCAGTGCCGCCGCCCTTTAGGTTGATGAAATCCGGGTCGTTGGCATTCAGCGTGTAGGTGTAGGAGCCGTCGGCAGCCAGCACAAGCTTGCCGTAAATACCCTCGATGGTCTGCGGCGTAACCGGCCCGCTGCTGATGCGGTCGGCGCCCTGGGTATCGTTGTTGAGGACGTTGCCGGTCAGGGTCAGTTGCGCTTCCGTGGCCGTGGTGGCGTTGGTGTCGTTAACTGCCTCGGGCACATCATCGACGATATTCACATCAATGTGGCCGCTGGCACTGCTGCCATCGGTGTCGGTAGCGACCACCGTGAAACTCTCGCCCAAGGTAGTGCCATTACCCGTGGTATGCACTTCGTTGTCGAGCAGCGTGTAGGTGTAGGTCACCACACCGGTGCTGGGGTTGTAGCCGGTGATGATCAGGGTATTGCCTTCCGGCGTCGTGGCCGACTGCGGGAAGCCCACGGCGCTGCCGCCGGTCACCACGGTGATGCCGCCGACGGTCAGGGTCTGCAGGCCATCCGGTGCTGTTACCGTGAAACTGCCACCCTGGGTCAGGGCCGGGTTATCGGGGTTGCTACCGTCGCTGAGGTTTTTCTCGTAAACGGTCAGCTCACCGCCTTCGACAGTCAGACCGTTGAGCGTTACCGGATCGTTGAGGTTGCTGACATTGAGCACCAGGTTGGCGGTCGAGGCATCGCCATCAGCATCCGTGAGGGTGTAGGTGAAGGTCTCGATGCCGCTGCCGCCACCGTGCAGGTTGATGAAGTCCGGGGCGGTAGTATTCAGCGTGTAGGTGTAGGAACCATCGGCCGCCAGCACCAGAGTGCCGTATTTACCCGTGATGGTTTGCGGGGTGATTGGTCCGCTGATGATGCGGTCGGCGCCCTGGGTATCGTTGTCGAGAACGTTGCCGGTCAGCGTCAGCTGCGCCTCAGTGGCTGTAACTGCATTACTGTCCGCAACTGCCGTGGGCGCGTCGTCAACGATGTTGACATTGATCGAGCCGCTGGCACTGCTGCCATCGGTGTCGGTGGCGACTACCGCAAAGCTCTCGCCCAGGCTGGTGTCGTTGCCGCTGGAGTGCGCTTCGTTGCCGAGCAGAGTATAGGTGTAGGTCACCACACCGGTGCTGGCGTTGTAGCCGGTGATGGTCAGCGTGTTGCCTTGCGGTGTCGTCACCGACTGCGGGAAGCCGACCGCGCTGCCGCCGGTCACCACAGCAATGCCACCAACGGTCAGGGTCTGCAGGCCATCCGGCGCCGTCACCGTGAAGCTGCCGCCCTGGGTCAATACCGCCCCGTCCGGGCTGCTGCCGTCGCTGAGGTTTTTCTCGTAGAAGGTCAGGTCCGCACCGTCGACATTCAAGCCGTTGAAGGTCACTTGATCGTTGAGGTTGCTGACATTGAGCACCAGCTTGGCGGTCGAGGTATCGCCATCGGCATCCGTGAGGGTGTAGGTGAAGGTCTCGGTGCCATTGCCACCACCGTGCAGATTGATGAAATCCGGATCAGCGCTATTTAGCGTGTAGGTGTAGGAACCATCGGCCGCCAGCACCAAAGTACCGTAGGTGCCGGTGAACGTACCTGCGGTAATCGGCCCGTTGGCAACCCTGTCTGCGCCTTGCACATCGTTGGTGAGCACATTGCCGGTGAGCGTCAGCTGATTTTCATTGGCTGTAACGGCGTTGCTGTCAGCCACCGCCTGGGGCACATCATCGATAACCGAAACGTCCAGCGAACCACTGGCGACATCACCATTGGCATCGCTGACCGAAACGCTGATGCTCTCCCCTAGCCCATTGGCACCGCCCGCATTGGGGTGCGCTTCGGCACCGGTCAAGGTGTAGCTGTAGCTGACGATACCGGTCGCGGCATCGTAGCCGGTAATAGTCAAAAGGTTACCGAGCCCGGTGGTGATGGATTGCCCCACTCCGGTCACAGCTCCGGCCGTGACTACGTTGATACCACCGACATTCAGGTTGAACACCCCATCCGCTGCAACCACAGTAAAGCTGCCGGTCCGGGTCAAGGCCGCAGGGTCACTGGCTGAGCCCTGCGCCAGATTGGCTTCATTCAGGGACAGTTCGCCACCATTCACCCCCAGACCTTCGAGGGTGACGGGGTTGTCGGTTACCGGTTGCAGTGGCGGCACATCATCGTTGTTATTGAGCGCACCGACATCCGGTTCCCAAAATTCGGCAAAGCCGTTGAAACCCGCTGTAGGGAAGCCGATGACCGGATCAACCCGACCGGCTACTTCATTGAGCAGAACAAAAGAGTGACCGCCACCCAGCGCACCTGAAGTACCGCCACTACCAGGGCCGGCCGCCGTCGGATCGGCGTCCTGGCTCGGGTCGGCACCGGCAGCGATGGCTTGCTGGAGTTTTTCCACATCGGTCAGTTGCCCCTGACTGGGAGCCAGTGCTTCTGGCGCATCGACATGCGTAGCCTGGTTGGCAAGCAACTGCGGCGAAAGTGCCAGGCTGCTGTCACGGCCCAGAGTCAATTCGGCGCCATTTTGCAGGTGAACGGCAATTGCCCCCGCAGCGCCCGTCTGCAACTGCTCGCCGGCAAACAGCCGGTCACCTTCGACCAGCGCCCGACGCGTTCCGTCATTGGCGACTGCGAAGACTTCTCCGACAACTTTGCTGACAACACCGATTAACCTGGCCATGAGCGCTCTCCTCCGCTGCGGAACGGTTTTTCGCAGAAAAGCACTCTGAATCTCGCGTGATAGGCCCGCTGCGCCTGTCCTGAGCTACTACCCGACAAGCGCTAAAGGCGCCGGTGGATTTCAATGAAATCAACACCTTCGCATTACAGACTCCCAGTGAACGTGGAAAACGACCTGGCCACCCGGCAGATGCCAAAAATTTGTCGCCAAATCTGATCTTCCTCCATCCCCTCCGCTTCATCCGTGCCCTTTGCCGCAAAAAATAATGAACTTGCGTTCGACGCCCGAAAAATGCACCCCTGCGCAGAATCCTACGGTCGTCCGATATGAACAATGTCGTGGATTCCTTAGACCGCATAAGTTTTTTTTCGCATAACCCTTATGAAAAATTCTTCTTAGCTCGCCTTATAAATGTTCTTAGCTCTGTTGTTACAAACCTGAAACGGTTTGCACTCAAAAATTCGTCATTTTTTTGACGACAGCAATACATAAATTAGAAATCAGGGAGAAGTACCCCATGCGCGTTTTGACCCCCATCACCGGCGCAATTTTATTGGCCATGGCATGTGCCAATGCCCAGGCGATGTCGATTACGGAAGCTGTACAAAGCGCCGTGGACCAACATCCTGAAATCAACGCCAGCCGTAACAGTCGCTTGTCAGCAGACGAAGACGTCAACGTTGCCAAAGGCGGTTGGTACCCCCGCGTCGACCTGGTTGCCGGCTACGGCCGGCAGAAGTCGGATAACACCAACACTCGCTTCACCAATCCCGACGGCACCTCCAATCACAACAAGGAAACACTGAACTACACCCAGTCCGACCTGCGCTTGCGGCAGATGCTGTTCGATGGCTTCAACACTCCGAACGAGGTCGCTCGCACTGAAGCCGTGGTCAACTCCCGTGCCTACTACACCCAGGCAACCGCGCAGAGCATCGCCCTGCGCGCCATCGAGGTGTACCTGGAAGTGCTCAAGCGTCGAGAGTTGGTAACCCTGGCGACCAACAACCTGCAGGCCCACCTGCGCGTCAACGACCAGATCGGCTTGCGCAGCGAACGTGGCGTGGGCAGCACTGCCGACCTTGACCAGTCCACCGCGCGTCGCGCCCTGGCGGAAAACAACCTGTACACCGCCGAAGTCGACCTGGCCGACGCCGAAGCAAATTTCTACAGTGTCATCGGACGTGTCCCCGACGAGCTGGAAACACCGGTTACGATCAAGGGCGAGATGCCTGCAAGCCTGCTGGACGCGCGTCAGGACATGCTCGAGCACAACCCCTACCTGAAGTCGGCGCAGGCTGACGTGCAGGCCGCCGAGCAACAGTACGAAGTGGCCAAGTCGCCGTTCTATCCGCGTCTGGATGCGGTACTGGCCACCGGTGCCAACAACAACACCGCAGGCCAGGTCGGTCACGACAACAACGACTGGCAAGCCGGCGTCGAGCTCAGTTACAACCTGTTCCGCGGCGGCAGCGACAAGGCCCGCCTGCAGTCGGACGCGCACAAGATCAACCAGGCGATGGATATCCGCAACAATGCCTTGCGAACCCTCAACGAGGACCTGGCACTGTCGTGGAACGCCATGACCAACGCCCGCAAGCAAACCCCGACCGCCCGCGAGTACGCCGACACCAGCACCCGTGTGCGCGCGGCCTACCAGGATCAGTTCGGTCTCGGGCAACGGACCCTGCTCGACCTCCTCGACAGTGAAAACGAGCTGTACAACGCCAACCGCCGCTACACCGAAGTGCGCTATACCGAGGAGTTCTCGATGTACCGGGTGCTGTCGAACGTGGGGGAGCTGCTGACCAAGCAGCGGATCTCGCTACCGCCTGAGGCCATCGCCAAGAGTGAAGTGAGGAGCGAAGCACGTTTACCCGATATGCGCTAAGCCTCAACCTGCTGCAGGAGTAGGCCATTGTGACCAGCATGCAATCTGCGAGCTCGGCGACGGATCCGCGCCTGAGCTTCGATGACCCGCTACTCGATGGACTACTGATCCTCAGCAAGCTGCACGGTTGCACCGTCAGTCGCGCCAGCCTCAGTGCCGGCCTGCCCCTGGCCCAGCAGCGCCTGAGCCTCGACCTGCTGCCACGCGCTGCTGCTCGCGCCGGCTTGCAGGCGCGGGTACTGCGCCGAGAGCTGAAGGCGATTTCGGCGCTCAATCTGCCGGTGCTGTTGCTGCTCAAGGAGGGGCGCTGCGCCGTGCTTAGGCGCTGGGGCGATGACGGCAAGGCGTTGATCCTGCCTAGCGAGGCCGAAGGCGGTGAGCAATGGGTCAGCCGCGAAGAGTTGGCCCAGGCCTACAGCGGCGAGGCATTGTTTGCCCGCCCGCGGCACGAACTCGAAGACCTGCGCGCGCCGTTGATGCCACGGGTAAATGCCTGGTTTCGCGACACCCTGAAGCTGTCGCGCTGGCTGTATAGCGATGCACTACTGGCCAGCTTGTTGATTAACCTGCTCGGCCTGATGGTGCCGCTGTTTGTCATGCAGACCTACGACAGGGTGGTGCCCAACCAGGCGCTCTCAACCTTATGGGTACTGGTGGTCGGCTTGTTGATCGGTACCCTGTTCGAATTGATTTTGCGCATAGTACGCGCCCATCTGCTGGATCAGGCCGGGAAAAAGACCGACCTGATTCTCTCCGCCACGCTGTTCGAACGCATCACCGGGATGTCGATGAGAGCCCGCCCGGCCACCGTCGGCGGCTTTGCACAAAGCATCCATGACTTCCAGGGCCTGCGCGAGTTTCTCACCGCAGTGACCCTGACCAGCATCATTGACCTGCCCTTTGTGGTGCTGATGCTACTGGTGATCGGCCTGCTCGGCGGCTGGCTGGTGGTGATTCCGCTGATCGCCTTTCCGCTCACCATTGTTTTTGCCCTGCTCATCCAGGTACGTCTGCGCGACACCGTGCAAAAAAGCCTGGCCTTGGGCGCGGTGCGCCAGGCCCTGCTGATCGAAACCCTGGGCGGCCTGGAAACCCTCAAAGCCTGCAGTGCCGAAAGTGAACGCCAATACCAATGGGAAAGTACCCACGGCGCCCTGACCCGCCTCGACGCCCATGCCCGCAACCTGTCGGCCCTGGCCACCAACGGCACATTGTTCATCCAGCAATTCTGCGGCATGGCCACCATTGTCGCCGGGGTCTACAGCATCATTGCCGGCAACCTCAGTGTCGGCGCTCTGGTCGCCAGCTACATGCTCGGCAGCCGGGTGCTGGCACCGCTGGGGCAGATTGCCGGGCTGATTACCCGCTATCAGCAGGCGCAGCTGACCATGCGCAGCACCGACGCCCTGATGGCCTTGCCTCAGGAGCGCCAGGCCCACCAGCAACCGCTGGAACGCACGCAACTGCACGGCGCCCTTGAGGTCAGCCATGTCAGCTTTCGCTATACCGGACAGAACGCCGCAGCGCTCAATAGTGTGAATTTCAGCATCAAGCCCGGCGAGCGCATCGGTATCATCGGCCGCAGCGGTTCCGGCAAAAGCACCCTCGCCCGCCTGCTGATGGGCTTTTACGAGCCTGATGAAGGGCAGATCCTGCTCGACAATCTCGACCTGCGCCAACTCGACATCGCCGACTTGCGCCATCAGATCGGCTATGTCGCCCATGACCTGCCGCTGCTGGCGGGCAGCCTGCGCGACAACCTCACCCTCGGTGCGCGCTATGTCAGCGATGCGCGCATGCTTGAAGTGGCTGAACTGACCGGCGTCAGCGAGCTGGCCCGCCAGCATCCACAAGGTTTCGACCGCCCGGTGGGCGAACGCGGCCAACTGCTCTCCGGCGGGCAACGCCAGGCCGTGCTGCTGGCCCGGGCGATGCTGCTGGAGCCGCCGATCATGATTCTCGACGAACCCACCAGCCACATGGATAACGCCAGCGAAGACCAGCTGCGTCAACGCCTGCATGGCTGGGTCCAGGGCAAGACGCTGCTGCTGGTGACCCACCGTACCTCCATGCTCAGCCTGGTCGACCGCCTGCTGGTGCTGGACAACGGCAAGGTCGTGGCTGACGGACCGAAAGAAGCGGTTATCGATGCGCTGCGCAAAGGCCGGGTCGGTTCGGCCATCTAGGGGGTCCAGTCATGTCCATCAGCCACGGCCTGCGCAATTACTTCCAGAGCTTCGGCAAAACCGCCGAACGCGACTACATGCCGGACGTCGCCGGCGCCACCTTGCAGGATTCACCGCGGCTGTCGCGCGTCACCGTGTGGCTGGCAGCCGCCTTGTTGCTGGTGGCCTTGCTCTGGGCCTGGTACGCGGTGCTCGACGAAGTCACCATGGGTGAAGGCAAGGCAATTCCGTCAAGCAAGATACAGGTGATCCAGAACCTCGAAGGTGGCATCGTCACCGAGATTTTTGTCCGCGAGGGGCAAATGGTGAACAAGGGCGATACCTTGCTGCGCCTGGACGACACCCGCTTTCAGTCCAACAAGGGCGAAAGTGAAGCCGATCGCTATGCCCTGACCGCCCAGGTCGAGCGCCTGTCAGCCGAGGCTGAAGGTCGCCCTTTCGAGGTGTCGGCAGAAGTACGCGACAAGGCGCCGCAAGTGGCTGAAGACGAGCTGTCGCTGTATCAGTCCAGGCTACGGCGCCTGACCAGCGAGAAGCAGACCCTCAGCGAACAACTTCGCCAGAAAACCCAGGAGCTGGCCGAGTTTCGTTCCAAGGCTGAACAGTACCGCTCGGCGCTGGCACTGCTGCAACAGGAACTGAACATGTCGACGCCGCTGGTAGGTACCGGGGCGATTTCGCCCGTGGAGATCCTGCGCCTCAAACGCAGTACCGTGGAGGCCCGAGGTTCACTGAATGCCACCACGCTGGCGATTCCCCGGGCCGAGGCGGCGGTGGCGGAAATCAAGAGCAAGATCGAAGAATCGGAAGCCGGTTTCCGTTCGGAAGCAGCCAAGGAACTCAACGAAAAACGTACCGACCTGTCGAAGATCACCGCCTCGAGCATCGCCATCGACGACCGGGTCACGCGTACCACGGTGGTCTCGCCGGTGCATGGCATCATCAAGCTGCTCAAGGTCAATACCATTGGTGGCGTGGTCCAGCCGGGCAGCGACCTGCTGGAGATCGTGCCGCTGGAAGACAACCTGCTGATCGAAGCCAAAGTGCGCCCTCAGGACGTGGCCTTCCTGCACCCGGGGCAGACAGCGATGGTCAAGTTCAGTGCCTACGACTACACCATCTACGGAGGGCTCAAGGCCAAACTGGAGTTGATCAGCGCCGACACCGTGACTGACGACAAAGGCAATTCCTTCTACCTGATCCAGGTGCGCACCGACAAGAATCACCTCGGCGGTGACAACAAGCCCCTGCTGATCATCCCCGGCATGACCGCCACGGTAGACATCATCACTGGGCACAAGAGCGTGCTGGATTACCTGCTCAAACCGGTGCTCAAGGCGCGGACCGAGGCCATGCGCGAACGTTGATCGCCGAGAGCAACTGCCTGGCACCTGGTTAACTGTGGGATTGCGGCTCATCCTGCGGGCTTGCACACCAAAGTGTCAGCGCAGATGGTTACGCTCATACGTCTCGCGCCCCATCGCCTCGATCTGTCCTTCGATCAGGGCCTCGAACGGCTTGAGCAGCACATCGAATGACAGCGGTGCCTCCAGCACATTCAACGCCTGCACCACCGCCTCCAGGGTCGACAGCGCCCCTTCAGCCGGTGCTTTGCGCAAGCGGTAACGCGAAGGTTGCACCTGGGCCAGCGTTACGCGCGGCAAGCTTGCCAGCAGTGGATTCAGGTGCAGCAGTTTGCTTGCCTTGCGCCAGGTGCCATCGGGCACTACCAGCAACCACGGCCGTGAATCACTGTCGTTGACATAGGCACCCAGCGGCTGCGCCCCGTCCCCCGGGAACAACAAAGCACTGCGGTACCCGGGCACCTCAAGCAGTTCGGCGAGGTCTTCGAACACCTCGCCCACTCGCAATTCGGCATTACGCAGACCCAACGCCGCCAGTTTCGCGGTGTTGAGGGCATGGCGCACTTCACTGGGATGCTGCAACAGCAGTACGCGGGTGCGGCTGTCGAGCGACGGGATCAAGGGGCAAAGGCACTGGGCTTGCGGACGCAAACAGCGTTCGCACTGAATTCTGGACATCGGGTTCTCCTGGGCCGACAAAGTGTGCCACAGCAATCCCGAAAAAAGCCCACTTCCCTGTGGGGTAAGCGCACGATGTCAACGGTTGAAACGTTCAGCCAGGCTGTACAGATAGTCGGCCATGCGCTCGAGGTCCTGACTGATCTCCGCCCCCTGCTTGGCCTGCCCGGCACTGTGGTCGCAGAGCTGGGCAATACGGGTAATCTGCTGATTGATATCTTCAGCGACGTGGCTCTGCTGCTCGGACGCAGTGGCCATCTGTTGACTCATGCCGGTGATGCGGCTGACCGCCTGGCTGATCCCTACCAGCGCCGACTGTACCGCTTCGACGCGCTGCACACTTTCTCGGGAGATCTGCTCGCCTTTGCTGGCCGTCGACACCGCCCGCTGAGCACCGTCACGCAGCGATGCAATGATCTGGTGAATTTCCTCGGTGGACGTGCGGGTGCGCTGGGCCAGGGAGCGTACTTCGTCAGCCACCACCGCAAACCCACGCCCCTGCTCACCAGCGCGCGCGGCTTCAATCGCCGCGTTGAGGGCAAGCAGATTGGTCTGCTCGGCAATCGAGGTGATCACATCCACCACGCTGCCAATCGACTGGGTCTGGTCGGCCAGGGCGTTGACTGCCTGACCGATGTCATTCACCGCCTCGCTCATGCTGCCCATCGCCCGCAGGCTTTGCCGGGCCAGGTCACTGCCCTGCTGGGCCAGTTGATCGGCATCCGCGGCAGCCGTCGCGGTGGTCTGCACGTTATGGGTGACCTCCTGGATGGTCGCGGCCATCTGTGCAATCGCCGTTGCCGATTGATCCGTTTCACTGCGCTGACGATCGAGCATCTGCGCCTGCGCACCCGACAGATCGGAAGATTGTGCCGCCCGCGCCTTGACCCCGACCCCCGCGTCCACCAGGCGGGTAAGGGCTGTCTGCAAGCGGGCTTCCTCGCTGAGGATGGCCAGGTCAAGCTGCCCCTGCAGGCCTTTGTTGTCGCTGTAGGTCAGCGCCACAATCGGACTGGTGAAGGCTTTCGGGTGTTCAGCCAACGTGCGCTTGATCACCCGGTTCTGACGCGACTCGATCAGATACCAGGCACTGAGCAGGCTGGTCATCAGCACGCCAAGCGCAGCATATTGCGGTAACCACAGGTAGCCTGCCGCCGACAACAGGCCGGCGCCAATCAGCGGCCATCCATGCTCGGCCAACTCACCCGTGCGTGCCGCCCAGGACACCGCCGCACGCCCCTGCTGCAAGCGTGCATACAACGCCGTGGCACGGCGGATCTGCTCGCGGGTCGGCACCGAGCGTACCGATTCGTAGCCACTGATTCGGCCGTTCTCGTAGATGGCCGTCACATAAGCGCTGACCCAGTAGTAATCACCGTTTTTGGCCCGGTTCTTCACCACGCCCATCCACGGTTTGCCCTGTTTGATGGTTTCCCACATATGCGCGAACACCGCAGGGGGCATGTCCGGGTGACGCACCAGGTTATGCGTCTGACCCAACAATTCTTCGTAGGTAAATCCGCTGATGGCCACAAAGGCATCGTTGCAGTAGGTGATACGGCTGTTGAGATCGGTAGTGGAGATCAGGCGCTGTTCGTTGGGAAAGGTTCTTTGCTGTTCAGTGACGGGCAAATTCATCCGCATCTGTGCGATACCTGCCGAAGGATGATGGGGAAATGTCATCAACGCAGTACAGGTTTAGCAGAGCTTTTAACGGGAAGTGGCCAGGATACCGAGGAAATTTCCGGTTCTGACTGGATTTTTCAGAGGTCATTTCGGTCAGGTCGGGGTGAGCTGCGCCTTGAGCAAATCACGGAAGGTCTGAATCAAGGGTTCGCGACTGCGTCCACGGCGGATGATCATGGAAAATGGCGCCTGATAACCGAAGGTTGCCGGCGACAACACGCGCAAATCGCCTTTGTCGGCCCAGGCCTGGGCATAGTGTTCCGGCAAGTAGCCGATGTAGGCCCCGGACAACACCAGAATCAGTTGCGCCTCCATACTTTCCACCGTCGCCGCGCTGTGCTTGAAGCCGTGCCGGGCCAGTTCCGCCTGGCTCCAGTAGCCACGTCCAACCATGCGCTGCTGGGTGATGACCTGCTCGGGAATACGCCGCTCGTTGAACAGCGGGTGGCGATTGCTGCAGTACAACCAGTGTTGCTCACGGTACAACGGTTGATAGACCAACCCGCTCATGCGCGTCGAGAACGCTCCGATGGCCAGGTCCAGGCGGTTGTCCTGAACGCCCAGCTGCAGCTCGTAGGGGCTGGACACCGACAGGTGCAGGTGCACCGCCGGATGCTCCTGGCTGTAGGCACCGATCGCTTCGGCCAACGGTAATGCACGGTCGCCTACTGTCGAGTCGATAACCCCCAGGTTCAGCGTACCGCGCAGCTCGCCCTTGAGCGCCGCGGCGTACTGCTCGAAGCCGTCCATTTCAGCCAGCAGCCGCAGGGTCTCCTGATGGAACAGTTCACCCTTGCTGGTCAGGCTGAAGCCGCCTCGCCCGCGATGGCACAGCACGATGCCCAAGGCAGCTTCGAGCTGGCTCATGTAGGTGCTGATGGCCGAGGTCGAAAGGTTGAGTTCGCGCTGGGCGTTGGCGAACCCCTGATGGCGCACGACGCTGACGAAAATGCGCAGGAGTTTCAGGTCAGGCAGTGCAGAAGCCATGGCTTATGGGGGTCCGGAAAGGCGGTGAATGGCCAAAGTCTAACCAGATACCCGGCAATAGTTTAGAAAAATCTGAACTAAGTATTTGCCTGTAGCGATTCTTTTTGCCCACTACCTTTTGCAGACTCTGCCGCAATGCACCTGCTTGCCAGCATTTCAGGGTTATTAGCCGACCCGCAAGTCAGGTTCCAACAACTAGAACAATCGAATCAATGAGGCCCGACCGTGGACAAGATTCTGCACCAACCACTGGGCGGCAACGAAATGCCGCGTTTCGGCGGCATCGCCACCATGCTCCGTCTCCCTCACCTGCAAAGCGCCGAAGGCCTTGATGCCGCGTTCATCGGCATTCCCCTGGATATCGGCACCTCGCTGCGCTCTGGCACCCGTTTCGGCCCACGGCAAATCCGCGCCGAGTCGGTGATGATCCGTCCGTACAACATGGCCACTGGCGCCGCTCCTTTCGATTCGATGTCGGTGGCCGATATCGGCGACGTCGCGATCAACACCTTCAACCTGCTTGACGCCGTACGCATCATCGAAGAAGCCTACGACGAAATCCTCGAGCACAACGTCATCCCCATGACCATGGGTGGCGACCACACCATCACCCTGCCGATCCTGCGGGCGATCCACAAGAAGCATGGCAAGGTAGGTCTGGTGCACATCGATGCCCACGCCGACGTCAACGATCACATGTTCGGCGAGAAAATCGCCCACGGCACCACCTTCCGCCGCGCCGTGGAAGAAGGCCTGCTCGATTGCGACCGCGTGGTACAGATCGGCTTGCGCGCCCAGGGCTACACCGCCGAAGACTTCAACTGGAGCCGCAAGCAGGGTTTCCGTGTGGTCCAGGCCGAAGAGTGCTGGCACAAATCCCTGGCGCCGCTGATGGCCGAAGTGCGCGAGAAAGTCGGCGGTGGTCCGGTCTACCTGAGCTTCGACATCGACGGTATCGACCCAGCCTGGGCCCCAGGCACCGGCACCCCGGAAATCGGCGGCCTGACCACCATTCAGGCTATGGAAATCATCCGCGGCTGCCAGGGCCTGGACCTGATTGGCTGCGACCTGGTGGAAGTCTCACCACCTTACGACACCACCGGCAACACCTCGTTGCTCGGTGCCAACCTGCTGTACGAAATGCTCTGTGTCTTGCCGGGCGTTGCGCGCCGCTGACCGACAGGCACCAGGAGCTACAACGAGGCAGGAGCCATGATCGCCGGGGCGCGCACGCGCCCTGAGCTGTAGACGAATGACCGGCGTCGGCCTTGCCTGACGCCAGGATCGATCTCACCATAAAAAAGATAATCGGAGACACCCATGGCCTTAGACTTATTCGTTGTCCTGATCTACGCGGCCGGCATGCTCGGGCTCGGCTGGTACGGCATGCGCAAGGCAAAAACCCATGAAGACTACCTGGTAGCCGGACGCAACCTCGGCCCCAGCCTGTACATGGGCACGATGGCAGCCACCGTGCTGGGCGGCGCTTCGACCGTAGGTACGGTGAAACTGGGCTACGTTCACGGTATCTCGGGCTTCTGGCTGTGCGCAGCCCTGGGCCTGGGCATCATCGCCCTGAACCTGTTCCTGGCCAAACCTCTGCTGCGCCTGAAGATCTTCACTGTGACCCAGGTACTGGAGCAACGCTACAACCCCATGGCCCGTCAGGCCAGCGCCGTGATCATGCTCGCCTATGCGCTGATGATTGCCGTGACCTCGACCCTGGCGATGGGTACCGTTCTGCAGGTTCTGTTCGACATGCCGTTCTGGGCCGCGATCCTCCTCGGCGGCGGTGTCGTCGTGGTGTACTCCACCGTCGGCGGTATGTGGTCGCTGACCCTGACCGACATCGTCCAGTTCGTGATCAAGACCGTTGGTCTGATGTTTGTCCTGTTGCCGATCTGCCTGTACCGCGTAGGCGGTTGGGATGAGCTGGTCGCCAAGCTGCCAAGTGCCAGCTTCAGCCTGACCACCATCGGCTGGGACACCATCATCACCTACTTCCTGATCTACTTCTTCGGCATCCTCATCGGTCAGGACATCTGGCAGCGGGTGTTCACCGCCCGTGACGAGAAGGTCGCCAAGCGCGCCGGTACCGTTGCCGGTGTCTACTGCGTGATCTACGGTCTGGTGTGTGCGGTGATCGGTATGGCTGCCCATGTGCTGCTGCCGGATCTGGGCAACGCCAACAATGCCTTTGCCGCCATCGTCAAATCCGCCCTGCCTGATGGCATCCGCGGCCTGGTGATTGCAGCTGCGCTGGCGGCGATGATGTCCACGGCCAGTGCTGGCCTGCTGGCGGCCTCAACCGTGTTGACCGAAGACCTGCTGCCCAAGCTGCGTGGCGGCAAGCAATCGAGCCTGGGCATCAACCGCCTGTTCACCTTCCTCACCGGCCTTGCCGTGCTGTGTATCGCCCTGGTGGTCGAGGACGTGATCAGTGCCCTGACCCTGGCCTACAACCTGTTGGTCGGCGGCATGCTGGTACCACTGATCGGGGCGATTTACTGGAAGCGGGCGACCACTGCCGGTGCGATCACCAGCATGACCCTGGGCTTTGTCACTGCCCTGGCGTTCATGATCAAGGATGGGATGGATGCCAATACGCCGATCTACTACAGCCTGGCGGTCGCATTGGTCAGCTTTGTGCTGGTGAGTGTGATGTCGCGCCGTCCGGCGGGTGCGGTAAACCTGGCCTGATCCAGGCCAACGGTGGCCGTCGCATCACCCTGATGCGGCGGCCCGGTACAGGCGCCTAGCGACGAGGCTGGCGCTTGCGCTGCTCCTCATCGGTAGGGATCGGCACGGGCTGCAACGGCGGTGGTATCAAGCCCAGAGCCGCAGCCAGGTCATGAAGCCAGTTGAACAGATTATTTCTCATAACTCCCCCTTACGGGTCAGCCTGCACGGCGTTTCAATCCTGCGATGCTTCATACAGATCATAGCCCCATGTCTTACATCGCGCATGTTCCAGATCTATAACTTGGGTCGAAGTTGACCTTAATCAAGCCCTGACCGCCACTTCCCCCGCCCCTGTAACTGTTTCCCCTTGTTGCAGATCGATCCAGGCACTCAGATTCGCGCCGCGCATGCCTTTGCGCCACATCAACCAGGTCGTGGCCAGATCGAACGGTGACTGCAAGCGGTGCGCCGCCACACGCTCACGCCCGGGCAGGCTGTCGAGCATCGATTGCGCCATCAGCGCCACCCCCGCCCCGGCTATCACACAAGCCAGCATGCTCGGATACGACTCGATCTCCATGACCCGCCCCATGGCGGCATGATCCTGTGCATACCAGGCCTCCAGACGCATGCGGTAGGAGCATCCCTGGCGGAAGGTGAACACCGCACGCCCGGCCACATCGCGGGCGCTGTGCACCGGCGGATGATCGGGCTCGGTAATCAGCACCAGGGTTTCATCGCACAGCGGTACTCCGTCCAGCCCGGCCAATGCCAGTGGGCCATCCACCAGGGCTGCGTCCAGACGCCCACTGAGCAGTCCTTCGAGCAGCTCACCGCTAGGCGCCGCCTGCACCTGCAGGTTCACTGCGGGATAGGTCTTGTGATAACGCGCCAGCAGTGCCGGCAGGTGGATCGCCGCCGTGCTGTACATGGTACCCAGGGCAAAATCGCCCGCCGGTTGCCCACCTTGCACGGCGGCTACCGCTTCATCACGCAGTGCCAGCATCCGCCCGGCGTAATCGAGCAGGACCTTGCCTGCCGGCGACAATTGCAAGCGCTGACGCTCACGACGGAACAGCTCCACACCCAACTGTTCCTCAAGCTGGCGCAGGCGTGTAGACAGGTTCGACGGCACCCGGTGCATGCGTTCAGCCGCGCGGGTTATCGACCCTTCCTCGGCGACCGCCTGAAAGATACGCAGCTGACTGATCTCCACGAGATATTCTCCAAAACAGAACAAGCCAATCATAATTATTCAATTTTACTGAAAGTCAATCATCATTAGCCTGACGGTCATTGATCCCGCTTCAGGAGCTTGACCATGTCCCCGCTCGTTCGACTGCTCGCCAGCGCCGTGGCCCTAATGATGGCCATGGGCATTGGCCGCTTCGCCCTCACCCCGCAGCTGCCACACCTGATCGCTGAAGGCCAGGTCAGCCTGACCGCTGCCGGGCTGATCGCCGCCGCCAATTACCTGGGTTACCTGCTCGGCGCGCTGGACGCCATGTTCGCCCGCCGTCCTGGCCAGGTCAGCGCCCGGCTGCATGGCGGCTTGTGGCTGTGTGTTCTGCTCACCCTTGCGTCGTTCTGGGCCGATGGTTTCTGGAGCCACCTGCTGCTGCGATTCGGTACCGGCGTAGCCAGCGCCTGGGTGCTGGTGATGCTCACCAGTCTCAGCCAGCAAGTGGCGGCAGCAAACAATCAGCCAAAGCTGGGTGCTCTGGTGTTTGCCGGGCCAGGTGCAGGCATCATGCTCACTGGCCTGCTGGCACTGTTTTCCAACCTCTTCGGCCTGGGCTCCGCACCACTGTGGCTGATCTACGCCGCCACCGCGTTGCTCATGCTGCTGGCGGTGCTGCCCTTTCTGCCGCGCCCGCAAGCCTCGGCTCCCACCACGGCTGCGCTGGCGCCACAGCCGCCAATCCGGGAGATCGCCCGCCTGGGCCTGATCTATGCGCTGTATGGCATCGGCTACATCATCCCGGCCACGTTCATGTCGCAGATGGCCAGCGCACGCTTCCACGGCCACTGGCTGGCGGACCTGTTCTGGCCGGGTTTTGGCCTCGCGGCGGCGCTGGGAGTAGTCGTGGCCAGCTACCGCCGCCCGCACTGGGGCAGTACCTCACGCTGGTTGATGGCGACACTGTGGCTACAGGCTATTGGCGTGTTCGCCTGCCTGTTAGGCAACGGCCCGGGCCTGGCGCTGGGGGTGGTGCTGTGCGGCACACCGTTCCTGGCGTGCATGCAGCTTGTAATGCAGCGCCTGCGCGAGTTGTCCCCTCAGGGCTACCAGCGCAACACCGCTTTGTTGACCGCCTGCTTTGCCCTTGGCCAGCTCAGCGGCCCGCTGCTGGCAGCGCTGAGCAATTGGTTCGCCGCCAGCCTGCAACCCGCGCTGGTCATCGCCGGCAGCGGCCTGCTAGTGGCCGGATCGCTACTCTGGCGACCGCAGGTTAACCCAGCAGGCTGCGCAAACGTCGGCGCACCCACTGCTCAGCGCTGACCAGGGTCACCCCGAGCAAGACCATAACGGCCCCGAGCACGAAATTCAGGCTCAACGGCTCACCCAGCAGCAACACGCCAAAGGTCACTCCGAACAACGGGGTGATGAAGGAAAACACCGCCAGGTTCGACGCCAGGTAACGACGCAGCAACCAGAACCATGTCAGGTAGCTGAAGAACGATACGATCAACCCCTGGAATAGCAGGCTGCCAATAGACAGGGGAGTGAAGTGGACCTGAGTCACCTGGCCACTGAGTGCGGCGATGCACAACAAGCCGATGAAACCGACCGCCAGCTGGTAGAACAAGGTCAGGGTCGCCGGTGCTTCCGACAGCCGGGAAGCGCGTACCACCACCGTGGTTGCGCCCCAGGCGAGGCCTGCCAGTACACCGAAGGCATCGCCCAGCAGCATCCGCCCGTCCATCTCGGAGAGCGACACGCCGCCGGCGAACGCGTAGGCAATACCGGCGAAGGCCAGGACAATACCCAGCCATTGCAGGGGACGCAGGCGTTCGCTCGGCAGCAGCCAGTGCAGGCCCAGGGCGGTGAATACCGGCGCGGTGTAAAGGAACACCGACATGTGCGCCGCCGAGGTGAGCTTCAAGCCTTCGGCGATGAACAGAAATTCCACGCCAAACAGCGCGCCGGCCAGCAAGCCGCCCCGCCAGGTGTGCGCCACCTGATCCCAACCGCCGCGAAAACAGATCAGCAGGCCGACCAGCACGGCCGCCATGCCCGAGCGCAAGGCCTGCTGCATCACCGGGGCAATGTCTGGCGCGGCCATCTTGATCATCACCTGCTGAATGCCCCAGATCAGGCACAGCACCAGCATCACTTGCAGGGCAAAGGCATCGGTATTGCGACGGGTGGCGCTCATTGCGAGCACCCGCTATCGGCTAACGGCATGGCAACGTCTCGGCAGCTGTGGATCCAACGCTGATTATCAGCGGCTGCAGGCGTTGATTGCCAGCCTTGTGTTGCGCTTCGACTGAACTTTGCGCGCCGCATGCGGCTCAACCGCAAGACCAAGCCAAGGGAGTCCTGCCGATGAAAACCCTGTTGAACATCGCTGCCGCCGCCAGCTGTCATTGCACTGACCTGCGCCCTGCCCGTCTGGGCCTGCACACCGGAAGAAGCCACGCAGAAACGTGAAGAGCTGGCCGGGTTGGTTACCCAGTTGACCGAGCAGAATCCGCAGAAGGCCAAGGAGATCAACGACGAGTTGCAAGGGATGAAGCTTGAGAGTGCCAGCAAGGACCTGCCGGACAAGTGCCAGCTGATCGACAAGCGGTTACAGGAGTTGAAGTCGGCAGAGAAGAAGGTGTGAACCTGTAGGAGCGGATTCACCGGAACGCCGGACCGCCGCGATGGACTGCGCAGCAGTCCCATTTGGGGCCGCTGTGCGGCCCATCGCGGATGAATCCGCTCCTACAAACGCCGGTTTTACTCTGCAGCAGGTGCCGGCTTGCGACGCTTGAGCGGCGCCAGGCCATCAGCGCTGGCCAACGGCGCGTTAGGCTTTGGCTTGGCGGTCGGCTTGCGCTTGGCTACAACCTTCTTGTCGCCCTTCTTGTCGGTCTTTTTCTTCTTCACGCCAACGGCCTTGCCCGAAGCCTTGACCTTCTTCGGACCGCTGTAGGTGCCTTTGACTTCCTTGATGACACGGCGCTCGAAGGTTTGCTTCAGGTAGCGCTCGATGCTCGACATCAGGTTCCAGTCGCCGTGGCAGATCAGCGAAACGGCCAGACCTTCGTTACCCGCGCGACCGGTACGGCCGATGCGGTGAACGTATTCGTCGCCGCTGCGCGGCATGTCGAAGTTGATCACCAGGTCCAGGCCGTCAACGTCCAGGCCACGGGCGGCAACATCGGTTGCCACCAGCACCTTGGCACCGCCCTGCTTCAGGCGCTCGATGGCCAGCTTGCGGTCCTTCTGGTCCTTGTCACCGTGCAGGACGAAAGCTTTGATGTCCTTGGCCACCAGGTGACCGTAGATGCGGTCGGCCATGACCCGGGTGTTGGTGAAGATGATGGCCTTCTGGTATGTCTCGTTGGCCAGCAGCCACTGGACGATCTGCTCTTTGTGCTGGTTGTGGTCGGCGGTGATGATCTGCTGACGGGTGCCGTCGTTGAGCTGGCTGACGGTGTTGAGCATCAGGTGCTCAGGGTCTTTGAGGACCTTGCCGATCATGTCGCGCAGGCCTGCACCGCCGGTGGTGGCGGAGAACAGCAGGGTCTGTTCACGGTTCGGGCACTCGCCACACAGGCGCTCGACGTCTTCAGAGAAGCCCATGTCGAGCATACGGTCGGCTTCGTCGAGAACGACTACCTGAACATGCTCAAGCTTGAGGTTGCCGGCGTTCAGTTGCTCGAGCATGCGGCCCGGGGTACCGACCAGGATGTCCGGCACCTTGCGCAGCATCGCGGCCTGTTCCTTGAAGTCTTCACCGCCGGTGATCATGCCGGCCTTGATGAAGGTGAACTGGGCGAAACGCTCGATTTCCTTCAGGGTCTGCTGGGCCAGCTCGCGGGTTGGCAGCAATACCAGGGCACGGATCTCGACGCGCTTTTGTTTCAGGTCGACCAGACGGTTGAGCACAGGCAAGACGAAAGCTGCAGTCTTGCCACTACCGGTTTTCGCCGTTACCCGCAGGTCACGTCCCTGCAAAGCCATGGGAATGGCGGCCGCCTGCACCGGAGTCGGCTCTACGAAGTTCAGTGCAGCAACGGCTTTGAGCAGGCGTTCGTGCAGGGCGAATTGGGAAAACACGGGTGTACCTCGGGCATGTGCAGAAATTCAGCCGTATAGGGTAACGTTTTCCAGCGCCTACGCCGAATTTCTTTTGGCATTGATGCACCGTTCCGGGCTCTAATAACCCCTCATTTTCACTTCGGACACGTCAACTACCGCATGGCTATTGAACAGTTCTGGCAAAACGCCCTCGATCTCTGGGGCACTCTCGATCAACATCCCGTGCTGCACGCAGGCCTTGGGCTGAGCATTCTGCTGGTCATCGCCCTGGTGTTGGGGCGGGTGGCACGCTTCCTGATCATTCACGCGGTCAAGCTGCTGGGCCGACAGCCGGCACTGCACTGGGTCAATGATCTGCTGCAAAACAAGGTGTTCCATCGTCTGGCGCAGATGACGCCGTCGCTGGTGGTGCAGTTCGGCCTGAAACTGGTGCCCGAGCTCAATGCCCCCGCCCAGCATTTCCTCGGCAACGTCGCGCTGGCGTTTACCATCCTGTTCCTGGTGCTGGCCATCAGCGCCCTGCTCGACGCCTTGCTGGACATCTACGCGCGCACCGAACACGCCCGCACCCGTTCGATCAAGGGCTACGTGCAGTTGGCGAAGATGGTCCTGTTCGTGTTTGGCGCGATCATCATTGTCGCCACCCTGATCGACCGTTCACCGCTGTTGCTGCTGTCGGGCCTGGGTGCGATGTCGGCGGTCATCCTGTTGGTGTACAAGGACACCTTGCTGTCGTTCGTCGCCAGCGTACAGCTGACCAGCAACGACATGCTGCGGGTCGGCGACTGGATCGAGATGCCCCAGGTCGGCGCCGACGGCGATGTAGTGGATATCACCCTGCACACGGTCAAGGTGCAGAACTTCGACAAGACCATCGTCTCCATCCCCACCTGGCGCCTGATGTCCGAGTCGTTCAAGAACTGGCGCGGCATGCAGCAGTCGGGTGGACGGCGAATCAAACGCAGCTTGTTCATCGACGCCGGTGGCGTGCGCTTCCTGCGCGCCGATGAAGAACAGCGCCTGGGTGAAGTGCGCCTGCTGACTGACTACATCGCCCGCAAACGCGCCGAGCTCAAAGCCTGGAACGAGGCCCAGGGCAATGTCGCCGAACTGTCCGCCAACCGTCGGCGCATGACCAACATCGGGACTTTCCGCGCCTATGCCCTGGCCTACCTGAAGAGCCACCCGGAAATCCAGCCGAACATGACCTGCATGGTCCGCCAGATGCAGACCACTGCCCAGGGCGTACCGCTGGAAATCTACTGCTTCACGCGTACCACCGCCTGGGCCGACTACGAGCGCATCCAGGGCGACATCTTCGACTACCTGCTGGCGGTGATGCCGGAGTTCGGCCTGAGCCTGTACCAGCAGCCCAGTGGCAACGACCTGCGCGCCGGCCTGCTACCGGCGAGCCTGCCCAGCCAGCAACGGACGCTGACTGCCGAGACGACCGAGCCATAGCGAGGCCAGAATCACCGCCCCGCCGATGAACAACCTGCCCAGGGGCTCGTGCTGATTCCAGATCAGCAAGTTGAGCAGCAGCCCAACCGGTACGTGCAGGTTGTTCATCACCGCCAGGGTCGCGCCGGACACCAGGCACGCGCCCTTGTTCCACCAGTACAAGCCCAACGCCGTCGGGCACAGCCCGAGGAACAGCAGCACCAGCCATTGCACA
>JAVXRI010000094.1:0-22185 GCA_036643775.1 Pseudomonas sp. | reverse complement strand
TACACCGCCACCGTCAGCGCGCCGGTTACCGGTTCGCCACTGGTGATCAACCAACCTCATGGTCAGCAGATCACCATCCCGGTCGGTCAGACCACCGGTAGCGTGCAGTTCACCGCACCGGACAACGTTCACAGCAGCAACCTGGATCTGACCAACAGCATTGAATCGGTGACTGGCGGCAACTTCGAGAAGCTCGACGCTTCCGGTGAAACCACCATTACCGTGACCGACGGCCCAGGTTCGGAAGACACCACCGGTCTGTCCCTGACCGCGACGCCATCAGTCGACGAAGGTGGCCAGATCACCTACACCGCGACGCTGACCAATCCGGCTGGCACGGCGATGACCGTGACCCTGAGCAACGGTGCAGTGATCAGCATTGCCGCGGGTGCGACTACCGGCTCCGTGACCGTTGATGCCCCGACCGACGACGTCTACATCGATGCCGGCAAGGTCGAAGTGACGATCGAAGGCACCGACGGCGGCGACTTCGAGAAGCTGGCGGTGGATAACACCCCAGCCGTTACCGATGTGGCTGACACCATCGATACGTCGACCGTGAAGTTGACTGCCGATGTCGGCACGATCGGTGAAGGTGGTGTCATCACCTACACCGCCACCGTCAGCGCGCCGGTTACCGGTTCGCCACTGGTGATCAACCTCACCAATGGTCAGCAGATCACCATTCAGGTCGGCCAGACCACCGGTAGCGTACAGTTCACCGCGCCGGACAACGTCCACAGCAGCAACCTCGACCTGACCAACAGCATCGAATCGGTGACTGGCGGCAACTTCGAGAAGCTCGACGCTTCCGGTGAAACCACAGTTACCGTTACCGACGGCCCAGGTTCGGAAGACACCACCGGTCTGTCCCTGACCGCGACGCCATCAGTCGACGAAGGTGGCCAGATCACCTACACCGCGACGCTGACCAATCCGGCTGGCACGGCGATGACCGTGACCCTGAGCAACGGTGCAGTGATCAGCATTGCCGCGGGTGCGACTACCGGCTCCGTGACCGTTGATGCCCCGACCGACGACGTCTACATCGATGCCGGCAAGGTCGAAGTGACCATCGAAGGCACCGACGGCGGCGACTTCGAGAAGCTGGCGGTGGATAACACCCCAGCCGTTACCGATGTGGCTGACACCATCGATACGTCGACCGTGAAGTTGACTGCCGATGTCGGCACGATCGGTGAAGGTGGTGTCATCACCTACACCGCCACCGTCAGCGCGCCGGTTACCGGTTCGCCACTGGTGATCAACCTCACCAATGGTCAGCAGATCACCATCCCGGTCGGTCAGACCACCGGTAGCGTGCAGTTCACCGCACCGGACAACGTTCACAGCAGCAACCTGGATCTGACCAACAGCATTGAATCGGTGACTGGCGGCAACTTCGAGAAGCTCGACGCTTCCGGTGAAACCACCATTACCGTGACCGACGGCCCAGGTTCGGAAGACACCACCGGTCTGTCCCTGACCGCGACGCCATCAGTCGACGAAGGTGGCCAGATCACCTACACCGCGACGCTGACCAACCCGGCTGGCACCGCGATGACCGTGACCCTGAGCAACGGTGCAGTGATCAGCATTGCCGCGGGTGCGACTACCGGCTCCGTGACCGTTGATGCGCCGACCGACGACGTCTACATCGATGCCGGCAAGGTCGAAGTGACCATCGAAGGCACCGACGGCGGCGACTTCGAGAAACTGGCGGTGGATAACACCCCAGCCGTTACCGATGTGGCTGACACCATCGACACCAGCACCGTCAAACTGACCGCTGATGTCGGCACCATCGGCGAAGGTGGTGTGATCACCTACACCGCCACTGTCAGCTCGAAAGTGACTGAAGCCCCACTGGTGATCAACCTCACCAACGGCCAGCAGATCGTCATCCAGGTCGGCGAAACCACTGGCACCGTGCAGTTCACTGCGCCGGACAACGTCCACAGCAGCAACCTCGATCTGACCAACAGCATCAAGGATGTCAGCGGTGGTAACTACGAAGAGCTGGTGGCTTCCGGCAATACCACCGTCACCGTCACCGACGGTCCGGGTACCCAGGACGACACCGGCCTGAAACTCACCGCGACCGAAACCGTCGACGAAGGCGGCCAGATCACCTACACCGCCACCTTGACCAACAAGGCCGGCACCGACATGACCATCACCCTGGACAATGGCAAGTCCATTACCATCAAAGCGGGTGAGACCAGCGGTACCGTCACCATTGATGCACCAGGCGATGACGTCTACATCGATGCGGGTAACGTCGGTGCGAAGATCACTGGCACCAACGGTGGCGACTTCGAGAGCCTGGTAATCGACGGCACCACTGCCGTTACCAAAGTGACCGACACCATTGACACCACCACCCTGAAACTGACGGCAACCCCGTCGGTCGATGAAGGTGGCAAGATCACCTACACCGCGACCCTGAGCAATCCGGCAGGCACGGCTGTCACGGTGACCTTGAGCAACGGCAAGACCATCATCATCGCCGCCGACAAAACCACCGGCAGTGTCACCATTGATGCGCCGAGCGATGATGTGTACATCGATGCGGGCGACGTCAGTGCGGTCATCACAGGCGCCAGCGGCGGCAACTTTGAAAAACTGGACATCAGCGACAAGCCAGCGGTCACCCATGTAGCTGACACCATCAACACCACCACGGTCGGTATTACCGGTACCACCTCGGTTGCCGAAGGTGAGTCCGCCAACTACACCCTGACGCTGTCCAACAAGGCAGATGCTGACGTCACCATCACCCTGAGCTACTCCGGTACGGCCAAAGATGGCTCGGACTTCACCGGTGTGACCACCGTGACGATTCCGAAAGGCAGCAGCACTGGAAGCTTCAGCGTGCCGATCCTGCGTGACGGTGTTGCCGAAGGCGCTGAGTCCTTCAAAGTGCAGATCACCTCGGCTACCGGTGGCAACTTCGAGAATCTGGAGGTCGGTAGCAACTCCAGTGTCACCACCACCATCCAGAGCAACGAAGCGCCAGTGGCTGCCGGCGGTTCCGTTACCGGCGTCGAAGACACCGACCTGGTACTGACCTGGGCCAACTTCGGTATCACCGATGCCGACACCCCGGCCGCCAACCTGGGCCTGACCATCACCAAACTGCCTGCCGATGGCGTGCTGCAGTACAAGGATGGCAACGTCTGGAAAACCCTGACCGCGGCTGATGCCGGCAAGGTCTTCAGCAAGGCCGATATCGATAGCGGCAAGCTGAAATTCGTACCGGATCGCAACGAGTCGGGCATCGACGCTAACGGCGGCAACGGTGTGGGCGACCAAAAGGCCGACTACGCACAGATCCAGTTCAAGCCTACCGACGGTCAGGGCCTGGGCAACGAATCGACCCTCAAGGTCGATGTCACCCCGGTTGCCGACAAGCCGGACCTGAACATCGGCAGCAACAACGTGAACTCGGTCGGTCTGGTCAAGGAAACCTGGAACAGCCTCAACGGCCTGGGTACCAATGGCAATGGCATCACCGGCGACGCATTGAAGACCGTCTTCGATAACTCCGGTAACCCCAATAGCAGCTCATTGGTGACCAACGCCCAGTCCAACGGCAGCGTGACCGGCGGTTCGGGCTCGAAGACTTCCGGCCTGATCTACCTGGAAGCGGGCAAGACCTACAGCTTCAGCGGCGTGGGTGACGATAGCCTGCTGATCACCATTGGCGGCAAGAACGTGGCTTCGGCCACCTGGGGTGCCGGTGGCGCTATCAGCGGTTCGTTCAAACCGACGATCAGCGGTTACTACACCCTGGACATCTACCACGCCAACCAGAGCGGTCCGGGCAGCTTTGACGTCAACCTGTCGGTCAACGGCAGCACGCCGGTCGACCTGAGCAACAGCAACATCCCGATGTACCCGAGTGTCAACGACCTGACCAACGCTGGTGTTACCGTCGGCGAGCTGCACGGCGACAACGGCGAAGGCTACTACCAGGGCTACAAGCTCAATGAAGGTGCCGAGAACGGTACCGTCAAGCTGGTGGGCATCTCCACCAACCTGACCGACACCGATGGTTCGGAAAAACTCAGCATCAAGCTGGGCGGTATTCCGGAAGGCTCGATCCTCAGCGATGGCGCCGGCCACACCATCACCGTCGGCAAGACTGAAGTGGATGTCACCGGCTGGAACCTGAACGGCCTGAGCATCAAGCCGCCAGCCTACTACCATGGCCAGTTCGACGTCACTGTCACCTCGACCGCGACCGAGAAGGCCAATAACGACACCGCTTCCACCCAAGGCACGATCAAGGTCACCGTTTACCCGGATACCTACAGCACCGGCAACCTGACGGCCGAGAACGACACGGTGAACCTGGGCACCGACAACGACATCATCGTTGCCGACGTCAGCGGTCTGCACGTAACACCTGGGCAGGACTACAACCTGGCGTTCATTGTCGACACCTCGGGCAGTATGGAAAACTCGGGCGTCAATGCTGCGAAGAAATCCCTGGAGTCGGTGTTCAAGACGCTGGCCAATAGTGTCAGCGGCGCGCAGTCCGGTACGGTGAACATCCTGTTGGTGGACTTCTCCGCACAGGTCAACACCACCGTCTCGGTCAACCTGGCCGACAAGTATGCGCTGGAAACACTGCAAGCGGCGCTGGACAAGTTCAGAGCCGGCGGCGGTACCAACTATGAGGATGCGTTCAAAACCACGGCTAACTGGTTCCAGAACCTCAAGAACAGTGGAAGCACTGGTGACAACCAGACGTTCTTCATCACCGATGGTCAGCCAAACATTTATCAGACTGGCGAGCAGCCCGATCCGACGTTCAGGGGCTCCAACTACACAATGGACAGTGTGCTGGCTGACCTGAAATACACCATGGGCAACGTGGTCAGCAATCACATGGTGGGCAGTTACAACCGGATCAGCATCAACAAGGACGGTTACCTCACGGCCGAGTATCGCACCAGCCTCAACGGCAACTGGCGCTCAGACAGCAATGCCTCGGGTGAGCTGCACGCCCAGGGTGACGGTACTTATGAGTTGTCGTATGCAAGCTCGAGCAGCTGGTACGTCACCAGTAACACCAAAGAGTCGTTCCTGTTGTTGTCGAAACACTCGAGCGTTGAAGCGATCGGTCTCAATGGTGCGGTCAACTCCAACGACCTGAAGCCATACGACACCGACGGCAAACCGCAGACCAACATCGATCCGAGCAAGCTGGCCGAAGCTATTCTCGGCCATACCGAAGCAACCAAACCGGGCAACGATGCGGTCGGCGGTGGCGATGGTCACGACATCCTGTTCGGCGACCTGGTCAGCTTCGACGGTATTGCCGGCAACGGCGTCGAGGCCATGCAGGCCTATGTCGCGGGCAAGCTGGGTGTGCAACTGGGTGACGTCGATGGCCGTGTTCTGCACCAGTACATCAGCGAACACGTCAGCGAGTTCGATGTGTCACGCGCCAATGATGGTGCCGATACCCTGCTGGGCGGCGACGGCAATGACATTCTCTTCGGCCAGGGTGGCGACGATTACCTCGATGGCGGCAAGGGCAATGACATCCTGCTTGGCGGTAGCGGCAAGGACACCCTGATCGGTGGTGCAGGCAATGACACCCTGCTCGGCGGTGAGGGCAATGACATCCTCATCGGCGGCAAAGGTGACGATATCCTTACCGGTGGCAGCGGCGCCGACACCTTCGTGTGGAAAGCCGGCGACACGGGCAAGGATGTGATCAAGGACTTCAAGCCTGCCGAAGGTGACCGTCTCGACCTCAGCGATCTGCTTCAGGGCGAGAAGGGCAGCACCATCGACAACTTCCTGAAGATCACCACGGTCAATGGCGAATCGACCCTGCAGGTCAGCACTGAAGGCAAGCTCAACACCGCCGGTGGCCTGGCCAACGCCGATGTGACGATCAAGCTGGAAGGTGTGAACTGGGCCAATACCACGATCAACTCGCTGGTATCCGGTGCCGACCCGACCATCAAGATCGACCACTCCAACAGCTGATCCCAGGCCTGCGCCAGCCGATGTCCGGCTGGCGCAACGCTTCGGACTTTCCCTGTACCGTGTCACAGCGCATACTCGCTGGCCGGGGCTACACGCCCGGTCAGCCTGGCCTATGCTGCTGACTGCGGATACGGACTGACACTCAGAGGGATACCCCATGTTCTACGTGCAACGCGACGCACAGGGCCAACTGGTCCGGGTAGAAGCCGCACCCTACGCCGAATATACGGAGATGCTCCCGGCCGACCATGCCGAGATCCAGGACTGGTTCGCCGACGACATTGTCGAGAACAGCCTCAAGCAGCTCAAACAAAGCGACCTGGACATGATTCGGGTGCTTGAAGATTTGATCGAAGTACTGACCACCAAGGGAGTGATCAGCATCACCGACTTGCCGGCCGGTGCCCAGGCCAAGTTGCTCAACCGTTCCAGTGCTCGTGAAGCGCTTGGCGGTTTGAACAACCTGATCGACGACAGTGAAGAAAGTGGTCTGATCTGACCGGAGCGGGCCGTTCTCTGGCCCGCTCAGCCTGCCTCAGCGCCAGGGTGCCGGTTCACCGACCAATCTGCCCTGCACACCCTGGATACCCATCTCACGCAACACCTTCAGCTCGCCTTCGGTTTCGACGCGCTCGGCAATCAGCGGCAGGTCGATGCTGTGCGCGGCGCGTTGAATCGCTTCAATGAACAAACGCTTGTGCTGCTCCTGATCGATCGCGCGAATGTAGCTGCCATCGATCTTCAGGTACGCCAACCCAAGGTGCGCCAAGTTGCCGATCATGCTGAAGCGCCCGCCGAAGCGCTGCAGGCTCAGGCTGAACCCGAGCGCGTGCAAACGCCGGGTCAATTGCTCGAGAACAACCTGGTCAGGCAACTGTTCTTCGCCAATTTCCAGGGTCAACCGAGGCCCCAATGCCGGGTTCTGACCGAGCAGTTCATACACCCGTTGCAAAGCGCTGGCGTCGGCCAGGGTGGATGCTGACAGGTTCAGCGCCAAGGCTTCGTTATGGCTGTGCATGTGCTTCAACACCTTCTCAAGCATCAGCACATCGAGCCGCGCTGACCAGCCGAAGCGCTCCAGCCAGGGCAGGAAGCGTCCTGCGGCAACCGCTTGACCCTGGGCATCCAGTACTCGCGAGATCACCTTGTAGTGCAGTACCTGCTCCGGCGCATTGCTGGCCACGACCGGCTGGAAAAACAGCTGGAAGCGCCCTTGTTGCAGTGCCTCATCAAGCAACTGGTGCCAGGCGTGGTGGGTATCGCCCGCCTGCGGAGCGGTACCTTGCTCCAGGCAGACCCAGCCCGGCTCCACCTGGCCCTCGGCCCGGGCCAGGGCTTCGTCCGCCAGCTTCAGCAGGGCCTGGGGTGCATCGCCCGGGCTGTAGGGCGCCATGCCGATGCAGGCCACGGGCGTAACGTCCGTAGCGCCGGTGTCGGCCAGGCTCTGCAGGGTGACTTCCAGGGCCTGAGCCAGCTGTACCGCTTCTTCATGTACCAGGCCTGGCGCCAGCACGGCGAATTCGCCACCGCGGCTGCGGGTGATCAGGTTGTTGGTTTCCGGATAGTTGGCGCAAGTGCGCTGCAATTGCTGACCAACAGCCTGGAGCAGTTGATCGGTACGTTGACCGCCAAGGCGCTGATTGAGCCCGGCCAGATCCTTGACCCGCAGCAGCAACAGGTAGCCAGGCCGGGCTTCCTCGATATTGCTGACCTGGGCGTTGAGCTGCATTTCAAAGTAGCGCCGGTTGGCCAGGCCGGTCAGGCTGTCCTGATAGGATTCGACACGCAGTTTTTCACTGCGCTCGGCCTGCTCCTTGAACAGTGCCTTGAGCTTCTCGACCATCTGGTTCATGGCCTGGACCACGCGGCGCAACTCAGGCGTGCTGGGCAGCTCGGGAAGGCTCAGGAACTCCCGGCGGGCAATGGCGTGGGACTGCGCCACCATATAGTCCAGCGGCTTGAGTTGCCGGCGCAGCAACAGGGCGCCGAGCACTGCGCTCAAGGCACCGCACAACAGCAGCCAGCCCATGCTGCCCAAGGCGCTCTGCCAGAGCTTGGCCAAGGCGAACATTGGATGGCTGACCACTTCGACCCGCGCCGCCTGCTGCCAGCCACGGCTGACGATGGCATCCCCGCCGGCGGCTTCAAGACCGATCAGGCGAATGAACCAGGCCGGCACGCCGTTGGCATCGGCCTCGGCATGTCGCTCCACCAGCACGGCATTGGAACCCAGGTCGATGACCTTGATGCTCGAATAGTAACCGCTGTCGAAAATCGAACTGACCATCAGCTCGACCATGGCCGGGTCGTCGATGTTCGGTGTCAGCGACAACGCCAATGCCGTGGCCGCATCCTGGGCGTGCGAACGCAGCTGGTTTACATACTGGCTACGCGAGCTCTCCAGGCTGACCATGAAGCTGCCACTGAACGCGACTACCAGGAACAGGCAGATGGCAAGCAGCAATTGTTTGAACAGTGACATCTGTGCTCCTTTAGTAAACCGGTTCGGCCGGGAAACCTTCGGCCTGCATCTTTTTCAGTAGATCCTGCCAGCGCGACAAGCGCTTGGTATCGCCGACTTTCTTGTTACCCGCAGCCCCGGTCAGCCACAGGCCTTCACCGTTGAAGGAATAAACCGGCAGCAGGTCGGTACGCTCACTGGCGGGCTTGATCGCGTCCATCAGACTATCGAGTACCAGCGGCATGGCATTGGGGCTCGAATAGTAGGTCAGGACCATGTGTGCCCGGTTCTGGCGTAGCGCCTTGACGTAGGTGATACGCAGTTTTTCCGCCGGCACCCCCATGCGTCGCAGGCTGAAGTACTTGGCGATAGCATAGTCCTCGCAATCGCCCTGGCCCTTGATCAAAGCCTGTACAGGCGTCGCCCAGTAATCGACCTCACGCCACAGGTCGATGTCCTCGACGTAGCGCAACTGGCGATTGAAGAACTGGTTGACCCGTTTGAGCTGCTCGGCTTCGCTGCCCTGTTTCTCGGTGGCCAACAAATTCTGCCAGGCATCAATACGGCCCTGCCCTGCCCCGAGCGGCCCATACAGCGACTGCGCACGCCGGCTGATCTGGGAAAAATCCCAGTCGGCGTGCAAACTGCCCAGTAACAGGCAGCCGAGCACCACGGCAAGGCTCAGCCGGCGCATGGTCAGGTGAACAGTCCAACGTATCGCCACTGCGAAAACCCGCGCAGACCCATGGAAAAGCACCGATGGTGCGGCCTTGTCCCTTAAAAAACAATGGCACCTTACAATCACTACGACATCAGCCTGCCCTCAGTCGGGAAAGTCCCTACAACCGCTACGTCGGGTCGACTTCCCTTGGGGAAAAACTTCATTCACGATAGCAACTATCGCCGTACCCGCTGCCAGCCGGTAGATTCCGGATCACCCGCACGGTTTGACAAGCATCCTCGGGCTAACTAGGGTGATTGGATCCAATCAGCAGAACGTTTTGACATTAAGGAAAGAGTAAAGCGTGACCGAAAAATCCAGATCCTTGAGCGAAATACTGGGCAGCGAGCAAGTGCCGCCGCACCTGGCTCGTAGTGTGATTGAAGAGCGGTTGCGCAGCGCCATCCTCGATGGCCGCTTACCTCCCGGCCGGGCTGTGCGCCAGCAAGAGCTGGCAACGCTGTTCGGGGTTAGCCGCATGCCGGTGCGTGAAGCCTTGCGCCAGCTGGAAGCACAGTCGTTGCTACAGGTGGTCGCTCACAAGGGGGCGGTGGTGGCACCGCTGATCGGCGAAGACGCCGTGGACTCCTATGCCCTGCGCGTGCTTCTGGAGTCAGAGGCACTGCGCCAGTCGATTCCTCTGCTCGATGCCGATGATATCGCCCTGGCTCGCAGCTATATTCGCCAACTGGAAAACGAAACCCGGCATGCGGAAATCGGCCGACTGAACCGACTGTTCCACATGAGTCTGTACAGCAAGGCCTCGAACAAGAAGCTGTTGCGCCTGATCGAAATCGAGCTCAACGAAGAAGAACGCTTCCTGCGCTTTCACCTGTCCTCGATGGGCCTGGGCAAACTGACCCAGGATGACCACAACAGCCTGGTCGATGCTGCTAACGACAAATCGGTTGAGGACGCCATCAGGGTGCTGGAAAAGCACCTGAGTGTCGCGGAAAAAACCATAAAAGCCTACCTGAGCAAACAACCGGCAGAATAATCCTGCACCCGCGAGGCCAAAGATCGCCGAGGTGCAACGCCTCAACCGACTCAACGCGAGATCTGGGGCTGCCAAGCCCCAGAAACGCCGATCCAGAGCCGTCATCCTGATGTGCTGACGGCTTGAGCCCTTTCCGATTTTCCTCTCTCCTTCAGCCAGGCATGGCAGCGCCCACGTTTTCGGCACACTCTAGTTCGCGCAACGGCCGCTGATCGCCCCAAGGCGGACCAGGCCGACTGCCCGTCCAGAACATGCAGAAGGAGCCAATCGCTGGGCAAGGACCGACAACGATCAGCTGCCCAAAGATCAAATACCTCCATGACCCCACCCTCAAGTAGTGCTCCGAGTGAGGCATTCACTCATGCAGTTTCAATTCTGACTGTTAGTTGTCGGAAGGAGCACTTACATGCAAATAAAACTCTCAATGAAAGTTTTATTGAGCACGCCTTTTTCTAAAATCTCACAACAAAAAATAAACTTATAAAGTCATTGCCAGCACATTGAAAGTTGTTCTAACTTTTTAATTGCCAGCCGCCAGCGAGCCACAACCAGCCCGCTAAAACCCTATGAGCGCCAGCTTTCATGGACACTGGCAAAACACCGGAAGAATTTTATCGACTTCATGATCGAGGCACTTGCTCGCCTCACATAGATAACTTTCTTTACCAGGCATCGACGCACTAAAACTTCAAGCGCTGATGAGGGACATTATGAACACGCTTAAATCAACACTGACGCAGCACAAGGAAAAGCTTTCCACTCATCCAATATTTTCTGAAATCGACTCATTACCGGTACTTCAACGTTTCATGGAAACCCATGTATTTGCCGTCTGGGATTTCATGTCGCTGACAAAGCGCCTGCAACAGGAGCTGACTTGTGTCCAGTTGCCCTGGTTACCTCCGCGAGACCCGAAGGCCGCCCGCCTGATCAATGAGATCGTGCTGGGTGAAGAGTCTGACGATCGTTTCGATCATGGCCACGGCAGCCACTTCGAACTCTATCTGGATGCGATGCGCGAAGTGGGCGCCAGCACCCGGGCCATCGAGCGTTTCGTCAGCCTGCAGCGAAACGGTGTTGGCTATGCCAGTGCATTGCAGCAAGCGCAGGCCAGCGATGCCGCCAGACAGTTCGTCTGCCACACCCTGGACATCGCCCTCAATGCCCAGGCCCACAGCGTTGCCGCCGCATTCTTGCACGGACGCGAAAGCGTCATTCCGACCATGTTCCAACGCCTCCTTGATGACTGGAAAATTACCGGCGAACAGGCCCCCACCTTTCGCTACTACCTGCAGCGCCATATCGAAGTCGATTCCGAAGACCACGGGCCAGCCGCTGAAGCATTGCTCACCCGCCTGGTAGCGCACGACCCGCTGCGAGAGCAACAAGTCTACGAGGCTGCCATTGCTGCCGTGCAAAGCCGTATCGCCCTGTGGGATCGCCTGCGCGTGTCGATGCATACGCCACACGTCGAGGTGAGTGTATGAACGCCCTCGACTATCAGTCTTTTGCCAATGCTTGGGAGAGCCGGGCAACCATCCGTACCCGGCCCAGACGCATGGTCGAGGATGATCAGCGCCTGATCTACCCGCTCAGCCGGCAACCCCTGGTGCTGAGCCAGACCTTTGAGCGCGAGTGTCCGCAGCTGCGCGACTTTGCCCTGGTGCAAAGCCTGTACAAGTTCATCAATGACGTGGTGATCTTCGAGACCGAGATCGTCGACCACACCGCGCGCAAGATCGCCAAGGACCGCTTCGCGATTCGCTTTCCGTTCGCCTGCCGCTACGACGCCATGACGGTGGTAGTGGATGAGGATTACCACGCCCTGGTGGCAATGGACTTCATGCAACAGACCATTGCCCTGACCGCTATCGAGCCGATTGCACTGCCGACTGAAATCGAACTCAGCCGAGCCATTCCCGCCGCACTGGCACGGGCTCCAGAGCACCTGAACGATGCCCTTGAGCTGATCTGTGTCGGCATTGCCGAGAACACCCTGACCGACGATGTCGCCGCATTCGCCCGTGATGACAGCGTTAAGCCGTCAGTGAAGGGATTGATGGCCGATCACCTGCTCGACGAGGGCCGCCACTCGACGTTCTGGGCCCGGCTAACCTGCATTTTCTGGCAACGCGCAGCGCCAGCGGATCGCCAGTGCATCGCCGAAATCCTGCCCCTGTTCCTGGAGCAGTACCTGACCAATGACATTCAGAAAGCCTTCGACCTGGCACTTGTCAATCATCTGCCGGTTGCGCCAGATGTACGCCAGGCCCTGCGTGAGGAGGTGCAGGCCATGGCGTACCCGATCGGCAAGCAACATCCGTTGCTAGGCAACATCCTGCGGTTTTTCCGTAGCAGTTCGATGCTCGACTCGCCCTGCGTGCAACAAGCACTGGCGCACTACCTGCCGCAGACCAGGAGCCTGCCATGAGACGTCTCGATATCTTGTTGGTCGGCACCAGCATGTCGCTGGCCCGGCTCCATCAGGAATTGCAGCAACATGGGCATGACGTGCGCCTGCTATGCGGTACTCAGGCACACCTCTCTGATGGCAACCCGCAACTGATCATCGACGATGGCAGCCTGATGCTCGACGCCGCTGCCTGGCATGGCCTGCGCCACTGTGCACTGCTGAGCCTGCGCCTGGGTAGCCATCAGCAGCCCGGCCACGACCTGCCCGCGCTGGACCTGTTGTGCTGGACCGGCAGTGCCACCGCGCAACGCTTGATCGAGCGCCAGCCTCTCGCCCCTGATCCATCGGGCAATGGTCAGCAGATGCGCCGACAAGTTCTTGATGCCCTGCAGGAGCTTGTGGCCCTGCAGGTCAGCCGCTTCTCTCGCAACCCCGACTATCTGAAAGATGCCGCGGCCATCAGTTGCGGGCAGCATGACCACGAGCACAGCCTCGACTGGCTGGAACAATTGGCGTTCACCCACCAATTCAACCACACCCGGGACCTGGCGCTGCTGGACAAGGCTGATGTCTCGCTGATTGAACTACTGGACGACAGCCTACGCACGCACGCGCACAAGCCTGCACTGAACCTGGACGGCCAGCGCATCGGCTATCGCCATTTGCACGCCCAGGCTGCGTCCATACAGCAGCAGTTACTACGCGTAGTACCTAGCATTGCAGACCGGCAGCACACCAACGTGGTTGGCGTCTGCCTGAGCAAGTCGCCGGCGCTCTATGCCAGCCTGCTCGCCGTGCTCGGCTGCGGGGCGGTGTACCTGCCCCTGGACCCCACGCAACCGGCGCAACGTTTGAGGCACATACTGCACGATGCCGGCGCCAGCGCACTGCTACACGATGGCCAGTTCGAGGCTGATGACCTCGGCCTGGTGGCGCTGAACGTAGGCTCGTCTTCCGCCACTGTGGAAAACACCCCGCCGACGCTGATGCTCCAGCGCCCGGCCGTGGATGCTCCCTGCGCAGCCATCTACACCTCGGGCACCTCTGGCCAGCCCAAGGGCGTACTGCTTAGTCAGCGTAACCTCAGCCACTTTCACGCCTGGTACAGTGCCCATGTGCAGCTTGAGCCGCACAGCCGGGTATTGCAGTTCTCGACCATTGGCTTCGATGCCTCGCTGCTGGATATCCTCCCGACCCTGATTTGTGGCGCCGAACTGGTGGTTCCCAGCGAAGACCAGCGTCGCGACCCGCAGCGCCTGCTCGCGCTGATTCGTCAACAGCAGGTCAGCCATGCCTTTCTACCTCCCGCACTGCTGAGCATCCTGCCGCTCGATCAGCCCCTTGGTCTGCGTCATCTGATCACCGGTGGCGATGTTTGCGAACCCGCGGTGATCAAACAGTTGGCCGGCCAATGCCAACTGCACAACATCTACGGGCCGACCGAAACCACCGTGCTGGCAACCACGCAGGTACTCAAGACCGGCGACAACCCCCGCAACCTGGGACGCCCCATCGCCAACACCCAGGTGCTGATCCTCGATCAGGACCTGCAGCCCGTTGCCGAACAGCAGCCCGGCGAGCTGTACATCGACGGCCCCGGTGTAGGGCTTGGCTATCTGAACAATCCCGAATTGAGTGCCGAGCGCTTCGTGCAATTGACCCTGGCTGACGGTAGAAACCGGCGCCTGTACCGTACCGGGGATATCGGTAAATGGACCCAGGAAGGCATCGAACTCTGTGGTCGCCGCGACAACCAGGTGAAAATCCGCGGCTTTCGCGTCGAACCGGAAGAGATTGAGCACTGTCTGCGCAGCAGTGGACTGTTCCGGCAACTGGCAGTGGTTATCGATGAACAGCGCCGGATCCTGGTGTTCGCCACCCAGCCCTTGAACGAACAGGCTGAAACCGGCTTGCGCGAGCATGCCGAACGGCTCCTGCCCGACTACATGCGCCCGACGCTCTATCAGTGGCTGCCTGAGATGCCCTATACCGCCAACGGTAAGGTAGATCGTCAGGCACTGCTGAAGCTGCCGCGTGAACTGCCACAGGCCCGTCAGCGACTGACCCCGAACAATGCCATCGAAACACGATTGCTGGCCTTGTGGGGCGAGCTGCTGGAGCTATCCAAAGAGGAGATTTCCACCGACGACAGCTTTTTCAACCTGGGTGGTCATTCCATCCTCCTGTCTCGCTTGCTGTTGGAGGTGCGCGAACAGTTCGGTCGCAGCATCTCGATCAACCGCTTTATCGAGATGCCGACCTTGCAACGCCTCGCACAGTTGGTCAGCGGAGCATCGTCTATCACCAGCGGCCTCGATCCCCAGGCCGAATGCGATGCCCGCCGCGAGCTCCAACTGGACATACGGCCACTGGCGCAACTCGGCGATGTACACAAAGTGATCGTCACCGGCGCCAACAGCTTTCTTGGCGTCCATCTGGTTGAAGCGCTGTTGGCCTGGGGCGTCAGCGAAGTGGCCTGCCTGGTTCGGCGCAATACCACCCAGTCAGCCGGCGAACGCTTCCTTCAGGCCCTGGAAGAGAACCGCCTGGGCACCCTGGACCTGAGCCGGGTGAAGGTCTTCGATGCCGACCTGCGTCGTCCACAACTGGGCCTGAGCGATAGCGATTACAGCTACCTCGACAGCCAGTACGGGGCTCTGCTGCACAACGCCGCGCAGGTCAATCATGTGCTCGACTACCAGACGCTGGCGGCCGACAACATCGAGCCGCTCTTCGAATGCCTGCGCCTGTGCGAAGGTCGGCGCAAGAAGATCTTCAACTTCATCTCGACCTTGTCGGCGTGCAGCGCCATCGACAGTGACGGCCAGGTGCTTGAGCAGGAGGCGGTGCAAACACCCCCCATCTACCTGCGCAACGGCTACAACCTGAGCAAATGGGTCGGCGAGCGCATCCTCCAGCGTGCCCGCGCCGAGGGCGTGTGGGTCAATCTCTATCGCCCCGGGAACATCAGTTTCAATAGCCGTACGGGTGTCTGCCAACCTCAGCGCAATCGCCTGATGTTGATGCTTAAAGGCTCGTTGCAACTGGGCCAGGTGCCGGCCCTGGAGTTGAACTTTGACCTCATGCCAGTGGACTTCCTCGCCCGCTTCATCGCCTTTCACAGCAGTCGCTATCAACCTGCCCGGGCCGTGTTCAACCTGCACAACCCCGAACCCTTGAGTTGGTGCAACTACATCTCGGCCTTCCGCCAGCGCAACCACCCTTTCGAGCTGGTCAGTGTCGAGCAGTGGCAGCGCCAGCTGCAACGCGTTGACCGAGACAACGCGTTGTTCGAAGTACTCGGCTTTTACCTCGACGGTTTCCAAGAGGACATCGGCGACATCTCCAACATCCAGCACGGCAATGCTCGCGCCGGCGTCGAGCGCATGGGCGCCCACTACCCGTCCAAAACCCCGGAACTGCTGCAGCGCGGTTGCCAGTACCTGCATGACATCCAGTTCATCTGACTCCCTCCCATAGAAAGGAGCTCCACAGCATGAAAGCACTTCAACCCGACACCCTGATCCACAATCCGCAAGGCTGCCATGTGGTTGCCAGCATCGAGGTCGCTACAGACGCTACGAGCGTCTGGAACATCGTCGGCAACTTTGCCGGTTTCCCGCTGTTCATCCCGGCGCTTTCACACATCGAGATGACCGGCAGCGGCGTACGCTCGGTGCGCAAAAAACTGTTCAAGGATGGCAACGTGGTCATCGAGCAACTCAACAGTCGTGACGATCGGGCCATGTACATGACCTGGAGCCTGATCTACACCAGCCTCGATATCGGCAATCTGTGGGCGGCCATGCAGGTCGAGGCACTGGATGAACACCGCGCCCGCGCCACCTGGACCATCCAGGCGGAGCCCTACAGCGGCGGTAGTGATGCCCTGCCAGCGTTCCAGGCCTTTCTCCAGGGCTTTGCCGATGATGCAATGAACAACGTGGGTAATCTGCTCGGGTAAATCTGCCCGCGCGGGCCAAGCCTGCTCCTGTGCAGCTCGTAGGAGCAGGCTTGACCCGCAATGCGTTGCATGCCAACAATGAGACTAATTATCATTTGTAACCCCTCCAGCAGCGCACCTACATGCCTTCTCAAGAGTCCGTGCATTCGCTTTACAGCCATCACCACAGCTGGCTGAACACCTGGCTGCGCAGCAAGCTGGGCAACGCCGCCGATGCCGCGGATCTTGCCCAGGACACCTTCGTGCGCCTGTTGCAGCGGCGCGAACAGCTTGAGCTGAATGCCCCACGAGCATTCTTGCGCACGATTGCCCGGGGTCTGGTGATCGACCATTGGCGGCGGGAAGAACTGCACCGGGCTTATCTCGAAGCCTTGGCCCACCTGCCTGAAGCGCAAGTCCCTTCAGTCGAAACCCGTGAGCTGCTACTGGAACTACTCGAGCGCATCGCGCACATGCTCGACGGCCTCAAGCCAAAGGTGCGTCGGGCTTTTCTGCTGGCGCAGTGCGAAGGGCTGACTCACAAGGAAATCGCCGGGCAGATGGGCATCTCCCTGCGCTCGGTCGAGCGCTATGTTGCCGATGCGCTGTATCACTGCTATCTGTTGCGCTACGAGTCCGATGAGTAACCCGCCATGATTGCTCTCAACCCGGCCCCACGCGTGGTCAAGCAGGCCATTCACTGGATGCTCAAGCTACGCGAGAGCGGCAACAACCCGCTTCTGCAGCAACAGTGCGAACTCTGGCGCGCCGCCCAGCAGGAACACGAACTGGCCTGGCAACGGGTGCAATCACTGCACCAGGAGCTGAACCTGCGCGCCGTTCCCGGTGCCGGCGTGGCCTTGCAGACCCTGGAAAACAGCGCTCAGCGCTTGCAGCGACGCCAGGCCTTGAAGCTGCTCGGTGGCGTGGTGATGCTTGGTTCTGCTGCCTGGCTGAGCAAGGATCTGCAAGCGCTCAGTGCATGGACGTCGGATTACGCCAGCGGTACAGGCGAGCGCCGCAGTTTCCGTCTGTCCGATGGTTCATTGTTGCAATTGAACACCGACAGCGCCGCAGATCTGGCCTTCGATGCCAGGCAACGGCTGATTCGCCTCAAGCACGGCGAAATGATGCTGACCTGCGCCCGCGCCGATGGCCAACCACTGTTGGTGCAGACTCGCCACGGCCTGCTGGAAGGGTTTGATGGACGCTTTGTGGTGCGCCAGGACACGGACTGCACGCGCGTCAGCGTCAGTCAGGGACGCGTCGCCGTCCATGCTCCAGGTGCACTGCAGTGGATCGCCGCCGGACAGTCATTACGCCTGGACACTCAGGGTGTCAGCCTGCTCCAGCAGCAGGACATGGACGCCAGTGCCTGGACCGAGGGGCTGATCGTCACCCGCGATATGCGCTTGGCCGATTTCCTCAGCGAGGTTGACCGCTATCGGCATGGCTACCTGAGCTGCGCCGAGGAAATCGCGGATCTGCGATTGTCCGGCGTGTTCCGCCTGGAAGACACCGACAAGCTCCTGCAGCTGTTGCCGCAGACGCTGCCGGTCAAGGTGAGCTATCGCACACGTTGGTGGGTACGTCTGGAGCGGATGGCCTGATTTTTCAATTTTTTTGGCGGGTTAATCTTTCGAGTCCGGCTAGGACAGTAAGCGACTCCTACTGCCCTTACCGACTCAACGGATGTTTCCCATGCGTAATGCTTTGCCTTTACTGCGGCCAGATGTACTAAACGATTATCAACGTCCCTTCGATTCAGATGACCAGCGTCGTCTTGGCAAAGCAGTCCGCGCAGCGCTCCTCGGCACCGCACTGAGTATTGGCGTACTGCCTGCCCCGGTGTTTGCCGAGCAGCCGGGCAGCGTCAGCCAGCAGTTCAACATCCCGGCGGGGTCACTCAACGAAGTCCTCAACCAGTTCGCCCGCCAGGCCGGCATCACCCTGTCGAGCACCCCGCAACTGACCGAGGGCCTGCAATCGCCAGGTCTCAAAGGCAACTACGCGACCGAGCAGGCCTTGCATCATTTGCTCAACGGTTCAGGGCTTGAGGCCAGCAGCCAGGATGGCAGCAGCTATGTCCTGCGTGTCCAGCCCCAGGATGCCGCCCTCGCCTTGCCCAGCACTGAAGTACGCGAGTTTGCCCTGGGCAACGCCCTCGGCAGTATGGAAGGCTACAACGCCACCCACAGCCAGGTAGCGACCAAGACCAGCATGGCGCTGGTGGAAACCTCGCAGACGGTCTCGGTGGTGACCCGCCAGCAGATGGACGACCAAGGCTCGCAGACCGTGGCTCAGGCCATGCGCTACACCCCGGGCGTGCTGACCAATCCCTATGGCGCCACCCACCGCTACGACTATGTGGCCATGCGTGGCTTCAACGATGGTTCTGTGGATAACATCTACCTGGACGGTCTGAAGTCCATGGGCGACAACGGCACCTACAGCAGCATGCAGGTAGATCCGTATTTCCTCGAGCGAATCGACATTCTCAAAGGGCCTTCGTCGGTGCTCTATGGGCGTAGCTCGCCAGGCGGCCTGGTTGCGCTGACCAGCAAGAAGCCGCTCTACGAGTCGTTCAATCAGATCCAGGCCACTGTCGGCACTCAGGGCCAGCGCGGCACGGGGTTCGACTTCAGCGGCCCGCTGGATGACGACAAGCGCATTGCCTATCGCCTTACTGGCCTGGCCGATGCATCGGACACTCAGTTCGATCACAACAAGGAAGAGCGCTACGCCCTGGCGCCTTCGCTCAGCATTAATTTCAGCGAAGACACCTCGCTGACCCTGCAGGCGTATCTGCAGCATGATCCGAACGGCGGTTACCACGGTGGTCTGCCAGCTGACGGCGCCCTGCATCCACGCAACGGCTTGCGCCTTTCCGACCACTTCTTCGAGGGCGAACCGGGCATCGATCAGTATGAGCGTACCCAGCAGTCATTCAGCTATCAGTTCGAACACCGCTTCAACGATGTCTTCACTGCACGTCAGAACTTCCGCTATCAGGACTCGGACGTTTCGATGGACCAGGTGTACTTCGCCAGTTGGGCCGATGCCACCACCAATGAGATGAATCGCGCCTACACCGGCGGTGATGAGCGGCTGCATTCGGTCATCGTCGATAACATGCTGCAAGCCGAGTTCTTTACCGGCTCGGCCAAGCACACCTTGCTGACGGGCACCGACTACCAGCGCCGCAAGGCACGTGTGGACTGGCGTTATGGCACGGTCAACAGTATCGATGCCGGCAATCCGCAGTACGGCAATGCCGACCTGCAAGTGCTGGGGGAAAGCCGTTACCTGCGCCGTTTGCAACAAACCGGCGTGTACATGCAGGACCTGATCGAACTGGACAAGTGGCGCTTCTCTCTGGGCCTGCGCCAGGACTGGGTGAAAACCTCCGAGGAAAACCGCGACATCGACGGTAGCCGGGTCAGCGATACACCAAGCAAACTGACCGGACGTGCCGGCGTTCTCTATCTGTTCGACAACGGCATTGCGCCCTACATCAGCTACTCCGAATCGTTCAACCCCAACAGTGTCTCCGATCAGAACGGCAAGCCCCTGGCACCTACCGAAGGTACCCAGTGGGAAACCGGTATCAAGTATCAGCCACCGGGCACCGACAATCTGTTCACCGCGTCGGTCTTCCATATCGAGCAGGAGAACCTGGCGTCCAAGCAACCGAACGAGGACTTTTTCCGCCCGGTTGGTGCGGCCCGTTCGCAAGGCCTGGAGCTGGAAGCGCATGTGCAGGTCAGCGAGAACCTCAAGGTGCTGGGCAGCTACACCTTCACCGACATCGAATATTCCAAGGCGATGCCCAGCCTGATGAGTGCCGACCTCGACAACAAAGGCAACTCGCCTACCCAGGCACCACGCCACATGGCTTCGCTCTGGGCTGACTACAACTTCCGCCAGGGCGCCCTCGACGGTCTGCGCCTGGGCGGCGGCGTGCGCTATGTCGGCTATAGCTGGGTTGATGCGGAAAACACCATGAAGGTGCCCTCCTACACGCTGTTCGATGCTTCGGTTGGGTATGACCTTGGCAAGGTCGGGCTCAAGGGTGTGGATATCCGTCTGAATGCCAACAACCTGACCAATGAAAGCTACATCACCTCCTGTACCAGCCTGAGCTACTGCTACATGGGTGAAGAACGCAACGTCAGTGCCACGGCCAGCTATCAGTTCTGACCGCACTGCATGAACCACAGAGCCAGCACCTGATTCCAGGCGCTGGCTTTGTCGCATCTGGCGACTTCAATTCGGACTTTCGATCATGCGTCATCTCTACGTTCTGCTGCATCGTTACCTGGGCCTGATCACTGCCCTGTTCCTGGCCATGGCCGGTCTCACCGGCAGCGTTCTGGCCTTCCATCACGAGCTGGACGAATGGCTGAACCCGTCCTTCTACGAAGCCCCTGGCGTGGGTGAGCGGCAACAGCCAGGCGCCCTTGTCGACAAGATCCAGTCCGAGCACCCGCGGCTGCAGGTCTGGTACATGGAGTACCCCAACGAGCCGGGCCATTCGGCATTGCTGGCCGCCGTACCACGCAATGACCCAAGCAACGGACAACCCTATGCCGAGAAGAACACCGTGTTCTACCTCGACCCGGTCAGTGGCCAGACGCTTGGCCAGCGTTACTGGGGTGATTGCTGCTTCTCCCGCGAGAATTTCATGCCGTTCATGCTAGAGCTGCATTACAGCCTGACCCTGCCTGGCAACTGGGGAATCCTGGTGATGGGCGTAGTTGCGATTCTGTGGGTCATCGATTGCCTGATTGCGGTGTTGCTGACACTGCCCCGTGGCCGACCGTTCTGGCGCAAGTGGTCCACGGCCTGGAAGATCAAGGGTGGGCACGCCTATCGGCTGAACATGGATATCCACAGGGCGGGTGGCTTGTGGCTGTGGTTGTTGCTGTTACCGGTGGCGATCAGCAGTGTGGCCATGAATTTGCCGGCCCAGGTATTCAAGCCTGCGGTGTCGTTGTTCTCGCCGGTAGAGCTCAGCGTCTATGAGGCCCGTGGCGGCCTGCCAAAGGAACAATTGGGGCAGACGTTGCTCACGTACCAGCAGGCCTACCAGCTGGCTCAGCAGGAGGGTCAGCGCTTGGGTCTGACTGCCCCGATCGGAGAGCTGTACTACAGCTTCGAGTACAACTTCTACGGCGCAGGATTCGGTCAGCATGACACCGACGCCCAGGGCAAATCCTGGTTGTTCTTTCACGGTACAGACGGGCATTTGCTTGGCAAGGAAATCGCTGGGCAAGGGACCCTGGGGGAACGCTTCTACCGCTTGCAGTTACCCATACATGGCGGGCGCATCATCGGTATGACGGGGCAGGTATTAATTGCAGTGCTGGGGGTGATGATTGCGGTGTTGTCACTGACGGGAGTGTATATCTGGTGGCGCAAGTTGCAGGCACGGCGCAGTGGCAAGGCACGCAAGCTGGCGTAGTGATGTGAGGAGGGCTGTAGGCGCCGGCATGCGCCTATAGAACACAGTCCCCAGAAAGACAAAACCCCTGTCTGCAAGGCAGACAGGGGTTCTGGAATTGAATCTTGACGATGACCTACTCTCACATGGGGAAACCCCACACTACCATCGGCGATGCATCGTTTCACTGCTGAGTTC
>JAVXRI010000093.1:0-22491 GCA_036643775.1 Pseudomonas sp. | reverse complement strand
GGAGCGCAGCGCAGGGCCGTATGCAGGAGCAGGCGGCTTTGCCTACTTTCCCCAAGAGGAAAGTAGGCCGCCGTAAGAGCGGAAGGGGCCGGCAGCGTCGCCACAGCAAATGGATAAGCTCACAGCCACAATTACCTGTCGATCAGGCTTTGTTGCCAAACAGCAGAGCATCCAGGCTCAAACGTCCGGCGCCCTTGAACAGCAGCGGCAGGGCCGCGACCAGATAGATCAGCGGCAGTTTGTAGTTGCCGAAGCCCTTGTTGGTGATCGCATAACCCTGAGCCAGTTCAGACAGGTTCGACCAATGCTCGGGCCAGTGCACGGCGCCAATGGCGACCACGGTCAGCACCATCAGCACCAGGGCGGCGAAGCGGGTACCCAGCCCCAGCAGCAGGAGCACAGGCGCGATCAGCTCGATCCACATCGACATCTGCCAGTTCAGGTCGGCCGAAACCAGGTTGAACGGGAAGGGGAAGTTGGACTGGATATCCGCGAACCAGTTCTGGCCGTTCCATTTTTCCAGACCGGATTCGAAGAACTCCCAGGCCAGGAACAGGCGCAGGGGGATATCGGCGCTCCAGGCACCCAGTTGGTCGATTTTGCTGAAGGTGTATTTGAATGGGGCGAAAGCACTGCTGGTCATGGGGATACTCCTGGCGGGGCGGGTTGATCAACACGTGAACGGTTACGCGCATGCTCACACGTCGGTTTGTCCCGGATGTGTCTGCCAAAGGCCGTCGTGTATCGCTGTGTACGTCGGTTAATGAGCGTCAGCGGTCGGCTGCTTGGGCGGCTGGACTTTGCGCATCAACGGCACCAACGCGGTGGTCACCACGAAGCACGCCATGATCATCAGGAACGCGTCGGCATAGGTCAGCGTTTGCGCTTCGCGCCAGGTCAGCGCCCACAGCTGATGCAGCGCCGCCTGGCTGGCATCGAGGCTGTTGTGTCCGAGCAGTTGGGCGTTGACGGTCAGTTGCTCGAGCCAGGTATTCATGCCTTCGTTGCGGCTGTTGAGGTGCTCGGCCAGGCGCAGAAAATGCAGGTTGGTGCGGTCGTTGAGCACGGTGGCGCACGCGGCGATACCAATGGCGCCGCCGAGGTTGCGCATCAGGTTGAACAAACCCGATGCCAGCTTGAGACGCTCAGGGGCCAGCGCGCCAAGGGTGAGGGTGACCACCGGCGGCACCGCCATTTGCTGGGCAAAACCGCGGATTGCCTGCGGTAGCAGGAGCTCCTTGGCGCCCCAGTCATGGGTGATCGCAGAGAAATCCCACATCGACAGGGCAAACAGGCACAGCCCCAGCATCAGAATCCAGCGCAGGTCGATGCGGTTGGCCAACATCGCGTACACCGGAATTGCCAGCAGCTGGAACACCCCGGTGGAGAACACCGCCAGGCCGATGTCCAGCGCGCCATAGCCGCGCACGCGCCCGAGAAACAAGGGGGTCAGGTAAATGGTGGCAAAAATGCCGATGCCGGTGACGAAGGAAAACAGGCAGCCCAGGGCAAAGTTGCGGTCGCCCAGGGCACGCAGGTCGACGATGGGTTCGGCAATTTCCAGGCAGCGCCAGATGAACAATACACCGCTGATAGCGGCGATCCAGGCCGTGGCGACGATGGTGCTGTCGCTGAACCAGTTCCAGCGTGGGCCTTCTTCGAGGGTGTACTGTAGACAGCCAAGAAACAGCGCCATCAGCAGCATGCCGAGGTAGTCGGCGCCCTTGAGCAAGGCACGGTTGGGGCGGTCAACCTTGACCAGCATCGGCACCACAACGGTTACCAGCAGGCCGGGCACCAGGTTGATGTAGAACAGCCAGTGCCAGGACGCAATGTCGGTGATCCAGCCACCGACTGCCGGACCGAGGGTAGGCGCTAGCGAGGCGATTGCGCCGATGGTCGAGGCGGCGATGACCCGCTGCTTGCCGGTGAAGTACATAAAGGCCGTGGTGAACACCAGCGGGATCATCGAGCCGCCGAGAAAACCCTGCAAGGCGCGAAAAGCGATCATGCTCTGGATGTTCCAGGCCAACGCGCACAGCAGGCTGGTCAAGGTGAAACCTGCAGCCGATACTGCGAACAACCAGCGTGTGCTCATTACCCGTGAGAGCCAGCCGGACATCGGGATCACGATGATCTCCGCGATCAGGTAGGCGGTCTGCACCCAGGCCGTGTCGTCGGCGCCGGCCGACAGGCCGCCGCCAATGTCCTTGAGCGACGCAGAAACAATCTGGATGTCGATCAGGGCAATGAACATGCCGACGCACATGCTGGCAAAGGCGGCGACTTTCTGCGCCGTGCTGAGTGTGGGCAGCGGGCTGCTCATGGCCGTGCTGCCAGGGCAACATCGCTGGCTTGCGGCGCGTCACGAGTATTGACCTCGGCAACCACTGACAGCCCCGGACGCAGTGCACCGAAGTCGGCATCGGCGCTGTCCAGGCGTACCCGCACCGGCACACGCTGGACGATCTTGGTGAAGTTGCCGGTGGCGTTTTCCGGCGGCAGTACACTGAACTGCGCGCCCGTGGCAGGCGCCAGGCTTTCGATATGACCGTGAAATTCACGCCCGGGAAGGATATCGGCACGGATGCTGACCGCCTGGCCCACTTGCATGTGCGCCAGCTGGTCTTCCTTGAAGTTGGCGTCGATCCACATGCCCTTCGCCGGTACCACCGAGATCAGCTGGCTACCTGCCGCAGCGTAGGCACCAACCTTCGCGCGGCGGTTGCCGACGTAACCATCCACGGGAGCACGCAACTCGGTATAGCCGATGTTCAGCAGCGCCTGTTCGCGATCGGCTTGTGCCTGTTGCAGAGCGGCCCGGGCCTGGCCGCGTTGGCTGGCGATCACATCCAGTTGGCGGCGTGCCGCCAGGAGCCCGGCCTCGGCACGAGCGCGATCGGCGCGGGCGGATTTCCAGGTGGCTTCGACTTGCTGGGCACTCTGTACCGATACCGCTTGGGTGCGTACCAGCGTCTGGTAGCGCGAGTGGTCATTGCCGGCGCGCTGCACTTCAGCCTCCGAGGCATCGATCTGCGCCTTGGCCTGGTTGATCACCGCCTGTTGCAGCTGTTCGATGGCATCGAGATTGACCAGGCTGGCCTGCTGCGCGGCCACGGCGCCCTCGGCTTTTGCCAGGGCGGCGCGGTAGTCGCGCACATCGATGCGGGCCAGCAGATCACCGGCCTTGACGAACTGGTTGTCGAGTACCGGTACCTCACTGATATAGCCCGGTACTTTGGCGCTGATGACCGTGACATCGGCGCCAACGTAAGCGTCGTCGGTGTCTTCGATAAAGCGCGTGGCCATCCACCAGTGGCTGCCATAGCCGACCGCGCCGAGCATGGCGATAGCCAGCAGCCCCAGGCGCACTACTTTTTTGCGCCGGGCCGGTGACGAGGCGGGGGCGTCTGTTTGTTCGGGCTCAATACTGACTTTAGCGTTCATCGCGAAATGACCCCTGTAGAAGGTTAATCAGCAACGGGGTGGGCCAGCGCATCGCTCTGGCGGTAGGACTGGCCGGTACGCAAACGCCAGCGGGTCAACTCATCGGCGTCATCTGCCACCTGTACCCGGTGCTCTTCACGGGTGATGGGCTTGCCGGTATTGGCATCCGTCAAGGTCAGCGCCACGGGCTGGCCGGTGCTTTGGTCGACCAGCACCACCTTGTCTGAACCGCGGGTGTGGCGGGCGCCCCAGCTCATCAAGGTGAGGATCACCGGGCGCAAGTCACGGCCCGCTTCGGTGAGGTGGTACTCATGGCGTGGCGGGTTGTTCTGGTAGGTGCGGCGCTCAAGCAAACCGGCCGCCACCAGGTCGTTGAGGCGGCGGGTGAGGGTGCTTGAGGCGATCCCGAGGCTATGCAGGAACTCGTCGAATCGACGCAGGCCGTAGAAGGTATCGCGCAGGATCAGCAGGCTCCAGCCGTCACCAATGCACTCGAGGGCATGGGCAACCGGGCACGGCATGGGTTGGAAACTGGCTCTTTTCATCGGGTGTCTCCTGATCCCTGATGGTTAATATTACGATCATAATATTGCACGGTTAATTTCATGATGAAAGTGACTTGAATGAAGAATTTCAGCCGGTCGTCGGATTGATATCAGCGCCGGAAGGAGGGGATTACGCACGATTCAACGCTTTAGACGTACAGAAATGCCCGCCATTGCGGTATTTTATTGAAAATAAATTCAGTAGTGGTCTTTGTTCTTATTGAAGATATTTTCAGTATCACCTAGGATCGCCCCCAGCCTGACAAGAACAAAACGAGGTGATGCAGTGCCAGAATTGAAAGACAGAGCCTATTGGCTCGCAAAAGCGCAGACGCTACAGATTGAGGGGCGGGCGTTTATTGATGGTCGCTATGTCGATGCGCAAAGCGCCGAGACCTTCTGCTCGTACAGTGCGATTGATGGTTCGCTGCTGGCGCACGTGGCCCTGTGTGGCAGGGGCGATGTAGACCTGGCAGTGGCTGCCGCGCGGCGCAGTTTCGATGCCGGTGTCTGGTCCGGCCTGGCGGCCCGCGAGCGCAAGGCGTTACTGTTGAAGTGGGCGGCGTTGCTGGAATCGCACAGCGATGAACTGGCTGTGCTCGAGTCCCTGGACAGCGGCAAACCCATTGCTGACACCACCGGCGGTGATCTGCCAGGCACGATTTACTGCCTGCGCTGGTTTGCCGAATTGATCGACAAGGTGCATGGCGAAGTCCCAGCAACCGACCCGCAGTTCTTTGGCACCGTCATCCAGCAACCCCTGGGCGTGGTAGCGGCGGTGGTGCCGTGGAACTATCCGCTGTTGATGGCCGCCTGGAAATTCGCGCCGGCCCTCGCCGCTGGCAACAGCGTGATCCTCAAACCTTCGGAAAAAACCCCGCTCAGCGCCTTGCGTATTGCCGGCCTGGCTATGGAGGCGGGCGTTCCTGCGGGCGTATTCAACGTTGTCAGCGGCGATGGCGCGGTCGGCCGCGAGCTGAGCCTGCACGGTGATGTGGACTGCATCGCTTTCACCGGTTCAGGCAAGGTCGGGCGGGAAATCGCCAAGCATGCTGCGGCCTCCAACCTGAAGCGTGTGTGGCTGGAGCTGGGGGGCAAATCAGCTAATATCGTCATGGCCGATTGCCCGGATATCCCCCAAGCCGCGCGCTCGGCCGCTGCGGCGATTTTCGCCAACATGGGCCAGGTGTGCAGCGCCGGGTCACGCCTGTTGGTCCAGCGTTCGGTCGTCGAGCCCTTGCTGCGTGAACTGCTCGCCGCCAGCGACGACTATCAGCCGGGGCACCCGCTAGACCCCGCCAGCGTCACCGGCGCCATCATTGACGCCGCGCAGTTCGAGCGCGTCAGGCATTACATCGACCTCGGCACGCAGGAGGCACAACTGCTCAAGGGCGGCCGTCAACTGTCGCCAGTCGAGGGCGGTGCGTACCTGGAGCCGACGATCTTTCTTGCCAAGGACGCTGCGGCGCGCATCGCCAACGAAGAAATTTTCGGCCCGGTGCTGGTGGTCATTGTGTTCGACACCCTCGAAGAAGCCATCGCCATCGCCAATCAGACCGAATTCGGCCTGGCGGCCGCGGTGTGGTCGTCCGACCTCAAGACCATCCATACCGCCACTCGCCAACTCCAGGCCGGCACAGTCTGGGTCAACTGTTACGACGAGCTGGTGGACATGAACTTCCCGTTTGGCGGGTTCAAGGAATCCGGCAACGGTCGGGATAACTCGGCACATGCCTTGAGCAAGTACACCGAGCTGAAATCAACCATCATGCGTTGCGCCTAAGGTGAGCCCCGTGGAAAACACTCTTTCAGCATTGAACCGGCAGACGTGGACCGTGCCGTTGCCTATGGAATACGGCCCGGGCGTGCGCGATCAGTTGGTCAGGTTGTGCCGGGAATTCAATATGTCCCGGCCCATGATCATCACCGACCAGGGCTCGTTGAACCTGCCCTTCGTGAGCGAAATACAGCGCAGCCTGACTGAGGCAGGTGTGACCTGTGGCCTGTACGGCGGTATCGAACCCAATCCGACCGACATTTCGGTGAGGGCGGGTGCGGCGGCATACCAGGCATGGGAAGCCGACGGCATTATCGCCCTGGGCGGCGGCAGTGGCCTGGATGGCGGCAAGGCGGTCGCGCTGATTGCCCAGCAGCAGCGCTGCGACCTGTGGGCGTTCGATTTCGATCTGCCGGTTCCAGAGGGCTTCAGCGCCGCAGACTTCCCCCCGGTCATCACCATCCCGACCACTGCTGGAACCGGGGCGGAAACCGAAAGCACGGCGATGCTCACCGACTCCGGTCGCGGGATCAAGGGCTGTGTCTGGCATCCCCGAGCCCGGCCGTCAGCGGTGATCCTCGATCCCGAGTTGACCCAAAGCCTGCCTGCCAAGCTCACGGCCTGGACCGGTTGCGATGCGATCATCCATGCCCTGGAAGCCTACTTCGTACCGGGCTTCAATCCGCTCAGCGACGGCGCCGCCCTGCAGGCCATGACCTTGCTGTGGAACTCGATCGATACCGCGGTTGAAAACGGCCAGGACCTCGAAGCTAGGGGCAAGATGCTCATCGGTTCGTGCCTGGCCGGGGTGGCCTTCCTCAAAGGCCTGGGCCTGGTCCACGCGCTGAGCCATATGGTCGGCGCGACGTACAACACCCACCACGGGCTGACCAACGCGATCATTCTGCCGGTGGTGCTGCGCTTCAACCAGGCGGACATCACGCCGCGGCTCCAGCCTGTGGCGCAAGCCCTGGACTTGCCGGACGCTCGCTTCGAGACCTTTTACAACGCCGTGTGCGCCATGCTCGACCGCCTGGACATTCCCAAGTCGCTGTCAGCCCTGGGTGTCATACAGGCCGATGTCGGCGTGATCGCGCGCAAGTCGATGGGCGATCCTGCGCGCTTGACCAACCCTCGCGACAGCTCCCTCGAGCAACTTGAGGCGCTGCTGGCCCAGGCGATCGTTCACGCCCGCGACTGAGCGCTTTATCCGCTAACCACTGCTTCGCCGTGCAACCAAACCAATAAAAAAAGGTGCAACCGCCATGTCTGCGTCTAGCCAAACGGCGTCCAAGGGACGTCTGAATCTTGAAACTCGTTCCATCGATTACGTCCCGCTCGCGGAACGCCACGGCAAGGCCTGGCACTTGTGGCCCGTGTGGTTTTGCGGGGAGGCGCACTTGACCACCCTGGCGGTCGGCATTATCGGCGTCGGCATGGGCGCCAACCTGTTCTGGTCGGCGCTGGCGATCTTCCTCGGTTGCGCCTTCGGCACGCTGTTCATGGCCGGTCACTCGACCCAGGGCCCGCAGATGGGCCTGCCGCAACTGATCCAGTCGCGCCCGCAATTCGGTTACCTGGGGGCGCTGCTGGTCTATGTGGTGGCGATTGCCACTTACGTCGGTTACAACGCCTTCAACCAGCTGCTGGTGGGGCAGACCCTGCATGAGTTGTTCGATGCACCGGAAAACGCCTCGGCGATTGCCTTCTCGCTGCTGGCGATCGTCATGGCGATTGCCGGTTACAACACCTTCCACAAGGTGCAGCGGTTCCTGGCGTTCGTGTTGATTGCGGTGATGCTGGTGTTCACTGTCGGGCTGTTCTTCTTCGTCAAACTGCCGGCCGAGCAACTGAGCGTTTCCGGTTTCAAGGCCACGCCGTTCCTGGCGCAGTTCTTTGTTGCCGCTGCTTATCAGTTGAGCTGGGCGATTTATGTATCGGACTATTCACGCTATCTGCCGGCCAATGTCAGCGTGCGCTCATCGTTCTGGTGGACTTACCTGGGGGCGATGATCGGCGGGGTGTGGATGATGCTGATCGGCGCCCTGGCCGCTGCCCTGAGCCCGGGGCAGAACCTGGCCAAAGGTCTGGTGATGCTGGGCAACTCGCTGTTCAGCGGCTTCGGTGAGTTTCTGCTGATCCTCGCCGTACTCAGCCTGGTGACCAGCGCCGCGCAGAACTTCTATGGCGCGTCGATTACCCTGTTGAGCATTGCCGATACAGTGAAAAGCCAGAAGTCCACCTTGTTCAAACGTATCGTTTCGATGCTCTTGGTGGGCGGCACGGCGATAGGCATCGCGATGACCGCATCCGATAATTTCGTGAAGGACTTCGGCGATTTCCTGGCGATCCTGCTGTACCTGTTCACGCCATGGACGGCGATCAACCTGGTGGACTTCTACAAAGTGCGCCATGGCAAGTTCTCCATAACCGAGATCTTCAAGCCCAACGGTATCTACGGTCGCTGGAACTGGCGCGGGATCGGTGCCTACGTGGCAGGCTTCGTGGCCATGCTGCCGTTCTCCAGCACGGGCCTGTACACCGGCTATGTGACCACTTTGCTCGATGGCGCCGACATCAGCATGCTGGTCGGCCTGGTGGTCTCGGCGGTCGTGTACGGGTGGCTGTGCCGTTCGCAGAACATTCAGGCCGAACTGTCGCAGATCGATGATCTGGACAAAGACCTGGAAAGTGGTCTGCAAGCCAATTGACCCTGGTCTGAAACAGCTCACCGCCTGCAACGGGCGGTGAGATCTACCCTGATCCCCATCGCCTCTCTGCTTATTTCCTGTCACCCAGCCGCTGAAAAGTTGCTAAATTGGCGCCTCGTTTCGCGTACTTACACAGGTTTTTGATGGATGAGCAGTGAGTCTGAAGTGGTCGAACTGAAGAAGCGCCGAACCCGCATCGATCCCGAGATGCGTCGCAAAGCCATTATCGAAGCGACCATGCAATGCATCACCCGCTATGGCCACAGTGGCAGCACCCTGGAACGCATCTGCGCGCAAGCCGGGGTATCCATCGGGCTGATCGGTCATCACTTTTCCAGCAAGGAAGAGTTGATGCTGTCGACCTATCAGGAACTGACCGACCAGTTGCGCGAAGAAACCCGCAAGTACCTCGAAGTCCAGGGTGGTTCGCCCGAGGATCGGCTGTTGGCGATCATTCGCTCGTCGTTTCGCGGGCAGATATTCAATGAATTCATCCTTACCACCTGGCTGGGCTTCTGGGGCGCGGCGGTGTCGTCCGAGCAGCTGCGCGCGCTGAACAAAAAGCTCTACGCCGATTACCGCAAGGAGCTGGAGGCAGTATTCAAGGCCATCGGCAAGGAAAACGGCACGCAGATCGACGTCAAGAGCGCCGCGCTGACCATCACCGCGCTGATTGACGGCTTCTGGCTGGAATGGGCACTCGACCATAAAGCCTTCAGCGCGAAAAAAGCCGAGAAGTGCTGCATTACTACGGCGCACATGTTTGTGAAGAGTGCGCAGCCTTTGCAAACTCAATAATGCGTTTCTCATAGCGCAGGGCATCGGCGTGATCCTGGTAGTAATCGTTGATCACCGCGAAACGTCGATAGCCAACGCTTTCGTACAGTCTGATCGCCGTCTGGTTGTCGGGGCGGACTTCAAGGCGCACGTAGGTGCAGTCTAAGCTGCGGGCGTTTTCCTCTGCTTCAGCCAGTAGCCGTTTACCCAGCCCTTGACCGCGCGCGGCGGGCGAAATGGCGATGGAGTAGAGGCGAGCCAGGGATGTTCCGCGATGAAACAGCAGCAAGGCGTAGCCCATCAACTGTCCCTCGGCCTGAGCGACGATCAGGCTGGCGTGGGCGCGGCTGATCATCCATTGAAAGCTTCGCGGCGAAAGTCGGTCATGCTCGAAACATTGGTTCTCCAATGACAGTAACGAAGACAGGTCTTGGGCACAGGCTTTGCGAAATATAAATTCCATATGGCTCACCGTAAAGCTTTCGTAATGAAGCGAGACTTTTCGAAATTTCCATGCTTAATAGATAAGCACTTGCTCTTCGTTAGGCACTTGAGATGACAATGGCACAATTTGGTTTGCGCGAAGTATTGGGTAAAAATATTGAGTCGGCAATAGTCAATCAGCCGGGCAGCGTAACTGAAAGTAAAGCCAGTCAACTTGTAATTATTGTTGAGCGCAAGGAAGACTGGAGCAAATACTTTCCCAGTGAAGACCTGGTTACTGCGCAGGAATACCTGGAGCGACCGCGTGACACTGAGCCAGGCAAGCGTGTGCAAGTCATCAACCTGTGCCGTAGCTACAAGTATCTTGGGCATGGCTATTACTGTTCGCTATTAGCCGAAGCGCGCGGCCACAAAGTAATCCCATCGGTCAAAACTATCAGTGAGCTTACCCGAAAGTCACTCTATGGATTGGCCCTGGATGATCTGGAAAAGACCCTGGAGAAAAGTTTAAGTAATAATGTTTATGCCAGCGCTGAAGGTTTTACATTGAGCCTTTACTTTGGCTGGACACATCTGGAACCGTTGCAGTCCATTGCCCGTCAATTGTTTGAAGCTTTTCCCTGTCCGATACTGTTGGTCGAGTTTCGCAAAGCCGATGGCTGGCAGATCGCCGGGGTAAAAGCCGGGTCGCTGCACAAGTTACGCGAAGATCAGGAAGATCAATTTGCCAATGCGCTGGACGGCTTCAGCCGAAAGATCTGGCGCGTGCCCCGATCAAGGCGCATGGCGCGCTACGACCTGGCTATCCTGCATGACCCCGAAGAAACGCTACCACCCTCGAATGCCAAGGCACTGGAGAGTTTCGTGCGGGTCGGCCGGGGCATGGGTATCGATGTCGAAATGATTGAGAAGAAAGACTACTCGCGCCTGGCCGAATATGACGCACTGCTGATTCGCGAAACCACCAGCGTCGACAATCACACCTATCGCTTCGCGAAAAAAGCCGAGAGCGAAGGGCTGGTGGTGATGGACGATCCCACCTCGATCCTGCGTTGCACCAACAAGGTCTACCTGACCGACCTTTTGCGCAGCAACAAACTGGCCATGCCGACCAGCGAGATTCTCTACAAGGACAACCTTCAGGAACTGCAGCAAGTGGGGGAGCGCCTCGGCTTCCCGCTGGTGGTGAAAATCCCTGACGGTTGCTTCTCCCGTGGTGTGATCAAAGTGGAGAACCAGGAGCAATTGCTGCGGGCGACGGCTGAACTGTTCGAGCACTCGGTGCTGCTCCTGGCGCAGGAGTACCTGTATACCGAGTACGACTGGCGCATCGGCATCCTCAACCGCAAGCCGATCTTCGCCTGCCAGTACTTCATGTCCAAAGGCCATTGGCAGATCTTCAACCACAAGGCCAACGGCGCCGACGTCATTGGTGAATGCCGCACCTTACCGGTCCACGAAGCCCCGCGTGCCGTCGTCGAGCTGGCGGTAAAAACAGCCGGGCTGATTGGCGATGGTCTGTACGGGGTCGACCTCAAGCAGGCGGGTGACAAGGTGGTGGTCATCGAAGTGAACGATAACCCCAACCTCGACGCCGGTATCGAGGATGCTTACTTACAGGACGACCTCTACACCCTGGTGCTGGAAGAGTTCGTGCGCCGGCTGGAACACAAGCGCCGTGGCCAGATCTGGTAGCTGGCCGGTATCGATCCAGGAGTGCCGTGATGATCAAAAGCTTCCTGCTTGCCCAAGGGGCGCTGCACCCAAGTGAAAGCCTCGACAGCCAGGTATTGCTGTTCGTCGATCCGGACGCTGCCGAGCGCGAACTGCTCAAATGCCGCTTCCGCATTGATGAGCATGCGCTGGCGTCTGCGCTTGACCCTGATGAGGTATCACGCATCGAGTTCCATCCCGTTAGCCTGTTCCTGATCTGGAAGCGTCCGGAGAATTACTCGGGCGGTGACAGCTTCTCTTTTGAAGTGTCCTCCTTCGGCCTGTTATTGCACGCCGAGCGCCTGGTGCTGATCGCCCCGGACGACTCGCAAGTGCAAGGCCTGGGCACCCGACATGACTTGCAGACCCCACTGGATGTACTGTTCGACATGCTGTTCAGCAATATCCATCACTACCTGGGGCATCTGAAGGTGATCAAGATGGTCGCCCGCGAGCTGCAGCAGCGCTTCAACAGCTCGATGCACAACAACCACCTGATCCAGATGTTCAACCTCAGTGAAAGCCTGATTTATTACATCAACGCCATCCACAGCAATGGCACCGTGCTTTCGCGGCTGCGCAATCATGCGCAAAAGAACCACTTTGACGCCCAGCTCATCGAGTTGATTGACGACCTGATCATCGAGAACACCCAGTGCTACAAGCAGGCGGAGATCTACTCCACGGTGTTTGCCGGGCTGATGGATGCGCGCGGCAACCTGGCCAACAACACCATGAACGAAATGCTGCGCAAGCTGACCTTGATCAATGTGGTGTTCCTGCCCCTGAACCTGATCGCCAGCATTGGTGGCATGTCCGAATTCAGCATGATGACCAGCGCTGTCCCGTGGTGGCTTGCCTATCCGGCGCTGGTCCTGGCGATGCTGTTACTGGGCGGGGTGATGGTCTTGTTCCTCAAACGCATGGCCCGGGATTTTCGCGGCGAGAAGCGCGCAGCGGTGGTGGGTACCGCGTCGCGTTCAGGTCCGGCAAAGCGACTTTTTACCCGCGTTTTCTCGTGATCGGTGCAACGTTCTACACCCATTACGAGAAAAGGGCCCGTAAGGGCCCTTTGTGTAGCGTCACATCATGCAGGCCAAAAGCTTCTATCCCCGGGCCGCTGGTGCTAAAGAAACTTGATCGGGTAATTGATGATAAGACGGTTCTCATCAATGTCGTAGGTACTGAAATCTCGCCGCAGGGTTGAATTACGCCAGCGCACCGACATGTCTTTCAGCGGCCCGCTTTGAATGACGTATGCCAGCTCCGACTCACGCCCCCATTCCTTGCCATGGTCGGTGTCGCTGGTTTGGACATGGTCACCGGACAGGTATCGATTCATCATCGTCAGGCCTGGCACCCCCAGCGCGGCGAAGTCAAAGTCGTGACGAAGCTGCCATGAACGCTCCCGGGCACTGTCGTAGCTGGAGTTGAAAGTATCGTTCGCCAAGGGGTATCCGGCGGTACCGTTTACCCGCATCCAGCCTGTCTCGCCATAAACCCGCTGCAAGCCCAGGTAAAAGGTATGCGCGCCGGTCTTGGCTGAAAGCATCAACGATGCGGTTTTGTTATCCATCTGACCGGCCTTCGCGGCGCCGTCTTCATCGCCAAGAAAAACACCCAGATTGGCGCCCAGTTTCCAGGCGCCGACTGTCTGGCCATGGATCACATTCAGGTATTGCTGCTGGTAGATGTCCTCAAGCTGGGCGTACCAGAGGCCCACTTGAGTGGCCTTGTCATTGAACTGGTACTCGCCACCGGCGAAGTTGAAGCGGTCCGAGGTGGCGTTGGGACGTCCGGCCATGAACATTCGCTCCATGCTGGCGTCGTTACGCGGGCTATTGCCGCGAAACTGGCCCGTGTAGAGCGTCAGGTTCTCTATTTCCCGGGAGGTGAGTTGTGCACCGCGAAAGGTCTGCGGCAGTGAGCGACCATCATCGGAGCGCAGGATCGGCAGGAGAGATGCCCATTCACCTATTTTCAGTTCAGTCGCCGAGTACCTGGCTTTGACCGCGACACCCAGACGGCCGAAATCATCCGCCGGCCTGCCGCTGTCGTGGACAGGAAGGAGTTGAGTTCCGGCCGTGCCGCGCCCGCCATCGAGCTTGACCGAGTAAAGCCCCAGCAGGTCGACGCCAACCCCCACTGCACCTTGGGTGTAGCCTGAACGCAGGTCAAAGATAAAGCTCTGCGTCCATTCTTCGGCCTTGCCTTGGGGGTAGGCAGGGTCTACGAAGTTGCGGTTGTGGTAGAAGTTGCGCAGGTTCAAAGAAGCCGTTGTGTCGTCGACAAAGCCACCTGCCGACACCCCAAGCGAAGCCGTTGAGCAAAGAATGCCGACGGCTGTTGGCCTGAACAGGGTCGCCAGTCGTGGTGTTGTGGTGCGTGCAAGGATCTTCATTATTGTTATTTCCTTTTTATCGAGCGCAGAGCGCCCTCGCAGCGCAATGGCTGCGAAAAAGCGGCGGTGTCCGCGGTTACTGGGGAGTGTTGTTACAGGTGCAAGGGGTTATGCGGCCATCAGCGCAACCAGGGCTGGAACCGTCAATACGGCGGTGTAATAGCCCATGAACTGCACGCCAATGTTGAAACCCAGGAAGCGTGAGAGAAATCCGCCCAGCAGTCCGATGGTGACGATCACCAGCAAACCCAACAGGCCGCCTTCCCAGATGCCAATGACCAGAATCAGGCCTACAAAGGTCGAGATCACTGCTTCGTGGCTGATTTTTCGCGACACATAAGATGCCGCACGGTGCGCGTAATTCATGGTGAAGGGGTAGGCGATCAGAATGGCAACCACTACTGCCAACATCCCGTAGCCAAGAAACTCCCAGGTGCTGAGCAACGAATGCAGGTTGTGCACCTGGCCTGTTGCAGTGTCGACGCTAAAGCGCGGGGGTGCATTGAACAGGGGCGCTGCCGGGCCCGCCGCGACCGGGCTGAGGGGCAGGCCAAAGGCGATCAGCGGGATCAGCGCTTCAGCGAGGTAGGTTGATTCGGTAACCCCGTTTCGCGCGGTTATCACGGTGGTCAGGCGGTGGTAGACGTGCTTGACCCTTGAACCGACGGCCTCGCCCATGATCACGGTCATCGCCACCGGGCTGAACACGAAGGTGGCGCTGGAGACTACGGCGGTGACGGCAGTCCACAGGCTTTGCTTGCTATCCAGCACCCGAAGCGGATTGGGAAAGAACCCGCCCCAGCTTTTTACGTCGGGAGACAAGGAGAACGTGCGCACCTGCTGGCGCCGCATGGTTTCCCGTTCGGCCGGCGCGAGCAGGGAGAACAGCGCGGCAATCAAGGGGCCAATGGCAATGCCGAGGAAGTAGCTGACACTGAGTTTTACCCCGTACTGACCGGTGATGCTCTGCAGACCGATAATCACCATGACGAAGGGGATCAAGGTCAGCACCGCAGCCAGGCGACCTTTGGAGAACCAGGCGATGGCAATGGCCGCAAGCAGGAAAACCCACGGTGCTGCATGCTTGATCATGTCACCGAACGGCGCGAGCATCACGGCGAACAGCACCGCCGTCGGGACCGCGATCAACGCCGCTATGACCGCACCGGAAATCATCTTGCGCAGGGCAATGTGTGGCACGCCCAGATTGCGCAGGAAATTGGCCTCGCGCATGAGTGGCGTGGCCATGGTGTCGCCAGGGATACCCAGCAATGCCGTTGGCACGGCGTGGGTCATGTGTTTGGCCACGGCTCCCGCCAGGAAGAAGGTCAGCACACCCGGTGCAGGCACGCCCAGCAGTACTACCAGCAAGGTCAACGGGGCAAGGGTGGTGGTTTCATCGCTGCCGGAAATCAGGCCGATCCCGGCAAACACCACCGCGCCGAGGATGCCCATGCCCAGGGCGATAAGTACCTGATCAAGGAGGAGGGCGATCATGACCGGCCTCCATTGGCGCTTGCCGCGCTGACAGAGACGGCAGGTGGCACATCCTGGTGCTGCGCGGGAGAGAGCAGCCCTTTCTCGTAATCTGCAAACAGGTCATAAAGATCCATTTCACGCAGTTCCGCAATCGTCGCAGGAGGCAGGTCCGCCAGGCGGCCAAGGGGGCCGAACTCGTTCTGCAACTCGATGAGGATTTTTGCACGCCAGGCCGGGTCTGCCAGGTGCTCGACAACATTGCGCTTTGGTTTGAACAGCGTCGCACTGATGGCACCCCCTGCGAGGCAACCGACAATACCGATCAGCATTGCGTAGGCACGTGCCATCTGCACAGACTCTACCCAGCCGACAAGCAGGTGCTGCGCGGTGAAGAAGGCGCCGAGGCTGACCACAGCGCCGATAGCGATGGCGTAAACCAGGTGGCGACCGTCGACGGTGTCACCCCAGACTTCAAACAGTTCAGGTTTCATGAAGATTCTCCCACTGCCCTTGCGGGCTTTTATTGTTATGAACGTGAAGAGATGCGGCTTAACTCGCTTGGCCAAGGACACGTTTGGCGAGCACGGCACGGGACACCCTGGATGCCGTTTGCCGCCTGAGTTCGGCATTGATGAACTCACCGGTATCGATCAGTGCATCAAGGTCGACCCCATGCTCGATGCCCAGTCCGTCGAGCAGGTACACCAGGTCTTCAGTGGCGACATTGCCCGTGGCGCCAGGCGAATACGGGCAACCACCCAGGCCTGCGACCGAGCTGTCGAAGACCCGCACATCCATCTCCAGCGCCGCGTAGATGTTGGCGATAGCCATGCCGTAGGTGTCATGAAAGTGCCCGGCCAGCGCACTCACCGGCACCACCTGGCTACAGCGCTGGATCAGCGCCCTGGTCGCTGCGGGCGTACCGGTGCCAATGGTGTCGCCCAGGCTGATTTCATAGCATCCCATCCCGTACAGTGCAGCACTGACTGCGGCGACAGCCTCAGGTTTGACCGGACCGGTGAACGGGCATCCCATGACACACGAGACGTAGCCTCTAACCCTGACCCCGGCATCGCGGGCGCGCACCATGACTTGCTGATACTGGCGCAGGCTTTGCGCAATCGAACAATTGATGTTCTTTTGCGAGAACGCCTCGGAGGCTGCGGCGAACACGGCGACCTCCCGGCAACCTGCCGCGATAGCAGCTTCCAGGCCTTTGAGGTTGGGCACCAGCGCGGTCCAGGTCACCCCCGGACGCACTGGCAACGCCTGAAACACCTCATCCGAGCCTGCCATCTGCGGTACCCAGCGCGGCGAAACAAAAGCCCCGGCTTCAAGTGTTTGCAGCCCCGAATCGGCCAAGCGTTGCAGCAACTGCACCCGGGTCCTGGGCGACAGTGTCAGCTGTTCATTCTGCAAGCCGTCTCTGGCGCCAACCTCGACCAGCCGCACAGACCGTTCGCGAGCGTTACTCATCACTGCGCCCGCTTGTGTTTGAGCAGCTCAGCAGCCTTGTCCGCACGCACGTCGCGGGCCTCGACCATCTGCTTCACCAACCAGTTTACCTCTTCACCACTGGCGCCGGCGGAGAGGGCAATGTTGCGTGCATGCAAGGCCATGTGACCGCGTTGAATCCCTTCGGTCGACAGTGCCCGCAGCGCGCCCAGATTCTGTGCCAAGCCAACGGCCACAGCGATTTCAGCGAGTTCCTGCGCGGTTTTCACTCCCAGAATGCGCAATGACAGTTGCGCCAGCGGGTGAGTTTTTGTGGCGCCGCCGACCAGTCCGACCGGCATAGGCATTTCCAGCGTGCCGACCAGGTGGCCCTGGGCATCTTTTTCCCACGTGGTCAGGGACCCGTAATGACCGTCACGGCAGGCGTAGGCATGTGCACCGGCTTCCACCGCGCGCCAGTCGTTGCCGGTGGCGACGATCAGGGGGTCGATGCCATTCATGATGCCCTTGTTGTGCGTGGCGGCGCGGTACGGATCGACCACGGCGAAGTTGTAGGCATCGAGGATGCCTTCGATCACGTCCTCGCCCTTGTAGGCGGCGGTGGTCAGCAGTTCGGGGGCAATGCGCACCTGTGCCCGGGCCAGACGCAGGTCGGCGAGGTTGGAGAGGATGCGCAAACGCACCTTGCCGCCGGTGATTTCCTCCATCAACGGCGCCACTGCTTCAGCCATGGTGTTGACGGTGTTGGCACCCATGGCATCGCGCACGTCGACGATCAGGTGGGCGACCAGCATCGGCCCGCGCGGGCTCTGGGCAAAGGTATGCACTTCAATGTCACGGCAGCCGCCGCCGAGCGTATTGAGCAGTTGATCCTTGCGGTTGGCCAGTTCGATGATTTCGTCTTTGCGCCGCATAAGGCTCAGGCGTGCGTTGAAGGGGTCCTGGATGTCGACAATCTGCACCTGGGCGCGCATCAGCGGCAGGGAGCTGGAGGTCTGGAAACCACCGGCTTCGCGCGCCAGTTTTGCCATGAACGATGCCGCGGCAACCACTGAAGGTTCCTCAACCACCAGCGGCACGATGACGTCACGGCCATTGATCTGGAAGTTGCTGGCGACGGCGTAGGGCAGTTCGAAGGTGCCGATAACGTTCTCGATCATACCGTCGGCAATCGCCAGTGGCAGCGCACCGGGATCGCTTAGCAGGGCGACGTCCTCGCGGGGAAGTTCGAGCAGTTCTTGCAGGTGACTCAGGCGTTCAGCGGGCGACATGGCACGGAACATGGGCAGGCGGGAGTCGATGCTCATAGGAAGAGTCCTGTTGCAGTTATTGTTGTGAGTTGGCGCCACCCTAGTCCGATCTGTCCCGGTAAAAAAGGTACAGTTTTGACAGACAGTACCTAAGCTGTACCCTCAACAAATAAATGCATTCAGGACCCCCGGCAATGGCGCGGCTGACACTCGCAGAGCAACTGGCAGCATCACTGGTCGAGCAAATTGGCAATGGCACCTACCGCGTGGGCGAGCGATTGCCGTCACTGCGTGAGTGCATGCGCCTGTTCGGCCATTCAAAAAATACGGTGATCAACGCCTATGAGTCGCTTGCCTCGCAAGGGCTGGTCGAAGCGCGTCACGGGCAGGGCTTCTTCGTCAAGCAAGGTGCCCCGAGCAACAGCGAGCCGGAAGAGCCAATGCCTTACGCGCGGGCGATGGACACCATCTGGCTGATGCGTCAGCAGTTCGTCCGTGAGCCCGGTCACTCACCGCTGGGTGAAGGTTTCCCGCCGGTGGAGTGGTTGATGGACATGCGTCTGGACAAGTTCACCCGGCAAATCATGCGCACGGGAGTCACCACGCTGTTCCGCTATGGCAACCGTCTGGGCAATGCGAGTCTGCGCCAGCATCTGGTACAGAAGCTGGCCAGCTATTCGATTACCGCCAGTCCTCGGCAAATCGTCACCACCCATGGGGCCAACCACGCCCTGGATCTGATCATCCGCCGCTTCATTGCGCCGGGGGATTGTGTTCTGGTTGAAGACCCCGGCTACTACCCGCTGTTCGGCAAGTTGCAGTTGCAAGGCGCGCGGATGCTATCGGTGCCCAGACTGCCGGATGGGCCGGACCTCGACATACTGGAGCAACACCTCCTACTGCATAAGCCAAAGTTGTTTTTCATTCAGTCTGTCGGGCACAACCCGACCGGCTCCGATATTTCACCCAGCAAGGCTCATCGTTTGGTGCAGTTGGCGGAACAGCACAACTTCATTCTGGTGGACGACGACGCCTTGGCCGACTTCAAACCGGCGTCGGCGATCAAGGTGTCTGCGCTGGATCAGTTGAAGCGGTCACTGTACGTGGGCAGTTTTTCCAAATCTCTCTCGGCGGCCTTGCGCGTAGGGTTCATCGCTGGCAGCAAAGAGGTCATCGATGAACTGGGGGATCTGAAGATGCTCCTGCATACCAGTACCTCGGAACTGTGTGAGCGTACAGTTGATGTCATCCTCACCGAGGGGCACTTCCTGCGGCATCTGATCCGTCTGCAGGAACGCTTGAAAGCCGCTACCACGGTGAGCCTGCAGTTGCTCGAAGAAATAGGCGCCGAGGTGTTCGTCTGTCCGGAGCAAAGTCTTTATCTGTGGGTCAGGTTTCCTCATGTTGACGATGCCAGGGAACTGACACGACAGCTGCTTCCAAAGGGGTTCATGATCGCTCCCGGGCACATTTTCTCACCGGAGCAATCACGTATTAATCCATGGACGAGGTTGAATGTTGCGTACCTGAACGACTCGTTGCTCAAGGCGGTACTGAGTGATTGAGGCTTCAAGCAAGCGATGCGTAGACTGAATGTGAACAAAGAGGAAAGTACATGACCATCGACTGGGCCAATTTCACCCCTTGGACGGCATTGTTCGGCGGAGTGTTGATCGGTGGGGCTGCGAGTCTGTTCATGCTCTTGAACGGGCGTGTGGCAGGAATCAGCGGTTTACTGGGCAGCCTGCTGGAAAAGCACGGCGAAGGAAAAGCGGAGAAAGCGCTGTTTCTCCTCGGGGTTTTGCTATCGCCCTTGGTGTGGTGGTGGTTTGCCGGGCCTGCGCACGTGCAGTTCGAAACGAGTTGGCTGGGGTTGTTGGTGGCCGGCTTGCTGGTGGGTGTCGGCACGCGTTATGCCGCCGGCTGTACCAGCGGCCATGGTGTCTGTGGATTGGCGCGATTGTCACCGCGGTCACTGGTAGCCACGCTGTGCTTCATGTCCGCAGGTTTTGCAGTGGTATTCGCGCTTCGTCACCTGGCGGGAGCCTGAGCATGCAACGGCTGATGGCGTTTATATGCGGTGTCGTGTTTGGTCTTGGCTTGTTGCTGGCGGGCATGGTTAACCCGGCCAAGGTACTCGGCTTTCTGGATCTGGCCGGACAATGGGATCCGTCCCTCGGGATGGTCATGCTAGGTGCTATCGGGACGGCCTTGATACCCATGCAGTGGAGCCGTAAGCAAAAACGCTCGCTGCTTGGCGCGCCGATGCGGATACCTGCGCTGCGCACACTGGACCGCCGCTTGGTGGTTGGCAGCCTGGTATTTGGTGTTGGTTGGGGTATTGCAGGGATCTGCCCAGGGCCGGCACTCGCTCTGGTGTTGACCGGCCATTGGCAAATCACCGCTTTTGTACTTGCGATGCTGGCAGGGATGGCGGTGTACAGCACGCTGGAAAACTGGCGGGGGCGCTGAGTCGCTTGATTCGTAGGATTGGAGGGGAGGGCAGTTGTCGGCGCAGATTGGCGAGTTTGCCACGGCCTTCCACCAGCCCCTCGTTCTTGTTGGTATGACTGCGACTCAGGGTGCCGCCAACCACTGATTGACGATGCCGTCATACACACCGGTGGCCACGCTCAGGTGCAACCACTGGTCGACGTAGCTTTTCCACGCCACATCATCGCGGGGCAGCAGGAAAGCTTTTTCGCTGTACTGCATTTCGCGCTCAGGGTTCACCGCGCACAGCCCCGGGTTGAGCCTTTGCTGATAACGCGCTTCGCTCGCGTCGGTGATCATCACGTCGGCCTTGCCTGCCAGCAGTTCATCGAAAATCGTTACGTTGTCGTGCAGTCGCAGTTGTGCCTGGCCCAGGTGCGTACGGGCGAATATTTCGTTGGTGCCGCCGGCGGGTTCAATCACCCGCACCTGGGACTGGTTGATCTGCTCGACGGTCTGATAGCGCTGTACATCGGCGCAACGCACCAGCGGGATCTTGCCGTCGACGCCCAAGGGATGGCTGAAAAATGCCTTCTTCTGCCGTTCCAGGGACACCGAAATCCCACCGACCGCAATGTCGCAGCGTTGGGCGAGGAAGTCTGGCATCAAGGTTTTCCAGGTGGTCGGCACCCAGTGGATTTTCGCGTTGAGGCTCTTGGCCAGGGACTCGGCCATGGCAATGTCGATGCCTTCATAGCTGCCATCGGTGCGCAGGGAGGTGTAGGGCTTGTAGTCTCCGGTGGTGCAAACAGTCAGCGTGCCGCGCTGGAGCACGCCGTCGAGGCGCGAGGGGGCGGTGTCGGCCAGGGCGTTGCTTGCCAGACAGGTCAGTACACAGAGGGCCAGAGGAGCTTTCATGCGGTCGAATCCTTGGGTGCATGGTTGGGGCCGCCATTATTTCCAGCGAGTGGCGGGTTAGTAAATGTTTGACAGTCGAAAGCCGTACGTGGCTCTCCTCCTGTTCCCTGTACAGATCGCCATTTTCGATCTCCTTTGCGCGGTAACTTTGAACTTGCTCGAAAGTTCGCCTACACCCTCTAACGAGGGCACGTACTGTTCAACGGTTCGTTGTTCTGGCGTTCGCGTGTCTGTGACTTAATCCATCCAAAGGAATACGAGCATGACAAGCAAACTGATCGGCAAGGTAGTTTTACTTGGGCTTCTCGGTACTGCCGCAATTTCTGCGCAGGCAGCGCAAGCAGGGGGGAATGGGTGCGGCTGGGGCAACATGCTGTTCGAAGGAAAAAGCGGTCTGGGACCCCACCTGCTGGCGACAACCACCAACGGCACCTCTGGCAATGCCACCTTTGGCCTGACCTCCGGTACCAATGGCTGCGATTCAAAAACCAAGCTGGGCTACGGCGGTCGCTCGATGCTGGCGATGAACAGCATGCTTGAAGGTATTTCCGAAGACATGGCCAGAGGCAATGGTGAAGCGCTGAGCGCCTATGCCACCTTGCTGGGGGTCTCCAGCGATGATCGTCAACACTTTGCCAGCGTCACTCATCGCCACTTCGATGAGATCTTTGCCAATCAGGATGTCACCGCAGACCAGGTCTACAGCAATACCCTGGCCGTAATGAGCCGCGACCCACGCTTGGCTCGCTATGTACAACAACCTGGTTAACCATCGGTAAACTGTGGTGCAAGCCCTCCTTGGGGGGCTTTTTTGATTTGCAATTGATATGTTATAACGTGTTTTTTTGAACAGGCACGCTAACCATGTCCGTAGTGCTCACCTTCGCCGAGCTGCTCGCCCAGCCGGCGGATGCCTATATGAATGCCGCGCAGCAACAGTTCTTTCGCGCTTTGCTGCTGCGCCAGCGTGGCGAGCTGCAAGCGCGGATCGGCGAAGAGTTCGAAGCCCTGCGCGAGCGCGATACCAGCAGTGACCCCGCAGACATCGGCAGCGCCGAAGAGCAGCGCCAGTGGCAATTGCGTCTGCTGGAACGGGAGAAGAAGTTGCTCGACAAGATTGATGAAGCCCTCGAGCGCCTGG
>JAVXRI010000092.1:15568-22621 GCA_036643775.1 Pseudomonas sp. | reverse complement strand
CTGGCCGAAAAAGACCGCCCGCAGGCTGACGCGGTGTGGGGCCTGGCCGCTTCCAGCCTGGCGATCCTCGACCAGCAAGGCATGCTGCAAAGCTACGCACCGAAGGATCTGGACAAGATCGACGGCAATTACCGCGACGCTGCCAATCCACCGGCCTGGGTCGGTATGGACGTCTGGGCTGCAACCATCTGCTTCAACACTATCGAAGCCGAGAAACAGGGCCTGACCAAGCCGGTGAGCTGGCAGGACCTGACCAAACCTGAGTACAAGGGCAAGATCGTCATGCCGAACCCGGCGTCTTCCGGCACCGGTTTCCTCGATGTCAGCGCCTGGTTGCAGACCTTCGGCGAGAAGCAGGGCTGGGCGTACATGGACGGCCTGCACCAGAATATCGGCCAGTATGTTCATTCCGGCTCCAAGCCGTGCAAGCTGGCTGCGGCCGGTGAGTTCCCGATCGGTATCTCCTTCGAATACCCGGCCGTGCAGCTCAAGCGTCAGGGCGCGCCGCTGGACATCGTCCTGCCGAAGGAAGGCCTGGGCTGGGAAATCGAAGCCACCGCTGTGCTCAAGGGCAGCAAGCATGAAGACGCCGCCAAGCGCCTGGCCGACTTCTCGGCCAGCCCGGCAGCGATGGAGCTGTACAAGGAAAACTTCGCCGTACTCGCCCAGCCAGGTATCGCCAAACCGCAGACTGAGCTGCCAGCTGACTACGAACAGCGCCTGATCAAGAACGACTTTGCCTGGGCCTCGAAGAACCGTGACAGCATCCTGGCCGAATGGCGCAAGCGCTATGACGGCAAGTCGGAGAAGGTGGCGCAGCAGTAAGACCGCGTTGGCTTGATGTAGGAGCGGATTTATCCGCGATGGACTGCGTAGCAGGCCCAGCTTCGGGGGCCACGTTGTGGCCCATCGCGGATAAATCCGCTCCTACACGCTTATTCTGAAGGACACTCCCATGACCGATCTATTAATCGTCGGCGCCGGCATTCTAGGCCTTTCCCATGCCTACGCCGCTGCCCGGCGCGGCCTCAAGGTCCGTGTTTTCGAACGCACCGCTACCCCGTTGGGCGCCTCGATACGCAACTTCGGCCAGGCGCTGGTCACCGGCCAGCCACCGGGTGAAATGCTCGAACTGGCCAAGGCCAGCCGCGGAATCTGGGCGCACTGGTCGCGTCAGGCCGGCTTCGAATTGAAGAGCAATGGCTCGCTGTTGTTCGCGCGCAGCGCCCTTGAGCAGGAGCTGCTTGAAGCCTTCTGTGCCGAACGGGCGGTAGAGCAGGGCTACCAGGTCGAGCTGTTGTCGGCTGCGGCGCTCAACGATCTGTATGGCGGCCAGTTTCGTCATCATCGCGCCGCTTTGCGCGGGCTGGACGACCAGCAGCTGTACTCGCGTGAAGCCATCCCCACATTGATCCGTTTCCTGCAGCAGGAACTGGATGTGCAGTTTCATTTCTCCACTCTGGTTCGCGATATCGAGCCAGGAAAGGTCTCGACCACTGCCGGCGATTTCAGCGCCGCGCAGATCGTGGTCTGTTCCGGGCATGACTATCAGACCCTGCTCGCCGAACCCATCGCCAAGCTGCAACCACAGGTCTGCCGCTTGCAGATGTTGCGTGCCCGGCCGCGTTTTCAGCTGGACTTGCAGCATGCGCTGCTGACCGGTTTGAGCTGTGTGCATTACGGCGCTTTCGCTGACCTGCCTCAGGCTCAGACGCTCAAGGCACAGTTGCAAGCGGACAGTCCGCACCTGATGGCGCACGGTATTCACTTGCTGATCAGCCCCACGCCCCATGGCGAGCTGATCATCGGCGACTCGCATGCCTATGGCAGCGATGCCGCGCCGTTCAATGCCGAGCAGGTTGATAACTGGATGATCGAGCTGGCCGAGCAAACGCTCGGTGGTCGCATCGAGGTGGTCGAACGCTGGCAGGGCGTCTATGGTTCTGGCGGTCCCGGAGCGTTTTCGCTGTTGCAGGTGGCACCAGGTGTCTACGCGGCGCTGATGCACAGCGGCGTCGGCATGAGCGTCGGTCCGGCCCTGGCCGAGCGGCATATCGCTCGGCTGTTCAACGAATCTGCTTGAGGGGATAACAATGAGAACGGCCGAACAGGTTGTCAGCGAAGTATTCGCCCTGTACCAGCAGCATGGTGATGAAGACTACATCGGCGAGCCGGTGTCGCAGCTGGAGCACATGTCCCAGGCGGCGCAGCTGGCGCTGGATGAAGGTTACGATGATGAAGTGGTGCTGGCGGCGTTCTTTCATGACATCGGCCACATCTGCGGCGATGCCGAGGGAAACATGGGGGGCTATGGCGTGGTCAGTCATGAACAGGTCGGCGCCAACTACCTGCGGCGCTGCGGTTTCAGCGAGCGGCTGGCCAAACTGGTGCAATACCATGTCGAAGCCAAACGCTATCTGACGCTGCGCAAACCGGGCTACTACCAGCGTTTGAGCGAAGCCAGCCGACGCACCCTTGAGTATCAGGGTGGGGTGATGAGCGAGGCTGAGGCCGATGCTTTCGAGCGCGATCCGCTGTGCAAGGTGAGCCTGCGCATGCGCGAATGGGATGAGCTGGCCAAGGAGATGCATGTGCCGGTGATTGATCTGGATGTGCTCAAGGCCAAGGCGCTAAAGCTCCTGCACTAACAAGTCGATCTGCTCCTGGCGCTCGGCTTGATTGAGCCGAGCGCCGGGATTGAGCGACGACCACTGCGGATGCGCCCGGGCTTTGCTCAAGGCTTCCGGCAGCTTGCCCTCGCGCCAGCTTTGCTCCTGCGGCGCACTCAACTTGATCCGCTCCATCGCCGCATGGCCGCGGCTGTCCAGGGCCTGGATCAGCTGATGCTGACGCAGAGCCAGCAAGCGCAAGACGCTGTCATCCACCGTCAATTCCCGCTGCCCTTTGAGCTTGCCCAGCAGACGCGAACCGTAGCTGCGCGCGGTCTGCAACGCGCCACCGGCAATGGCACCGGCCAGTGCCGCTGCACCGAGGGTCAAGCCGCCAACCAGCAGGTCGATACCGGCCCCGGCTGCAGCACCGGCCGCCACTCCGCTACCCAGACGCACTCCGAGTAGCTTGAGGGTTTCAGGGTTGAACAGATCATCACCCCAGCGTCCGTCCAGCAACGGCAAATCGCTGGCACTGGCGTCGTCCTTGCGAAACGCATACAGCTTGAGCAAGGCCTCGACGCAGCGCTGTTCACGCTGACGAATCTCCTTGCGCAACGCTTCGATGGCAATGGCTTCGGCGCCAGGCTCGGCCACCACACTGCGGCGGCAGGCGGCACAATCAAGCAGCAATTCAGCGATCAGGCGTTTGCCGCTGAGCTGGCGGGCCAGGCGCTGAGCCTGCTGGTCGTCGATCAGACGCTGCAGGGCCGGGCGGGACTTTTCCAGCATCAGCGCCAGGCTTTCATAGAGGCGGCGCTCGCCATCTTCCGGAGGCGCGACACTGTCGAAGCGCACCAGCGCATGCAGGCCAAGCCGGGCCAGCGCTTCTCGCCAGTCGGGCTCGCGATGGTCGCTGCTGGCGACAAAGTTGAGTACCGGCAGCAATGGTTTGCCGCAGCTGGCGAGTACTTCCAGTTCATCCCGGTACTTGGCCAGCACCGGCTCGCGGGCATCGATCACATACAGGCCGGCATCGCTGGCCAGCAGCTGGCGCAACACTTTGGCCTCCTGCTCGAAACGCTGGCGCGCTTCACTGCCCTGAAGAAAACGTTCCAGGCGCGCCGGACCGTCGAGGCGTTCACCCGGCCGCTCCAGGCGTTCGAGGTAGTCGAGCAGGGCAATGGCATCTTCCAGGCCCGGGGTGTCGTAGAGCTCCAGCAGGGGTTCGCCGTCCACCGACAGACGCGCACCTTCCACATGGCGGGTGGTGCTCGGGCGGTGGGACACTTCACCAAAGCCGACATCACGGGTCAGGGTGCGCAGCAACGAGGTCTTGCCGACGTTGGTATGGCCGACCACGGCGAGTTTCAGCGGCTTAGTCATGGCCATGCTCCAACCAGTTCAGCGGGGCGCTGTCGGCGTGCTCCAGTCCAAGCTGGTCGAGGGCTTGATGCCAGTCGCCCAGGCGATCGGCATCCAGTGCCTGGCCGGGCAAGGCCTGCAGCAACCAGATGCGAGTGGCGCCAGCGTTGCGGGCGAGTTCGGCGAGCAGCGCCAGGCTGCCACGGTCCGGCGAGCGGCGCGGGTCGCAGGCAATGGCCAGGCGCGCCGGCGGGAAGCGGCTGAGTTGTTCGAGCAACTTGTTGCGCGACTCACGGCTGTCGAGAATCCCGGCATTGTTGACCGTGGCGGGCAGGGCGGGCGGCCAGGGACGCTGGTCGTCCAGCTCCAGGCCGACCAACAAGGCGCCGTCACTGTGCTCATCACCTACGCCACGGACAATCTGCGGTAGGGTATCTGGTGCGGCATCGTTGACGCCCAGGCGCTCGCTGCTGGGCATCAGCGTCTCGCGCAACTGGCTGTAGCCGGGAAGGTTAAGGTCCAGGCCCAGGCGCTTGCGGCCGCTACGCCAGCGCCACAGGCACAAGGCGGCGAGCATCAAACGCGGAACGATGCCGAACACCAGCAACACCCCGAGCAGCCAACTGGCCCAGGCCTGGCGGGCCAGTTCAAGCGCGGGTTGGCTGTCGCCACTGGCGCGGATCATGTCGATGTCCGGCACGTTGAAACCGAGTAATGCAGGCAGGGCGCCGAGGGCCTGGGTCAGTCCGATGAAGGTGTCGGCGCCGAGAATGGTGGTTTCCCAGACGAAACCGTAGCGCCGGGTGGCCAGCAGAATCAGCAGCATCACCAGCGCCGTGCCCAAGGCCACCAGCCACAGGCTATGGACCAGCAACCCGAGCAGCCAGCGGTTGAGCTTCTGGCGTTGCAGCAACACCAGCAGGGCAGGGGCCAAATGCGCGGCCTGGGCATCGCGGGCGAATTTTTCGCTGAGCCATAACCACAGCCTGCCCAGCGTCGCACCTTGCTCGCCGGCGAAGACAAAGCCCACGGCCCATCCCGCGAGCAACAACAGGTTCAAGCCCAGCAGGCTACCCAGGGCCCAGAACACATTCACCGGGCGCTGGCTGTCGCCCAGGGCGGCCAGGGCCAGACCGGCGCCGCTGAAAATCGCCAGCACCAGCAACAGCACCAGGGCCAGCCGCGCACCTTGTTTCCAGTGCTGCAGGGCGCTGCGCATACCGTCGCGTTCGGCCAGCCACAAGGCGCGCTGTTCGATCCGCGTCGGCAGGTCGCCGCCCAGTTGCCGGGCGCGGCGATTGGCTTCCTGATCCTCCAGGGGGCCTGCGTGTTCCTCGCGCAGGCGTACCGCTTCAGTGAGCCAGCGTTTGTCCAGGTCAGTCAGTGCAGTCACACGGTCTTCCATTGATCAAGTCAGCCCAAAGCATAACCCAGGCATCGAAGATCGGGCTTTGCTATCCTCGCCGACATGAAAACATCACTTCCCCTCAGCCTGATCGCGGCGCTCGCCGAGAACCGTGTGATCGGCATCGACAACAGCATGCCCTGGCACCTGCCGGGGGATTTCAAGTATTTCAAGGCCACCACCCTGGGCAAGCCGATCATCATGGGGCGCAAGACCTGGGATTCGCTCGGGCGGCCATTGCCCGGGCGTTTGAACCTGGTGGTCAGTCGCCAGCCGGGACTGCAGCTCGAAGGCGCCGAAGTGTTTGCTTCGCTCGACCAGGCCATCCTGCGCGCCGAGCAGTGGGCGCTGGAGCAGGGCGTTGACGAGCTGATGCTGATAGGCGGCGCGCAGCTGTATACCCAGGCGATTGAGCGTGGCCTGGCGGATCGGCTGTACCTGACGCGGGTCGAATTGAGCCCGCAAGGGGATGCGTGGTTCCCTGAGTTTGATGCGGCGCAGTGGAGGTTGGCGTCGAGCCAGGAGAATCCGGCGGAGGGAGAGAAGCCGGCGTATCACTTCGAGGTGTGGGAAAAAACCTGAAGTTTGGGAAGGCTTTGCCTTCCATCGCGGCGGTCCGGCGTCCCGGTAAATCCGCTCCTACAGGTTCTCGATTGTAGGAGCGGATTTACCGGGGCGCCGGACCGCCGCGATGGGCCGCGTAAGCGGCCCCCTGAAGTCTTAACTATGACTCAGTTCGGCATGCTCATCAGTGTTAAGCGTCTGACGATCAGTCTGTTTGAGCATCTGGCTGGTAATCGCCCCCGCCGTCATCGAACCGTTCACGTTCAACGCCGTACGGCCCATGTCGATCAGCGGTTCAACCGAGATCAGCAACGCCACCAGTTCAACTGGCAGGCCCATGGCTGGCAGCACGATCAGTGCAGCGAATGTTGCACCGCCACCGACACCGGCAACACCGGCCGAACTCAGGGTCACGATAGCCACCAGTGTGGCAATCCACAGCGGATCCAGCGGGTTGATGCCTACGGCCGGAGCGACCATCACCGCCAGCATGGCCGGGTACAGACCGGCACAACCGTTCTGGCCGATGGTCGCGCCGAACGAAGCGGCGAAGCTGGCGATCGACTGTGGCACACCCAGGCGACGAGTTTGCGCCTCGATGCTCAGCGGGATGCTGGCAGCGCTGGAGCGGCTGGTGAAGGCGAACGTCAGTACCGGCCAGACCTTGCGGAAGAAGCGCAGCGGATTGACGCCGCTGATTGCCAGCAACACACCATGGACCACGAACATCAGCCCCAGGCCGATGTAAGACACCACGACGAAACTGCCGAGCTTGAGGATGTCGTCCAGGTTCGAGCTGGCCACCACCTTGGTCATCAGCGCCAGTACGCCATAAGGGGTGAGCTTCATCACCAGACGCACCAGACGCATCACCCAGGCTTGCAGGGTGTCGATGGCGGCCAGGGCGCGATTGCCCTTTTCCGCGTCATCCTTGAGCAACTGCAGGGCAGCCATGCCGAGGAACACGGCAAAGATCACCACGCTGATGATCGAGGTCGGCTTGGCCCGGGCCAGGTCGCCTACCGGGTTGCTGGGGATGAACGACAGCAGCAGCTGCGGGATGTTCAGGTCGGCGACCTTGCCCACGTAGTCGCTCTGGATCGCCTGCAT
>JAVXRI010000092.1:0-15558 GCA_036643775.1 Pseudomonas sp. | reverse complement strand
GGTACCGGCGATCAGGCCCTCGGCGGTCAGGCCGAACAGGTTGGTCAGCACGATACCGATCAGCGCGGCAATCGCCGTGGTGAACAGCAGGGTGCCGATGGTCAGGAAGCTGATCTTGCCCAGTGACGAGGCATTGTGCAGACGGGCCACGGCGCTGAGGATCGAGGCGAAGATCAGCGGCATGACGATCATCTGCAGCAACTGCACATAACCGTTACCGACCAGATCGAGCCAGCTGATGGTGGCTTTGAGTACCGGGTTGCCAGCGCCGTAGATGGCATGCAGGGCAGCGCCGAACAGCACACCGAGGACCAGGCCGACCAGGACCTTCTTGGCCAGGCTCCAGTTGCCATGACGGGTTTGGGCCAGGCCTAGCAGCAACGCCAGGAACGCCAGCAGATTGAGTGACAGCGGCAGATTCATTGAAGCTCCAGAGAAAAAGCGGGGGCATCGCCTCTGTGTGCGATTGCGAACAGAAATGCTAACAGCATGAAAACGAACGAATTTATATCAAAAGGTAATTTGCATAGTCGTTTTTGGAATATAGGCGTGTCGCAAATGGCACATATAGCGCCGCTGAGGGCTGTGTTGGCGTCGCTGTCAGGTCGGGCTGGTGCGTGCACTTTGGCTAGCGTGGACGAGCCTCTTTTCTGGAGAAATGCACATGACGTCTGCTCCGAAAGTTCTTGCCGCCGGCCTGGCCCTGCTGCTGGCCGGTCAAACCTGGGCCAGCGAACTCAAGCATTGGCCTGCTGACGCTGCCAGGCAACTGGACAGCATGATCGCGGCCAACGCTAACAAGGGCAACTACGCGGTGTTTGACATGGACAACACCAGCTACCGCTTCGACCTCGAAGAGTCGCTGCTGCCGTTCATGGAAAACAAAGGGCTGCTCAGCCGGGAAAAACTCGATCCTTCCTTGAAACTGATGCCGTTCAAGGACACCGCCGACCACAAGGAGAGCCTGTTCAGCTACTACTACCGGCTCTGCGAAATCGATGACATGGTCTGCTATCCCTGGGTCGCCCAGGTGTTCTCCGGCTTCACCCTCAAGGAGCTAAAGGGCTATGTCGATGAGTTGATGGCCTCTGGCAAGGCGATCCCCAGCACTTATTACGAGGGTGATCAGGTCAAGACCATCGAGGTGCAGCCACCGAAAATCTTCACCGGCCAGACCGAGCTGTTCAACAAGCTGATGGCCAATGGCATCGAGGTGTATGTCATGACCGCCGCGTCCGAAGAGCTGGTGCGAATGGTCGCCTCCGACCCTAGGTACGGCTACAACGTCAAACCGCAGAATGTCATTGGCGTCAGCCTGTTGCTCAAGGATCGCCAGAGTGGCGCCTTGACCACTGCACGCAAGCAGATCAGCGCGGGTGGTTATGACCCACAGGCCAACATGGGCCTGGAACTGACCCCTTACCTGTGGACCCCGGCCACCTGGATGGCGGGCAAGCAGGCCGCCATCCTTACTTACATCGATCAGTGGAAGAAGCCGGTGCTGGTTGGCGGCGACACGCCCACCAGCGACGGCTACATGCAGTTTCACAGTGTCGATGTCAGCAAGGGTGGCATTCACCTGTGGATAAACCGCAAAGCCAAGTACATGGACCAGCTCAACGGCATGATTGCCCAGAACGCGGCAGCCCAGGCCAAAGAGGGGCTGCCGGTCACGGCGGACAAGAACTGGGTGATTGTTACTCCTGAGCAGATCCAGTGATCGGGAGCGGTCAGCGCTTGTTCAGACCTTTGGCCAGACGATCACCACCCAGCTGGATCAGCGCCACCAGCACCACCAGCATGACAATCACGGTGAGCATGATCTGGCTGTCGAAGCGCTGGTAGCCGTAGCGGTAGGCGATGTCGCCCAGGCCGCCGGCACCGATGGCACCGGCCATGGCCGAGGAGTTGATCATGGTCACCAGGGTGATGGTGAAACCACCGACGATGCCCGGCAGGGCCTCGGGCAGCAACACGTGCCAGACGATATGCCAGCGTCGGCACCCCATGGCCTGGGCAGCTTCGATCAGGCCATGGTCGACTTCACGCAAGCTGACTTCGGCAATCCGCGCAAAGAACGGCGTGGCGGCAATGGTCAGGGGCACTACGGCCGCCCACACGCCATAGGTGGTGCCGACGATCAGGCGGGTAAAGGGAATCAGCGCGACCATCAGGATCAGGAACGGGATCGAGCGGAACAGGTTGACGAAGGCGCCGAGCACCCGGTTCAGGCTCGGTGCTTCGAAGATCCCGCCCTTGCCGCTGGTTACCAGAATCACCGCCAGCGGGATCCCGGCCAATAAGGCAATCAGCGATGACACCCCGACCATCAGCAAGGTATCCAGTACGCCCTGGAGCAGGCGATCAGTCCACATAACCCAATACCTCTACCTGCGTGGCCCACTGCCGGGCCCGTACGATGATCTGTTCATGGCTGTGCGGTGAGTCCGTCACCGACACGACCAGTTGCCCGAGCGGTCGCCCCTGGATGGGCTCGATCCCGCCTTGCAGCAAGCTGATCCGGCCACCGAGGCTGGTGAACAATGTGGATAACTGCGGTGCTTCGTGATCAGTGCCGCTGACCTTGAGGTTCAGCACCAGCGCAGCGTCGGGGCTGCTTGGCCGGGTTTGCAGGCGGGCCTGCAAGGCAGCTGGCAAGGCGGCCTGCAACGGTGCCAGCAAGGTTTTGCTGACTTCGTGGCGGGGATCGCCGAAAACCTGCCAGACCGCGCCCTGCTCAACGATGCGTCCGCGCTCAAGCACCACCACTTGCTGGCAGATATCGCGGATGACCGCCATCTCGTGGGTGATCAGGACGATGGTCAGGCCCAGGCGCTGGTTGATGTCACGCAGCAGCTCAAGGATCGACGCGGTGGTTTCCGGGTCGAGGGCCGAGGTTGCTTCATCGCACAGGAGAATATCCGGGTCGTGCACCAGCGCCCTGGCGATGCCGACGCGCTGCTTCTGCCCACCCGACAATTGCGCGGGATAGGCGTGGTGTTTCTGCTCAAGCCCGACCAGTTCCAGCAGCTCGGCAACCTTGCGCTGGCGCTGGGCCTTGGGCACGCCGGCGACCTTCAGCGGCAGCTCGACGTTCTGCCACACAGTCTTGGCCGACATCAGGTTGAAGTGCTGGAAGATCATGCCGATGCGTCGGCGCAGGCGTACCAGGCGGTCTTCGTCGAACTCGCCGATGTCCACCTGGTCGATCAGTACCCGGCCGGTGCTGGGTTGTTCGAGACGGTTGATGGTGCGGATCAGTGACGACTTGCCGGCGCCGCTACGGCCGATGATGCCGAAGATTTCGCCGCGCTGGATGTTCAGGTCGATGGCTTCCAGCGCCGGGGCAGTTTGCCCCGGATAGGTCTTGCCCAGGCCGATGAAGCGCACGTGGGCGCTGCCCAGTTCCGGGTGCAAGGCCAGTCGCTGAGCCTGGTGCAGCGGCGCAAGGGGAAGTTCCCCTGGCGCCAGGAGGGCGGTGGCGGCGCTCATCTCAGCTCTCCCAGCCTGGCTGGTAGAGCTTGCCGTGGGCCTTGTCGAGGGCGGCACGTACGGCAGGCGAGTGCTGGTAGATGTCAATGAACTTGGCCAGACGCGGATCGTCCTTGTTCTGCGGACGGATGACGAACTGGATCACGTATTCCTTGTGATCGAGGCCATCGAACAGCAGGGCCGAGGTGGCGTCGAAGGTGTTGGCCAGGCGAATGTAGGCCGGGTAGCCCTGGACCAGATCGGCATCATCGTAGGCGCGCACCAGTTGCACCGCCTCGACCTGAAGGATCTTCAACTGCTTGGGATTGGCGACGATGTCCTCTTCGCTGGCCTTGTAGCCAACGCCGGGCTTGAGCGTGATCAGACCAGCCTTGGCCAGCAGCTGCAGGCCGCGTCCGCTGTTGATCGGATCGTTGGCGATGGCCACGCTGGCGCCTTGCGGCAGTTCATCGAAGCTTTTGTATTTCTTCGAGTACAGGCCGACGTTGTTGATCACCCCCGGTGCATAGGGCACCAGATCAAAGCCCGCCGCAGCCTTGGCGTTTTCCAGGAAGGGGATGTGCTGGAAGTAGTTCACGTCGATATCGCCGCTGGCCAGGCTGACGTTTGGCGCGATCCAGTCACTGAACTCGATCAGTTCGACAGTCAGTCCCTGTTTTTTCGCTTCGCTGACCGCCGCTTCCAGCGGAATGGCGAAGGCAGCGGTGGTGCCGACTTTCAGCGGCGTGTCGCCAGCCTGGGCCAGGCCGGACAAACCCAGGGTCAGCAGCAGGGCCGCGACGGGGCGGGCAAGGAAGGTCTTAAACATGCTGTAGCGCTCCAGTCGGGTTGGTGTGGCGATAGCTGGCGCCGGGATGTTCGGCGGGCAGCAGTGGTTGGTCACTGGCGAAGAGTTTTTCGCGCAGGGTGCCCTGTTCGTAGGCGGTCTTGTACGAACCGCGACGCTGTAGTTCAGGGATCACCAGATCGATGAAGTCGACATAGCTTTCCGGAGTTACCGTGCGGGTCAGGTTGAAGCCGTCGAGGCCGGTTTCAGCGATCCAGCTTTCCAGTTCGTCGGCGACCTGGGCCGGCGAGCCGACCAGGGTGATGTAGCGCCCGCCGAGGGCGTGCTGGTCGAGCAGCTTGCGCCGGGTCCAGTCGTTGTTCTGCAGAGTCTTGGTCGCTGATTGAATGGCGTTGCTTTTGACGTACTGGATGGGCTCGTCCAGTTCGTAGGCCGAGAAGTCGATACCCGTGGAGCTGGCGAAGTGCGCAACCCCCGCTTCGGCGCTGGCGTAGCGCAGGTATTCGGCGTGCTTGGCCCAGGCTTGCTCCTCGCTGCGGGCGACGATCACGGTCACGCCCATGAACACCTTGATCGCCTCGGGATCACGGCCTGCGGCCACGGCGGCAGCACGGACCTTGTCGACCTGGGCGCGGGTGCCGGCCTTGGTCTGGCCGCTGATGAACACGCACTCGGCATGGTTGCCGGCAAAGCCCAGGCCGCGCTCGGAGGCGCCCGCCTGGAACAGCACCGGCGTGCGTTGTGGCGAGGGTTCGCACAGGTGGTAGCCTTCGACCCGGTAAAACTCGCCCTGGTGGTTCACCTTGTGGACTTTGTCCGGGTGGGCGTAGACCCGCTGCTGGCGATCGTTGGCGACTGCGCCTTGCTCCCAACTGCCTTCCAGGAGTTTGTACAGCACCTGCATGTACTCGTCGGCCTGGTCGTAGCGGCGGTCGTGTTCAGCTTGCTGTTCAAGGCCCATGGCCCTGGCCGCACTGTCCAGGTAGCCGGTGACGATGTTCCAGCCCACCCGGCCACGGCTCAGGTGGTCGAGGGTCGAGAGCTTGCGGGCGAACAGGTAGGGCGGCTCGTAGGTCAGGTTGGCAGTCAGGCCGAAACCCAGATTGCGGGTCACCGCAGCCATGGCCGACACCAGCAGCAAGGGGTCGTTGACCGGCAGCTGGATCGACTCTTTGAGCGGTACCTCGACGCTGTTCTGGTAGACATCGTAGACCCCGACAATGTCGGCGATGAACAGGCCGTCGAACAGCCCACGCTCAAGCAACTGGGCCAGCTCGGTCCAGTACTCCAGGGTCTTGTACTGGGTCGAGGTGTCCCGCGGGTGGGTCCACAGGCCGTGATTGATGTGGCCAATGCAGTTCATGTTGAACGCATTGAGCAGAATTTTTTTCTTGGCCATCAGATGGTCCCCCGCAGCGGTGGGTTCTCATCGTTGAGGTAGTAGTTGCCAATGGCGTGGTATTTCCAGCGCACCGGGTCGTGCAAAGTGTGTACGCGGGCGTTGCGCCAGTGGCGATCCAGGCCATGTTCGGCGAGGGTGGCCTGGCTGCCGGCCAGTTCGAACAGGGTCGTGCCGGCGGCCAGGGAAATTTCGGTGCTGATCGCACGGGCTTCGGCCACGGCAATCGAGGCGGCGGCCACGGTGCTCGCATTGGGTTCGGCCTGGGCCTGGTCGAGGAATTCGCCGGCACGTTCAAGCAGGGCTTCGGCGGCGTGCAGACGGATTGCCAGGTGACCGAAGGACTTCAGGGTCAACGGGTCGTCGCTGGCTTTGTCGATGCCGGAATCAATCCATGGACGGCTGCGGGTGCGTACGAACTGCAGGGCGTCTTCGTAGGCGGCGCGGGCGATACCGGTGTCGATGGCGGCATGGAGAATCTGCGCCAGCGGGCCAACGGTGGTCGGCCGTTCGAAGGCACTCTGGAACGGCACCACATCCTCGGCGGCAACCCGGACATTGTCGAACTGCACCGAGCCACTACCGGTGGTGCGCTGGCCGAAGCCGCTCCAGTCGTCGATCACTTGCAGCCCGCCACTGTCGGCCGGGACGAAGACCAGTTGCTGGATACCCTGCTCGTCGATCACTGAGGTGGGAATGCGCTGGGCGTAGAGGGCGCCGGTGGCGTAGAACTTGCGCCCATTGATGCGGTAGCCGTCACCGTCACGGCTCAGCGCCGTGGTGCGGTCGTGGGCGGTCTTGGTACCGAGTTCGGCCAGGGCGTTGCCGAAGCGCTTGCCGGCCAGCACTTCGGCGTACAGGCGCTGCTGTTGCTGCGGGCTGCCGTTTACCCGCAGCACTTCCAGGGCATAGAAATGATTCTGGGGAATTTGCCCGAGCGAAGCGTCGGCCTGGGCGATACGGGCGATGACTTTGGCCAGGGTGACGTTCGACACGCCTGCACCGCCAAAGGCTTTAGGGACACTGATGCCCCACAGCCCGGAATGAGAAAAGAGTGCCAGTTCAGAATGCGGCAGACGGCGTTCGCGGTCGCGCAGGGCGCTGTCGCGACGCAGCTGAACGGCCACTTCTTCGGCAATTTGCAACGCCTGGGCGTCAGTGTGGATGACCGCGACGTTATCGTGCGGTTGCGGCAGAAGGCTCATAAAAGGGCTCCAGTGGTCTGGTCAAATCCAGGAATGCCGGGCAGGCAACGTACCGTTGAGGTGATAAGTGCCGACGGCGTGGTATTTCCAGCGCACCGGATCGTGGAGGGTGTGCACGCGGGCATTGCGCCAGTGCCGGTCGAGGTTGAACTCGGCGAGGGTGGCGCGGCTGCCGGCGAGTTCGAAGAGCTTCTCGCTGGCCTGCAGGGCGATTTCGGTGGTCAGCACCTTGGCTTCGGCCACGGCAATCGAGGCGCGGGCGGCCGAGGCGGGATCCACCGGCGCGGCGTTGACCTCATCAAGGGTGCGCGCCGCCCTGCTCAACAAAGCCTGGGCGGCATGCAGCTCAAGTTGCAGACGGCCAATATCGGCGATCACGTAGAGGTCATCGCTGGCGCGCTCGACTTTGGCGTCGATCCATGGCCGTGACTTCTCGCGGACAAAGCTGATGGCGTCGGCGACGGCCGCTTCGGCAATGCCGGCGTCGATAGCTGCCTGGATCAGTTGCGAGGCAGCGCCCTGAATGTTCGGCACCTCGTTCTGGCGCCAGTTGTCGATGACCAGCTCCGCATCAACCTGAACCCGGTCCAGCAGCACGGTGCCGCTCGCGGTGGTGCGCTGGCCAAACCCGGACCAGTCATCAACGATGCGCAGCCCAGGGGTGCCGCGGCGAACAAAGGCCATGACCTGACGGCCTTCATCGTTCAGCGCCTTGACCGCCACCCAGTGCGCAAACAGCGCACCGGTGGAGTAGAACTTCTGCCCGCTGAGCATATAGTGATCGCCCTCGCGGGTGATGCGTGCCTTGAGCTCAAGGGTGTTCTTGCTGCCACGTTCTGGCCCGGCATTGCCGATGCGCCAGCCGTCGAGCACCGATTTGAACAGCAGCTCCTTCTGGCGTTCACTGGCCGTGCCCTTGAGCAACTGCAGGATGCCGAACTGGTTCTGCGGGATCTGTCCCAGCGCCGGGTCGGCGGCGCTGATGATGCGAAACACCTCGGCAATGGTGACAAAGGACACTTGCGCACCGCCGTAGGCGCGGGGAATGGAAATGCTGCCGAGGCCACTGCGGGTGAACTGCTCGACTTCTGCCCAGGGCAGCTTGCGTTGCTGGTCGCGTCGGGCGGCTTGATGGCGGGCAACTTCGGCCAGCTCATGGGCGGCCTGCAGGGCCTCGGCGTCACTGCGCAGCACCTTGGCCGGCAACAGCAGCGGGGCGCTGTCCAGATCGCTGTGGACGTTCGTATCTGCCAGACTGGACATCAGTACTGCTCCTTGGCTGTACTCAATGCCCTGGCGTTACGCACTGGGGTGATTGTGTTCCTGACCATACCTTACCTCACGTATTGGAAACGTCGGCGCTGGCTGCGCCGACTGAAATGCGCTGGTCCGGTGGTCCGGTTCATATACCCTAAAGGTGTATAAAAATTAAATAAACTACATTTTTGGAATATACATAGAATTGTTCAAACGCCGTCGCCCGCAGCAGAGCCAGCGGGCGAGCAAGAGGGGAAGCGGCGGGGTTAGTCAGTAGCCGGTGTTCTGGACACCGAGAAATTTGCCGAGAAATTGTCGGGTTCGTTCTTCCTTGGGATGGGCGAACAGTGCTCTGGCCTCTCCCTGTTCAACGATCACGCCTTTGTCGAAAAAAATCACCCGGTTGGCAACGTCACGGGCAAAACTCATTTCGTGGGTGACGATGATCATCGTGCGCCGTTCTTCGGCCAGGCCGCGAATGGTCGCCAGCACTTCGCCGACCAGTTCCGGGTCCAGCGCCGAGGTCGGTTCGTCGAACAGAATGACCTCAGGCTCCATGGCCAGGGCCCGGGCAATCGCCACCCGTTGTTGCTGACCTCCGGACAGTTTGCGCGGATAGGACGCCTCTTTACCCGCCAGGCCTACCTTGGCCAACAGCTTCATGCCCAATGCCTCGGCCTGCTCACGGGGCGTCTTCTTGACCACCAGCGGGCCTTCGATGACGTTCTCCAGGGCCGTTCGATGGGGAAACAGGTTGAAGTTCTGGAACACGAAACCGACCTGCTGGCGCAGTTTGCGGATCAGCCCTTGCTGCTTGGTCAGCGGCTGGTTGGCATCGATGGCTACATCACCGACCTGGATGCGGCCGCTGCTAGGGGTTTCCAGCAGGTTCAGGCAGCGCAGGAAGGTCGTCTTGCCGGAGCCGCTGGGGCCGATGATAGCAATCACTTCGCCTGCCTCGACCGTGAGGCTGATGTCGTTCAACACTGTCTGGCCATTGAACTGCTTGCTCAGTCGCTCTACCACGATCATGCCGCGTTACTCCTGGTCGTGCCGGTTGACTCGCGCTTCCAAACGGTTCTGCAGGTGTGCCAGAACACTGGCCAGCACCCAGTAGATCAGTGCGGCGGCAAGATACATGGTGAAGACTTCGAAGGTGCGCGCGGTGATCAGCTGCGCCTGGCGGAACAGCTCCGGCACCTGGATGGTCGCGGCCAGGGCGGTGTCCTTGACCAGCGAAATGAAACTGTTGCCCAGCGGCGGCAGTGCGGTGCGCGCCGCCTGGGGCAGGATGGCCCGGCGCATGGCCTGGCCACGGGTCATGCCGATACTGGCGGCGGCCTCCCACTGACCGCGGTCGATGGAGCCAATCGCGGCGCGCAGGATTTCACAGGCATAGGCGGCCATGTTCAGTGAGAAGCCGATCAGCGCCGCCGGTAGCGGGTCCAGCTCCAGGCCTACCTGGGGCAGGCCGTAATAGATCACGAACAGCTGAACCAGCAGCGGGGTGCCGCGGAAGAACGACACATAAATTCGTGCGATCCAGCTCACCAGCTTGAAGCGCGACAGGCGCATCAGCGCCAGGGCAAAACCCAGCAGCAAGCCGAAGAACATCCCGCCGAGGCTGAGAATGACCGTGAAGTACGCGCCCTTGAGCAGAAAGGGCGCGCTGTCGAGCGCAAGCTGCAGGCTGTCTTCGATCATTTAGTCACGTCGGCGTCGAAGTACTTCTCGGACAGCTTGGTCAGGGTGCCGTCGGCACGCAGTTTGTCCAGCGCCTTGTTGATGGCGTCGAGCAGTTCCGGCTCGCCCTTGCGCAGGGCGATACCGGCTTCCTGGCGGGAGAAGGCATCACCGGCGGCGGTAGTATCCTTGACTTTCTTGGCGTATTCCAGAGCGGCCAGACGGTCGATCAGGATGGCGTCGATACGGCCGACACGCAGTTCCTGGAACTTGGTTGGATCGTCTTCGTAGGTGCGTACGTCAGCGGTCGGTACATTGGCTTTGACCCACTGTTCGTAGTTGGTGCCCAGACCTACGCCGACCTTCTTGCCGCCCAGGTCGGCAGCGGATTTGATGTTCAGCTCGGCGGCCTTTTTTGTCAGCACCAGCGCCTGAATACCGGAAACGGTGTAGGGCTCGGAGAAGTCGTACTTCTTCTTGCGTTCCTCGGAGATGGTCACCTGGTTCACCACGGCGTCCAGACGTTTGGACTCCAGGGCCGCCAGGATGCCGTCCCACTTGGTGGGTTGAATCTTCGCCTTGACCCCCAGCTCCTTGGCCAGGGCCTCTGACAGCTCCACTTCAAAGCCCGAGAGTTTGCCGCTTTCATCGACGAAGCTGAACGGCGGGTAGGTGCCTTCCAGGCCGATGTTGATGACACCCTTGTCCTTGATGGTTTTCAGCTGCTCACCGGCAACCGCCTGACCGAGCAGACTGGCGCCCAGCAGCAGGGCGACGCCCGCATTGAGAATCTGTTTAGCGATTACTGTCATGACGAAGCCCCAATGTTGTTGTGTGTTGGTTGGCGACTATAGGGTGACGCTAATAGGCTTAAAAATAATATAAATTCATTTTCTTATATTATTTGCGAATATGTCATTTAGCTGTTCCAGACCTCAGGGTAGGCGAATAATGCCGGTGCCCCACCGGTATGCAGGAAAATCAGCGGGCCGTCGTCGAATCGCTGGCGGGCGATACCGTCGAGCAAGCCGGCCATGGCCTTGCCGGTGTACACCGGGTCGAGCAGTAAACCTTCCTGGCTCGCCAACAGGCGAATGGCGGCGAGGGTGCCGGCGTTCGGTTCGCCATAGCGGGGGGCGAAGTACTCGTCCCAGAGTTCGATCTTGAATGTTTTCGGCAGACGGATACCCAGCAACTCGGCGGTACGTTCGGCCAGCCCCTCGACTTTCGGCCGCTGCGCCTCGTCGCTGCGCGACACGGTAACGCCGATCACCGGCAGCTTCGGCAGTTTCTCGGCCAAGGCGATGGCCAGGCCACTGTGGGTCCCGGCACTGCCGGAGGCGAGGATCACCCCGGCGAACTGTTCGCCGCAATGCTCGATCTGGGTTGCCAGCTCCAGACCTGCGCGCACATAACCCAGCGCACCGAGCGCATTGGAGCCGCCGATAGGCACGATGTAGGGTTTGCGTCCGCTGGCGTGCAGGCGTACGGCCAGGGCTTGCAGTTGTTCGTCCGCGTTGTCGAGGTTATCCACTAGCTCGACCTTGGCATCGAACAGGTCCAGTAGCAGGCGGTTGCCGTTGTGCTGGTAATTGAGCGACTTAGTGCCAATCGGGTTTTCCAGCAGGGCCACGCATCCAAGGCCGAGTTTGGCCGCCAGGGCAGCGGTCTGGCGCACATGGTTGGACTGGATCGCCCCGGCAGTGACGAGGGTATCGGCACCCTTGCTCAAGGCATCGGCGGCCAGGTATTCGAGTTTGCGCAGTTTGTTGCCGCCCAGGGCCAGCGGTGTGCAGTCGTCGCGTTTGACGTAAATATCACGGCCGACCCAGGCCGAGAGGCGGTGGAGCTTTTCCAGCGCGGTCGGCGCGCCAAGCAGGTCCAGACGATTGAAGCGGGAAAGCTGTCGGTCGATCATGGCGATACATCTGCAAGGGAAAATCCGACTATAGGCAGCACTGGGCTTGTGGGCAACTCCCGGCCTTATGCCGCCTTTATCGCGTTTTGGAATAAAGGGTTATTTTTTTTCTCAAGACCATTTGCCGTAAAGTGAGCGTCTATCTGGCGGCCTTTTCAATCCTTTATCGCCGCCGCGGCAGGAGACGTAACCGTGAGCGAAAACGCACAGACAGGGCATTGGCAACTGCAGGGCATTGTTGCCGGCTTGCGTAGCGCCCGTGACAAATGGCGCAGCAGCAATGGTCGCAGCAGTGGCGAACAAGGTGGTCGCGAGTTGCCTTCGCGTGAAGCCATGCGCCACATCCTTGAGCAACTGTGCGGGGCGCTGTTTCCCATGCGCCTGGGGCCGGTGGACCTGCGTGAGGAAAGCGAAGACTTCTATGTTGGGCATACCCTCGATTCAGCCCTGACCGCCTTGCTGGCTCAGGCGCGCCTGGAGCTGCGTTATGTTGCCCGTCACGGCAAGTGCAACACCGCCGATGTCGACGCCAAGGCCCTGCGCCTGATCCAGGACTTCGCTGCTGCGTTGCCGGGCCTGCGCAGCGTGCTCGACACCGATGTGCTGGCGGCCTTCCATGGCGATCCGGCGGCGCGCAGTGTCGATGAGGTGCTGCTGTGCTATCCGGGGATTCTTGCGGTGATTCATCACCGCCTGGCCCATCACCTTTACCGCGCCGGCCTGCCTTTGCTGGCACGGATCAGTTCGGAACTGGCGCATTCGGCTACCGGTATCGACATCCATCCGGGTGCGCAGATCGGCCAGAGCTTCTTCATCGACCACGGTACCGGCGTGGTGATCGGTGAAACGGCGATCATCGGTGAGCGGGTACGCATCTATCAGGCCGTGACCCTGGGGGCCAAACGCTTCCCGGCAGACGAAGATGGCCAGTTGCAAAAGGGCCATCCGCGCCACCCGATCGTCGAGGACGACGTGGTGATTTATGCCGGTGCGACTATTCTGGGACGTATCACCATCGGCAAGGGTTCGACCATCGGCGGCAACGTCTGGTTGACCCGCAGTGTGGCGCCGGGCAGCAACCTGACCCAGGCCAATCTGCAGCACGATGACGGGACCCAGAAGTAGCCGAAACCAGGCTTGGATTGCGGCATCGGGTCGCATTGCGGACCCCATCCATGTTTAACTTGAACGCTTGTTCAAGTTAAAACGGTGGTCCGCTGCCGGCGTTCAACAGGAGGAAACCCTTTGCTGAACCCGTTCAATCCAAGCCTTTCCCCTCATATCGAGGTGCGCATTAAATGAGTGCACCGAGTTCCCTTCCCAGCGGCAAGATCCGCATGAATCCGCCGGTTTTCTATTTCGCGGCGAGCTTTATCCTCCTGTTCGCACTGGCTGTCATCAGCAACCCGCAAGCAGCCGGCGAGTGGTTGCTGGCGGCGCAGAACTGGGCGGCCAATACGGTCGGCTGGTACTACATGCTGGCGATGACGCTGTACCTGGTCTTCGTGGTGGTCACCGCCTTGTCCGGCTACGGCAAGATCAAGCTCGGTGCCGACCACGACGAGCCCGAGTTCAGCTACCTGTCATGGGCCGGCATGCTGTTCGCCGCCGGTATCAGCATCACCCTGTTCTTCTTTTGCGTCTCCGAACCGCTGACCCACATGCTCCAGCCGCCCCAGGGTGAAGCCGGAACGGTCGAAGCCGGGCGCCAGGCGATGCAGTTGCTGTTCCTGCATTGGGGCCTGCATGGTTGGGGCGTGTTTGCCTTCGTCGGCATGGCCCTGGCCTATTTCGCCTATCGTCATAACCTGCCACTGGCCCTGCGCTCGGCGCTCTACCCGCTGATCGGCAAACGCATCAACGGCCCCATCGGCTATGCCGTGGATGGTTTCGGCATCATCGCCACGGTGTTCGGCCTGGGCGCCGACATGGGCTTTGGCGTGTTGCACCTGAACTCGGGCCTGGATTACCTGTTCGGTGTTCCGCATACCCAATGGGTACAGGTGGCGCTGATCACCCTGATGATGGGCGCGGCGGTGGCTGTTGCCGTGGCCGGGGTCGAAAAGGGCGTGCGGGTGATGTCCGACATCAACATGGTCCTCGCCTGCGGGCTGCTGCTGTTTGTCCTGTTCGCCGGGCCTACCCAGCACCTGTTCAATACCCTGATCCAGAACCTGGGCGACTACCTGGGGGCGCTGCCAACGAAGAGTTTCGACGTCTATGCCTACAACGAAGCCAGAGACTGGCTGGGTGGCTGGACCGTGTTCTACTGGGCCTGGTGGATTGCCTGGGCACCCTTTGTCGGCTTGTTCATTGCACGGATTTCCCGTGGCCGGACCATCCGTGAATTTGTTTTCGGCGTGCTGCTGATCCCGCTGGGTTTCACCCTGGCGTGGATGTCGATTTTCGGCAACAGCGCGATGTCCCAGGTGCTTGATCACGGCATGACGGCACTCGGTCAGTCGGCGATCGACAACCCGTCGATGACCCTCTACCTGTTGCTGGAAACCTACCCCTGGAGCAAGGCGGTCATTGCGGTCACGGTGTTCATCAGCTTTGTCTTCTTTGTCACCTCGGCCGACTCCGGCACCGTGGTGCTGTCGACCTTGTCCGCCCGTGGCGGCAACGCCGACGAAGACGGGCCGAACTGGCTGCGGGTGTTCTGGGGCGCGATGACGGCCCTGGTGACCATCGGCCTGTTGTTCGCCGGCAGCATCGACTCATTGAAGTCGGCGGTGGTGCTTACCTCCTTGCCGTTTTCGGTGATTCTCCTGGCCATGATGTGGGGCCTGCACAAGGCGTTCTACCTGGAGTCGCAGCGCCAGATTGCGCAGATGCATTCGCTGGCGCCGTTCGCCAACTCGCGGCGTGGCCGTGGTGGCTGGCGTCAGCGCCTGAGCCAGGCGGTGCATTTCCCGTCGCGCGATGAGGTCTACCGGTTCATGGATGACGTGGTGCGCCCGGCGATTGCCGAGGTGACCGAGGTGTTCGTCGAGAAGGGCCTGAACGTCATTACCCAGGAAGACCCGAGCCATGACAACGTCAGTCTGAAGATTGGCCATGGCGAGGAGCAGCCCTTCATCTATCAGGTGCAGATGCGCGGCTACTTCACGCCGTCGTTCGCCTTGGGTGGGCTGGGTACCCAGGAGTTGAAGAACCGTCGTTACTACCGGGCCGAGGTGCATCTGAGCGAAGGCAGCCAGGACTATGACCTGGTGGGCTACAGCAAGGAACAGATCATCAACGACATCCTCGACCAGTACGAGCGGCATATGCAGTTCTTGCACCTGGTGCGTTAAACGCATCGCGGATGCACTTTGTGTAGGAGCGGATTCACCGGTCCGGCGCCCCGGTGAATCCGCTCCTACAGTCCTGCGGTGAAAGTCAGAACGGTGTATCCCCCAGAATCGTCGCCCGGTGCATCACCCGCCGTTGTGGCCGGTAGTCATCCACTGCGTAATGCTGGGTCACGCGGTTGTCCCAGAAGGCCACGTCATTCTCCTGCCAGCGCCAGCGGATGGTGAACTCCGGCCGCGTGGCATGGGCGAACAGCAATTTCAGGATCGCCTCGCTTTCCGCCTCGCCCAGCTCATTGATCCGTGTGGTGAAACCATCATTGACGAACAGCGACTTGCGCCCGCTGACCGGGTGGGTACGGATCACCGGGTGTGACAGCGGCGGGTTGTTGCGCCGCGTCGCTTCCCAGCGTTGCAGGTCTTCGGGCGTGGTGCCGAAGCGCTCCAGCGGGAACGACTTGGTGAAATCGTGGGTCGCGGTCAAGCCGTCGAGCAATTGCTTGAGCGGTGCCGACAAGGCT
>JAVXRI010000091.1:0-22810 GCA_036643775.1 Pseudomonas sp. | reverse complement strand
AGGCCAGTTCCCACAGGGTTTTGTGGTGCAAGGCAAGGCCAGTTCCCACAGGGTTTTGTGGTGCAAGGCAAGGCCAGCTCTCACAGGGTTTTGTGGTGCAAGGCAAGGCCAGTTCCCACAGCGGTTTGTGGTGCTTGGCAGGACCACTTTCCACAAGGGTTTGTAGTGACCCGCTAACCTGTGGGAGCCGGCCTTGCCGGCGATGCTTTTTCTGCTATCAACCCGCAACAAAGTCATCAGTGCCTATATGTACCGTGGCGCTCATGCGTTAGCATCCCCTCCGAATATCTCGCACCCGTCTGTAGGACGGTTCGCGCCAAAAATAAAATTCGAGCTTTCTTGCTGGGGGATCTGGTGATGTTGAAAAAATTTCTGTCGACCCTGCTGATCGGCGTCACCGCGCTGGTCGCGGTCAATGCCGCCCAGGCGGCCGGCGCCATTGATGAAGCGGTCAAGCGTGGCACCCTGCGTGCAGGCATGGACCCTACCTACATGCCGTTTCAGATGACCAACAAGCGTGGCGAGATCGTCGGCTTTGAAGTCGATATCCTCAAGGCCATGGCCAAGTCCATGGGCGTCAAGCTGGAGATGGTTTCCACCTCTTACGATGGCATCATCCCGGCCCTGATGACCGACAAGTTCGACATCATCAGCAGCGGCATGACCCTGACCCAGGAACGCAACCTCAAGCTGAACTTCAGCGAACCCTTCATTGTTGTCGGTCAGACCCTGCTGATCCGCAAGGAGCTGGCGGGCGAGATCAAGTCCTACAAGGATTTGAACAACGAGAAGTACCGCCTGACCTCCAAGCTCGGTACCACCGGTGAAATGGTCGCCAAGAAGCTGATTGGCAAAGCCAAGTACCACGGCTACGACAACGAGCAGGAAGCGGTGATGGATGTGGTCAACGGCAAGGCCGATGCCTTCGTCTACGACGCGCCGTACAACGTGGTTGCGGTGAACAAGGCCGGTGCCGGCAAGCTGCTGTTCCTGGACAAGCCGTTCACCTTCGAGCCCCTGGCGTTCGGCCTGAAGAAGGGCGACTACGACAGCCTGAACTTCATCAATAACTTCCTGCACCAGATCAAGCACGACGGTACCTACGATCGAATCCACGACAAGTGGTTCAAGGACACCGCCTGGCTCAAGGACATGGAATAAGGCCACGGCGTAATGCCTGGTTTGAAACCCGACGCGCAGGCTGGCCCTGCGCGTTCGCTTTTACGGAAGTCCCCTGAAGTGATCAAACACAAAAAAGCCCAGTGGCCCTGGCACGGGCTCACCGCGCTGGTCCTGGTGGGCCTGGCGCTGAGCCTGTATTACGCGACCTCGATGATCTCCTACGAGTGGAGCTGGAACCGGGTTCCGCAGTACTTCGCCTACCAGGCTGAAGTCGCCCAGCGCGCCACTGAGAACGGCACCATTGAATCGATCACACCCAAAGGCCAGATGGCTACCGTCACCCTGCGTGACGAGAGCGGCGCCGAGCAGGTGTTCGAAGTTGAACAGAGCAGCGTACAGTTCTCCCGTGGCGATGATGTCGCCGAAGGCGACCAGATCGGTGTGACCCATCACTGGGCCGCCGGACCCCTGGCCTGGGGCCTGTGGACCACCGTCTGGATCTCGGTGGCCTCTGGTGTGCTGGGGCTGCTGATCGGGTTGTTTGCCGGCCTCTGCCGCTTGTCGAACAACCCGACCCTGCGTGACCTGTCCACGGTCTACGTCGAGTTGGTGCGTGGCACGCCACTGCTGGTACAGATCTTCATTTTCTACTTCTTCATCGGTACGGTGCTCAACCTGTCCCGCGAGTTCGCCGGGGTTGCGGCGCTGGCACTGTTTACCGGTGCCTACGTGGCCGAGATCGTCCGTGCCGGCGTGCAGTCGATTGCCAAAGGGCAGGGCGAGGCCGCGCGTTCGCTGGGTTTGAGCGCGGGCCAGTCGATGCGCCATGTGGTCCTGCCGCAGGCGTTCAAGCGCGTGCTGCCACCGCTGGCCGGGCAGTTCATCAGCCTGGTCAAGGACACCTCGCTGGTGTCGGTGATCGCCATTACCGAACTGACCAAGAGCGGCCGCGAAGCGATCACCACCTCGTTCTCGACGTTCGAGATCTGGTTCTGTGTCGCCGGGCTGTACCTGTTGATCAACCTGCCGCTGTCGCACATGGCCAGCCGGCTTGAACGGAGGCTTGCGCAAAGTGATTGAAGTCCGTGATCTGGTAAAAGTCTTCGATACCCGTGGCCAGGTGGTGCGTGCGGTCGACCACGTCAGCACCAATGTGGCCAAAGGCGAAGTGCTGGTTGTGCTCGGGCCGTCCGGCTCGGGCAAATCGACGTTCCTGCGTTGCCTCAACGGCCTGGAGTCGTTCGACGAAGGCACCGTGGCCATCGATGGCCTGCAACTGGCTGACCCGAAGACCGACGTCAACGCCTACCGCCGTGAAGTCGGCATGGTCTTCCAGCACTTCAACCTGTTCCCGCACATGACCGTGCTGGAGAACCTGTGCCTGGCACAGAAAGTCGTGCGCAAGCGCGGCAAGGCCGAGCGCGAAGCCAAGGCCCGGGCGCTGCTGGAGAAGGTCGGCATCAGCCAGAAAGCCAACGAATACCCTTCGCGCCTGTCCGGCGGTCAGCAGCAACGGGTTGCCATTGCCCGGGCCCTGGCCATGGACCCGAAGGTGATGTTGTTCGACGAGCCGACTTCGGCGCTCGACCCGGAAATGGTCGGGGAGGTGCTGGATGTCATGAAGACCCTGGCTCTGGAAGGTATGACCATGGTCTGCGTGACCCACGAAATGGGCTTTGCCCGGGAAGTGGCGGACCGGGTGCTGTTCTTCGACCATGGCAAGTTGCTGGAAGACTCGCCGCCCGAGGCGTTCTTCACCTCACCGAAAGACCTGCGCGCCCAGGCGTTCCTGCGACAGGTGCTCTGATCCTGTAGGAGCGGATTTATCCGCGATGGACTGCGCAGCAGTCCCATTTTGGGGCCGCGTTGCGACCCATCGCGGATAAATCCGCTCCTACAAATATAGCGATGGCCTCAGAGCTGGAATTTACCCACCAGGCCTTGCAGGTGGGTGCCCAGGCGGGCCAGTTCGACGCTGGAGGCGGCGGTTTCTTCGCTGGCGGCGGAGGTCTGGTCCGAGACATCGCGCACATTCATTACGCTACGGTTGATCTCTTCAGCCACTGCGCTTTGTTGCTCGGCCGCTGCGGCGATCTGTTGGTTCATCGCCTGAATCGAGGAAACGGTGCGGGTAATGGTGTCCAGCGAGGTACCGGCGCGACGGGTCAGCTCGACGCTGCTGTCGGTCAGGCTGCGGCTGGCATCCATGGTGCTGACCACCTGTTGAGTGCCACTTTGCAGACCGGCAATCAGCGCTTCGATCTCCTCGGTCGATTGCTGGGTGCGCTGGGCCAGGCTGCGGACTTCATCGGCCACCACGGCAAAGCCGCGACCGGCTTCCCCGGCACGGGCGGCTTCGATAGCGGCGTTGAGGGCCAGCAGGTTGGTCTGCTGGGCCACCGACTTGATCACATCGAGAACGCTGCCAATCTTGTCGCTTTCGCTCTTGAGCTGACCCATGGCGTCGCTGGAGTGGTTCATCTCAGTCGCCAGACGCTCGATCTGGGCGATGGCTTCAGCGACCACACGATCACCCTCACGGGCCTGCTGGTCAGCCACCAGCGCTGCCTCAGAGGCTTCTTCGGCGTTGCGTGCGACTTCCTGCACGGTGGCGGCCATCTCGTTCATGGCGGTGGCCACCTGGTCGGTCTCGACCTTTTGGTTGTTGACCCCGGCGCTGGTCTGCTCGGTCACCGCTGACAGCTCTTCGGCGGCACTGGCGATCTGCGTAACCCCATCGCCGATACCGCCAATCAGCTCGCGCAGGCTGACGGTCATGCGCTGCATGCTGCGTTGTAGCTGGCCAAGTTCATCGCGGCGCTGGACATTCAGGTCCTGGCGCAGGTCGCCGCTGGCAACCCGGTCGGCGGCGTTCAGGGTCTGGCGCAGGGGGATGACGATCTGGCGGGTAATGGCCCAGGCGGCGAGCAGGCCGAACAACAGGGCGAGGAGGGTGGCCAGAGTCAGCATCGACTTGGCGTGCTGCGATTCTTCGTCGCGCAACTGGGTCAGCTTGGTGGTCAGCTGCTGGCTTTGTTCGATCAGGGTCTGGCCCTGCGCGATCATCTGTTGCGCGGCCTGTTCCGAAGCGGTTTGCGCCGTACCGAATTCGATCACTGCTGCCCGGTAGTTGCCGAGGGCGCGGACTGCCTGGTTGAGGTTGCCGGTGTAGCTCGCCGGCAGCACTTCGGCCAGGGTCTTGAGTTGCGAGGTGGCCTGGTCGATGGCCTCAAGGGCGGTCTGCTGGAACTCGGCCTTGCCGCTGTAGGTGTAGCCACGCACCTGGAAACGCGCTTGTTGCAGTAGTTTGCTGGCACCGACGACACTGTTGAACAGGTTCAGGTCGCTGCCGCCGAGCAGTTGTTGTTCAACCTCGGCGGTCAGGCTTGCGGCTTCGTCAGCGCTGCTGCCGAGCACGGCACGGCTGGCTTCGCGCTGGCGGCTGGCTTTGTCGGCACTGTCCAGGGCCTGGCGGTACTGGCGTACAGCTTCTTTCTGCTGCTCGATGCGGCGTTTGTTTTCCGGGTGGACGATGCGTAGTTCGACCTGCTGCAACTGACGCTCAAGGGTGGTCAGGGCGTTGCCAAGGTTCTGTGCGGTAGTCTCGTCGCCCTTGAGCTGGAAGTTCTGCCGGGCGATGCGCAATTCGAGGGTCGCCTCCAGCACCTGGGAGACGCCCCCCAAGGTGTCGCCGCGCTGGGTAATGCCATTGAGACCCTGCCAACCGGTCAAGGTAATGCTCAGGGTCAGCAGCAGGACCAGGCCGAAGCCGATACCGAGTTTTCGATTAACGCTCACGTTACCCAGGTGCTGGGCTAACCAACGGTACATGGTGGGACTCCATTGCGATCGGCAGAGGCGATTTATTGTTCTGGTGCCCCTGCATCGGCGCCGAATCGCAAAACTGAAGTCAGAACAGACGGGCGAGCAGGGCGGTAACCGCCGTCTCCACGCGCAGGATGCGCTCGCCGAGTTGCACCGGGGCTAGCCCGGCTTTGCCCAGCAGGTCGATCTCGTAGGGAATCCAGCCGCCTTCAGGACCGATTGCCAGGGTCACCGGCTCGTGCAGGCCGCGTGGGCAGGGCGGAAACGGACCGGGGTGGCCGACCAGGCCGAGTGTGCCCTGGGCAATAGCGGGCAGGCGGTCTTCGACGAAGGGTTTGAAGCGCTTCTCGATGACGACCTCGGGCAGGATCGTGTCGCGGGTCTGTTCCAGGCCCAGGATCAGTTGCTCACGAATGGCCTCGGGTTCGAGGAACGGGGTCTGCCAGAAGCTTTTTTCGACCCGGTAGCTGTTGACCAGAATCAGCTTTGGCACACCCATGGTGGCGACGGTCTGGAACACCCGGCGCAACATTTTCGGGCGTGGCAGCGCCAGTACCAGGGTCAGTGGCAGCTTGGCCGGTGGATCGCGGTCGAAGCTGACCGACAGTTCGGCCTCGTGGCCCTCCAGGCGCAATACCCGGGCTTCGCCCATGAGCCCGCCAATGCGCCCCACGCGCAGCGTGTCGCCCACCGCCACGCGGTGAATTTCCTGCATGTGGGTAAAGCGCCGATCGGCCAGAACGACGCGATCGGCCGCGATGAAGTCGGCTTCTTCGAGTAACAGCAGGTTCACGGTTGAGTCGCTGGCGGCTGGTCGTTGTGATCGTCGGCGGCGTCATCATGATGTTCGCTGCGTTTGCGGATCAGCCCGCCAAACAGCACACCGACCTCGAACAGCAACCACATCGGCACGGCCAGCAGGGTCTGCGAGAAGATGTCCGGCGGCGTAAGGATCATGCCGACCACGAAGCAGCCGATGATCACGTAAGGGCGGATCTTCTTCAGGTACTTCACATCGACCACACCGATCCACACCAGCAGCACCACCGCTACCGGGATCTCGAAGGCCACGCCGAAGGCGAAGAACAGGGTCATGACGAAATCGAGGTAGCTGGCAATGTCGGTCATCATCGACACCCCTTCCGGCGTGGCGCTGGCGAAGAAGCCGAAGATCAGCGGGAACACCAGGAAGTAGGCAAAGGCCATTCCGGCGTAGAACAGGATGATGCTGGAGATCAGCAGCGGGATGGCGATGCGTTTTTCATGACGGTACAGGCCGGGCGCGATGAAGCCCCAGATCTGCTGGAGGATCAGCGGAATGGCCAGAAACAGCGAGACGATCATGGTCAGCTTGAACGGCGTCAGAAACGGCGAGGCCACGTCGGTGGCGATCATCGTCGCGTTGGCCGGCAGGTGCTCGCGCAGCGGTGCGGAGACCAGGGTGTAGATCTGCTGCGCGAAGGAAAACAGCCCGGCGAAGATCAGGAAGATGGCCGCGACGCAGCGCAGCAGGCGTGTACGCAGCTCGGTGAGGTGCGAAACCAGCGGCATTGGCTGGTCGTTTTCCGGAATATCGCTCATGGGGCTCGCGGGGGCTGTGTCGGTTCGGTGGTTGCGTTGGCAACCGGCGTGGCCTCGGCGTGGGCTGCAACCGGTGTCGCGGCGGCTTCGCTGCTGACGACCGGGGCCGCGGGGGGCTCAGGCGTTACGCTCTGCGGGTTGAGGATCTTGCGCGCTTCCTGCTCCATGGAGAGGATGTGCTCGTTGTGCAACTGGCGACGGATGTCGTCGGCGCCGATTTCACGCTCAACTTCCTGCTTGATCGCATTGAAGCTGCGCTTGAGGCGGCCAATCCACAGCCCGGCCGTACGCGCAGCACCCGGCAAGCGCTCGGGGCCGAGCACCAGCAGGGCCACCAGGCCCACGAGCAACAGTTCGCTGAAACTGATCCCGAACATTGATCAATCTTTCCTGATCGGCTCTTCGACCTTGTGCGCCTGGCCGTCGATGGTCTGTGGCTGGTTCAGCGGCGAAGCGGCCTGTGGCTGGACGGGTTGCACTGGCGGAGGGGTCTGCTCTTCAGGCTTGGACTCTTCTTCGTTCATGGCTTTCTTGAAGCCCTTGATCGATTCGCCCAGGTCGCTGCCGAAGTTCTTCAGCTTCTTGGTACCGAACACCAGTACCACCACGACCAGCAGGACGATCCAGTGTTTCCAGTCAAAAATACCCATGGTGCAATCCCTCGAAATAATTCAGTTAGGCCGACGGCTGACGCGCTGCTTTCTCGGCGTGCCCGGACAGGCCGAAACGGCGGTCCAGTTCATCCAGCACTGCCTGAGGGTGCTGGCCCAGCTGGGCGAGCATGACCAGGCTATGGAACCACAGATCGGCGGTCTCGTAGATGACATCGCTGTAATCTCCGCTGTGCGCGGCATCCTTGGCAGCGATGATGGTCTCGATCGACTCTTCGCCGAGCTTTTCCAGAATCTTGTTCAGGCCTTTGTGGTAAAGGCTGGCCACGTAGGAACTGTCAGGTTCGGCGCCTTTGCGCGCTTCCAGCACTTCGGCCAGGCGGGTCAGGGTGTCGCTCATGTCAGTGTCCTGCGTTGTAGATGGCGTGGGGGTCTTTGAGGACCGGGTCGACGGTCTTCCACTCACCGTGCTCGTAGACACGGTAGAAGCAGCTTTCACGGCCGGTATGGCAGGCGATATGCCCCAGTTGCTCAACCATCAGGATGATCACGTCGGCGTCGCAGTCCAGGCGCATTTCATGCAGTTTTTGCACGTGCCCGGATTCCTCGCCCTTGCGCCACAGTTTGCCACGCGAACGCGACCAGTAGATGGCCCGCTGCTCGGCGGCGGTCAGGGTCAGCGACTCGCGGTTCATCCAGGCCATCATCAGCACGCGCCCGGTTTTGTGGTCCTGGGCGATAGCCGGTACCAGGCCATCGCTGTTCCAGTTGATCTCGTCCAGCCAGTCTTTCATGTACGACTCCAAAACTAGAGGCCCGATCCTCTGCCGACCCCTTGCGCTAGTGTGCCAGTCAGCGGCCCGGCTGGCTATCGACGCACGATCAGGTAGAGGCCAGCCGCAAGCATCAGCCAGGCGGGCCAGGCCGCCGGGGCACTCAGGCTGAGCGCGCCGGCGGCCAGGGTTGTGCCGCCGCCGAGCAAACCAGCGCCGAGCAGGCGCAAGGCCCAGCCATCACCCTTTTGCTGCCAGGGGGCGGGTGGATCGACCAAGTGCGGCTGCGACATGCGTTCGAGCAGGTCGCGGGTCATGCCGGCCAGGTGCGGGATCTGTTCGACTTGACCGTGGAGGTTCTGCAACAGGGTCTTGGGGCTTACGCGATCGCGCATCCAGCGTTCGAGGAACGGCTGGGCGGTGCTCCACAGGTCCAGGTCGGGATACAGTTGACGACCCAGGCCTTCGATGTTCAGCAGGGTTTTTTGCAGCAGTACCAGCTGCGGCTGGACTTCCATGTTGAAGCGCCGTGCGGTCTGGAACAGGCGCATCAGCACCTGGCCGAAGGAAATATCTTTTAACGGTTTTTCGAAGATCGGTTCGCACACGGTACGGATCGCCGCTTCGAACTCGTTGAGTTTGGTGTGCGCCGGCACCCAGCCCGAATCGATGTGCAGCTGTGCGACGCGGCGGTAGTCGCGCTTGAAGAAGGCAAACAGGTTGCGCGCCAGGTAGTCCTGGTCTTCGGGCGTCAGGCTGCCGACGATGCCGCAGTCGATGGCAATGTACTGCGGGCTCCACGGTTTGACGGTGCTGACGAAGATGTTGCCCGGGTGCATGTCGGCATGGAAGAAGCTGTCACGGAACACCTGGGTGAAGAAGATCTCGACGCCACGTTCGGCGAGCATTTTCATGTCGGTGCGCTGGTCGGCGAGGGTCGCCAGGTCGGTCACCTGGATACCGTAGATGCGCTCCATCACCAGCACCTTGGGGCGGCACCAGTCCCAGTACACCTGGGGCACGTACATCATCTCCGAGCCTTCGAAGTTGCGCTTGAGCTGGCTGGCGTTGGCCGCCTCGCGCAGCAGGTCGAGCTCGTCGTAGATGGTTTTCTCGTAATCGTTGACGACTTCCACCGGGTGCAGCAGGCGGGCATCTGCAGACACCCGCTCGGCACCGCGGGCGATCAGGAACAGCCAGGCCAGATCCTGGGCGATGATCGGCTTGAGCCCGGGCCGTACGACCTTGACCACCACTTCTTCGCCGCTTTTGAGCTTGGCCGCATGAACCTGGGCCACCGAGGCCGAGGCCAGTGGTTCGACGTCGAAACGGCTGAATACCTCGCTGATCTTCGCCCCGAGCTGTTCTTCGATCAGCGCCACGGCATGTTGCGGATCGAACGGCGGTACCCGGTCCTGCAGCCGCATCAGCTCATCGGCGATGTCTTCGGGGAGCAGGTCGCGACGGGTTGAAAGCAGCTGGCCGAACTTGATGAAGATCGGGCCCAGGTCCTGCAGGGCCAGACGCAGACGTGCACCACGGCTGAGATCGAGGGTCTTGCGCGGCAGCCAGCGCCAGGGCATCAGATGCCGCAGGGCCATCAGCCACCAGGGCAGCGGCAGTTCGAACAGCAGGTCATCAAGGCGGTAGCGGATAACCACACGCTGGATGCGAAACAGACGGCGGACGGCAAGCAACTTCATGCGTGATCGCTGGTATCAAGGGATCGGGCAAGGCGCTCAATGCGCGCCTCGAGGCGTTCGATGTCGACTTTTAGCGTGTCGAGTTCGCTGAAACGGGCTTCGGCTTCACGTTGACCAACCAGCGTCCGCGCCTCTTCAGCGAGGTACTCGGAGAGGTTCTGGTTGATCGCGGCCAGGCCCTGGCGCGTCCAGTTGGCACGGCTGCGCAAGTGGCCACTGAGCAATTGCGTGGCGACCGGGCCGAGCCAGCGCGAGACTTCATACTCCCAGTCCAGCTCCAGGTCCTGGAGCACTGCGACCAGGTCCAGCAGTACCGCGCTGTCACCTTCGAGCTCGACCTGCGGGCTGTGCAGCACCGCGCTCTTGTCCTGGCTCAGGGCCAGGCGCAGCAGGCTGCTGGCCGGGGCGCGCAGGGTGCAGTCGGCCTCATTGGCCCAGTGCGCGGCAAGCATCAGGCCTTCGTCGCTGGGCAGAATGAACAGTTGCAGTGCGGGCTGGCGACAGTCGATGGCAATGACTTTGCCATCGAGCGGGCGCAAACGCGGCAACGCTGTGCTGTCCAGGCGCAAGACACGGTTCAGGCCGTGCTCGACGCTGGCAAGAAGGCCGGCCAGGAGCATCAGGGCTTGATACCCCGGTGCAGGGCAACGATACCGCTGGTCATGTTGTGGTAGGTGACACGGTCAAAACCGGCCTCGACCATCATTGCCTTGAGGGTTTCCTGGTCAGGGTGCATGCGGATCGATTCGGCCAGGTAGCGGTAGCTTTCCGAGTCGTTGGTGATCAGCTTGCCGGCCAGCGGCATGAAGGCGAACGAATAGGCATCGTAAACCTTGGACATCAGCTTGCTGGTCGGCTTGGAGAACTCCAGCACCAGCAGGCGGCCACCAGGCTTGAGCACCCGCAGCATCGAGCGGATGGCGTCTTCCTTGTGGGTCACGTTGCGCAGGCCGAAGGCGATGGTCACGCAGTCGAAGTGGTTGTCCGGGAACGGCAGCTTTTCAGCGTCGGCCTGGACGAATTCGATGTTGCCGGCAACACCACGATCGAGCAGGCGGTCGCGACCGACCTTGAGCATCGATTCGTTGATGTCGGCCAGGACTACCTGGCCGGTCGGGCCGACCAGTTGCGAGAACTTGGCGGCCAGGTCACCGGTACCGCCGGCGATGTCCAGCACCCGGTTGCCACTGCGCACACCGGACAGTTCGATGGTGAAACGTTTCCACAGACGGTGCATGCCGCCGGAAAGCACATCGTTCATCAGGTCGTACTTGGCTGCTACCGAGTGGAACACCTCGGCGACTTTCTCTGCCTTCTGGCTTTCCGGCACGTTCTTGTAGCCGAAGTGGGTGGTGGGTTCGGCGTGTTCGCCTTTGCGCTGATCGTTCATATCGCTTCACCGGAAAAAATTACTGGCCATTCTAGGGCGTACGGTCGGATTTGTCTTGGCGGGGTGTGTCGCAGGTCGGGGCGCGGGCATAATAGGAGTATGCCTCTGAACCCAGGATTGAATGAATGACCCAGATCAGCGTTGAGCGCAAACACAGCCTGGGCCGCGAAGCGGCTCGGGAAAAGGCCCAAGCCCTGGTCGACAAGCTGGCCCGCGAGTACGACCTCAGTGCCCGCTGGAATGGCGACCGGGTTGAAGTCAAACGCAGCGGTGCCAACGGCAGCGTGCAGATCGGTGAAGACACCATCAAGGTCGAACTGAAGCTGGGCATGATGCTGTCGATGATGAGCACCACCATCAAGAGCGAAATCGAGCGGGCGCTGGACAAAGCGCTGGCGTGACTCTGTAGGAGCGGATTTACCGGGGCGCCGGACCGCCGCGAAGGACTGCGTAGCAGTCCCATCTTTTAGGGCCGCTACGCGCCCCATCGCGGATAAATCCGCTCCTACTAGGGTGAGGATTCTAATTTTTCTCCCTACCTTATGCTCAAGCCCAGCTTCCATGGGCAGTTCCTCCATATCTATTCGAGCGTGAGGTGCAGAGCATGACCAAAGTGATTTTGAAGAAAAAAGACGACACCCAGAGCACAGCGGGTGAGGTGCGCGGCTACGCGCGCAAGATTTGGCTGGCAGGCCTGGGCGCTTATGCCCGGGTCGGTCAGGAAAGTGCCGACTACCTGAAAGAGCTGGTCAAGGCAGGCGAAACCGTCGAGAAACGTGGCAAGAAACGCATCGACCACGAGCTGGATGCCGCCAACACCCAGATCGATTCGGTGAAGGGTGAGATCACCAGCGTCAAGGGCAAGGTCGAAGTTCAACTCGATAAAATCGAAAAGGCTTTCGACACACGGGTCGCCAGCGCCTTGAATCGCATCGGCATTCCGTCTAAACATGACGTGGAGGCACTTTCTGCCAAGCTCGATGAGCTGACGGCATTGCTTGAACGTGTCGCACGTAAACAATAAGGAGAGCGGGATGGCTGGCAAGAAGAATAGCGAAAAAGAAGGCAGCTCCTGGGTCGGGGGGATCGAGAAGTATTCCCGCAAGATCTGGCTGGCTGGTCTGGGTATCTACTCCAAGATCGACCAGGACGGCAACAAGCTGTTCGAGTCCCTGGTCAAGGATGGTGAAAAGGCTGAAAAGCAAGCCAAGGGTTCTGTTGACGCAGCCAAGGCTTCGGCCAAGTCGGCCACCTCTCGGGTGGGTGATGTCAAAGATCGCGCGCTGGGTAAGTGGAGCGAGCTCGAAGAGGCTTTCGACAAGCGCCTGAACAGTGCCATCTCGCGTCTGGGCGTACCGAGCCGCAATGAGGTCAAGGCGCTGCATCAGCAGGTCGATACCTTGACCAAGCAGATCGAGAAACTGACCGGAGCTTCGGTCAAACCGGCCTCCAGCAAACCGGCAGCGAGCAAGACTGTAGCCAAACCACTGGCCAAGGCCGCACCGAAAGCTGCAGCCAAGCCTGCGGCGAAAACTGCGGCAGCCAAGCCCGCAGCAAAACCGGCAGCGGCCAAACCTGCGGTAAAAGCGGCAGCAGCCAAGCCTGCAGCGGCGAAAAAGCCAGCAGTGAAAAAGGCACCGGCCAAGCCTGTCGCCAAGCCAGCAGCACCCGCTGCCAGCGCAGCACCGGCACCGAGCGCGGCGCCAGCGGTAACTGCAGCACCGGTCGCACCGGCACCCTCGGCTGCGGTCAGCCCGATCAGCCAGTCCTGATTTCAGGCGGTTGTCAGCGAGCGCCCGGCCTTAGTGCCGGGCGTTTTCATTCCGGGCTACGGTGCACTCCGTAGTCAGCCATCCAGATACCTCAAGGCGAGCTGCTCGGCCGCATGCCGCGACCCGGTATCCAGATGTGGCGCCACCAGCATCATTACCTGGTACACCACCACCCCCACCTGACCCTCGCGCGCCAGCACCCGCTGGTAATCCAGGGAGAACAGCAAGGTCAGGGTGATCTGCTCCACCAGTTGCCCCAGCGCGCGGGTGTCGCTGACCACCTGGCCCTGGGCCTTGAGGCTGGCGAGCAAGGCTGCGAGGGTGCGCTTGAGGGCGTTGAGCAGGTTGCGCATGCCGCGGGCCAGCTTGGGCAGGCGTCCGGTCAGGTTCGACAGGTCCTGGAACAGGAAGCGGTACTGGGCCATGCGTTCGACAATCAGGTGCAGGAACAGCCAGTAGTCCTCGGCATCCAGACGCACCTCCAGCGGCGGGTCGAGCAGCGGTGTCAGTTCGTCTTCGAAGCGCTCGAACAAACCCAGCACCAGCGGCTCCTTGCCGTGGAAGTGGTAGTACAGGTTGCCCGGGCTGATCCCCATTTCATTGGCGATCTCCAGGGTCGAGACATTCGGTTCGCCCTGCTGGTTGAACAGCTGCAGGGCACACTCAAGAATACGGTCGCGGGTTTTCATCCGTTCTACTTGTTGTTCAGCGCGCCTGCACGTAAGTACCGGGCGCGGGGTCCATGGGAGGGTAGTTCTGGTCACCCAGGGTCATCAGGGTCTCGCGCTGGGTGCCAGAGCGCGCCTGAATCCACTCCAGCCACTGCGGCCACCAACTACCGTCTATTTGCTTGGCGTCGTAGAACCAGGCCCGCGGATCGCTGCTCAGGCGCGGGTTGTCGACATAGTGCGCCTTGGGGTTGCCGGGCGGGTTGAGAATGCTCTGCACATGGCCGCTGTTGGCCAGGATGAAGCGCTTGTCCCCCCCCAGCAGCAAGGTCGAGCGGTAGACCGCGTCCCAGGGGGTTATGTGGTCGTTGTTGCCGGCCACGCTGAAACTGTCGACGTTGACCTTCTGCAGGTCGATCGGCGTGCCGCAGACCTCAAGGCCGGCGGCATGGGCCAGCGGGTTGTGCTTGAAGAAGTCCAGCAGGTCGCCGTGCAGGGCGGCCGGCAGGCGGGTGTTGTCGTTGTTCCAGTAGAGAATGTCGAAGGCCGGCGGCGCCTTGCCGAGCAGGTAGTTATTGACGAAGTAATTCCAGATCAGGTCGTTGGGCCGCATCCAGGCGAAGACTTTGGCGATCTCGCGGCCATCGAGCACGCCCTGCTGGTAGGAGCGGCGCTTGGCCGCCTCGAGGGTCTGCTCGTCGGCGAACAGGCTGGCGGGGCTGTCGATCTGGCTGTCGAGCAGGCTGACCAGGTAGGTGGCGCTACTGATCCTGCGCAATTGCCGCTTGGCCTGCAGGTGACCTTGCAAGGCGGCAATCGTCAGGCCGCCGGCGCAGGCCCCCATCAGGTTGACCTCGCGGCTGCCGGTGATTGCCCGGCAGACATTCATCGCCTCTTCCAGTGCCTCGACATAACTCGACAGGCCCCACTCACGATGGCGCGGGTCGGGGTTGCGCCAGCTGATCATGAAGGTTTGCAGGCCGTTCTTGAGCATGTACTGCACGAAGCTGTTGGTCGGGCTCAAGTCGAAAATGTAGAACTTGTTGATCTGCGGCGGCACGATCAGCACTGGCCGGGCGTACTGTTTTTCGCTCATTGGTTTGTACTGGATCAGCTCCAGCAGCTCGCTGCGGAAAACCACCGCGCCCGGGGTGGTCGCCAGGTTCCGGCCCACCTCGAAGGCTTGCGGGTTGACCTGGCGCGGCAAGCCATCGTTGTGGCGCAGATCATCGAGCAGATGGCTCACGCCCCTGATCAGGCTCAGCCCGCCTGAGTTGAACAGTTCTTTGACCGCAGTGGGGTTGAGTAAAGAGTTGCTCGGCGACAGGGCATCGTTGATCTGGGTGAAGAGAAAATGCGCACGGGCTCGGTCATCGGCATCCAGTTGGCTTTCATCGATCCACTGCCGGGTCTGTTTCTGCCAGGCGAGATAAGCCTGCAGTCCACGGCTGTAGAAGGGATTGAGATTCCAGGCCGGATCCTTGAAACGACTGTCGCGTGGACTGGGCTGGTGCGGCGTGTCACCCAGCAGCACACGTCCCAGCTGGCTGCCCAGGGCAAGCATGTGCCTGGCCGTGTGCAGCGGGTGGCGCAGGCCATGGCGGCTGACGGTGCGTAACGTGGACAGCAGGTCGCGGCCACGCAGGCCGGTGATCGCACTCTGCACGTTCATATAGGAGGCGGGGACCGGTACCGACCCCTTCGCGGGTTTGTCTTTCATCAGGCAACACTCCGTCGTCAGGCCATCAACAAACAGATCAATGCAAGAGCGACACCAACCTCATGTCGCGCACCGGGCTACCGGGCATCCTGCCACGGGCTCGATGATCGCAGCACCTTAGCTGGGGGCAGGCCGAGGGTGCATGACGGCGCGTTGGCGCTCTTGCTGGAGGAACTTCATGATGATCGGGGCGACGGCTTCGGCTCGGGTGATCAGGAACAAATGACCGTCGTCGATTATGTGTAGCTGGGCATTGGGAATACGCCAGGCCAGCAGACGCATATTGATCAGCGGGATCAACGGGTCATCGTCGCCGGCCAGCACCAGGGTTGGCTGGCGAATCTTGTGCAGCCAGTGGATGCTGGTCCAGCCGAGTCCGGCGAACAGCTGCCAGTAGTAACCAAGCTTGCCCGAGGAGCGCACCTTGGCGGCATGCGCCATGGCCAGGTCGGGGTCGCGGCGAAAGGCCCCGCCATAGATCTGCGGGGCGATGCGAATGACATGCGAGGGCTGGATGTAGCGCCTGGGACTGGCCATCAGCCACAGCACCTTGGGCTTGCCCGGGACCATGACTGCGCCAGCGGCCGTGGCCGCAAGGACAAGCTTCTTGCAGCGCTCGGGATAGTCATGGGCGAACTGCTGGGCCAGCGCGCCGCCCCAGGACACACCAATGGCGTTGACCTGTCCGTAGTCGAGGTAGTCGAGCATGCGTGCCGTGAGCTTGGCCAGCCCGGGAAAACGGTAGGGGTGCCTGGGCGTTGACGAGCCACCGACACCTGGCACGTCAAAGGCGATGACTTCCAGGTCCGGGTCCAGGGCCTGGATGAAGGGGAACACCAGCTCCAGGTTGGCACCGATGCCGTTGAAAATCAGCAAGGGCGTCAAGTGCGGCTTGCCGGGGCGAACCGCGGTGCGGATGGACTGGCCATCCAGGTCGACGGTTCGGAATAGGTACGGTTGCGGCATGCGCGAAGCCCTGTGGTGGATGATTCGCCGTGGCCCGCGATCGGACCACGGCACCCGTAAGCAATCAACGCTCGTGGACGTACGTTCCCGGAGCAGCCTCGGCGGCGGCATAGGCCTTGTTGCCCAGGCGGGTCGGCGCTTTCTTCATCTCGCCCGAGCGTTCAGCCAGCCAACCCTGCCAGTGCAGCCACCAGGAATCGGTGTGCTTGCTGGCATTCTCCTGCCAGTCGGTGGCCTGCGGCGGCAACTCGGTACCGGTCATGTAGCGGCCCTTGGGATTGCCTGGCGGGTTGAGAATGCTCTGGATGTGCCCACTGTTGGACAGGACGAACTCAATGTTGCCGCCGAATAACTGGGCCGAGCGGTAGCAGGACTGCCAGGGCGTGATGTGGTCGGTGGTACCGGCAACGCTGTAGATATCGCTGGTGACTTTCTTCAGGTCGATCGGCGTGCCGCACACTTCCAGTGCATCGGCACGGGTCAGTGGGTTATTTTTGAACAATTCGATCAGGTCGCCGTGGAAGGCGGCCGGCAGGCGCGTGGTGTCGTTGTTCCAGAATAGGATGTCGAACACCGGAGGCTCGTTGCCCAGCAGGTAGTTGTTGACCCAGTAGTTCCAGATCAGGTCATTGGGGCGCATCCAGGCGAACACCTTGGCCATGTCGCGGCCTTCAAGCACGCCGGCCTGATAGGAATGGCGCTTGGCCGACTCCAGGGTCTGCTCGTCGACGAACAGGGCGACCTGGTTGTCGAGGGTGGTGTCGAGCACACTGACCAGCAGGGTCAGGGCATTGACCTTGGTTTCACCCAATGCGGCGTAATGGCCGAGCAGGGCGGTGCAGGTGATGCCACCCGAGCAGGCGCCGAGCATGTTCACGTCCTTGCTGCCAGTGATCGCCAGGATCACGTCGACGGCTTCCTTGAGGGCGTCGATGTAGGTCGACAGGCCCCATTCGCGCTGGGCCTTGGTCGGGTTGCGCCAGCTGACGATAAAGGTCTGCACGTTGGAGCGCAGGCAGAAGCGCGCCAGGCTCTTCTCCGGGCTCAGGTCGAAGACATAGAATTTGTTGATCTGCGGTGGCACAACCAGCAGCGGGCGGGCGTGCACCTGTTCGGTGATCGGCTGGTACTGGATCAATTCCAGCACGTCGTTGCGAAACACCACCGCACCTTCGGTGGTGCCCAGGTTCTTGCCGACCTCGAAGGCTTCCATGTTCACCTGGCTGGGCATGCCACCGTTGTGGACCATGTCCTTGGCCAGGTTCGACAGGCCGTCGAGCAGGCTTTTACCGCCGGTTTCAAAGAAGCGTTTGACCGCTGCCGGGTTGGCGGCGCTGTTGGTCGGGGCCATGGCTTCGGTCATCAGGTTGATGACGAAATGACCGCGACTGATGTCCTGGTCCGACAGATTGCTGGTGTCGATCCAGTCGTGCAGTTCCTTGCGCCAGGCAAGGTAGGTCTGCAGGTAGCGGCGATAAAGGGGGTTCTGGCTCCAGGCCGGATCGTTGAAACGACGGTCGTCGTTCTCCGGTTGCAGGGCCGACTTGCCGAAGATCACATTCTTGAGTTCCAGACCGAAATGCGCGACGTGCTTGGCGCTATGCAGCGGCTGGCGAATGGCCTGGCCCAGCACCATTCGCGCAGATGTCAGCAAATCCTTGCGGCGCAAGCCGATTACCGGGTTCAGGCCCAGTGTGTTTTCCGAGGCTTGGCGCTGCAGGTCATCGTTGTTCTTGTTACTCATCTACGACGCTCCGTTGTCCTGAGACGAGTACCGGCCTGCTGTGCGCGTTACACAGACGAGCTCCCGGTACTGCTGCTCGGGTGACCAGTGATAACGAACTGCGGTACTGCGACCGGATGCATGCGGCGATGAGCCCTGCGGGTATTTTCTGCTTGAGAAGACTGCCTGCTTTCGCTCGCGACCTCTGCATACCGGCCAGACCCTGCTTAGAACCAATGCAGGGAACTTGCCAGATCCATTGGTTACCCGACTTTCGAGTGTTGCGCAAGACGGCCAATCATTGGCCGCTGAGCAGGCATTCAAGCAAATAGAATTAGAAAATGCGCTCTAAACCTCGGGAGGCCCGGACTAGAGCATCAGCTTGACGATGGACTCGGACGGGTCGCGTGATTTTCCGGCTTTTTCCAGCTCGCCGAGATAGTCATCCCAGAGTTCCTGTTGGCGCAGGCATAGCTGCTCCAGGTACTCCCAGGTGAACAGGCCGCTGTCGTGGCCGTCGTCGAAGGTCAGTTTCAGCGCGTACTGGCCGGCAGGTTCCAGCCCGCTCAGGCCGACGCCAAGCTTGCCGTACTGGAGGATCGGATTGCCGTGGCCCTGGACCTCGGCGGAAGGTGAGTGCACGCGCAGGAACTCGGCGGGCAGGTGATACACCTCATCGGGCCCGTAAGTCAGGCTCAGGGTCTTGGAGGCTTTGTGCAGGTTGATGCCGGTGGGAAGTCTGGCCATGTGGTTCAGGGCCGCAAGCGGCCCTGCCTGTAAGAGAGTGAGGCTTACAGAATATAACGAGAAAGGTCTTCGTTCTGCGCCAATTCGCCGAGGTGGCTGTTGACGTACTCGGCGTCGATGCGGATCGGCGCTTCGTTGTGGGCACTGGCCAGGTCACCGGCGCTGAACGACACCTCTTCGAGCAGGCGCTCGAGCAGGGTGTGCAGGCGACGGGCACCGATGTTCTCGGTCTTCTCGTTGACCTGCCAGGCGATTTCGGCCAGGCGCTTGATGCCTTCGGCGGCGAACTCGATGTGCAGGCCTTCGGTCTTGAGCAGCTCGCGGTATTGCTCGGTCAACGACGCGTGCGGCTCGCTGAGGATGCGCTCGAAGTCTTCCGGAGTCAGGGCCTTGAGTTCGACGCGAATCGGCAGGCGACCTTGCAGTTCAGGAACCAGGTCGCTCGGCTTGCTCAGGTGGAACGCACCGGAGGCGATGAACAGGATGTGGTCAGTCTTGACCATGCCCAGCTTGGTGTTCACCGTGCAGCCTTCGATCAGCGGCAACAGATCGCGCTGCACGCCTTCGCGCGACGGGCCGCCGGTGACGCCGCCTTCGCGGGCAGCCACCTTGTCGATTTCGTCGATGAACACGATGCCGTGCTGCTCGACCGCTTCCAGGGCCTTGGCCTTGAGTTCGTCTTCGTTGACCAGGCGGCTGGCTTCTTCATCACGTACCAGCTTGAGCGCTTCCTTGACCTTGAGCTTGCGGCTCTTGCGCTTGCCCTTGCCCATGTTGGCAAACAGGTTCTGCAGCTGGTTGGTCATCTCTTCCATGCCCGGCGGCGCGGAAATGTCGACGCCCATGGCTTCGGCCACTTCGATCTCGATTTCCTTGTCATCCAGCTGGCCTTCGCGCAGGCGCTTGCGGAACAGCTGGCGGGTGTTGGAGTCCTGGGTGTTGACCTGGTCTTCGTTGAAACCGGTGCGTGCCGGTGGCAGCAGGGCATCAAGGATGCGCTCTTCGGCAGCGTCTTCGGCGCGGTGGCCGACGCGGACGATTTCCTGCTCACGGAGCATCTTGATCGCGGCATCGGCCAGATCACGAATGATCGACTCGACGTCACGGCCAACGTAGCCGACTTCGGTGAACTTGGTCGCTTCGACCTTGATGAACGGAGCGTTGGCCAGTTTGGCCAGGCGCCGGGCGATTTCGGTCTTGCCGACACCGGTGGGGCCGATCATCAGAATGTTCTTCGGCGTGACTTCGACGCGCAGCTCGGCGGGGAGCTGCATGCGCCGCCAGCGGTTGCGCAGGGCGATCGCGACGGCGCGCTTGGCGTCGTCCTGGCCGATGATGTGGCGATTGAGTTCGTGGACGATCTCGCGGGGGGTCATGGACATGGTTGTGATGGTCCTTGGGCTCGATAAATCAGCGTGGAAAAGCCCGGCCACCGGGGCCGGGCGCCAGAACAGCTGAATTACTCGGCCAGGTCCTGCTCCTCGATAGTCAGGTTGTGGTTGGTGAACACACAGATGTCACCGGCGATATTCAGGGCGGTCTCGGTGATTTCACGGGCCGAGAGGTCGGTCTTTTGCAGCAGGGCGCGGGCGGCGGCCTGGGCGTAGCCGCCACCGGAGCCCATGGCGATCAGGCCGTCTTCGGGTTCGACCACGTCACCGTTGCCGGTGATGATCAGCGAAGCGTCCTTGTTGGCGACTGCCAGCATGGCTTCCAGACGGCTCAGGGAACGGTCGGTACGCCATTCCTTGGCCAGCTCGACAGCGGCACGGATCAGATGGCCCTGGTGCTTTTCCAGCTGGCCTTCAAAGCGTTCGAACAGGGTGAATGCGTCGGCGGTGGCACCGGCGAAGCCGGCGATGACCTGACCGTGGTACAGGCGGCGGACTTTCTTGGCGTTGCCTTTCATCACGGTGTTGCCGAGAGAAACCTGGCCGTCGCCGCCCATGACGACTTTGCCGTGGCGGCGAACTGAAACGATGGTGGTCAAGGGAGAGTCTCCACGCAGCGGGGCGAAAATGCCTGATGCAGACTCATATGGGGGTGGTGGGAAGGATTTCAACCTTGAAGGATGAGTGGTAAGCCTTCAGGGCCTCATCGCCGGCAAGGCCGGCTCCCACAAGGACCGGTGTATGCAGTCCCTGTGGGAGCCGGCTTTGCCGGCGATTGGGCCGCAAAGCGGCCCCGGCAATATCACGCTTCGTGGCTGATATGCCCGTCGACCAAGGTATAACGCACCGCGCCCGGCAGGCAGTGGCCGATAAACGGGCAGTTATCGCCCTTGGAGCGCCACTGTTCGCCCGCCACGGTCGAGGCCTTGGCATCGAACAGCACCAGGTCCGCTGCACCACCAACCTTCAGTTGACCGGCCGGCAGGCGCAGGGCCTCGGCAGGGCCGCTAGACAAACGCTGCAACAAAGTTGGCAGATCGAGCAAGCCATCTTCCACCAGGGTCATCGCCAAGGGCAGCAGCAACTCGACGCTGCTGATACCCGGTTCGGTGGCGCCGAACGGTGCCAGCTTGGCGTCGCGCTCGTGCGGCTGGTGATGGCTGGAGATCGCCTGGATGACCCCGGACTTCACTGCTTCGCGCAGGCCGTCACGGTCAGCGCGGGTGCGCAGCGGTGGCTGCACGTGATACAGGCTGGAGAAATCACGCAGCGCTTCGTCGGTGAGGATCAGCTGGTACAGCGCGACATCGGCAGTGACCGGCAGTCCCAGTGCCTGGGCTTGGGCAATCAGGCTGGCGCCGCGGGCACTGGTCAGCTGGCTGAAGTGCGCACGCACACCGGTCTGTTCCACCAGCAGCAGATTGCGCGCCAGGGCCACGGTCTCGGCGGTTTCCGGAATGCCCGGCAGGCCGAGGAAGCTGGCCATGGCGCCTTCGTGGGCGAGGCCGCCCTGGGCCAGATCGCGATCCTGGGAGTGGAAGATCACCGTCAGGTCGAAGGTTGCTGCGTACTCCAGGGCACGCGCCAGGGTGCGGTTGTTGCCAAAGGCATTGAGGCCGTTGCCGAACGCCACGCAACCGGCGTCACGCAGGGCAATCAGTTCGGCCAGTTGCTCGCCTTCCAGACCTTTGCTCAGGGCGCCGATCGGGAACACTTTGCTGTGCCCGGCTTCGCGGGCGCGATCAAGGATCAGCTCGGCGACTGCCGAGGTATCCAGTACCGGCTTGGTCTGCGGCGGGCAGCACAGGCTGGTGACGCCGCCTGCGGCCGCGGCGCGGGTTTCGCTGGCGATGCTGCCTTTACGGCTGTAACCCGGCTCACGCAGGGCGACATTGAGGTCGACCAGGCCGGGAGCGGCGATCAGGCCCTGGGCGTCGATGCTGCGCGCCGGGGTGAAACCTGCAGGCGCAGCGCCGATGGCGATGATCTTGCCGGCATCGATATGCAGGTCAGTGGTCTGGTCCAGGCCACTCAGGGGGTCGATGACCCGGGCGCCAAGAATACTGAGGGTCACTGGGCGTTCTCCTGGTCGAATTGACGTTGCGCGGTCTGCCCGCTCATGGCCATGGACAGTACGGCCATGCGTACCGCGATACCGTAGGTGACCTGGTTGAGGATTACCGAGTGGGCGCCGTCGGCCACTGCCGATTCGATCTCCACGCCGCGGTTGATCGGCCCCGGGTGCATGACGATGGCATCAGGCTTGGCCCCGGCCAGACGGGCGGTGGTCAGGCCGAACAGACGGTAGAATTCGCCTTCGCTGGGCAGCAGGCCACCGGCCATGCGCTCACGCTGCAGGCGCAGCATGATCACCACGTCGACGTCCTTCAGGGCCGCCGACGCCGTTTTGTTCATGTAGCGGTTGAGCGCCTTTTCGTTGCTCTTGTGCATACCCGGGGTATCGACGTAGATCGCCTGGATATCACCCTCGGTCTTGATCCCGAGCATGTTGTGCCGGGTGGTCTGCGGCTTGCGCGAGGTGATCGCCAGCTTCTGGCCGAGGATGTGGTTGAGCAGGGTCGACTTGCCGACGTTCGGGCGGCCGACAATGGCAACATAGCCGCAGCGGGTAGTATTCGTATCAGTCATTGCCATTCTCCACGCCCAGGGCGATCAGTGCTGCGGCGGCCGCTACTTGCTCGGCGATACGCCGGCTGACGCCCTGCCCTCGGCTTTTTTCAGTCAAAAGGGTCACTTCGCATTCGACGAAAAACGTCCGGCAATGGGGTTCACCTTGAATATCTACCACTTCGTAACA
>JAVXRI010000090.1:0-23149 GCA_036643775.1 Pseudomonas sp. | reverse complement strand
TACGTGGTGCTGGAGCAGGAAGCCGCGCAGTGGCGCACTGCGCTGGCGCTTCATCTGGGCCAGAGCCTGCCGGAGTACATGGTGCCGAGCCAGTGGCTGGCCCTGGAGCGGATGCCGCTGAGCCCCAACGGTAAACTGGAGCGCAAGGCGCTGCCGGCCTTCGAGGCGCAGGCGCAGGAGGACTACGTCGAGCCGCAGGGCGACCTGGAGCAGACCTTGGCCGCAATCTGGGCCCAGGTGCTGGGGGTTACACGGGTCGGGCGCACGGATAACTTCTTCGAACTGGGTGGGCACTCGCTGCTTTCCCTGACCCTGCTCGATCGTATACGCCGAAGTCTTGGTGTCGAGGTGGCGTTGAGTCGTTTCATGAGCGATCCAACCTTGGCCGGACTTGCTCGCAATCTGCAAGGTCAGGACGACGCCAGCGCCACACTGTTGGTACCGCTGGCGGGTGACGCCCGTCGCAACCCGCAGCTGTTCTGTTTCCACCCAAGCTATGGATCGGTGTATTGCTACCAGCCATTGGCCCAGGCCTTGAAGGATCAATGGGCTGTGCAAGGGGTAGTGTGCGAAGCCTTTGTCCTCGGCAAATGGCAGGACACCAGTTGGCAGCTGATGATCCAGCGCTACACCCGTGAGCTGCTCGCGGCACAGGCGCAAGGTCCGTTCTACCTGCTGGGTTGGTCGTTGGGGGGCAACATCGCGATGAGTGTGGCCAGGCAGCTGGAACTTGCCGGTCATCAGGTCGCTTTTCTGGGCATGCTCGATGCACCGCCACCGCGTGAGGTCCGGCCTTTCTGGGACCTGGTGGATGAACGCAAGGGCAAACCCCCGGTTGCGCCAGACGAGCACGCATCACGGCTGGCGTTGCTGTCGATGCTGTTCCCGGAGCAGGCGCAGGCGCTTCAGGCGCTGGCCGAAACCCTGCACGGTCTGACGCTGGAACAGGCCTACCGTCAGGTGCTGGATTGGGCCAGTGAGCAGATTCCCGAGCATTATGGGTTGATCGAAGGGCTGATCCTGCAGAACAAGGATCTCGACAATGCGCTGACCTTGAAGCCACGGCTCGATGCCTTGCTCGAGTCGTTCCAGTATGAAGCGACCCAGGTGTCGCCGTCGTGCTGGTGGGCAGGCAGCGACAAGTCGAACGACCTGGTTGAACTGATCGAAGCGACCTTGGCGCAAGCGTTGGGTGCAACCAGGCAAGGCCTTTCGCAGGTGTTGCCGTGCGATCACGATCAGATCATCAACAGTCGGCAGTTGCTTGAGTCGCTTGCCATGGCGCTGGCCCTGAGCCGGATACCCGGCTGACAGGTCTCTGCTGTCAACCTTCGCCGGGGCTGCACAACAGCCCCGGCATCGGTTGGCGAAGGGTTTCTTGAGGCATAAAAAATGCCGGTCAGAACTGACCGGCATTGAGCAGGGGAGGGCCTGGTACCAGCCTTTTAGTAGCTGTACTTCAAGGTCAGCAATGTGTTGCGAGGATCGCCGTAGAAGTTGTGATCGTAGTCGATGGCCTGGTAGTACTTCTTGTCGAAGATGTTGTTGATATTGACGGATGCCGAGAAGTTCTTGTCGATCTGGTAGGCAATGCGACCATTCCAGATCGAGTAACCACCCTGGTTGCGACCGTAGTAGCCAAAACCTGCAGCGGAGCTCTGGGTGTTCACGCCACCGCCGATGGACACTTTGCTCCAGTTGCCTGGCAGCTGGTAGTTGGCCCAGGTGCGCAGGATATGTTTGGGCGTCTGGGTGTTGGCGGAGATGTTGCCGGCCACCGCTGGCTCTTCATCCTTGTACTTGAGCAGGTTCAGCGTATAGCCCGCATAAAGTTGCAGGCCGTCCAGTACTTCCCCACTGACTTCGGCCTCAAAGCCGCGGCTCTGAATGGTGCCCGAAGGAATGTAGCAAGTGCCGCTGCAATTGGCGTTGGCAATGATCGACGACACTGACGAATCCGGCATCGGAACGTTGTCCTGTTCCATCTGGTACAGGGAGAACGAGGTGATCAGGCGACCATCCTTATGCTCACCCTTGAGGCCGACTTCATAGCTCTTGCCAGTACGCGGGTCGAGGATGTTGCCTGCGGCGGTGCGCTGGGTCTGCGGCTTGAAGATTTCGGTGTAACTGGCGTAGGCGCTCCAGTTCGGGTCGAGCTTGTATACCAGGCCGGTGTAGGGCGTGACCTTGCCGTTCTTCTGCGCTTCGCTCTTGCTCGCACCCCACGGGCCATCGGAGGTGAACACGGTCCTGAAATCGGAAACCCGGGCGCCGAGGATAAAGGACAGCGACTCGGTCAGCTCGTAGTTGGCAACACCGTAGATACCTTTCTGGGTCGAGTCATAGGCATCGTCCCATTTGTTTGCCGAGTAGATGGAGTCATCGCTCGGCTCTACGTCGTTGGGCACATAGTCGAAGATGTTGATCGGCGTGACGTAGTTGTAGCGGGCACCCCAGACATCATGACTCTTGAGTTTGGAGTAGTTGGCGCCCACCGTCAGGCCAAGCTTGCGCTCGAACAGCTCCAGATCACCGGTGGCATTGATATCGCCGCCCCAGTGATCGGAGAAGTAGTCGAACACATAGGCGTCGCCCGCCAGTGTGGTGCCCGGGCCCATGCGGCCACGGCGTTGCAGGTACTTGAAGTCGTTGAACTCGCGGGCGTTGATGAAGGTGCCCTTGAGTTTCCAGGTGTCGTTGAGCTGATGGGTGATATCCAGGTAGTAGGTGTCCTGGGTCTTGTCCCAGTTATCCCAGGTGGTGCCCAGGTAGGTCGAGCGGTCCAGCGATGGCATCGAGCCGTTGGTGAAGTTGGGAATGCCCATGAAGTTCGGGGTGGCATCCACACGCTCGTGGCTGTATCCAATACCGATCGTGGTGTCCGGAGTCAGGTCGTAGTCCAGGGCCGCGTAGAGGGTCTGGTTATCGGAGCCGACGTAGTTGACGAAGGAGTTGGCGGTGTCGTAGTCCAGTACTACCCGGCCGCGCAACTTGCGTTGCTCATCCAGCGGGCCGGCGACATCGACCTGGGCGCCATAACGATCCCATGAACCGGCCTTGGCTGTCAGATTGACCTGCGGATCAAAGGTGGGACGTTTGCGCACCAGGTTGACTGCACCCGATGGATCACCACCACCTTCCAGCAGCCCTTGTGGGCCGCGTAGTACTTCGACGCGATCAAGGATGGCGGTTTGTCCACCAAAGCTCGATCCCCGCGCGTAGAGCTGACGCTCCAGCGGAACGCCGTCGTACTGGAAGCTGTTGATGAAAAAACCACGGGAGTAGAACTGATAGCCGGTGAACGATGGCACTGCGGTAATGCCGGGGGAGGCCACCAGGGCTTCGGTGACATTGGTGATATCCTGCTCCTGCATGCGCCGCTGGGTGACCACGCTGACGGCTTGGGGGATGTCCTTGATGTTTTTTACGCCCTTGCCGATGGAGGTTACCGGCGAGGCATAGGAGTTGGTGCCTTCGGTGGTGGCGCTATCGATCCGACTGTTGATCAGGACGTTGTCCAGGTTGATGGCCGCGCTGTCGCTGGACGGTGCATTGAGGATGGCAGTGTTGCCATTGAGCTGGTAACGAATCCCGGTGCCGCGCAACAGACGCTCCAGTGCTTCACTGGGTTCCAGATGGCCTTTCACGGCGCTGGTGCGCGTGTCGCGCACCGACTCCGGGCTGTACAGGATCTGCAGGTTGGCTTGTCTGCCCAACTCTTGCAGCGCCTGGGAAAGCGGTTGCGCAGGGATGTTCAGATCGACCGGATCGGCGAGGCTCTGAGACGCATAGGTCAAGGCAATGGCCGCTCCCAGGGAGAGAACAGTACGATTGACAGGTTTGCTGACACGCTTGAGACCAGGGCCCCGGGGAGATTTGTTGAACATCGTATTATCCGTCAAGTGTAGGCAGATGTTATTGAGAATTGTTATTAAAAGTAAGGCTTACGACCCACGAAAACTGGACAAGAAATTTTTCGTTGGGCCGTAACCGATCAAGCCAGCGCCTTATCGCTGATGACATGCCCCGCCTTCATGGTCACCAACTGGTCTGCGACATCGAAGTAGCGGTCATCGTGGGAGATGACGATGATGGTTTTGCCCAGGCGTTTGAGGTCGGGCAGTAACTCGGTGTAAAAGATGCGGCGGAACGTCGGATCCTGGTCGGCTGCCCACTCGTCGAACACCAGTACTGGACGCTGTTCGAGCCAGGCACTGATCAGGGCCAGGCGCTTGCGTTGGCCGGTGGAGAGGTCGGTGGTGCTGAACCTGCCATCCTGGACACTGACCTTGTGACCGATTTCCAGGCGTTGCAGGTACTGATTGGCATCCTCTGGAATATGCTGGTCACCCTGGACCACATCGTCGAACAGGTAGTAGTCGGCGAAGATGGTGGTGAACAGCTGCCGGTAGTCATCGCGGGTGTGGCTGTTGACAGGGACGCCATCGAGGAGGATTTCTCCCGATTGCGGCGAGTACAGCCCCAGCAGCAATTTGATCAGCGTGGTTTTGCCGCAACCGTTCTCGCCGACAATGAAGACGATTTCGCCCTGGTCGATTGACAGGTTCAGCGGTCCCAGACGGAACGGCGGGTTATCGTCCACCGCCGGGAACGCATAGCAGACGTTCTTCAATTCAAGGCTGCGCAGGCTTTTGCGGGCGCTGCCCTGGTCGTCGAGCAGCAGGTGCGGCTCAGGCGAGGAGAACTGCTCGGACAGTTCGGCTATGCGCCGGAAGGCAATCTGCGCACGGCTGATGATCGGCAGGGTTACGACCAGGTGTTCCAGCGGGCCTTTCATGTACAGCAGCACCAGCACGAAGCCGCTCATCACTGTCTTGTCAGCTGATGGCCACAACGACTGCAGCGCCAGCGCCAGGCCGATGACCACGAAGAACAGCATCGAGCCGAAACTCTTGGCGATGACAAACACATTGATCGAACGAACCTGTGTATCGCGAATATCGTTGGCAGTCTGCTGAATGCGGTTGACGAACATACGTTGCCGGCGCGGCCGGTGGATACGCAGCTCCTTGGCCCCTTCGGCAATTGCGCTGTAGTGCTTTTGCAGTTCGTCCTCGGCGTCGCGGGCAGCAAGGAAGCCTTTGATTCCTTTGGCCCGGGCGATGTACTGGGCAGTAATGCCGATGGCGATGGCGACCAGCATCATGAGGAACATCGGCAAGGACAACATGGCCAGGTAGCCCAGGCAGCCCAGGGTGACCGTCAGCGAAATGGCCAGTGGCGCAAAGGCAAAGGCAAAGTCGCTGATGGTGTCGACGTCATGAGTCAGGACCGGGATCAGCCGATGACTGCGATAACGCTCGATTTGCGCGATAGGCGCTGACAGCACCTTCTCGCCCAGGGATGTGCGCAGGGTTGCGATGATGTGCTGGCCAACATAGTTGGTGCCGATATCCGACAGGATTGAACTGAGCAAGGCCAGCAGGCACAGTCCGGCGAACAGCCCCACCAGCGCAGAGCTCAGACCCGCTTCGGCATGCAGGGCAGTGTTGATGGTGGCCAGCAGCACGGTCACGCTCAGGCCACCGACCATACCCAGTACGATCGATATGCTGACCACTGGCCAGAAGGGTTTGAGCAGGGCAAACAGCTCGCGCAGCGCCCCGCGTGGTTGCTTGGTCATTGAGAGTTCCTGCTCAGGCGCGAGTGAGGGCGACAGTTTCTCGCGTGCCAACGTGGGCGCGGGCCAGGCTCTGGTACAGCGACTGGCCGATTTCCGCAGCACGTACCGGCAGCACCGACAGCAGGGTGTCGCTCAAACCATGGGAGGCTTCACAGAAACCTTGCAGGTAGACGGCGGCATTGAGCTCCGGGGTGGCCAGCGCGCGATAGTGGCGATCAACCTCGAAGTCCTGCAAATGCTGTTGCAGCGGCGCCAGCAGGTCGCGGTGGGAGCGACGTTCGTAGCCAGTGGCGAGGATCACTGCATCGTAGCGATGAGTCTGGCGAACGTCGGTGGCCAGGTCGCGCAGGGTCAGCTCGATACCTTCGGCAGTACTCACGGCGGCTTCGATGTTGCGGCGGCAGAGTACGGCGTGACGGAACTGGTGGGCGACTTTCTGGCGGTAGAGGATGCCGTAGATGCGTTCGATCAGGTCGACATCGACCACTGAGTAGTTGGTGTTGTGGTATTCCTCGATCAGCTTGGCTCGCTCGGCGTGAGGCTGGTTGAACACCAGGTCGGTGTAGTCCGGAGCGAACACTTCGTTGACGAACGGACTGTCGTCGGCCGGCTTGAGCGCCGAGGCGCGCAGGATCATGTCGACCTTGACTGACGGGTAGCTGTCATTGAGGTCGATGAAAGCTTCGGCAGCGCTTTGCCCCGAGCCGATGATGGCGATGCGCATTGGCTTACCCTCAGTGCAGGGCAGCTGTTGCAGGCTGTTCAGGTACTGGGAGTGGTGGAACACCCGCGCATCATCTTTGAAGGGAGAAAACACCTGCGGGATCTTCGGTGTACCGCCACTGCCCACCACCACGGAGCGCGCGCGACGGGTGTGTTCGTGGCCGTTCTGGTCGCGGGAGATCAGGCGCAGGTGATCGATCCGGCCGTTGTTCAGCTCCGGTTCAATGCGTACCACTTCTTCGCCGTAGACGGCCTGGGTAGCGAAGTGGTCGGCAGCCCAGCGCAGGTAGTCGTTGTACTCAAGGCGGCAGGGGTAGAAGGTGCCCAGGTTGATGAAGTCCACCAGGCGTTGCTTTTGGTGCAGGTAGTTGACGAAGCTGTAGGGACTGGTCGGGTTACGCAACGACACCAGGTCTTTGAGGAAAGAAATCTGCAGTTCGCTCTGGGTGGCCAGGGTATTGCCGTGCCAGCGGTAGTCGTTCTGTTTGTCGATGAACAGGGCGTCGAGGGCGTGCCCATTGGTTTCGGCAAGTTCTTCCAGGGCGATGGCCAGGGCCAGGTTGGAAGGTCCGAAACCGACGCCGATCAGGTCGTGGATTTTTTCGCAAGAGAGGGTCTGGCTCATGGGGGCGGTTCCTTGGGTGGTCGAGGGAGGGCGCCCTGGAAAAGGGCGCCCCGGATCCTGCGCAAGTACACCGATAGAACGAGCTGTCAGAGCGAGAATTTACCGATTTTCACTGCTCAAAGTTCACGGGCCAGGCGAATGCCGATCCAGTCGCCCCGGTTGGCTGGCAGGCTGGTGTTGCGATTGCCCGAGCGGGAAAAGACCGGTGCCTCACCCCAGTCATTGCCGCGGATCACTACCAGCTTGCAGTCCGCTTCTTTCCACGCGCTGCCGTCGTTCGGCGCGTCGGCATAGCTGCTGTGGTAGCAGTCGTCGACCCATTCATACACGTTGCCGTGCATGTCGTAGACACCGAAGGCGTTGGCGGCATAGCTGCCTACCGGGGCGCTGAAGCTGAAGCCATCCTTGGGCCCGTAGACGTTGGCGTTGCGGCTGATTTCGTACTCGGCATCGGGGTCCAGTTCGAAGGGGAAGGGGCCGCTGCTACCGGCGCGGGCGGCGTATTCCCGTTGAGCTTCGCTGATCAGCTGGTACTTTTTGCCGGTCTTGTGGCTCAACCAGGCGGCATAGTCCTGGGCATCCTGGTAGCTCATGCATACGGCCGGTTGGCGCGGCCCCTGCTGGTAGCGGGGTTTACTGGCTTTGCACTCGCGGCCGGGGCGAATGTCGCCGTCGGCGATCTTGGCTCCGGACTCACGCAGGTAAGCATCCCATTCGCCGGCGGTCACCTGGTAGCGACTGATGGCGAAGGGTTTGGCGAAAGTCACCTGATGCACTGGACTTTCATCGGGCTGGCGTCCGACTTCGTCATCCGGGGTGCCCATCATGAAGCTGCCGGCTGGCAGCACGACCATTTCCGGGCACGCTGCCTTGCAGTCGCGAAACACGCTTGCGGGTTTGTCTGCGGTGCTGCTGGCCAAGGCCGGGAGGCCGCAGCCGGCGAGCAGTGCCGCCAGGGTCAGGTGATGCAGGGTGCGGGTCATAACGGGGCCTTTTCAGAGTTTTTTGATTAGCAGATCCAGAGTCCGGTCGATCTCCTGCTCGTTGTTGAGCAGGCTCGGCGCCATGCGAATCACCGGGCCGACATCGCGGTGCACGGCGTCGACGACAATGCGCTGCTCATTGAGGTAGGCCGCGATGGCGTCGGGATCGCGGTCCTTGATCCGGAAAAAGGTGAAACCGGCCGAATGCTCACGGCTGAGCGGGGTGACCAGTTCGATTGCCTGATGCTCGGCAAGTCGCGCCTTGAGGTAGTCATTGAGTTGGTGGATACGCTCCTGAACATCGGCCTTGCCCAGTTGCAGGTGCAGCTCGAAGGCTTTGCCCAGTGCCCAGCGGTGTTCGAAAGCGTGGTAGCCGCCGGGGGTCATGATGGTGGCGAAGTCTTCGTCTTCGGAGAAAGTGGCGAAGGTCGGCACCAGGTGCTGCATCTTTTCCGAGGCGGCGCAGATGATCCCGGTGCCGCGTGGACCGAACATCCATTTGTGGGTACCGGCGATGAAGTAGTCGCAGTTGAAACTGGCGAAGTCCTGGTTCTCCACGCCAAAGCCGTGCACGCCATCGATCACATAGAGGATGCGCTGGTCTTCATTGCGGTCGCGGTTGTGCCGGCGCACCAACTCGCCGATCTCGCCGACCGGCAACTTCACGCCGCTGCCCGAATGCACCCAGGTCATGCCCAGCACTCGGGTATTGGGTTTGATGGCCTTGTCGAGCGTACTCAGGACCTGGTCGCTGGACATCTCCCGCGGCTGCTGGAACAGCCGCAGCTTGCGCACTTGAGTACCCTGGCGCTGCTGGCGGAAGCTGAGGATCTTGTTGGTCGAGTAGTGCTCGTGTTCGGTGGTGAGGATCTCCTGGTCGGGGGTCACCTTCAAGCCGCCATAAATCATGCCCAGGCCCTCGGTGGTACTGCCGGTCAAGGCAATCTGCCGGGGTTTGACTTGCAGGTAGCGGGCCGCCCAATCACGCACTTCACCTTCGCGCTTCCATTCGATCTGGGTTTCCCAGTCGACCCAGTGTGCCGGGTTACGGTCTATTTCGCCGCGGTAGTAGTCGATGGCGTCCTGCACCGGCTTGGGGTGGGCAGTGACCAGGAAATTGGCGAAATGTGCGTAGTTCGGGTCCAGGGGGAATAGCTGGCGCAGTTGCTGCCATTTGTCCTTGCCGGTCAGTGTTGGGGTGCTGGCAGCCAAGGCTTCGGGTAGCAGGGAGCCGGCAATCGGCAGGCTCGCAGCGAGCAGCCCGGCCTGCTTGAGAAAGGTACGACGGTCGGTCATGACGAAGCGGATTCCAGGTCAAGGGGTGGCAGTGGTGGCGACGGGGTGGGCGCTTTTTTGTACCTGTTCCCAAACCCGCAGGAAGTTACCGGCCCAGAGCTTGCTGATATCCGCTTCGGAATAGCCGCGGCTGAGCAGCTCGGCGGTGATGTTGCGGATCTCGCTGACATCCTTGAAACCGTAGAGGCCGCCGCCGTCGTTGAAGTCTGAACTGATGCCGACATGGTCAATGCCGACCTTTTTCACCGTGTAGTCGATCGCATCGCCAAAGTCCTTGAGGGTGGCCTTGGGTTCTTCCTCGAGGATGCCGTACAGGCTGCCGGCGTATGCGCCGAAACGCGATTCCGGCCAGATGGCGATCACTGCATCACCCGGCATCAGGGCGTTGGCCAGGCCTTGCAACGGTTGTAGGTCGAACTTGGCGCGCAGGGCTTCGAGCTTGTCCAGGGTAGGTTTGCTCAGGGGCTTGAGGTAAGTGCCGAAGGCGACCACCTGGATGACCCCGCCACTGTCTTTGATCAGCTGCATTTCCTTGTCGCTGAGGTTGCGCGGGATGTCCACCAGCGCCCGCGGTGCCGAGTGCGAGGCGACCATCGGCGTACGGCTCAAACGGGCGACGTCTTCGAGGGCCAGGGTCGACATCTGCGAGACATCGATTATCACTCCCAGATCGTTCAGGCGTTTGACCGCCTGCTCGCCCAGAGGGGACAGACCGCCGAAGGCATCGGCGGTGTCGTTGAAGAACGGCAGCGGTCGCGAAGAGTCGGCCCAGTCGTTGTTGCCGGTGTAGCTGAAACCGAACATGCGCATGCCTCGGGCGGTCCACAGGTCCAGTTGCGACAGGTCGTGGCCCAGCGGGTAGGCGTTGAGCATGCTGATGAAAATGGCGAACTTGCCTTCGCCATTCAGGCGCCGGAAGTCTGCGGGGGTATAGGCAATGCCGACCTGGTTGGGGAAGTCGCGAACCATGTTGCTGATGATCCTGTAGCGCACTTCCTGTTGGTGCCGGGCCTCGTCGACAAACCCAGGGGTCGGACGGTGCGGAGCGTTAGGGCCGTTCCATAACTCAGGCCAGCCGAAGATGGTCAGGGCGGCGCCGGACAGGCGGCCCTTGCCGGTTTTGACCAAATCGAACTGGCCTGCCCCGTCTTTATCGATTTCGTTACCGGCGCTGCCCAGGTTCAGGGGCACGGTGACGTGACTGTCGAACGACAACATATGCTCGTGCAGCGCATTGGCCTGCTCGACAATCTTGTGTGGATAATCGGCTTTTCCTTTGCTGTAGAGGTAACCGGCGCCAGCGACGCCAACGGCCACTGCCAGGGCTAGGGGCAGGCCGATATACAGGGCTTTGCGGGAACGGGGCTTGGTCGTGGTCATTGCCATCTCAACACTGGGCTGATCGGAACGGCTTGCCCTGGCATGCAGGCAGGTCAATGGACAAGGCGCGGGTATCAGGAGGGACGAGTGGCGAGGAGGTAAATTTACGCTCGGACGGACGCTTCAAGTTTTGCCGCAGAGGGCCGATACAAAGGCGAATCCATACATCGTCAGGATGATAAAAGCATGGTTGGCATCAATACCGTATCAATCAATGCAAGCCCTTTGAGCAGCGCAGCTGCCGGGGTTGCCAGCGTCAAGGTCGGCGCTCAGGACCCGACCGCGAAAGAAGAGGGCACGCTCAAGGTCAACCTGTCCGGCGCTGCCGAGAGCAAGAAGGCTGAAGCCAGCGAATCCGCCGAAAGCAGCGAGCCGGCCCACATCCAGCAACTGCGCCAGATGATTGAGCAACTGCAAAAGCAATTGGCTGAGCAGCAAAAACAGCTGCAAGCGATCATGAGCAGCAAGATGGAAGAGACCGCCAAGGCCTCGGCGGTCGCTGGCGCGCAATCGGCAGTGAGTTCGACCATGGGCGCGATCCAGTCTGCCACCGCGCAGCTGCTCAAAGCCCTGCTGGAAGCCGGCGGCAGCAGCGCTGGCAGTCTGGTCAGCACCAGCGCCTGACCGGCAACGGGCCTGGCGCGCAAGACGCACAGGCCCGCCAGGTCAGTCGGCCAATGGGCGGTTCTGGCTGCGCTCGGATTTATAGCGCATGGCCACTGCAGGAGCCGGCTTGGTGCTGCCGGTTTCCAGCCACTGACGCATGCGGCTGGCGTCGGCGAAGTGGGTGTACTTGCCGAAGGCGTCAAGAATCACCATGGCCACCGGGCGGTTGTTCATCTTCGTCAACAGCACCAGACAGTGGCCGGCGTCGTTGGTAAAGCCGGTCTTGGTCAGGTTGATGTCCCAGTTGCTCTTGTTGACCAGATGGTCGGTGTTGCGAAAGCCCAGGGTGTAGTTGGGCTTGCTGAACGCCACGGTCTTCTCGCGAGTGGTGCTCAACTGGCTGAGCAGCGGGTAGTTGCGTGCGGCCAGCAGCAGCTTGCCCAGGTCGCGTGCGGTGGAGACGTTGCTGGTCGACAGGCCGGTGGGCTCGACATAGCGCGTTTTGCTCATGCCCAAGGCCTTGGCCTTGGCGTTCATGGCCTTGATGAACGCGTTGTAGCCACCTGGATAGTTGTGGGCCAGGGTCGAGGCTGCGCGGTTTTCCGAAGACATCAAGGTAATCAGCAGCGTCTCCCGACGGCTGAGCTGGCTGCCCAGGCGCACGCGCGAATAAACCCCTTTCATTTCCTTGTTCTGGGCGATGGTCATAGTGAGCATCTCATCCATGTTCTGCTTGGCGTCGAGCACCACCATGCCGGTCATCAGCTTGGTGACCGAGGCGATCGGCACCACCCGGTCGGCATTGTTGGCGTAGAGCACCTTGTTGGTCTGCAGATCGATCAGCAGGGCAGCGCCGGAAGCCAGGTGCAATTTGGCCGGATCACGTTGTTCTTGCAGAGGGGGTTGCGCAGCAGCGGTCGTGGTGACAGTCGCGGTACCGGTGAGCAACAGCAGCAGGCTTAGGATGGATAGGGAAGTTTTCACGTCGAGGCTCACTAATAGTTGGTATGTCGTTGGCTGTGCAAGGGTTTTCCCCCAAAAAACCGCTCGCATTCTGGAGTATGGCCTAGAGTCTGTCGATTGGCCTGTGAGCATTGGGCCATACATGAACAAAATTTAATCCTGTACCCATTCCGTACCAATTAGCTGCATTTCGAGCTTCTCCGATTCGGGCCAATCATTGGCCGAGTTCAGCCACTTCGCGCAGGGAGGGGTTAGGGTTTGAGGTGTGAGGATTGCCAGCGCTCAACGCCCTGCTGCCTTGTGGAAAGCCGCATGCTAGAGCGCTCAGGCGCGGCATCGGTTGGGGTTATTTGATGAATGCTAGCTGGTTCAAGCGAGGTCAAATTGCTATCATTTTGAGCGAAATGATGGAAATTCTATTTTTGACTCACAGGGCGGGTGGCGTGGCTAAGTTTTTTTATTCTGACAGTGTGATTTCCAATCTTGAACCCCTCAGCACCACCGGAACGTACTGCACTGTCAGCGCTCGAATCGATGGTCGGGAAGTTAAGAAGCTCGGCATGAGCAATGAGATGTTTCACTACTTCACAGGCGTGGGTAAGGGTACGCAGAATCGGATTTGGTTCTATCGTGCCCTTGGCACCTTGTTCATCGGCGGCATCGAAAACGCGGCGGGAGAACGCCTGCGAGCCAAAGAAACGATGGGCATGAAACTTTATAGTTTGACGATTCGCCCGGCTTGTGCGGGTTTTCTGGTCTGGTTTTTGAGCTGGGTAGTTTTAATTATTCCGGTCGCCATCTATGTGCACAGCCTTGCTGAAAAGCCATGGGGGGGGCCAGGCGGGGCCATCTACGACATCATTAACCCGATCGGGATCTATGGGGGCATTGCGGTTGCTGGCTGGCTTTTCGTTTTCGCCTGGAATCTGTATAAAAAACTGGCCAACCTGGACACGTGGCCTGCCGGTGATGTGAGCGTTTACACCAAGGCCGTGAAGCCTGCGTTCGGTGCAGGTCTGGCGGCTTTGAAGAAATAAGACACGAATTTCCGCTGAGCACTGAAGCCCGCCAAATTGGCGGGCTTTTTTTTGCAGACAGCATTGTCTCGCTCATTATCAAACCCGAGGGCTCGCCTGATGCGTCGTATACCGGCAAGTCTGCCGCTGTGCGGCCTCCCGTACCACTCTCTTGGAGGGGTTGTCGCACCGGGGGTAAGTGCGCTTATTGTTCAGGCATGAGACGCCGCCAGCGTTCCATGAGCGCCGGTAGCCGAATCGGGGTAATTGCTATCTTCGAACAATAAAAAAGAGGCAGAACGAAATGCGGGATTTGAAAGGATACCTGTGTCGCTTCGCGCTAGCGGGGGCATTACTGGTTTCTGCATTAGGCGCCAGTGGCGCTGATAAGCCCAACATACTGGTGATCTTCGGTGACGACATCGGGCAATTCAATATCAGCGCCTACAACCAGGGCATGATGGGCTATGAAACGCCCAACATCGATCGCATTGCCAAAGAGGGTGCGCTGTTCACACACGCTTATGGCGAGCAGTCCTGCACCGCCGGCCGCTCGGCGTTTATCCTCGGTGAGCACCCGTTTCGTACCGGCCTGTTAACCATTGGCATGCCGGGCTCCGATCATGGCATTCCGGATTGGGCGCCGACGGTTGGCGATGTCATGAAAGAGCAGGGATACGTTACCGGGCAATTCGGTAAAAACCACTTGGGCGACCGCGACAACCATCTGCCCACCCAGCATGGTTTCGATGAGTTCTTCGGCAACCTCTACCACATGAATGCCGAGGAAGAGCCAGAAACCTATTACTACCCCAAAGACCCGGAGTTTCGAAAAAAGTACGGGCCACGTGGCGTTATCCATGCCTTCGCCGACGGTAAGGTTGAAGACACCGGTGCACTCAATCGCAAGCGTATGGAAACCATCGATGACGAGCTGGTGCAGGCTACCGAGAACTTCATCGACAAGGCGCACCAGGCCGACAAGCCATTTTTTGTGTGGTTCAACAGTACGCGTATGCACGTCTGGACCCATTTGAAGAAAGAGTCGGAAGGCAAGACCGGAATAGGCCTGTATCCCGATGGCATGGTCGAGCACGACGGGCACATCGGCCAGTTGCTGAAGAAACTCGATGACCTGGGCATTGCCGATAACACCATCATTGTTTACACAACCGATAACGGCGCGCAGAAAGTGTCCTGGCCCGATGGCGGTACTTCACCGTTCCATGGCGAGAAGGGCACCAGCTATGAGGGTGGTCATCGTGTTCCGCTGTTGGTCAAATGGCCGGGGGTGATTCAGTCGGGTAGCCGCTTCAATAACATGATTGCCCACAACGACTGGATGCCAACGCTCGCCGCGGCCGCCGGCAACGGTAATCTGGTCGAGGAGTTGGCCAAGGGCAGACAATTGCACGGCAAGCCGTTCAAGGTGCACCTGGATGGTTATAACTTCCTGCCGTTCTTCAAAGGCGAGGTAAAAGAGAGTCCTCGCGAGGAGTACTTCTACTTCGGTATGGGCGGGGAGCTGAACGCCGTGCGCTGGAAGGACTGGAAAGTCAGTTTTGCCAGTGTCGAGGGCGACATTGGCTCGGGGACGCGAAAGGTTACCAACTTTCCACGGCTGACCAACCTGAAGGCCGATCCCTTCGAGACGGCCAACATCGACTCGCAAATGGTCATGCGTTGGCGAGCGGACCAGATGTGGCTGTTTGTTCCAATCCAGGATGTGTTGCAGAAGTTCATGGGCACGCTTGGCAAGTACCCATTCCAGGAAGGCATCAACCTCAACCCGGCGAACATCAGTTATCAGAGCCTGGCGATCAAACAGGTGTTGATGAAAGTGAATAATTTGGCACCTGGCGCACAACAGAAGTGATCAACCTGCGCCCATAAAAAGCCCCGCCAAAGGGCGGGGCAAGGGGGCTGTGCGGAGCAACGCACGATAAAAACAGTAGCCGTTCAGGCCTGCAGGCTGGCGCTTTGCAGGCGACTGGCCAGGGTCTGGGCCGCAGGCAGCGAGGTCAATGGCCCGGAGACCGGTTCGCCGTCGCGGACCAGATACCAGCAGGCCAGCAGGCCCGATGCTCTGAGTGAGGCGGGGACGGCACTGCCGATGACGGACATGATGTTGATAGGGGCCATGAGGACTCTCCTGCGGTTCATGGCCCTACCTTACGCGGCGCGGCGGGCCGGTTGAAATCAACCGGCTCGATAGTGCTCATCACTGTCATCGACCCGGCCTTACCAGCGCGGTGCGGCGTAACAGACCGATCAGCGGAAGTTGACCGGCCTGTGCATAATGCCGAATCGATCGCAAAGGAGTATCAAATGGCCCACATTCCCGGCAAAGACACCGTCCTGTGCATCTCGCTGGCCGGTCGCCCCGGTACCTTTGGCGTACGTTTTCACAACCACCTGTACCAACAACTGGGCCTGGATTTCTACTACAAGGCCATGACCACTGCTGACTTGCCTGCGGCAGTGGGCGGTATCCGCGCCCTGGGCATTCGCGGTTGCGGCGTGTCGATGCCGTACAAGGAAGCCTGCATGGCGCTGGTCGATGAGATTGATCCGTCGGCAGCCGCGATTGAATCGATCAACACCCTCGTCAATGACGCAGGACGGCTCAAGGGCTACAACACGGATTACCTGGCTGTGCGCCAACTGCTTGAGCAGCGTCGAGTGGACCCGGGCACGGCGTTTGCCCTGCGTGGTAGTGGTGGCATGGCCAAGGCGGTGGCCAGTGCCTTGCGTGATGCCGGGTTCAAGCAAGGCATCATCGTTGCCCGCAATGAGCAGGCTGGTCGCCAGTTGGCCGACAGTTGTGGTTATCGCTGGCAGGCGGAGCTGGGTGATCTGTGCCCGCCGATGTTGATCAACGTCACGCCGATTGGCATGGTCGGCGGAGTCGAGGCCGATCAGTTGGCGTTCAGCCGCGAAGCGATTGCTGCGGCGCAGATAGTATTTGATGTGGTGGCGATGCCAGCGTATACGCCGTTGATCATCGAGGCCGAAAAACATGGCAAAGCGGTGATAACCGGGCTCGAGGTGATTGCCCTGCAGGCACTGGAGCAGTTTGTGTTGTACACCGGTGTGCGGCCAACGGCTGCGCAGGTGGCGCAGGCGGTGGCGTACGCTCGCGGCTAGGTGTGGGAGCTGGCCTTGCCAGCGATGGGTCGCCGGCAAGGCCGGCTCCTACAAAGGGAGAGCGTTCTCTGGGTCGCTTGTATGGACGCCTGTAGGAGCGGATTTATCCGCGATGGGGCGCGTAGCTGCCCCCAAAATGGGCCTGCTACGCAGTCCATCGCGGATAAATCCGCTCCTACAAAAGCACATCGAGGCGCCGGGGTTTATTCCAGTGCCGCCAGGCGCTCTTCCAGCGCAGCAATCCGCGCTTCCAGTGCTTCGATGCGCTCCAACGACACCGCGCCGCCACTGCGCTCCGGCCCTTGCTGGCGCGCCGCCAGAATCGCTTCGATCTCCGCCGGATCACCGAGGGCATGGGTATAGCGGTCTTCACGCTGCCCGGCCTGGCGCGGCAGGTGCAAGGCAAAACCACGGGCGATCAGGCGTTCAAGCTGATGCACGACCTGCTCGGCGTCCTCGAAATCATGCATGCGGTTACTGCGGGTCAGCAGTTCATTGACCGTCTGCGGACCGCGCAGGAACATCAGGCCAAGCAGGGTGACCTGCGCCGGCACTAGTTCCAGCGCCTTGTCCACGCGGTGTTCCCAGCGGTCGGCACGGCTGCCCATCTGCAGACGGGTCAAGCCCTGGCCTTCAAGGGCACGCAAGGCCTGGCCGACCTGGCCCTGGCTGAGGTTCATCACCGGTTCACGGCTGGTCTTCTGGTTGCAGGCCAGCACCAGGGCATTCAAGGTCAGCGGGTAGGTTTCCGGGCTGGTGGCCTGTTTTTCGATCAGCGAGCCGAGAACGCGGACCTCGGTGCTGTTGAAGCGGGCTTCGGAAGGGGATTCGTGATCGTCGGACATGACCCTGTCTCTATGCGAAGAAAGGCCTCTAGCCTAGGTGCGCGACAGGGTAAAACACAAGCAGCCGGTGCACGAAGCACCGGCTGCGGGTCAGGCTCAGGCGCTACGGCGCTCTTCGGCCATGCACGCGGCGGCGGTGAACAGCACGTCGGTGGAGGAGTTCAGCGCGGTTTCCGCCGAGTCCTGCAACACACCGATGATGAAGCCGACCGCCACCACCTGCATGGCGATTTCACTCGGAATGCCGAACAGGCTGCAAGCCAGCGGGATCAGCAGCAACGAACCACCGGCCACACCCGAAGCGCCACAGGCGCACACGGCGGCGACGACGCTGAGGAGGATGGCGGTAGGAATGTCGACGGCGATGCCCAGGGTATGTACAGCGGCGAGGGTCAGCACGGTAATGGTGATCGCCGCGCCGGCCATGTTGATCGTTGCACCCAGTGGGATCGACACCGAGTAGGTGTCTTCGTGCAGGCCCAGGCGCTCGCTCAAGGCCATGTTGACCGGAATGTTGGCCGCCGAGCTGCGGGTGAAGAAGGCGGTAATGCCGCTCTCGCGCAGGCACAGCAGCACCAGCGGGAACGGGTTGCGGCGAATTTTCCAGAACACGATCAGCGGGTTGACCACCAGCGCGACGAACAGCATGCAGCCGATCAGCACCGCCAGCAGGTGCAGGTAGCCGAGCAGGGCGTCGAGGCCCGACTGGGCCAGGGTCGAGGCGACCAGGCCGAAAATACCCAGCGGGGCGAAGCGGATCACCACGCGCACGATCAGGGTGACACCGTTGGACAGGTCTTCGACCACCGTGCGGGTAGTATCTCCGGCGTGACGAATAGCCACACCCAGGCCGATCGCCCAGGCCAGGATACCGATGAAGTTGGCGTTCATCAGGGCACTGACCGGGTTGTCGACCACGCTCAGCAGCAAGCTCTGCAGCACTTCAGAGATGCCGCCCGGGGCGCTCAGGGCCACGTCCGAGGTGCTCAGGGCGAGGTTCGAGGGGAAGGCCATGCTGGCGACCACCGCAACCACGGCAGCGGCGAAGGTGCCGAACAGGTACAGCACCAGGATCGGGCGGATATGGGTTTCGGTACCGTGTTTATGGTTGGCAATGGACGCCATGACCAGGATGAACACCAGGATCGGCGCCACGGCCTTCAGCGCGGAAACGAACACCTTGCCGATGAAGCCCAGGTCCAGAGCGACCTCGGGGGCGATCAAGGCCAGCGCAATACCGGCCACCAGGCCGATCATGATCTGTGCGACCAGACTGGTACGGTTCAACAGTTTTAGAACAGGTGTCATGTCGGGTGTTTCTCAGTCTTGTAGAGGGGCAACCGGCCCGTTGCGACGCCGGGAAATACGGGGCGTCAGGCGATCAGGGCGATGAAAGGGGCGCGACTTTAGCACAGCGGGGCACAATGGGTGATTGCCCTGTGTCAGTCAGCAGGGCAGGCGTGTAGTATCCGCGCCCCTTGGAAACGGCTCAGCGCCGTCAATGTTTAAAACGCTGGAGTGTAGATGTTACTGCCGATTCTGTTGCTGGCTGCGGCCGGCTTCACTGTGCTGACCACCGAGTTCGTGATTGTCGGCCTGTTGCCGGGGATTGCCCGCGACCTTGCGGTGAGTGTGCCCCAGGCCGGGCTGCTGGTGACCTTGTTTGCCTTTACCGTGGCCTGTTTCGGCCCCTTTCTCACCGCCTGGTGCGCGCGTTTTGACCGCAAGCGCCTGTTTGTCGGCATCCTCCTGCTGTTCGCCGCCTGCAATGTTCTCGCGGCCATTGCGCCGAACATCTATGTCATGGGGCTGGCGCGTCTGTTGCCAGCGCTGGGCTTGCCGGTGTTCTGGGCCCTGGCCAGTGAAACGGCGGTCGACATCGTCGGGCCGGCCTATGCCGGGCGGGCCATTGCCAAGATCAGCTTTGGTGTGGTGTGTGCCACGGTATTCGGTATTCCGGTCGGCACTCTGGTCGGCGACGCGCTGGGCTGGCGTGCGGCATTTGCCTTGCTGGCCGTGCTGGCACTGGCCAAGGCACTGTTGCTGCACCTGTATCTGCCGCGTACGCCGCGGCACAACCAGGCCACGTCGCTGCGTGGGCAGTTCGGGATCTTGCGCAGCCGTTTGCTGCAGGGCCATGTGCTGCTCTCGGTACTGGTGTTCAGCGGCATGTTCACTGTTTATACCTACCTGGCCGATATCCTTGAGCGCCTGGCCGGTTTCGATGGTGCGCGGGTGGGCTGGTACCTGATGGGCTTTGGTGCGGTGGGGCTGATCGGCAACAGCCTGGGCGGTCGTGCCGTGGATCGTCATCCGCTGCTGGCGTCTGCCGGCTTCTGCGCGTTGATGCTGGTGGGCCTGATTGCCCTGGTTCCGAGCATTCATTCCACCTATGGCCTGATCGGCGCGCTGGCGATCTGGGGCGCAACCCAGGCGGCGCTGTTTCTGGTCAGCCATGTGCGCCTGATCAAGGCTGCGCCCCAGGCCCCGGCCTTTGCCGCTTCGCTGAACATCGCCGGAGGCAACCTGGGGATTGGCCTGGGCGCAATGATTGGCGGTCGGGTGATCGACACACTGGGCCTGAGCAGCCTCGGCTATGCCGCCGCCCTGCTGATTGGTGTTTCGGTGTTACTGGCCTTGGTCCTGATGCGCATGCGCGACACCCACGCTACCAGTTGAACAACTGGCGGCGGGCCCCTTCGGTAATGGCGAGGATGCCGGGGTGCTTGACCTTGCGCTCCACCGAGATGGCATAGAACGACTCGATCACCGCGTCGGTCTGGCCGATCAGTTCGACGCCGTATTGCCGGCAAACCTCATCGGCAATCACGCTGGGGCCAATGAAGATACCGCTGCCGGATTGCCCAAAGGCCTGCATCAAGGCGCTGTCGTCGAACTCGCCGACAATCCGCGGCTGGATCTGCTGCTCGGCGAACCAGCGCAGCAAGCGGCTGCGTACTACGGTTTCCTGGCCGGGAATCAGCAGCGGGGCGTGTTGCAGGCAGGCCGGAAAGTCTTCGCCCAGTTCGGCGGCCAAGGCCGGGGTGGCGAAAAAGCTGATGCCGCATTCCCCCAGGCGCTGGCTGTAGCCCTTGATGTCCAGGTGACTGGGCATGGGGCTGTCGGAAATCACCAGGTCCAGGCGCTGGATCGCCAGGTCGGCCAGCAGGCGTTCGAGCTTGTCTTCGCGACAGCTCAGGCGCAGGGCGTCTTCCATTTCCATGGTCGGCGCCAACAGGCGATAGACGATGGATTTGGGCACGACATCGGCGACCCCGACCCGAAACAGGATCTGCTGCTCATCCGGACGCGCGCGCAGCATGGCCTCAAGTTCACCGCCAATCTGGAACATCTGTTCGGCGTAGGTCAACGCCTGGCGGCCGCTTTCCGTCAGTTCCAGCTGCCGTCCGACCCGGCGAAACAGCTCGATGCCATAGGTCTGTTCGAGCAGGCTGATCTGCCCGCTGATGGTCTGCGGCGTCAGGTTCAGTTGCTCGCCCGCGCGCACGATGCTGCCGGTGCGGGCCACCACCCAGAAGTAATGCAACTGACGGTAGTTGAGCATGCCAGGTCCCGATTCGTAAAAACCGAAGTATAACCGCTGAAAATACGAATTTTCCTGATGTATCTAGATATTTAGAATCCCCAGCCATCACGGTGCCATTGAGTGGGCACTGATCATCGACACGGAGAACTTCACATGATGTACCTGAAATCCATCGGAACACCCCTGGTGTTACTGTTGGCCCTGTTTGCCATGAGCGGTTGCGAGCAGGCGGAAAAGTCCGCCCAGCAAATGCTCAACCAGGCAGCGGAGTCGGCCAAGCAAGCAATCGACCAAACCAACGAAGCCGCTCAAGAAGCCCTGAGCGAAGCCACCGGCTCTGACAGCGCGAAGGCTGACAAGCCTGCCAGCGATGACAGCGCTAAAGAAATCTGACCCACCCTTACCTTGATGCAGGATTGATTCATGGAATACTTGTTGGAACTCGCTGCAAGCCCGACCGCCTGGGTAGCCCTGGCCACCCTGGTGGCCATGGAGATCGTGCTCGGCATCGATAACCTGATCTTCATCTCCATCCTGACCAACAAGTTGCCTGAGGAATTCCGCTCCAAGGCGCGCCGTATCGGTATCAGCATGGCGCTGGTCATGCGCTTGGGTCTGCTTAGCACCATCGCCTGGATCGTGCAGCTCACCGAGCCGGTCATCGACGTGTTCGGCCATACCTTCTCCTGGAAGGACATGATCCTGATTGCCGGTGGTCTGTTCCTGTTGTGGAAGGCGACCACTGAAATCCACGAGAGCGTCGACCCGCGGGCCAAGGAAGAAAGCAAAGCGTCCTCGACCATCACCCTGGGCTTTGCTGCCGCTATTGGCCAGATCCTGGTGTTGGACATTGTCTTCTCGATCGACAGCATCATCACTGCGGTGGGCATGACTGAGCACTTGCCAATCATGATCATCGCCGTGGTTAGCGCCGTGGTCGTGATGCTGGTGGCTGCCGACCCGCTGGCCAAGTTCATCAACGACAACCCGACCGTGGTGATGCTGGCCCTGGGCTTCCTGATCATGATCGGTATGACCCTGATCGCTGAAGGCTTTGGTGCTCACGTACCGAAAGGTTATGTGTATGCAGCGATGGCGTTCTCTACCGCGATCGAAGCGCTGAACATCATGTCGCGCCGGGCGCGGCTCAAGCGCGAAGCGGCTGAAGGCTGATAACAGGTTGTAGGAGCGGATTTATCCGCGAAGGACTTGGGGCCGCGCTGCGCCCCATCGCGGCGGTCCGGCGTCCCGGTGAATCCGCTCCTACAGATATCGACCTGTAGGAGCGGATTTATCCGCGATGCTTCCAGGAATCAATGCGCACCGGCATGCCGACGGCTACGACGCGTCGGCACCGCCTCGCTGGTTTTCTTCGGCAAGGTATGGTGCGGGTGGTGGCGGCGGGCAATCCGCAGCACGCCCCAGAGCATGGCCGCGGCGACGCTCAACCAGGCGCCTACCAGCATGAAGATTGCCATTGTCAGGTTCATGTGTGCCTCCTCAGGTCCCTGGTCAGCCCATGATGCTGGCCACGTGGACACCCCTAGAGTCTAGCCGAAGCCATGTTGCAGGCTATTGACCGATGGTCCAAGGCCTTGGGCCGCTTTGTTCTAAGCCGTCTCCCCACTATACCCACGCGACCTGTCAGCCTATGATCGCACTCCAAGGCCGGGCGCTGTCTGCCGGGCATCAGCACAAGCGAGTGTTCATGCTGCCACTGTCTTCTTCTTTATCTTCGGCTACCCCACGTCGCTTGCTGGCAGCCTGTGCAGTGGCGCTGGCTCTGGCGGGTTGCGCCAGTCAGCCACCGGCGCCAGGCAAGGGCGGTCTGGCGCAGCGCGTGGAAATCGGCTCGGTGCCGTTCTATCGCGGCAATGCCAACCAGAGTGCGCCAATGGCCTTGGCGGCATTGCTGTCGCAACAGGGCGTGCGCATCACCCCGGGGCTGCTCGAACAATCCCTGGGTTTGCCTCAAGGCGTGGATAAACTCCAGGACTCGATGCAGAACACCGCTCGTGAGTACGGCATGGTGGTCTATCCGCTGGAGCCGAAGCTGGACGCACTGCTGACCCAGGTGGCTGCTGGTAATCCGGTGCTGTTGCGTTTCGAAGAAGGTTCAACGTTCTGGGGTGAGCCGCGCTATGCCTTGCTGATCGGCTACGACCGCTACAAAGAGCGTGTGTTGCTGCGTGCGGGGATGGATCGGCGTCTGTTGATGGACTTCGACGACTTCACATCGGCGTGGAAGAAGCAGGGGAGTTGGGCGGTGTTGGTGCAGCAGCCGGGCCAGTTGCCAGCCCAGGTTGACCGTCAGCGTTGGCTGAAGGCGGCCAATGACCTGGCCCAGGCGGGCCAGGAACAAGCAGCCCGCCAG
>JAVXRI010000089.1:0-23251 GCA_036643775.1 Pseudomonas sp. | reverse complement strand
GTCCTTGTTGGAGAGCTTGGCAGAGATGGAGCGCATGGTGGTGGCGTCGCCATCGTTGGTGCGGTTGCCTTCGCGGAAGTCGGTCAGCTGCTTGGCCACATAGGTCGAGTGCTGGCCGCCCAGGTGCGGGAAGCCGGCCACCGCAAGGCCCGCGCCGTTCGGCGAATGGCAACCGGTACAGGCCGGCAGGCCCTTGGCCAGGTCGCCGCCATTGAACAGAGCCTTGCCACGCTCGACCAGTTTCGGGTCAGCTGCCCCCACGCTGCCTTTCTGGCTAGCGAAGTAGGCCGCGATATCGGCCAGGTCCTGCTCGTTAAAGGCAGTCAGCATGCCGGTCATTTCCAGCACGGTGCGCTTGCCCGACTTGATGTCGTGCAATTGTTTTTCCAGGTACTTCTCACCCTGGCCTGCAAGTTTCGGGAAGTTCGGCGCCAGGCTGTTGCCGTCCGGATTGTGACAGGCGCCACATACAGCAGTTTTGGCCTGACCAGCAGCGGCATCCCCTTTGATAGGCTCTGCGGCATTGGCTGCACCAGTGACGCCCAAGGTCAACAGCAGACTCACGAGTAGTTTGTTCATCAGCTAATCCAACTACGGCTAAGGGTGAAAGAGTTATGTATCGGGACTCCGGCTCATCCACTGGATGATCGCCTGGTAGTCCTCGGCACTGCAGTCCATGCACAATCCACGCGGCGGCATAGCCTTGAAACCCTGTGTGACATGCTTCACCAGCGTCTCCATCCCCTGCGCCAGCCGTGGCTCCCATGCTGCCCGGTCACCCGGTTGCGGTGCCTGCGGTAGCTGTCCGGCATGGCAAGCGACACATGCTCGCTTGTACACTGCCTGGGGATCCTGTGTAGCCTGAGCGCTGAACAACGGTATCAAGACACCTGCAGCAAGCAGCCATTTCGTCATACGAACGACCTTTCAGGGTTGGGGGTTGCACTGCGTTCTACTGCGCGAGCTTGAATCAACCGCCCCCGTGCACATCCTCCTACGCCGGGATAATGCGCACACAAAAACTGGGGCATTATATACTCCCGTTACTGAAACGGAAACGACACCGCTTGCCGAGACCCCCTCGCGCAACGCCCAACCGGAAAAACCATGCAAGTCAAAAACCCCATCCTCGGTCTCTGCCAACAGGCCAAATTCGCCCTCAGCGCTGCCAAGGTCGACCAGTGCCCGGACGACCAGGGCTATGAAGTGGCCTTCGCTGGCCGCTCCAACGCCGGCAAGTCCAGCGCGCTGAACACCTTGACCCACGCCAGCCTGGCCCGCACCTCGAAAACCCCGGGGCGGACCCAGTTGCTGAATTTCTTCAGTCTGGACGATGAACGGCGTTTGGTCGACTTGCCAGGCTACGGTTATGCAAAAGTACCGATTCCGCTCAAGCAACACTGGCAAAAACACCTTGAGGCCTACCTGGGCAGCCGTGAGTGTCTGAAGGGTTTGATCCTGATGATGGACGTGCGCCATCCGATGACCGACTTCGACAAAATGATGCTCGACTGGTCGCAGGCTGCGGGCATGCCGATGCACATCTTGCTGACAAAAGCCGACAAATTGACCTTTGGTGCAGCGAAAAACACCCTGCTCAAGGTGCAGTCGGAAATCCGCAAAGGCTGGGGCGATGCGGTCACCATCCAGCTGTTCTCGGCGCCCAAGCGCCAAGGCCTGGAAGAAGCCTACGGCGTATTGGCGAACTGGATGGAACTGGCTGACAAGCCCGCAGAATAAGGGCTGCCCGGTAAACGCCGGGCAAAAAAAACCCCGGACTTCGTATGGGGAGGGGGAAGTTCGGGGTTCAAGTTCCGGACCGCTAGGGCGGGGTCCAGATATCTGCCAACACTTAACACAACATAGGAGCATCGAAGGGCTTCACCAGCCATTCAGTTACTCTGAGTCGTGGTTCACCGGTTTAGTTCCGGGCATTTAAAAAACTATTTGCGATAGCGCAGGTTTTTTTTGCTCCCGGCACGTCAGAGCCACAAAAAGCCGCGACGATATGCCGCAGCTGTTCATGGCATTTAGCCGCATTTTTAATGCGCTTCGTCCCAGTTTGCCCCCACACCCACCTCAACCAGCAGTGGTACATCCAGTGCTGCGGCGTTGCTCATGTGTGGACGAATTTGTTCACGCACCTGTTCGACCAGGTCCTCGCGAACCTCCAGAACCAGTTCGTCGTGCACTTGCAGGATGACCCGGGCGTCCAGGCCAGAGTCGCTCAGCCAATTATCCACCGCCACCATTGCGCGCTTGATGATGTCTGCCGCTGTGCCCTGCATCGGGGCGTTGATCGCCGTGCGTTCCGCACCTTTGCGCAAGGCCGGGTTCTTCGCATTGATCTCCGGCAGGTACAGCCGACGACCAAACAGTGTTTCGACGAAACCTTGCTCAGCGGCCTGGGCCCGCGTGCGCTCCATGTAAGCCAGTACGCCGGGGTAACGGGCAAAATAACGATCGATATAGGCTTGGGACTGTTTGCGGTCGACGCCGATCTGTTTGGCCAGGCCAAAAGCGCTCATGCCATAGATCAGACCGAAGTTGATTGCCTTGGCACTGCGCCGTTGGTCAATGGTGACTTCGGCCAGTTCGACGCCAAATACTTCGGCTGCGGTTGCCCGGTGTACGTCCAGGTCGTTGCGGAAGGCGTGCAGCAGGCCCTCATCTTTAGCCAGGTGGGCCATGATGCGCAGCTCGATCTGCGAATAGTCCGCCGCCAACAGCTTGTAGCCGGGAGCGGCAACGAATGCCTGACGAATCCGACGGCCTTCGGCGGTACGGATCGGAATGTTCTGCAGGTTCGGATCACTGGACGACAAACGGCCAGTGGCCGCCACCGCCTGCTGGTAGGAGGTGTGGATCCGCCCGGTGCGCGGGTTGATCTGCTCCGGCAAGCGATCGGTATAGGTGCTTTTGAGCTTGCTCAGGGAACGGTACTGCATCAGCACCTTGGGCAGCGGGAAGTCCATCTCGGCCAGCTCCGCCAACACCGCTTCGGCCGTCGACGCCTGACCCTTGGCGGTCTTGCTGAGCACCGGCATGCCCAGCTTTTCGTAGAGGATCACGCCCAGTTGCTTGGGTGAGCCGAGGTTGAACTCTTCGCCTGCGATTTCAAAAGCTTCGTGCTCCAGCTGCACCAGCTTCTCGCCCAGTTCGACACTCTGGATGCCAAGCAGGTTGGCATCGACCAGCGCGCCCTGACGCTCGATCTTCGCCAGCACGGGCACCAGCGGTATTTCGATATCGGTCAGCACCGGCAAAACGCTCGGCGTCTTCGCCAGCTTCTGTTGCAACGCCTGGTGCAGACGCAAGGTCACGTCGGCGTCTTCAGCGGCGTAAGGGCCAGCTTGTTCCAGGTTGATCTGGTCGAAGGTCAGCTGTTTGGCGCCCTTGCCGGCAATGTCGGTAAAACCGATGGTGGTGTGGTTCAGGTACTTGAGCGCCAGGCTGTCCATGTCGTGACGGGTAGCGGTCGAGTCGAGCACATAAGACTCGAGCATGGTGTCGTAGGCTACGCCCTGCATCAGGATGCCGTTGCCGATATCACCGCCAATGGCGCAGTTGGCGAGGATGTTAATGTCGTACTTGGCGTTCTGCCCGACCTTGAGCTTTTTCGGGTCTTCGAGCAGTGGTTTGAGCGCCAGCAGCACGCTGTCGCGGTCCAGTTGCTCGGGTACGCCCATGTAGCTGTGGGTCAACGGTACATAGGCGGCTTCATGAGCCTGCACCGCGAACGACAGCCCAACCAACTGCGCCTGCTGCGCATCCAGCCCGGTGGTCTCGGTGTCGAAGGCAAACAGCGGCGCGTTGCGCAGTTTTTCCAGCCAGACATCAAAACGCGCCTGGTCGAGGATGGTTTCGTACTTCGCCTCGACAACTTCCTCGATTACCTCGGCAACGATCTCCTGGCCAGCCCGTTTGGCGTCGCGTTGCACCTCGTCGACCCAGCTCTTGAACTCCATCTCGGTGTACAGCTCAAGCAGCGCCTCGCGGTCCGGCTGGCCACAGACCAGCTCATCGACCTCCACCTCAAGCGGCACATCGATCTTGATCGTCGCCAGTTCATAGGAAAGGAAGGCCGCATCGCGGTGCTCTTCCAGTTTGGCTGGCAGAGTCTTGGCGCCACGGATGGCCAGCCCGGGAACCTTGTCGAGGTTCTCGTACAGCTCGCGCAGGCCACCACCGATACCGGTGAGCAAGCCAACCGCGGTCTTCTCGCCCACGCCCGGCACACCGGGGATGTTGTCGACCTTGTCGCCCATCAGGGCGAGGAAATCGATGATGTGCTCAGGACCGACGCCGAATTTCTCGTGCACGCCAGGTACATCAAGGACGGTACCGGTCATGGTGTTGACCAGCGTAATGTGGCCGTCGACCAATTGCGCCATGTCCTTGTCGCCTGTGGAGATAATCACCGGACGGCCAGCTGCGGCGCTGCTACGGGCCAGGGTGCCGATCACATCGTCAGCTTCGACGCCCTCGACGCACAGCAGTGGATAACCCAGGGCACGGACACTGGCATGCAGGGGTTCGATCTGTACCCGCAGATCGTCCGGCATACTGGGCCGGTTGGCTTTGTACTCGGCGAACATTTCATCGCGAAAGGTCCCGCCCTTGGCATCGAACACCACTGCGAACAAACTGTCCGGGTACTGCCTGCGCAGGCTCTTGAGCATGTTCAGCACGCCTTTGACCGCACCGGTCGGCATGCCCTTGGAGGTGGTCAGCGGCGGCAGCGCATGAAAGGCGCGGTAGAGGTATGAGGAACCGTCCACCAGGACGAGGGGGGCTTGGCTCATGAGCAGAATCAACCTTTTCGACGGGCCCGGCGCTAGAATGTCCGGAACATTGACGACAAAGGGACAAGGTTATCATGCGTACACTAAATCGCCTGTTGCTGCTCGGTCTGTTGGCAGTCACTCCGGTCGTCACCTGGGCTGCAGACGACGCGCCTTCGGCCGATCCGGATGTAACCATTCGCACGGAAGGCGACAAAACTATCCAGGAATACCGCCAGAACGGTTTCCTCTATGCAATCAAGGTCACCCCGAAAGGCGGTAAACCTTACTTCCTGGTACGCGCCGATGGCTCGGAGGGCAACTTCATTCGCTCCGACCAGCCGGACATGCTGATCCCGTCGTGGAAAATCTTCGAGTGGTAAGGCGTACCCTTTACATCAACCTGGCACTTCCCTGCAGAAGTGCCCGTATGGGCAATTTTTGATCATGTCAGTCTTCACCCCCCTGACCCGGCCTGAGCTGGAAACCTTTCTGGCGCCGTATGGCCTGGGCCGCCTACGGGACTTCCAGGGCATTGCCGCTGGCACCGAGAACAGCAACTTCTTTGTCAGCCTGGAGCAGGGAGAATACGTGCTGACGCTGGTCGAGCGCGGGCCGATCCAGGACCTGCCGTTCTTCATCGAGTTGCTCGATGTACTGCATGAGGCCGACCTGCCGGTGCCTTATGCCTTGCGTGGCAACGACGGCGTGGCCCTGCGCGAACTGGCAGGCAAGCCTGCCTTGCTGCAGCCGCGGTTGCCTGGCAAGCACATCAAGGACGTCAACAACCAGCACTGCGTACAGATCGGCGAGCTGCTCGGCCACCTGCACCTGGCCACCCGCGACAAGGTCCTGGAGCGCAAGACCGACCGCGGCCTGGACTGGATGCTGGAGACCGGTGCCGAGCTGATGCCGCGCCTGACCACCGAGCAACGCCAGTTGCTGCAGGGCTGCCTGAACGAGATCGCTGAGCACCAGGCGCAGATCATGGCGCTGCCACGCGCCAACCTGCACGCCGACCTGTTCCGTGACAACGTGCTGTTCGAAGGCACTCACCTGACCGGGCTGATCGACTTCTACAACGCCTGCTCGGGGCCGATGCTCTACGACCTGGCGATCACCCTCAATGACTGGTGCTGCGACGACGCCGGGCAGATCAATGGGCCACGGGCGCGGGCATTGTTGGGCGCGTATGCGGCGCTGCGACCGTTTACTTCGGCAGAGGCGCAGTTGTGGCCAGTGATGTTGCGCATTGCCTGCGTGCGCTTCTGGCTGTCGCGCCTGATCGCCGCCGAATCGTTTGCCGGGATGGATGTGCTGATTCACGACCCGGCAGATTTTGAAGTGCGTCTGGCCGCTCGTCAGCAGGTGGAAATCGCCCTTCCGTTTGCTTTGTAGGAGCGGATTCATCCGCGATGGCCTGCATAGCAGGCCCATTTTTTGGGGCCGCGATGCGCCCCATCGCGGATAAATCCGCTCCTACAAAGGCGCTAGAGTTTTTCCAGGCAACCCGCCAGATCATTCCCCAGCTTCTCCAGCAGCTGTTCATAGCCCCGAGCACTGGCCGCTGCAGTCCCGCCCAGCGCATCCAGTTCAGCCAGGGTCACCGGCAAACCTGCCGTCAGCGTCTCGGCCAGACGCGGGCGCAAAGGCGGCTCACTGAATACACAGGTCTTGCCTGCTTCCTGCAGACGCTTGCGCATCGCCGCCACGTGCTGGGCACCCGGTTGCACTTCGGCAGCCACACTGAACACGCCTGCGTGCTTCAAGCCGTAAGCCGACTCAAAGTAGTCGAATGCCTCATGAAAGACGAAGAACGGCTTGCCGCTGATACCGGCCAGGCGCTTTTTCAAGCGTGCATCCAGAGCATCCAGGCGTTCGCCAAAGGTCTTCAGATTGCTCTGGTAACGCGCAGCATTGACCGGATCGGCAGCGCTGAGGTCGGCCGCCATCTTCGCCGCAATCACCCGGGCATTGACCGACGACAGCCACAAGTGGGCATCCAGGCTACCCGGACGATGATCATGGTCGTGATCGTCACCTTCTTCATCATGGGAGTGGCTGTCTTCGCCAAAGTGACGCAACTGCAGGCCAGGCAGGTCCTGCACGGCAACGCTGGATTTGCTGCGGCCCTTGAGCACCCGCGGCAGGAAGCCTTCCATGTCCGGGCCGATCCAGTACAACAGCTCGACATCGCTCACTCGCCGTACGTCGGAAGGACGCAAGGCATAGTGGTGCGGTGAGGCGCCCGGCGGCAGTAATACTTCAGGGCTGCCAACGCCGTCCTGAACGGCCGCGGCGATCTGCTGCAGGGGCTTGATGCTGGTCAGGACACGGACCTCGGCCTGTGCCTGGGCCACCACTACGGTGGTGATAAAAGCGACAAAAAGGGCAAAAAATCGGGACACGATGACCACTCAAAGGGGCAGGAACAGGTAACATAATAACGTCTCTAATCAGAACCGTCGCCGCTCATGCCTAAAACCCCGCTGGCCAATCTCCCCCACGACCACTCCCATTGCGTCCACAGCGCACTGGCCGAAGCCGATACGCTGTGCGCACGCAAAGGCCTGCGCCTGACCGCCCTGCGCCGCCGCGTGCTGGAGCTGGTCTGGCAGAGCCACAAACCGCTGGGCGCTTACGACATTCTCGCCGTGCTGAGCGAGCAGGACGGTCGTCGGGCGGCGCCACCGACCGTGTACCGGGCTCTGGATTTCCTCCTGGAAAACAGCCTGGTGCACCGCATCGCTTCGCTCAACGCGTTCATCGGTTGCAGTCATCCCGAGCATGCCCACCAGGGGCAGTTCCTGATCTGCCGGGAGTGCCATGTAGCGATTGAGCTGGAACAGACCAGCATCAGCAATGCCATTGTCGCCAGTGCCAAGGACGTCGGCTTCAGCGTCGAAGCGCAAACCGTCGAAGTGGTCGGCTTGTGCGGCAACTGCCGGAGCGCCTGATGAGCAATGCGCTGATTCGCCTCGAACAGGTCGGCGTGGCTTTCTCCGGGCAAGCCGTGCTCGACAGCATCGACCTGGCCGTAGAACCCGGACAGATCGTCACCCTGATCGGCCCCAACGGGGCGGGCAAAACCACCCTGGTGCGTGCCGTGCTTGGCTTGCTCAAGCCGCACACTGGCAAGGTCTGGCGCAAGCCGCGCCTGCGCATTGGTTACATGCCGCAAAAACTGCAGGTCGATGCCACCTTGCCGCTTTCGGTGCTGCGCTTTCTGCGCCTGGTTCCCGGTGTCGACCGTGCCGCCGCCCTCAGCGCGTTGAAGGAAGTCGGCGCCGAGCAGGTAATCGACAACCCGATCCAGGGCATTTCCGGCGGTGAAATGCAGCGCGTGCTGCTGGCTCGGGCGCTGCTGCGCGAGCCTGAGCTGCTGGTGCTCGACGAGCCGGTTCAGGGCGTCGATGTGGCCGGTCAGGCCGAGCTTTACAGCTTGATTACCCGTTTGCGCGACCGCCATGGCTGTGGCGTGCTGATGGTCTCCCACGACCTGCACCTGGTGATGAGCACCACCGACCAGGTGGTCTGCCTGAACCGCCACGTCTGCTGCTCCGGTCACCCGGAACAGGTCAGCGGTGATCCGGCCTTCGTCGAACTGTTCGGCAGCAATGCGCCAAGCCTGGCGATCTACCACCACCATCACGACCACGCCCATGACCTGCACGGGTCGGTGGTTGCCCCGGCCCAAGGCGGGCATGTACACGGAGAACACTGCAAGCATGGCTGATTTTCTGCTTTACGCCCTGCTCGCAGGCCTGGCCCTGGCAGTGGTTGCCGGCCCCTTGGGGTCTTTCGTGGTCTGGCGGCGCATGGCCTATTTCGGTGACACCCTTTCGCATGCCGCGCTACTGGGCGTAGCCCTGGGCTTTGTGCTGGATGTCAGTCCGGCACTGGCGGTAACGGTAGGCTGTCTGTTGCTGGCGATCCTGCTGGTCACCCTGCAGCAACGCCAACCACTGGCGTCCGACACCCTGCTGGGTATTCTCGCCCCGAGCACCCTGTCGCTGGGCCTGGTAGTGCTGAGCTTCATGCACGATGTGCGCATCGACCTGATGGCCTATCTGTTCGGTGACCTGTTGGCCATCAGCCCTGGCGACCTGGCCTGGATTCTCGGCGGTAGCGCTGCGGTACTGCTGTTGCTGGTTGTGCTCTGGCGCCCGCTGCTGGCGGTAACCGTGCACGAAGAACTGGCAATGGTCGAAGGCCTGCCGGTGGCCGCACTGCGTCTGGCGCTGATGCTGTTGATCGCGGTAGTGATCGCCGTGGCGATGAAAATCGTCGGCGTGCTGCTGATTACCTCGCTGCTGATCATTCCTGCCGCTGCGGCGCAACGTCACGCCCGCTCTCCCGAACAGATGGCGCTGGGCGCCAGCCTGCTGGGCGTTACCGCCGTGTGCGGCGGCCTGGCGCTGTCCTGGTTCAAGGACACACCGGCCGGTCCTTCGATCGTGGTCTGCGCGGCAGTGCTATTCTTGCTGAGCCTGGCCTTGCCCCGGCGCTGACCTTCAGGGTGCAGCCGCGGCGGTTGCACCCTGCGACACTAAAATCTCGCAGGGCCCTGAAGATATATTTTCGAGTCTGCGGACTGGGTGTAGACTTGCTCGCTTTTTGCGCAAATAGAGAGTCGCAGGAATGAAGCCGTTCGCCTTCCGTTATCTGCTCCTTGCCGCGTTTTCGCTGATCCTGGCTGCGTGCTCCAGCACCCCGAGCGATAACGCTGGCACACCTGCCCAGGCCGATGCCTGGCAGCAGCTGGAGCAAAGCATTGCCAGCAGTGAGCTGGCCACCGCCGAAGATCAGCTGGCCGCGCTGCAGGCCCAGGCACCTGATGACAGCCGGGTCGAGCAGTACCAACGCCAATTGGCCGAGGCCTATCTGCAACGCAGCCAGATCGTTCTGCAAAAGGGCGACGTCAACGCCGCAGCCACCGCCTTGAGCCGTGCCCGTGCCCTGATGCCCAAGGCCCCGGCCTTGACCGGTGGCGTCAATGGCGCCATCGCTCAGGCCCGCAAGGCTGAACTGGAAAAGGCCGAAGCGGCCCTCAAAGCGGCTGAAGCACGTCCGGCTGCCAAGCTGATCGATCCGACCGCTCCGAGCACCGTTGTGGCGCTCAAAACCACCAACATTCGCGAAATGCGCCGACAACTGGATGACATCGCTACTGACGTGGTGAACTACCAATGTGACGTGGTATTCCAGGTGCCGCGCAAGGATGACGCGCCATGGCTCAAGACCCTGCTGAGCAAGCGAGTACAAAAGCTCGACAGCGAATACGCCCTGCAGCAGTCGCACGAAATCCACCGCAACCAGCCAGCCCAAGCGGTGCTGGTGCCGCGCCGTCCTTGAGTGAACGGGTGCCCGGCCGGGCACCCGCATCTTGCTGCTAGGCTGGAATCGCCTGGGCCGCAGCCTCCCGCTCCCACACCCGATGCTTGCCGATTGCCTTGATAAAGGCTTTGTAGGCTTTCGGATCGCTGCCCACCAACAAGCCGCTATCGGCCTTCAGCCCCAGTTTGTCGAGCAACGTCTGCGCCTCACTGGCCAGCCCCATAGGCTTGAGATGCTTATAGGCCTCCAGCAGGAAATGCAGCGCCACACCGCTGTTCGCCAATACCTGCAACGACGCCTTGCCGGCCGGCACCCATACGGCATCGAAAATCACCGAAGGCATGCCTTCCATTGCAGCATCCACTGCCAACGGCTTGCCCTGGGCAGTTTTCACCGGCGCCGAAGTAGGCCCCAGCAGTTTGATCTGGGCACTCTCAGCTTCCAGTGTCTTGACCAGTGCATCGACACTCTCACCATCAACGCCATCAGCCACCAGCAGCGCCACCTTGCGCCCCTTGATGCCTTCGCCCAACAGGTTCATCTGACTCAAGGCCGGTGATTGCTTGAGACCTGACGCAGGCACATCGACCGTGCCTTTTTTCGGCGCAGGCAGCCCAAGGTTGGCCGCCACTCGCGCCGCCAGCTTGAGGTCGATATTGGCGAGAATCTCATTCACTTCACGTTCGCGTATGTACGCTCGTTCGACCTTGCCCAGCTCAAAACTGTAGGCACTGATGATGTGCTCCTGCTCGGTCGGGCTCATGCTCTGGAAGAACAGCCGCGCCTGGGAAAAGTGATCGGCAAAGGATGGGCTGCGCTGACGCACCTTGTGCGCCTCGATTCGCTCCGGATACGACTCGAAGCCACCATCGCTGGCCGCAGGCGGCGTTTCCTTCGGCCAGCCACCATCAATCGAATTGGGCTCGTAAGAGGCCCGGCCTTTGTCCAGAGTGACCCGGTGTTGGGCATCGCGCTGACCGTTGTGATTAGGCGCCAGAGGCCGGTTGATCGGAATCTCGTGAAAGTTCGGGCCACCGAGGCGGCTGATCTGGGTATCGGTGTAGGAAAACAGCCTGCCTTGCAGTAACGGATCATTGGAAAAATCGATGCCCGGAACGATATGCCCGGGGCAGAAAGCCACCTGCTCGGTCTCGGCGAAAAAATTATCCGGGTTGCGGTTGAGCACCATCTTGCCCAGCGGTGTTACCGGCACCAGCTCTTCAGGGATGATCTTGGTCGGGTCGAGCAGGTCGAAGTCAAATTTATGCTCATCCTCTTCGGCGACGATCTGCACCCCGAACTCCCACTCCGGATAGTTGCCGGTCTCGATGGCCTCCCAGAGGTCGCGGCGGTGGTAGTCGGTGTCCTTGCCAGCCAGTTTCTGCGCTTCGTCCCAGAGCAGCGAACAGACACCGGCCTTGGGTTTCCAGTGGAATTTGACGAAGCTCGACCGGCCTTCGGCATTTATCAGTCGGAAGGTATGCACGCCAAAGCCCTGCATGGTGCGCAGGCTTTTCGGAATGGCCCGATCCGACATCGCCCAGATCACCATATGCGCCGACTCCGGCACCAGCGAGACAAAGTCCCAGAAGGTGTCATGGGCTGAGCCACCGGTGGGCATTTCGTTATGCGGTTCGGGCTTTACCGCATGGACGAAGTCCGGAAACTTGATCGCGTCCTGGATGAAAAACACCGGCATGTTGTTGCCGACCAGGTCGAAGTTGCCTTCATCGGTGAAGAACTTGACGGCAAAGCCGCGCACATCGCGCACGGTGTCACCGGACCCGCGTGGCCCCTGCACCGTGGAAAAGCGCACGAACACCGGCGTGATCTTCTCCGGGTCCTGAAGAAACCCGGCCTTGGTCAACGCTGCATGGGATTTGTAGGTCTGAAAGTAACCATGGGCACCGCTGCCACGAGCATGCACGATGCGCTCGGGGATACGCTCATGGTCAAAGTGCGTGATCTTCTCACGCATGATGAAGTCTTCCAGAAGCGACGGGCCCCGTTCTCCGGCGCGCAGGCTGTTCTGGTTGTCGGCGACCTTGACGCCCTGGTTGGTACGCAACGCCTGGCCGGTGGCATCACTGCGAAAGGCTTCCAGGCTCTGCAGTTTGGCGTTGGTGTTGGCCCGATCCGGGGTCTGGGTGCCGGCCAGTTGACTTTCCTTGGGCGGATTCTTCTTGCTGGGCATTGGAACGCTCTCCTCGATCAGTCTCGGTTCGACCCCACGGCGGGTCCTTTCAGTAGTGACTGGCCGGGCCCGGCGAGCGTTCATTCGGATTTACCACTGATCGCGTTATTCCCGTAGCATTGGTCAATTGCGAAATAAATGCTAAGAACCTCTATACGAACAGGCTAAAATGCGCGCCCCGGCTAACCGCTGACCCAAATTCCATGCGCCCCACAAGGTTCGCTACGTGATCGAGTTTCAAAATGTACATAAAACCTACCGCGTCGCCGGTAGGGACATCCCCGCGCTGCACCCGACCAACCTGAGTGTCGAGGACGGTCAGGTGTTCGGTCTGATCGGCCACTCCGGTGCCGGTAAAAGTACCCTGCTGCGCCTGATAAACCGCCTGGAAGCCCCAAGCGGCGGCAAGATCATCGTTGACGGTGAAGATGTCACCGCGTTCGACGCCAATGACCTGCGCCGTTTCCGCCAGCAAGTCGGGATGATCTTCCAGCACTTCAACCTGCTGGCGTCCAAGACCGTGGCCGACAACGTCGCGCTGCCGCTGACCCTGGCCGGCGAACTGTCGCGCAAGGAGATCGACGCCCGGGTAAGCGAACTGCTGGCCCGCGTCGGCCTGTCCGAGCACGCGAAAAAGTATCCGGCACAGTTGTCCGGTGGCCAGAAGCAACGCGTCGGTATTGCTCGCGCCTTGGCGACCAAGCCGAAAATCCTGCTCTGCGACGAAGCCACCAGTGCGCTCGACCCGCAGACCACGGCCTCGGTCCTGCAATTGCTGGCCGAAATCAACCGTGAACTGAAACTGACTATCGTGCTGATCACCCATGAAATGGACGTGATCCGCCGGGTCTGTGACCGTGTTGCGGTCATGGATGCCGGGAAGATCGTTGAGCACGGTCCGGTGTCCGATGTATTCCTGCATCCGCAGCACCCGACCACCAAGCGCTTTGTCCAGGAAGACGAGCAGATCGACGAGAATGAACAGCGCGACGACTTCGCTCATGTACCGGGCCGCATCGTGCGCCTGACCTTCCAGGGCGACTCTACCTACGCACCGCTGCTGGGCACCGTCGCCCGTGAAACAGGCGTGGACTACAGCATCCTCGCCGGTCGCATTGACCGTATCAAAGACACCCCGTATGGGCAGCTGACCCTGGCCGTCACCGGCGGCGACATGGAAGCGGCTTTCGCCCGCTTCACGGCGGCTGATGTTCATATGGAGGTATTGCGTTAATGGACGCCTTGAGTTTCTTCGCCAACGTCGACTGGGCCGAAATCTGGCTGGCCACCATCGACACCATGATCATGCTGTTCGGCTCGCTGTTCTTCACCGTGCTGCTCGGCCTGCCACTGGGCGTGCTGCTGTTCCTCTGCGGTCCGCGCCAGCTGTTCGAGCAGAAGGGCGTGTATGCGCTGCTGTCGCTGGTGGTCAACGTGCTGCGCTCGCTGCCGTTCATCATCCTGCTGATCGTGATGATTCCGTTCACCGTGCTGATCACCGGCACCTCGCTAGGCGTCGCCGGGGCCATCCCGCCGCTGGTGGTGGGAGCCACGCCGTTCTTTGCACGGCTGGTCGAAACCGCCTTGCGTGAGGTTGATCGCGGCATTATCGAAGCGACCCAGTCGATGGGCGCCACCACTCGCCAGATCATCACCAATGCCTTGCTGCCTGAGGCCCGTCCGGGCATCTTCGCAGCGATCACCGTCACCGCCATTACCCTGGTGTCCTACACCGCCATGGCCGGTGTGGTTGGCGCTGGTGGTCTCGGCGACCTGGCGATCCGCTTTGGTTACCAACGTTTCCAGACCGACGTGATGGTGGTCACCGTGGTCCTGCTGCTGATACTGGTTCAAGTACTGCAGAGCGTGGGCGACAAACTGGTTGTGCATTTTTCCCGTAAGTAACCCCATGGGTCGGCGCTGCCGACGCACCGGGGGCCGGACCGGCCCTCACAAGGAGTGATTTGATGAAAAAGCTGCTTGCTGTTGTCGCCGCCGTTGCGGCCTTCTCCGCCCAGGCCGAGACCCTGACCGTCGCCGCCACCCCGGTGCCGCACGCCGAGATCCTCGAGTTCGTCAAACCGGCCCTGGCCAAAGAAGGTGTGGACCTGAAAGTGAAGGTCTTCACCGACTACATCCAGCCGAACGTACAGGTGGCCGAAAAGCGCCTGGACGCCAACTTCTTCCAGCACCAGCCGTACCTGGATGAGTTCAACAAGGCCAAGGGCACCAAGCTGGTCAGCGTTGCCGGTGTGCACCTGGAGCCGCTGGGCGCCTACTCGAGCAAGTACAAGAAGCTCGATGAGCTGCCTTCGACCGCTACCGTGGTCATCCCCAACGACGCCACCAACGGCGGTCGTGCCTTGCTGCTGCTGGACAAGGCGGGCGTGATCAAGCTCAAGGACAACACCAACATCCTCTCGACCGTCAAAGACATTACCGAGAACAGCAAGAACCTGAAATTCCGTGAGCTGGAAGCGGCGACCATCCCGCGCGTGCTGACCCAGGTCGACCTGGCGCTGATCAACACCAACTACGCGCTGGAAGCCAAGCTGAACCCGGAATCTGATGCACTGGTCATCGAAGGCGCTGACTCGCCTTACGTGAACATCCTGGTAACCCGTGAGGACAACAAGGATGCCGAGGCGGTGAAGAAGCTGGTTGCAGCGCTGCACACCCCGGAAGTGAAGAAGTTCATCGAAGAGAAATACAAGGGCGCGGTCAAGCCGGCGTTCTGATTCAACAGCCTATCGCGGGGCTCTTGTAGGAGCGGATTCATCCGCGATGGGGCGCATCGCGGCCCCAAAAATGGGCCTGCTGCGCAGTCCATCGCGGATGAATCCGCTCCTACACCCGCGATGCTTTCAGTCGCGTTTAACCAACCCAGGCAGTTGAGCAACCAGCTTCTGGTTGTTGAACGGCGCACGAATAAAGCCACGCTGCTTGCCATCCGGCCCCAGCAGCGCCAGGTTGCCACTGTGATCGACCGTGTAGTTCGGCTTGCTGGTATCGGCCGGAATGAACGGGATGCTCACCGCGTTGGCCAGCTTCTGCAGGTTATCCAGTGAACCGGTCACGCCGCGGAAGTCCTTGTCGAAATACCCCAGGTACTGTTTGAGCTGTGTCGGTGTGTCCCGGTTCGGGTCGACACTGACCAGCACCACCTGCAGCCGTTCCACGGCTTCTTTAGGCAGCTCGCTTTTCACCTGACGCAATTGCGCCAGGGTGGTCGGACAGATGTCCGGGCAGAAGGTATAGCCGAAGAACAGCAGCGACCACTTGCCCTTGAGCTCGTCCATCACTACCGGCTGACCGTTCTCGTCGATCATTTCCAGCGCTGGCACTGTGCGGCTCTGCGGCAGCAGGATGATGCCGGCATCGATCAGCTCGGTCGGGTTGCCCTCGCTGCGACCGTTGAGCACCTTGTTGACAGTAAGCCCGAGGATTATGGCGACCAGGGCAACGAGGATGAAGACGGTTTTCTGGGTTCGAGTCATAGGTTCAACAGTAAGTAGTGATCAACAAGCAGCGCGATGAATAACAGAAACAGGTACCAGACAGAGTACTTGAAGGTCTTGATCGCCGCGTGCGGCCGACTGCCACGGTACAACACCCAGGCCCATTGCAGGAAGCGCACGCCCAGCACCAGGGCGCACACCAGGTAGAGCGGCCCACTCATATGAATGACGTAGGGCAACAGACTGACCGCCAGCAACACCAGGGTGTAGAGCAGGATGTGCAGCTTGGTGTAATGCTCGCCGTGGGTCACCGGCAACATCGGGATATCCGCCTTGGCGTACTCTTCCTTGCGGTGAATGGCCAGCGCCCAGAAATGCGGCGGGGTCCAGGCGAAGATGATCAGCACCAGCAGCAGCGGCTCGGCGCTGATGTGGCCACTGACCGCCACCCAGCCCAACAGCGGCGGTGCCGCACCGGCCAGTCCGCCGATGACAATGTTCTGCGGCGTGGCGCGCTTGAGAAAGCCGGTGTAGATCACCGCATAACCCAGCAGCGAAGCCAGGGTCAGCCAGGCGGTGAGGGCGTTGGTGAACACCAGTAGCAAGGCCATGCCCAGCACCGCTAATGCCAAGGCAAAAATCAAGGCCGCGGCGGGTGCTACCCGGCCTTCGGCGATGGGACGTTTGTGCGTGCGGGCCATCAAGGCATCGATGCGCCGGTCAAGCACATGATTGACCACCGCAGCGCCTCCCGCGCAGCAGGCAATGCCGAGGTTGCCGAACAGCAGGATGGCCCAGGGCACGCCCGCGCGGGTGGCGAGAAACATGCCGACCAGCGATGTGATGAGCATCAGCACCACGACCTTGGGCTTGGTCAGCTCAAGGTAGTCACGCCAACCTGCCTGGAGCCTGCGCTCGCTTAAAAGCGTCGCCATGAGTTATCTCCCAGATAATGAACGACACCACCGCTGCTCAGCGGTGTCAGGCGCCATCCCTGGCTGACCCGGCGCACCTTCGCCTTGGCCACCAGGCGAATGCGGTAATTGACCAGCACCATGCACAGCAACAGCAGGGCGCCCCCGGCGTTATGGGCTACAGCCACCGGCAACGGCAGGTGGAACAGCACATTGCTGATCCCCAGTCCGATCTGTACCGCCAGCGCCAGCAATACCAGCCGTGCGAGCGTGCCCAGACCATGGCGATGCAGCTTCCAGCTCAGCATCAACAGCACACAGGTCACCAGCAACGCCCCCATGCGGTGACTGAGATGAATCGCGGTGCGCGCATCACTGTCCAGCTGCCCGCCCAGGTAGTTGGGGCCGATGTGCTGGGTGAGGTGAAAGCCGTTGGCAAAATCTGCCTGCGGCCACCACTGACCATGACAGGTGGGCAGATCGATACAGGCCACGGCCGCGTAGTTGGCGCTGACCCAACCGCCCAGAGCGATCTGGCCGATCACCACCAGTAACGCCAGGGCCGCCACCCGCCGCACACTCAGCGGTAGCTTGGGCAGCGCGGCGAATGCCCGCGACAAACGCAGGCTCAACAGGAACAACAGGCTCAAGGTGGCGAACCCGCCCAATAGATGTGCCGTGACCACCTGCGGCCACAGCTTCAGGGTCACCGTCCACATGCCGAAGGCTGCCTGGGCGAACACTACTGCGAGCAGCAGCAAGGGCAGGCGATACGGCTGACCATCACGGCCATGTCGACGCCAGGCCTGGAAGGCGAGGAGGGTGATCACCAGGGCCAGGGTGCCGGCGAAATAGCGGTGAACCATCTCGTTGCGACCCTTGTGTTCCTCTACCGGCGTATCGGGAAAGTGCAGCTCGGCATGGGCCAGTTGCGCGTCGGTCTTGGGCACGCTGATAAAGCCGTAGCACCCTGGCCAGTCCGGGCAACCCAGGCCGGCATGGGTGAGGCGGGTGTAGGCACCGAGCAGGACAACAACCAAGGCCAGCAAGGTGGCAAACACAGCAAGGCGAAATCCAGGTCTGGCCATGGTCATGTCCTAGCCGATATTGGACAGCTTCAGCAGATGGCGCAGGTCATTGAGCAGATCCTTGCCCTTGACCCTCGCGTCGTAGCGCAGCACCAGGTTGCCGTGAGGGTCGACGATCCACAGCTGCGCATCCTGCTTGCCCTGGCTCACATCAGCGTACTTGCTCAGGTCCAGCGGGTAGCGTTGCAATTGTGGATATTCACGATCGAGCCGGGCCTGGTAGTCGGCCCCTAGCGGTTGCGCGGCGGCCAGCGCGTGGCTGGCCCGGCTGGCATCACGACCCAGGCCGATCTGGATCTGCCGCGCCAGGTACACCAGTTGCTGACAATCCAGCCCGCAGTCCCTGGGGGTGCTGACCAGCAGTTGCCAGCGCTGCTCTTCAGCGTTCACCCCAAGGTCGGCACGGCTCTGTCCGGTAGCGATCATTTCGCCGTGATAGCTGCGACTGTCGGGCACCCAGAACTGCAGCTTGTACATGGCGGTGGCCAGCAGCATCGGGCCGAGCACCACCAGCAGGATCAGGATCAGTTGCAGGCGCCCGCGGGCGCGCCCTGGCGGCGCCTTGCCTTCAGACATGTTGAGTGGACTCGTGACGGCTCCCATGCTGTTTCTCCTTGTTGTTATGCCAGCCGAAGTACAGGTAAAGCAGGACCAGCGCCAGCGCCAGGGCAAACCACTGCACGGCGTAGCCCAGGTGTTTTTCCGGCCCCATGGCGACCACCGGCCAATCCAGCCGGTAGCTGGCCAGGCCCGGTTCCATGCGCAGCTCATGCGCGAAGCCTTCGCGGGACAACTGCGGCCAGAGGTGACTGGCATCAATGGCGGTCAACAGCCGTGGCCACTGGCCGCCCTGTGGGTCGGCATGCAGTTGAAAGGGCGCGCCGGGTGCGACATAAACCCAGGCGTCCACGCTCAAGGCCCGCTCCGGGGTGGCGAACTGCACCGGGTTACGCCGGTCCGGCCAAGGCAACCAGCCGCGGTTGACCAGTAACCAGAGCCCGCTGGCCTGGTCGAGAAAGGGTTGCAGCAGTTCGACGCCGACCTGGCCATCGCGCATGCGGTTGTCCAGCAGCACGCTGTGTTCTGCATCGAAATGTCCGAACAGATGCACCCGCCGATACGCCGGGTCCTGGAGCTGCGGCAGCTGGGTGGCGGCCACGGCCTCGCCGGCCTGGCGCTCTGCATAGCTGGCGAGCAGTTCGCGTTTTTCCTCGGCGCGCGACAACTGCCAGCAGCCCAGGGCAATCAGTCCGGGCAACAGCATCAACACCACCAGGGTCGGCACCCAGCCGGGGCGAAATGGCTTCACCCGGTCACCCCATGGTCAGTCGCTATACTTAAGGTCATCGATGCATCCCCCCGGAGTTTCGCCATGCTTAAAGCTGCGATTGTCCTGATGCTGCTGGCGACCATCGCCAGTCTGTTCAGTGGCCTGTTCTTTCTGGTCAAGGACGAAGGACACTCCACCCGCCTGCTCAAGGCCCTGACCGTCCGGGTCACACTGGCTGCGCTGACGCTGGCGCTGATCACCTGGGGCTTTTATAGCGGCCAGTTGGTATCCCACGCGCCGTTCTGAAACCGGCTACAGCACGTAAACAAAGATAAACAGCCCGACCCAGACCACATCGACGAAGTGCCAGTACCAGCTGGCCGCCTCGAAGCCGAAGTGTTTATCGGGGTTGAAGTGCCCGCGCATGATCCGCACCAGCATCACAAAGAGGATTATTGTGCCCATGGTCACGTGGGCGCCATGAAACCCGGTGAGCATGAAGAAGGTCGCCCCATAGATGCCTGAACCCAGGGTCAGACCCAGCTCGCTATAGGCCTCGTGATACTCGTAGGCCTGCAAGATCAGGAAGCTGATCCCCAGCAGAATGGTCAGCCCCAGCCAGAACTTCAGCGCGCCCCGGTGATCCTTGCGCAGGGCATGGTGAGCGATGGTCACCGTGACGCTGGAGCTGACCAGCAGGATGGTGTTGATCAACGGCAGGTGCCAGGGGTCGATGATGTCCTTGGGTGGGGGAAACAGTTTCGGATCAGGTGTGTGCAGCAGTGGCCAGGCGAATTCGAAGTTCGGCCAGAGCATGTGCGTGACACCCTTGGCGCCTTCGCCTCCCAACCAGGGTCCGGCCAAGTTGCGCACGTAAAACAGGGCCCCGAAGAAGGCGATGAAAAACATCACCTCGGAAAAGATGAACCAGGACATGCCCCAGCGGAACGAGCGGTCCAGCTGCGGACTGTAAAGCCCGGCCCGACTCTCCTTGACCACCGCGCCAAACCAGCCGAAGAACATGTAGGCCAGGCACAGTGCGCCGAGGAAGAAGATCCACGGCCCGTGCGATTCGGGGCGCCCGGCTTTGAGGTCGTTGAACCAGGTGCCCAGGCCGAACACGGTGATGAACATGCCGATCGTGGCAATGATCGGCCACTTGCTTTGCGCCGGTACGTAATAGTGCTCATGCGAAGCCATGGAATGTTCTCCTTATCGGGCGCCCTGAGAGTCCTGGCTCGCCAGGTGTGCAACCGGCGGGTGGCGGGCGGTGATATCGAACAGCGTGTAAGCAAGCGTCAGGTGTTTCACATCCTTGGGCAGGTCGCGGTCGACGATAAAACGCACCGGCATCTCGATACGTTCCCCCGGCTGCAGCACCTGTTGGGTAAAACAGAAGCATTCGGTCTTGTGGAAGTAGGCCGCCGCTTCCGCCGGGGTGATGCTCGGGATCGCCTGGGCGCTCATCGGCTTGTCGGTCGGGTTGCGGGCGATGAACACCATCTGGTTGACCGCCCCCGGATTGACGTCGATCTGGTCGGCAGTGGAATAGAACTCCCAGACCATGTCGCTGGCATTGGTCGACATGAACTGCACCTTGACGCTGCGGTTCAGGTCACTGACCTGGCTGCCTTCATATTGCCCACCGGTCTTGCCGTTGATACCGAAGGCCTTGCACATCACGTCGTAGATCGGCACCAGGGCAAAGCCGAAGGCGAACATCACCACGGTCAGCAGTGTCAGCCGCAGCACCAGGCGTTTGAGCGAGATCCCTTCACTCATGGCTCATCCTCCGGCCTTGGCCGTTCATTTCACTTCCGGTGGGGTCTGGAAGGTGTGATAGGGGGCCGGTGACGGCACCGACCACTCCAGGCCTTCGGCACCATCCCAGGGTTTGGCCGGCGCCGGAACGCCGCCGCGAATCGTCTTGATCACGATGAACAGGAAGAACAGCTGAGTGGTGCCGAACATGAATGCACCAATCGACGACACCATGTTGAAGTCGGCGAACTGCAGGTTGTAATCCGGAATCCGCCGCGGCATGCCGGCCAGGCCGACAAAGTGCATCGGGAAAAAGGCCATGTTCATGCCGACGAACGACAACCAGAAATGCAGCTTGCCCAGGGTTTCGTCATACATGTGCCCGGTCCATTTCGGCAACCAGTAATAGGCCGAGGCGAAGATCCCGAAGATCGCCCCCGGCACCAGCACGTAATGGAAGTGGGCGACCACGAAATAGGTATCGTGGTACTGGAAGTCTGCCGGGGCGATGGCCAGCATCAACCCGGAGAAACCGCCGATGGTGAACAGGATGACGAAGGCGATGGCGAACAGCATCGGTGTCTCGAAGGTCAGCGAGCCTTCCCACATGGTGCTGACCCAGTTGAATACCTTCACCCCGGTCGGCACTGCGATCAGCATGGTGGCGTACATGAAGAACAGTTCGCCGACCACCGGGATGCCGACCACGAACATGTGGTGAGCCCAGACAATAAAGGACAGGAAGGCAATCGCACCGGTGGCGTAGACCATCGAGGTGTAGCCGAACAGCGGCTTGCGCGAGAACGCCGGGATGATCGAGCTGACCGCGCCGAACGCCGGCAGGATCATGATGTACACCTCGGGATGACCGAAGAACCAGAACACATGCTGGAACAACACCGGGTCACCGCCACCGGCGGCACTGAAGAAGCTGGTGCCGAAGTGGATGTCCATCAGCATCATGGTCACCACACCGGCCAGCACCGGCATCACCGCAATCAACAGGAAGGCGGTGATCAGCCAGGTCCAGACGAACAGCGGCATCTTCATCAGGGTCATGCCCGGGGCACGCAGGTTGAGGATGGTGGCGATGACGTTGATCGCGCCCATGATCGAGCTGATACCCATCAGGTGAATCGCGAAGATAAAGAAGGTCACGCTTTCCGGGGCGTAGGTGGTCGATAGCGGCGCATAAAAGGTCCAGCCGAAGTTCGGCCCGCCACCGGGCATGAACAGGGTCGACACCAGCAGCAGGAACGCCGCAGGCAACAACCAGAAGCTGAAGTTGTTCATCCGCGGCAGAGCCATGTCCGGCGCGCCGATCATCAGCGGGATCATCCAGTTGGCCAGGCCGACAAAGGCCGGCATCACCGCGCCGAAGACCATCACCAGGCCGTGCATGGTGGTCATCTGGTTGAAGAATTCCGGCTGGACGATCTGCAGGCCGGGCTGAAACAGCTCGGCGCGAATCACCATGGCGAAGGAGCCGCCCAGCAGGAAGGCGATGAAGCTGAACCACAGGTACATGGTGCCGATGTCTTTGTGGTTGGTGGTCAGCACCCAGCGCATCAGGCCCTTGGCCGGTCCGTGGGCGTGCTCATGACCGTGGCTGTGGTCGTCGATCACTGCGCTCATGTCCTGTCTCCTGCAGTCCGGTGGCTGGTGCGGGAATACCTGTCAGGTCGGCTCATTTGCTTTCTGCCTGTTTGATCGCCAGCACGTCTTTCGGCGTGACCATGTCGCCCTTGTTGTTGCCCCAGGCGTTACGCTCATAGGTCACTACAGCGGCAATATCCACTTCCGAAAGCTGCTTGCCGAAGGCGGCCATGGCCGTGCCCGGCTTGCCATGGAAGACGATGCTCAGGTGGTCCTCCGTGGGACCGGTGGCGATTTTCGAACCTTTGAGTGCCGGGAACATCGGCGGCAGGCCCTGCCCCTCGGCCTGGTGACAGGCGACGCAGGTGGTGTGGTAGACCTTGTCGCCGCGCTCGACCAATTCCTGCAGGGTCCATTCCTTGCTGGTCAGTTCCTTGAGCTTGGCCGCCTCGGCCTTGCGCTCACCGAGCCAGGTCTCGTAGTCGGCCTTGGACTTGACCTCGACCACCACCGGCATGAAGCCGTGGTCCTTGCCGCACAGTTCGGTGCACTGGCCGCGGTAGATGCCCGGCTTCTCGACCCGGGTCCAGGCCTCGTTGACGAAACCGGGAATAGCGTCCCGCTTGACCGCAAAAGCCGGCACCCACCAGGAGTGAATGACGTCGGCGGCCGTCACCAGAAAACGTACCTTGGCTCCCACCGGCAACACCAGTGGTTGGTCGACTTCGAGCAGGTAATGTTCGTCTTTGGGGGCTTTGTTGTGGATCTGGTCGGCGGGAGTGGCCAGGTTGCTGAAGAACTCGACGTCCTGGCCCAGGTATTTGTAATGCCACTTCCACTGGTAACCAG
>JAVXRI010000088.1:799-23343 GCA_036643775.1 Pseudomonas sp. | reverse complement strand
ATCGCCGTGGTTTCGGCAGTACCGAGCATGCTTGCGCGAAAACCGGCCCAGCGCATTCCACCCTGCCACACCGCCAGCACACCACAAGCCGCCGCACCGATGGACGCGGCCTCGGTGGGGTTGGCCCAGCCGCCATAAATACCGACGATCACCACCAGGAACACACCGATGACCGGCGACACGCTGACCAGCGCCTTGACCCGTTCCACGGCCGATGCCTTGGGCGATACCGTCGCCTGGCTTTCATCACGGGAAACCATGATCCGCAGCACAATCATGTAGCCAATGATGGCCACCACGCCGGGCACAATGGCCGCGACGAACAGCTTGGCAATCGATTCCTGGGTCAGTACTGCATAGATAATCAACGGCACCGAAGGCGGAATCAGAATGCCCAGAGTGCCGCCGGCCGCCACAGTAGCCGTGGCCAGGCGTCCAGAATAGTTATGCCGGCGCAGCTCCGGCAGCGCCACATGGCTCATGGTCGCAGCCGTTGCCAGCGACGAGCCGCAGATCGCACCGAAACCGGCACAGGCACCAATCGCCGACAGGCCCATGCCGCCCTTCCAGTGGCCGATGAACGCCGCAGCGCAGCGGAAAATCGCCCGCGACAATCCACCATGGGTGGCGAACTGTCCCATCATCACAAACAGCGGAATCACCGCCAGGTCGTAGTTCGACAGTCGCGAGTAGGCCAGCGAGTTGAGGGTAAACAACAGGCTCGACAGATCACCGTCGTTGATTGCCCAGAAGCATGCCGCGCCGCCAATCAGCATGGTCACACCGATATGCACCCGCAGCAGCAACAGCGAAGTGGTGATGCCAAGGGCAATCAGCCCCAATACCAGACCGCTCATGCCTGCCTCCCGGCTTTACGACAAATGTCCTGCACACGCGCCAGGGCGCACAAACCCAACAGCACCAGGCTGGGGACGATGAGCAACAACGGAATCCACAACGGAAACGACAGCAAGGTGGTGGAGTCACCGAACTCGCGGCTTTCGAGCATCTGCAGCCAGGTGCGCCAGGCTAGGATCCAGGCCGCAGCGCAGCACAGCAGATGACCGATGCAATCGAGGGTATTGCGCGCCAGCGCCGGCAGCCACGAGGTCAGTGCGTCGACCTTGATGTGTGTGCCGCGCAACTCGCACAGCGGCAGGAACGCGGCGATGGCAATCGACGCCCCGACCTCCACCAGCTCCATGTCTCCCCGCACCGGCAGGGAGAACAGCTTGCGCCCGATGATCGAGACCATCGACATGACGATCAGGCCGACCAGCAACACCCCGCCGGTCATGGCAAAGCCCTGGGTCACCCACAACAAGGTGCGGCGCACCCACCCGCGATGCTGTTCGGCATCAAACTCTATAGTCAGAGATTCCTGCATGGCGATTACTGCGCCAGGCCGGAAAGGCTGCGTACATCCTGTACCAGCGCCTTGCCATCCAGGCCCTTATCATCGGCTTCCTTGATCCACTGCTGCACCGCATCGGCCGCTGACGCCTGCATGTCGCCATAGGCCTTGGCATCGATAGTGATCAAGCCGGTGGCCGGTGTGGCGGCATAGGCGGCATCCGACGCCTTGTCCCACGCGGTGGCAAAACGCTCGGATAGCGCCTTGCCGCTGTTGCGCTCGATGATCGCCTGCAGGTCAGCCGGCAGGCTGTCGAACTTGCGCTGGTTCATCAGCATCGCCAGTACCGTGTAGCCAAATGCCGGCTGCCCGGCCGGGGTGACGCTGTGGTACTGGGTGACTTCATCCAGCTTGGTTGCCGGTACCACTTCCCAGGCGGCCAACGCGCCGTCGACCACACCCTTGGAAATCGCTTCGGTCATCTGCGCGGGCGGCATGCTCACCGGTGTTGCGTCGAGACTCTCGACGGTTTTTGCTGCCGTGCGACTCGAAGCGCGCAGCTTCAGGCCCTTGAGGTCGGCCAGGGTTTGCACGGCCTTGCCGCGAGTGTGCAGGCTCATCCCGCCATCACCGTGCACGACCAGCACCTTGTAACCCTTGAAGTCGTCCTTGGCGTACTGCTCGTAGAAATTCCAGATGATTTCGTTACCTGCCTTGCCGCCGTAAGGCAGCACGAACGGCAACTCCAGCGCCTCGACACGGGGGAACTTGCCGGCCGAATAGGCTGGTGCCGTCCAGACGATGTCAGCCACGCCGTTACGCGCCATGTCGGCAAGCTTGGCCGGCGTTCCGCCGAGCTGCATCGAAGGATAGAGCTGGCACTTGATACGGTCGTTGGACTCCTGACGCAGTTGTTCGCACCAGGGCTCGATGATGTTGGCCTGAGCGTTCGAGGTCGAGGGCAGGAAGTGGGCGATCTTCAGGGTCACGGTTTCGGCTTGGGCCGACGCCGCGCCCGCCATGGCCAGGCACAGGGCAGCAATTGTGATTGTTTTCATGGTGTTAGCTCCGTGTTGTTGTTGTGGCCACGCTGGCGCGATAGCTCTGAGGAAGCGCAATACGTTAATAAGTTAATTTTTTGACAGAAATTGTCAACCACTAAGCGCACAGGGTGATCGCCTCGCGGCAGCTTTCAACGATCGCAAAAATGCTTTTTTACCGTTTATTTTCAATAATTTATCAGTTAAAAACAGCGGAAAACCGGTTCATAGATCTTTTCTCTGCATGAAAAAGACTATTGTTAATAACTTAACAATATGGCTACATAAATCAGACACGGCCCAGGGACCCAACGCCGTGTCGACAGCCAACACCAATCCTAGAGACAAGAACAATGACCAGGATTCCTCGCACTACCCCGGCACTCGCCTGCCTGTTCGGAACAGCTTGTGGCTTCACCCAGGTAGCCAATGCCGACTTCTTCAGCGACACCAAGGCCAGCCTTGAAGCCCGCAACATGTACATGAACCGTGATTTCCGGCAAAGCAACGCGCCTCAGGCCAAGGCCGAGGAATGGGCGCAGGGTTTCACGGCGCGTGTTGAATCGGGGTTTACCGAAGGCACCCTCGGTTTCGGCCTGGATGCCATTGCCGAGACGGCGATCAAACTCGACTCCAGCCGCGATCGTCGCGGCACCGGCCTGCTGGCCTATGGCGCCGAGAGCCTGGAGCCGGAGGACACCTACAGCGAACTGGGGCTGGCCGCCAAAGTGCGGTTATCAAAGACCGTGTTGAAGATCGGCACCTTGCAGCCACAGCTGCCGGTAGCCGCCTACAACGACACGCGCCTGCTCTCCTCCACCTATGCCGGGAGCCTGTTGAACTCGCAGGAAATCGCCGGACTGACGGTCAACCTCGGGCGTCTGGAGAAGATCAACCTGCGCGACTCGTCGAGCAATGACGAGATGAACTACACCGGCGTGCAAAGCGCCCACCTTGACCTCGCTGGCGGCAGCTACGCCCTCAGCCCGGGCCTGGTGGTCAGTTATTACTACGCGCAGATGGACAACATCTACCAGCAGCATTACGCCGGCCTGGTACACAACGCCGCCCTGGCCGAAGGCATTACCCTCAAGACCGACCTGCGCTACTTCGACACAGGCGAAAGCGGCGACCACCGCTATCGCAGTGCTGCTCGCGTGGATGGCGGGCGTATCGACAACCGCTTCTTCAACGGCATGCTGACGTTGGGCGTTGGCGCGCACAAATTCGGCGTGGGCTACCAGAACCTGTCCGGTGATGGTGATTTTGCCTACCCGGGTCTGGACCCGTACTCGGTCAACCTGGTGACCATCAACGTCTTCACCAAAGCCGAGACCGATGCCTGGCAGGCCCGTTACGACTACGACTTTGCAGCCCTCGGCGTACCTGGGTTGGCGTTCATGACCCGCTACGTCAACGGCCGCAACATCGAAACAGCCCAGGTCAGTGGTGGCAAAGAATGGGAGCGGGACACCGACCTGGTCTACACCTTCCAGTCCGGCACCTTCAAAAACCTCAACATCCGCCTGCGCAACGCCACCTTACGCTCCAGCGCCGGCTTGACCTCGGACATCGACGAAAACCGCATCATCATCGGCTACACCCTGCCGTTGATGTAAAACGCGGTTGATCTTGATCTGCCGTTGATCTTGATCTTGATCTTGATCTGCTTGTGATCTTGATCCACCTGCCCCGTTAACCAGAAGGGCTGAGTGGAGGTGACGTGGAGGGGCTAGCGCGCAGCGCCTTCGGCGTTAGCCGAAGTTGCGAAGCGTAGAGTTGCTTGCAACTCGTAGCTCGCAATGCCCCGTAGCGGCGCCGGAGCGAAGGGACCCGAAGCGCAGCGTAGGGCCCCTGGTGGGGCAAGCCCTTTGCTTACTTTGGGGCGACTGCCAAAGTAAGCCGCCGTAAGGGCGGAAAGGTGATTCCGCGCCACCTTGGCAAACGGATATGCACAAAAACCCTAGAGCCTCATCGCTGAACAAGCCCCCCCTCAAAACTGCACATCAAGAATCACGTTATCCACGTAGGTCCCCGCAGGCGGCGTCGCCTGATCAGCATAGATCCTAGCGTTGTAATTAAAGATCTGACTGCCAGTCCCAGTCCCCACCCCGGGATTGACATCAGCATCACTGCTGGCCCGCCGCGCGCTGGTGAGCGCTCCCCAGCGCACCGTCCCTGCACTCTTGAAAATATCGTAAGCGAGAAAATTATTGGCACTGGACTTCATCCGCCGTCGTCCGCCTGCCACGTTCTGCCCGTCATCCAGCCCGACGGTGTAGCTACTGCCCTTGGTACAAGACAGATTGACACTCTGATTGACCGTGGCAAAACCACTGACCACAGGCGCGCTGCCGAAACTGATCACCGGCGTAGTGATCTGACAGTCATTGGACACCGTCAGATTCACCGTCAGATTGGTTGACAGCTTCAACACCTGCCGCCCCAGGCACGCGCCGAGCAGACCAATGCCGTAGCAATAGTTGATATCCCACTCCACCACAAAGGTTTCCTGATAGAGCCCTGCCGCCACATTGCTACCCGTCACACTTTTCAGGTAAATCGGCACACTCTTGGGCGACGTACCATTGAGCAGCCCGAGCGCGTCGATAATGCCATTGCGCGCAAAGTCGAAGCGCTGACTGCGGGCAATCGCAAAGCTGGTGGTGTTGTTGGCGTACAACGTGTAGTTGATGACATCGCCAGTCGGCCCCACCAGCCCGGTGGTACCGCCGATTGGCGTGAACGTGGCATAGAAGTGGTCATCCGTAGCCAGCAGACTCAACAGCGAGCCCGTGCACTGCAAGCCCGCGTTGGTGGTCGACGCCGACTGAATCACGTCGCGCACCAGCGTCGAGTTGACCGTACCGAAGCCTGCCGGATTAGTTGCCACCACCGCGCACTGGGCATGCACCTGGGCACTGGCGAGCAACGCCAGGCTCAGCAACAACCTCTTCATTGACACACCAGCGGCCCGATCAGCGGCACCTGCAACTGATCGCCCTTGACCTTGAACTGCACTCGACAGCTACCGCCAGCGCTGCGCTCCACCAGCAGACTGTTCTGTTCCGCCAGCCCTTCCAGATAAACCAGCCCGTCCCAGCCCACCACCGTGCGAGTGCCGCTTTGCTCGTGCAGTACCTGGCTCCCCAGCGGCACGTCATGCTGCTCGGCATCGACCAGGTGCAAACTGGCCGCCACCACCCGCTGCATCGGAAACTCCAGCAGATAACCGGAACCGCGCCGCACGGCCACGCGCTGCTCGACTTCCGGCACCTGCACCGTGCTGGGCAGTTCCATCGGATCAATCTCGTACTTGCCCCGGTAGTAACCACTGCTCCAGGGCACCAGCAAATGCCCCTGGCTGTCGGTGCGGCCGACCAGCTGGTTTTCATAGCGCACCGGTACATCGGCAAAGCCATCGGTGCTGACCACCACGAACGCATCGTCGATACGGTTGGCGGCAAACACGCCGGCATCCATCCACACCAGTGAGCCACTGGCATCAGCCCAGCGCGTGGTGTCGTTGCTCGTGCCGTAGGCGCCAACCTGCAACTGCACCGCCTGCAAACGCCAGGTCAGGTCGGCCTGGCGATAGTCCTCACGGTCACCCGTGGCATAGCCGAGGTTGTAGCCTACGCCGCCCTCTCCCGGCACCGCGCGACTGAAGTTGACCCGCTGCAGACTCTCGCCGTTGTTGTTGCGCTCAAGGCTCAGGCTCAAGGTGCCACTCAGGTCGAACGGGATCACCCATTGCGCCTGCACCGCCCATTGGCTGTCGCCGATCTCGCGGTTGGCCGACAGGTACAGGCTGCTGTTGCCCCATAAAGGTTTGCTCCAGCTCAGGTTGAGCAAGCGGGTGCGACTGTTGTCCCCGGCGCGGACGTCAAAATAGCCAGCGCCCAGGCTGCCATAACGGTTCAGGTTCAGGCTCAGCGTGACCTGCTCGCTACGCTGGCTCAGGCGCGTATAAGGGCTGTCGAGCAGTGACAGATCGGCGTAATCGCCACGGCGCTGCAAGCGCTGATAGTTAAAGCCCAGCAGTGGACTGTTGTATTGATAACCGAGGCTCCATTGCTGGCCACTGCGACTGTCAAAACTGCTCTGGCTCATGGCCGCGTTGACTACGCCCCAGTTACCAACCTGCCAATTGCCCCCCACGCCAGCCAAGGTCAGGGATTCGGCCGCTTCGGCGTGGCTTTCGAGAGTGAAGCTATCGCTCAGGCCGTAGCGCAGACTGGCGGCGGCCACACCTGGGCCATAGGCAAAATCGCGCAAGGCGTAGTCGCGACGCAGGCTGCCGGCCGCCACCGAGAAGTCCGCCAACCCCTTCTGCAACAGGCTGCTGGTGACATAGAACGGCAAGGTGGTGGACACCTGGCGGCCCAGCGCATCGGTGGTCACCACCACCGCTTCACCGGCACCATTGATAAAGGGAATGTTGGTCAGCGTATACGGACCCGGCTGCAACTCGGCGCTGGAGCTTTTGTAGCCGTTGATGAACAGGTCCAGCGATGAAGGTACCGCCGCCTCACCGGCAAATGCCGGCAACGGATAGGTGACCAGGTCCGGGCGCACGGCAAAGTCCCGCGACACCTGCACACCACCCAGACGTACCGAACTGGTCCAGGGCAAGGCACCGCTGAGGACGTCGCCCATTTCCAGGGTCAGCAGGCGCGCTTCGTCGGTATAGCGCCAGGTGGTGTCATAGCGGCGAAAGCCCTGCTGGCTGCCATCGGCTTTGTTGCCACCCAAGATCTGACGCCACTGCCCGGTAGTCGACAGCGTGCCCCAGCTGTCGAACAGACGCAGCTCGTTCCAGGCTGCCAGGTAAGTGCCGCCGTCGTCGGTGTCATTCAGGTACAGGTCATAGTTGAGCAGTGCCCCAAAGCTGCTGCGGGCATCGCTGGCCGGATACAGCTGGCGGCTGCCAAGGGCCTGAGTCGGCAACCAGGCGGCGGGCACCTGCAGGAGCAGGCGCTGGCCCTGGCTGTCGTAGTCGCTGTGCAGACCGCTGATGGTGTCCAGCGCCACTTCACCGTCGGCCAGCCCCGGCACCTGCACACCTGCGGCCTGCAGGTCCGCCGTGGCCATGTACAGGCGCCCGGCGCGTTGCTGCACCGCTACCAGTTCAGGGCTGCTCATCTGATTGACCACCAGCTCCAGGTACAGCTGAGCATCGCCGACAGCCTCCAGGCTCGGCGGTGGCGGTGGCAGCTCACCGCCGAGCAGCGGGCCACAGCCGATCAGCAGCAGCGCACAGGCCATCCGCGCCAGTGGGCGTAGCGTGGCCGGAAAAATACTCACACACCGTATCCAACCATTACCGGGTCCTCCCTGGCCCCTGTTCCTGCGGTATCACTAAGCGCCTATTGCCCCTGGTTGAGGGTCTGGGCCGGCTCCTGACCATTGACCCTGCCCTTGAGTACCGAGGCCGCCGTCATTGGCTGTGGGACTGGCCAGCGCATGCTGGCGCCAGGCAGCACATAGCCAAGCAGGCCCTCTACCAGCGGGCGGTTCTGTCCACCCTGTTGCAGCACGACATCGGTCAGGCGCGCATGCACCGGCCCGGTATTGCGAATTTCCACATAAGGCCGGCCCTGTACCGAGACCTGACGCCAGCTCAGTGCCGGCTTGCCAACACTCCCCGGATCGCGCTGGCCAGTGACGTCCGGCTTTCCCCACAGACCTTGCCCATAGACAAACAACGGCACCGAGTAGCGCATCTGAAAGCGGATCGCCGCTTGTGGCTTGTCGGTGCTGGCAGCTTCAGGCAAGGCCGGGGGAATTTCATCGATGATGATCCGGTAGGCTTGCTCCTGGCCCACCGGTGAGGCGCCGGTGCGCGTCAGGCGGATCAATTGCTTTTGCCCCGGCGCTATATTCGCCACCGGCGGGCTACCGATGATCTCGCGTTGCGCCTGGTACTGGTCGTCGTAATCACCCTGACGCCAGGCGAACACACGCACCTGCAGGTTGGCCGGCGCCGTTCCGCGGTTTTCCAGCCACAACGCCCCGGCTTTCTGCTCGGCCTCAAGCACCGGATCGATCGGCCAGATCAGCACGGAGGTGGCCGCCTGCAGCGGTACAGCGAACAGCACGGCCAATGTGCAGCCGGCCCACGTGATCATCCAGTGTGAATTGCCCGCACTTGCCCTCATCCACAGTCTCCTTGGTTGTCGAATACACCGGGTGAGTCCGCTCACCAGGTCAGCACCACTTGCACCACATCGGTGTAGCTGCCGGCAGGCACGCTGCCGGTCAATTGCGCCCGCGCGTACACCGGCAACTTGATCGTATTGGCGTCGCTGTAGGTCACCGTTACTGTCTGGTCGATGCCCAGGCTCTGGCTGAAAGCGGCGTCGCGAAACAATTGATAGGCCACCAACTGCGAGCCGGTACTGCGTTTGAGGTTGCGGCTGCCGCTGCTGTTGTTCTGTCCTCCGCCGACGCGCATGCTCAGCGCCACCCCCGGCGTACACTGCAGGGTCACCGTGGCGCCACTGAGCGCTGTGCTCACGGGGCCGCTGGCGAGCGCCGAGTAGCTGCCAAAATCGAGATTGCCGTAGTTGCTCACCCCTCCGACCACCAGGCACCCCGCCACCACCTGGGCGTTGACCTGAAAAGAGCTGGTGGTGGTCGCCGACAACGGCGCAGGCGCGATCCAGACCAGCACCGCCAATAGCCCATACAGCGAACGGGACACGTATCAGAAGCTCAACTCGACGCTTACCGTGTCGGTATAGACCCCGGCCGGCAGGCCGGCCTTGCCTTTGGCCAGGCCATACAGGTTGACCGTCTGCGCCACGCCCGTGCTGGTCGGCAAAGTGATCGTGCCGTTGATTGCCAACAGTTGGGAATGCCCTGAATCGGTATAAAAGTCATAGGCCACATAGTTGCCAGCGCTATCGGCCAACGCCCGGGTACCGCCGGCGGACTGTGAGTCGTTGCTGCCCGCGCCGATTTTCACCACCGGTATCGTACCGCTGGAGCAGAGAATGCTCATCGCCCCGCCAGAACCGCCCAGCACCTGCCCCGAAGCCTGGGTGAACAGCGCGTCCACAGTGCCGAAACTCAGCGTTCCGAAGTTCAGACCGCTGCTACCCGCGGAACCGTTGACCTGACAGCTGGCGGTCAAGGTCAGGGTGGCGTTGATCTGCCCGGTGACGGTCGCCGCCTGGGCTTGCGTGCACAGCGCCAGGCCGACGCCAGCGAAGATGAAACGAGAAATGTAAGGCTGCATGAGTTACTCCTTGCGTGTTACCAGTCCAGGGTCACCATCAGAGTGTCGCGATAAATACCGGCCGGCAGCGCCTTGGGATGGGCCACCACCGCACCGTAGATCGGAATCGGAATCTGCGCCGCGCTGCTGATGGTGAACGTGCGCTGCTGGCCTATGCCGTAGCGGGCACTGCCCGAGGGGTCGACCGACAATTGATAGGGAATCAGCTCGCGACCGTTGCGCAAGCGGCGATTGGCCCCATCGCCATTGGCGCCGCCATTGATGCTCACGGTAAAGGCCCGCACAGAGGGGTTGCAGCGCACTTGCAGGCGGCCGTCAGTGCCCTCTTCATCCAGGTGCGAACGCAGCGGGCTGGTCCAGCTCGGGCCCTGGCTGCCGAAATCCAGCACACCGGCCCCTGGGGTGGTGATGGCACCACCGGGGTCGCCACTGATCTGGCAGGCAGCACTGATCACTAACTGCGCCTGAATATGCCCCGTCACCCCCGCAAAGGAGTCAGGACTCACCAGTAACAACGGGCCAATACTCAACAACAGGACTTTTTTCATGCTGCCAGTTCCTTTAGCAGGCACCCCAGAGCAGGCAATGCAGCGGCCTTCACCAGGTGACAGTGACCTTGAGCAAATCAGAATAACGACCGACCTCTGGCACCTGGGCCAGACTGTCGATGCGGGCATACAGCGGAAGGTCCACCGAACCACTGGAAGGCACCCGCGCATGCTGTACAACATTGACCGGCAGCGGCACACGCCAGGCCGGATCCTGATACAAACGATAGGGAATCGGCCGGGCCGAAGGCTGGGCGCTGGTCAGGTAACGCACTTCGCCCACGCCACCGTGCTGACCGGCGTCGACCTGGACCTGGTAGCTGGTGTCGGGGTTACATTCAAGGCGCGGTGGACGCTGACCAGGCAACTGGCTGGTCCTGGGGCCGGCCGGGTCGTCCAGGCGGGCAACGATACCGAAATCGAGGATGCCTAGCGCTTGTGCGCCGGCCTCACGGGGCTGGTGGATGAGCACACAGCCACGCTGCACTTCCACTTTGACTTCTACCAGGAATTCGGCGGCGGCCGAGCTGTCAGCAATGATCAGCCCGAGCAGCGCGGCCAGAGTGCATCCTTTCACCGGCTCATCCTTTAACGCAGGATTTATCTGAGCTTGAGGGTAGCAGTGGAAACAAAAGCTGCCAGCTTGCGGGCAAGCGTACAGGTTCTGTACAAGATCAGGCGCCTCTTCACCGCCCTCCAGTACGCTGGCAGCCCTCGCTCATATTGGTTAAATTAGCCGCGCTTGCTCAAGCTCATCCTTGAGTCCCGAAAGCCTTGAGGAGCCCGGTTTGCCTGCCCTGCCACCCGCCTGGATACGTTCGCCCCTGCGCGCCTTGCGTCAACGCCTCGGGCCTGTGGTGCGCGAGAATGCCGAGCTTGCGGGTACCATTCGTCAGCATTTCCGACACAAGGCTGCCGCTCAGGGGTACACCTTGAGCCCAGGCCAGTTGCAGGTTATCGAACACATGGCCAGTCAGGCCGCGCGGCTCGATAGTGGTCAGGCCCGCAGCCTGTATCTGTATGGGCCGGTCGGACGTGGCAAGAGCTGGCTACTCGAGGGTTTCTTTCAAGCCTTGCCCCAGCGACACAAGCGCCGTGTGCACTTCCATGACTTCTTCGCGCACCTGCACCAGGGCATGTTCGAGCACCGCCACCAGGAGGATGCCCTGGCCTGTACCCTCGATCATTTGCTCCAGAGTTGCCAGGTGCTGTGCTTCGATGAGTTCCATGTGCACGACATCGGCGACGCGATGCTGATCACCCGCCTGTTCCAGGCCTTGTTTGCCAGGCGCATCTTTGTCTTGGTGACTTCCAACTACGCACCCGAAGGTCTGTTGCCCAACCCGCTCTACCACCAGCGCTTCGAGGCGGTTATCCGCCTGATCAACAACCAGATGCAGGTGCTGGAAGTGGGTGGCGATCAGGACTATCGCGCCCTGCCCAGCGCCGCCAGCCAACAACGATTCACCCAGGGCCACTACCTCTGGCCCGGCAATCCCGAGCAGCGTGAAGCGCTGCGGATACCAGCGTTTGCCGACGCGTCGCGGCCATTGCAGGTGGGCAAGCGCCAGCTGCAAGCGCAGCTTGTTCAGGGCGATACGGTGGGGTTTGCTTTTGCCCAGATCTGCGAACAGCCCACTGCCGTCATCGACTACCTGGAACTGGCCCGGCGTTTTGATCACTGGATTGTCGATGGCTTGCCGTGCCTGGAGGACTGCTCGATCGCCGAGCAACAGCGTTTCATCAATCTGGTGGATGTGCTCTATGACCAGGACAAGCATCTGGTACTGATCGGGGCAGCGCCACTGGGCAGAAGCCTGCGAGGCACAGCTGCTGATCTGGCACGAACACGCAGCCGTCTCGGGCAATTGCGCCAAACCGATACTCTCTGCCCACAGGATTGCTAACCGATTGTAGGAGCGGATTTATCCGCGATGGACTGCGTAGCAGTCCCATTTTTGGGGCCGCGTTGCGACCCATCGCGGATGAATCCGCTCCTACAGCAATCAACCAACGCGGGCGAAGCTGGCCAGCACCGCTTCGATTTCGCCCAGCACCGCCGGATCGTCCAGGGTCGAAGGCGGCGTGTAGGCTTGCTGGTCGGCAATCTTGCGCAGCACGGCACGCAGGATCTTGCCCGAACGGGTCTTGGGCAGGCGTTTGACCACCCGTACCTGATTGAAGCACGCCAGCGCACCGATCTGCTCGCGCACACTCGCCACCAGTTCGCTCTGCAAGGCAGCCTCGTTGATACCCTGCCCGTCCTTGAGCACCACCAGGGCCAAGGGCACCTGGCCTTTGATCTCGTCGTGCACACCAATCACCGCACACTCGGCCACCGCCGGATGACGGGCGACCAGGTCTTCCATTTCACCAGTGGACAGGCGATGCCCGGAAACGTTGATGACGTCGTCGGTGCGCCCCATGATGTAGACGAAACCATCATCGTCCAGGTAGCCACCGTCGCCGGTGTGGTAGTAACCCGGGTAGGCGGTGAGGTAAGCGTCCAGGTAACGCTGGTGATCGCCCCAGAGAGTCTGGCTGCAGCCAGGTGGCAATGGCAGGGCAATGACGATGGCGCCCTGCTGGTTGGCACCGAGCAGCTGGCCGTCGTCATCCAGCACGCGCACGTGGTAACCCGGTACCGCGCGGTTGCTTGACCCGGGCCGCGCCGCACAGCCATCGAGCCCCACACAGGGCGCGGTAACCGGCCAGCCGGTTTCGGTTTGCCACCAGTGGTCGTGAACGGTCTTGCCGCTGGTTGCCTCCAGCCATTGATGGGTACTGGAATCGAGCTTCTCGCCAGCCAGGAACAGCTGGCGCAGGGAACTCAGGTCATAGCGGCGCAGCAGTTCGCCCTCAGGGTCTTCTTTGCGGATCGCACGCATGGCGGTCGGTGCGCAGAACAGGCCGTTGACCCGGTACTGCTCGACCACCCGCCAGTAGGCGCCAGCGTCCGGCGTACGAATCGGCTTGCCCTCGTAGAACACCGTGGTACAGCCGTTCATCAGCGGCCCGTAAACAATCAGTGAATGACCGACCACCCAGCCGACATCGGAAATCCCCCACCACACATCACCGGCCTGCATGCCATAGATATGGCGCATGGCAAAACCCAGGGCCACGGCGTTACCACCGTTTTCGCGAACGATGCCCTTGGGTTTGCCGGTAGTACCGGAGGTGTACATGATGTACAGCGGATCGGCCGCTGCCAGTTCCACCGGCGCCACCGGGCGGGCATTGGCTACCGCGTCCTGCCAGTCGAGGTCGCGACCTTCGAGCAGCGTTGCCGGAGCCTGGGGCCGCTGCAGCACCAGCACCTGACGTGGCTGATGGCGAGCCAGCTGCAAGGCGCGATCAACCAACGGCTTGTATTCGATGACCCGGTCAAACTCCAGCCCGCACGAGGCCGTCAGCAGCAAGGCCGGGCGGGCATCGTCGATACGCAGGGCCAGTTCGTTGGCAGCAAAGCCGCCGAACACCACCGAATGCACGGCGCCGATGCGGGCACAAGCGAGCATGGCCATGGCCGCCTGGGGCACCATCGGCATATAGATGATCACCCCGTCACCCTTTTGCACCCCAAGCTCGCGCAACAGCCCGGCCAGGCGCGCCACTTCGTCGCGCAACTGCACATAGGTGAAGGATTGCTGGCTGCCGGTCACCGGCGAGTCGTAGATCAGCGCGGTTTGCTCACCACGCCCCTGTTCGATCTGGTGATCCAGGGCCAGATAGCAACTGTTGAGGCGCCCGTCGGCAAACCATTGATGGGTGCCATCGGCGTTTTCACTGAGGGGTTGCTGTGGCTTGCGGTACCAGGCCAGGCGTTCGGCCTGTTCGGCCCAGAACGTGGCGGGATCGGCGATGGAATGGGCGTAGCTGTGCTGATAAGTCATCGATACTGAACCCTGAACTTGTTGTTATTTAAAAGGGCGAGTGTCGAGTATGGCTGGCTATCGCCAAGCCGCCATGGGACTTAAGTCTCATCGGATATGCACAAATGCAGGGGCCTGAATGCAGCGCGGGGCAAGCCCGCTCCCACCGAGCTTGCGGTGAGAACGGGCTTGCCCCGCGATAAGGCCTGGAAGGGTCAGATCAACCGGCCAGACCTACATAAACGTTCTGCACGTCATCGTTGTCATCGATGGCAGTGAGGAAGGCTTCAACTTCAGCCATCTGCTCATCGTTCAAGCCGCTGACCGGGTTCTTCGGGGTGTAACCGATCTTCGCCGAAACAACGGTGAAACCTTGAGCAGGCAGGGCCTTCTGTACGGCATCGAGGTCGGTGGTATCGGTGATGAACAGGGTCGAGCCCTCTTCTTCACCTTCGGCGAAGTCCTGGGCGCCGGCTTCGATGGCGGCCATCTCCGGGTCGGCGTCGGCCGCGTTCGGCGTGGCTTCGATCAGGCCCACGTGGTTGAAGTCCCAGGCCACCGAGCCTGAAGCACCCAGCTGACCCTTGCGGAACAGCACGCGGATTTGCGCCACGGTACGGTTGACGTTGTCGGTCAGGCACTCGACGATCAGCGGTACCTGGTGCGGGGCAAAACCTTCGTAGGTCACCGCGCTGTAGTTCACCGCATCGCCATCGAGCCCGGCACCCTTGCGGATCGCCCGCTCGAGGGTTTCACGGGTCATCGAGGCCTTTTTCGCCTGCTCGACAGCCAGGCGCAGGCGCGGGTTCATGTCAGGGTCAGCGCCAGCCTTTGCGGCGATCTGGATCTCTTTGGACAGCTTGCCCATGATCTTGCCTTTGGCATTGGCGGCTGTTTCTCTATGCTTGGCTTTCCACTGTGCGCCCATCTCGACTCTCTTTGTTTCAGGTGCCGGTTCAGGTAGCGACCGGCAAAGTGGGTGCAGTTTATACATCCTCGTGGTGGCAATCGACAAAAAAACTGCTCAGGCCTTGTCGGCTTTCCCCGCTGCCGCAGCGAAACGGGCCAGGCGCACGTCCAGATGGCGCGGGCGATGACCGTGGTCTTCGGCCTGTTCCTTGCGACGAATGGCATTGCGCACCATCAGCGAGCCCAGGTAGCGGATCGGTTCGGGTGGAAAATAGCCAAGTGGACCATTAGCCAGCGGTGAGCGCGTCCATTCGTTGTCCAGTCCCAGGGCCAGCGACGACAGGATCTGTCCGCCCATATGGCAAGGGCCGACACCGCTGCCCGAATAGCCGAAGCCATAGAACACATTATCCTGGCCGCCCAGACGGCCAAAGAACGGCAAGCCGGTCACCGAGCGGTCCGACGGGCCGTTCCAGGTCGCCGCCACCGGTACCTGGGCAAGCGTCGGGAAGAACTCGCCGAGACTGCGGCGCAGCAGCGCCTCATAAGGCGACGGCTGGTCAAACACCGGCAGCATCCGACCACCGTAGGCAAAGGTGTTGCCGCCCTTGCCAAGCATCAGCCGGCCATCGCTGGTGTTGTGGTAGTAGTGCACGAAGATCCGTGAGTCGAGCACGCTGATGCCGCTGGTCAAGCCGATCTGGCGCAGCAGCTCCGGCTGCGGCTCGGTGATGATCATGTCGCTGGAGACAATCGCCACACTGCGCTCGAACTGCGGAAACGCCCGCGCCATCCAGGCGTTCAGACCGAGCACCACGCGCGCCGCGCGTACGGTGCCACAGGTGGTTTCGACACCGGCCTGCGGCCCTTCCTGCAAACCGGTCATGGCTGTGCCTTCATGGATACGCACGCCCTTTTGCAAAGCGATCCGGCGCAGACCGCGCACCAGCTTGCCCGGCTGCACCGTGGCTGCTGCGGGCGAGAACCAGCCTTCCAGATGCCGGGCCGAGCCCGCCAGGCGCTGCACCTGGTCCACCGGCAAGCGCTGGAACGAGTTGATGCCCTGACGTTCCAGCGCGCCTATTACGCCATCGGTGGCGCCCATCTGGGCGCGGTTGGTGGCGGTGTACAGGGTGCCGTCCAGACGGTAGTCGGCGTCGATGCCATGCACCCGGCAAAAATCGCCGATGGCATAGATGCTCTGCTCCGACGCCTTGACCAGGCGCACCGCCTCCTGCATCCCGAACAGCCGTTCGAGGGTGAAGTACTTGGCCGACCACGACAAGGCACAACCGCCATTACGCCCACTGGCCCCGGCACCGCAGATGTCGGCCTCGATCAGCACGACATCCAGCGCCGGGTTCTGCTCCTTGAGCATCAGCGCGGTCCAAAGGCCGGTGTAGCCACCGCCGACGATACAGACATCGCACTCAGTGTCAGAGGCCAGCGCCGGGCACGCCGGTTGATCTTCCTGATCCAGCGCCTGCTGCAGCCAGAAGGGTCTCATGGTCGGTTTCCTTTAAGGTTTCAGGTACGTAGTGGTTTGATGGCCATGGCGGTGTTCGGAGCAACAGCGGGGGTATGTGCGGCCGATGCTGGCCGGCTGTTCCAGTGCGGTACCAGCACCAGCGCCGAGAACAGCGCACAGCCGGCAAACACGATGAACACCGTGACCCCGTCGAAGTAGCCCGGCAGCAGACCACCGAGGATCGCGCCCACCGAGCCACAACCGTTGACGAAACCAGCCGCCGTGGCCCCGGCCTTGGCGCTGCCGAAGTCGATGGCCGCTGCGCCGCTGATCATCGAGTCGGGGCCGTACAGGGTCAGGCCCATGACGAACAGCAACGCCACCACGAGGATCACGCTGCCGCTTTGCATCGCGCCCATGAACAGCGCCAGCACCACCGTGAGCACCAGCAGGCTGATCACACAGGCCGGCATGCGCCGGGCACCGAACAGTTTGTCCGAGGCCAGACCGATCAGAATCGGCCCGAGCAAGCCGGCCAGTTCGAAGGCTGTGGGGATGATCGCCGCACCGACTTTGCCCACCGAAGGCATCTGTTCGAAGACCATCACCGGACCCCATAACAGAATCGCGTAGCGCGCCGGCTTGAGCATGAAGTACGCCAGGCCCAGGGTCAGTACGGTACGGTTGCGCAGGATCTCGCGCAGCGGTGCCCAGACGCTGCAAATCGTGGAACCGGGCACCATGCTTTCCGGCTCCGGTTCCACCGCTGGCAGGCCGACATCTTCGGGCTTGTTGCGCTGCAGAAAGAAGAACAGCACCGCCACCAGCGCGACCACCGCAGCACTGGAGAAAAATGCCGCATGCCAGCTGCCGATCAGGGTGTACGCCCACCAGCCGGCGAAGGGCGAAGCGACCAGGCCGCCGAAGGCATAGCAGGAGCTCCACAGCCCCAGCACCCGTCCGCGCTGCGACGACGGAAAGAAGCTGCCGATGTTCTTGCACAGCCCCGCCCAGCCCGTGGACTGGGCCAGGCCCTGGACCAGCATGCAGGTAGCGAAGATAGGGAACGTTGCGTAACTGCCCATCACCAACGCAGCCGCCGCAGAAATGATCAGGCCACCGAGTACCACCACCCGTGGACCGAAACGGTCGGCGAGCATGCCCCAGGTGAACTGCCCCACGGCATAGGCCGCCAGGTAGATGGCGTCGAGGTTGGCCATGGCCATTTTATCGAGGGCGAAGCTTGGGTCCTCTCCGATCCCCAACTTGGCGACAGAGAAGGCTTTGCGAGTGAAATAGAACGCGGCGTAGGCAATCCAGGTAACGGCAAAGATCTGCACGCGCCAACGCTTTATATCTGCAATGTGTTTGTTCATGGTGACTCTGACCTCGGAGCTTGAGTGTGCCGGCAGAATTTTTAAAAATGCCTGTCTTGTTCTTGTGTTGCGCACTGCGTGACGGCCGGTCAGGACCGTCACCTGGTCAGATGGAGCGGGAGCAAGGGGTATTGTTGTGCCTTGTCAGCCAGGTCCATGACCCGTCAGTCACTGCAGGTGACGTGGCGGGCTGGATGAGATAGAAACAATTACTGACTGATAAATAAAATCGATTTATCGTATTTCACAAATAAGCTCAGCTTGTAACAGGTGCTGCGATGTCGGTCTCCCATGCTCAGTTGAAGGCTTTTCATGCCGTTGCGCTGCACGGCAGTTTTACCCGTGCCGCCGAACGGTTGTTCCTGACCCAGCCGGCGATCTCCGATCAGGTGCGCAAACTGGAGGAACGCTTCGGCGTGTTACTGTTCCACCGCAACAAGCGCTCGGTGCAACTCACCGACCTGGGTGAGCGTCTGCTGGCCATTACCCAGCGTTTGTTCGTTTGCGAAGCCGAGGCCCATGAGCTGCTCCAGGACTCGCGCGCGCTGCAAACCGGTACCCTGGTGCTGGCGGTGGATGCGCCGGTGCATGTCCTGCCGCAGATCGCCCAGTTCTGTCAGCAGTACCCGGGCATCAGCGTCAAGATTGAAACCGGTAACACTGACGAATCCCTGCTACGGCTATTCAATTATCAGGCCGACCTGGCCCTGCTTGGCCGTGACGTCGATGACGAGCGTCTACTCTGCGTGCCGATGCGCAGCGATCCGATGGTGGCCTTCGTGTCGCACAACCACCCGTGGGCCAGCCGCGGCTCGATCAGCCTGGCCGACCTCGACGACACGCCAATCGTGCTGCGCGAACCGGGCTCGGTGACCCGCCAGACCCTGGAAGAGGAAATGCAACGAGCGGGCCTGCGCATTCGCCCGGCGATTCAGGTCGAAGGCCGGGAAGCGGCGCGCGAGGCGGTTGTGGTCGGGATTGGCGTCGGCGTGGTGTCGGCGGCCGAGTTCGGCGCCGATGCGCGGGTGTGTGCGCTACCGATCGTGGATTGCCAGCGCCGCCTGACCGAAACCCTGGTGTGCTTGCGCGAACAGAGTTCGCGGCGCTTGGTCGCAACGTTTTTGCAGATGGTTCAGGACAGCCTGACGCCCTGATCGATGGGCAAGCCCGCTCCCGCAAACGCTGAGGAAACGGGCCATATGAATCAGTTCTGCACCGGCACCTGCTCAAGCGCCTGGCGCAGCTCATCGGCACTGGCGTACTCACGCTGACTGACCACCTGCCCCTTGTCCAGCTGCAGCCACAGCACCTGGTCTTCAGCACCGGCATAACGCGTGGCCACACTGCCCTCGCGGTCCAGCAACACGCGGTAGCTGTAGTCGCGCATGGCAGGGATGGCGAAGAGCTTGGAAATCAGCGCGGGCATGCGCTGGATATCGGCGACGAACACGGTCTGGCGGGCCTCCAGGTAGCCCTTGGGACGGTCGGCCAAGGCCGCCTTGACCAGCTTGGCGCCGTCCATGTTGCGCGCCACCAGCAGCGTACGGGTCTGGTCGTTGAGGCTGTAGGCCTGGTCATGCTGGTCAAGCAGGGTCCAGGGCGCCAGGCGTTCACCGACTTCAACCGCCTGGGCCAGCAGTGGGGACAGACTCAGTAAAAGTGCCAATACGTATTTCACACGTGACCTCGAAGAATGATGGGTGTGGATGCAGCCTGCATAGTAGGCCGTTGCGAGCGCGCCAGTCCACGCATAAGCTGGCCTGCCAGACCGGGCCAGTTCATGGATAGACGGCAGACCACATGGCAAAAGCATTCGAACTCGACACCCTGAAAATACGCCTCAACGACGCGGAATTTCGCGCCCTGGACCTGCATCAGCGGATTCAACGCGCCTTGCGCGAACTGATCCTTGAAGGCGCCCTGGGCCCAGGGCTGAAGCTGCCGGCGACCCGCGCGTTGGCCCACGCATTGGGCTTTGCCCGTGACACCGTGGAGAACGCCTACGTGCAATTGCAACGCGATGGCTTCATCGAACGGCGCAAGGGATCGGGGAGCTACGTATCGCAAACCATGGGCATGGAATTACGCGGTGCAGCGCGCCGACGCATCCGCAACAAGGAACAACAACGCAGCCTGAATTACGCCGATGAGGGCTTGAGCCTGCGCGGACGCATGATCTACGCCAGCGGTGGGGTCAGCGATCAACAGGCGATCAAGGCATTTGCCACCGGGCTTCCGGAAACCCGCTCCTTTCCCGTTGATGTCTGGGAGCGCCTGCAGCGCCAGGCCATGAAGGACTATCGCGGCAACGTGCTGCTGCATGGTGACCCGCAAGGTGCCGAGCCGCTGCGCAAGGCCATTGCGGTGTACCTGAATCTGGAGCGCGGCGCGAAAGTGACGCCTGAACAGATTCTGGTACTGAGCAGCACCCGCCAGGCCCTGTTCCTGTGTGCGCAATTGCTGGTGGACGCCGGCAAACCGATCCTGATGGAAAACCCCGGCTACTTCGGGGCCCGCAAAGCCTTCGAAGCGGCCGAGGCCCGCGTGGTGCCGATCGACGTCGATACACAGGGCATTCGCACCGAACTGCTGTGTGCCGACCGCAGCGGCGCATCCTGCGTCTATGTGACGCCGTCGCATCAATACCCGACAGGCGCCACCCTGTCGCTGGAACGCCGGCTCGAACTGATCAACTGGGCCGCGAGCCACGGCAAGTGGATCATCGAGGACGACTACGACAGCGAGTTTCACTACGACGGCCTGCCCACTGCCTGCGTCCAGGGCCTGGACAGCTACCATCGCACGCTCTACATCGGCACCTTCAGCAAGACCCTGTATCCGGGGTTGCGCATGGGCTATATGGTGTTGCCCGCGGAACTGGTGAAACCCTTCAGTCATGCACGCAGCATCATGGACGGGCATACCCCACAGATCCTGCAGTTAACCCTGGCGCGCTTCATGGAGGATGGTCACTACAACGCCCATGTACGCGCCATGCGCAAGCTGTATGCCGCGCGCAGGATGGCCATGCTCGAGGCCATCGACACGCATCTGCACGGCATCGTCAGCGCGATGCGGCCCCCAGGCGGACTGCAGATCCCCTGCTTGCTCAACGACGGCTGGTCCGAGGCGCAGACCGTGGCCAAGGCCGCTGCTGCGGGTCTGCACCTCCCCGGCCTGAGTCGCCTTTATGCCGGCGAGCAAAAGCAACAGGGATGGCTGTTGGGCTATTCGTCGTTGACGGCCCATGAGATCGAAACGGCGATGCAGCGATTGGCCAGGGCGCTGCGAACCTGACCTTTCGGCTAAAAACAAAAGGATATAAAAATAACAAAACAATCTAACAAAACGGAATAAACAAATTGAAGCGCCCGCGCGGGCTCCTTATATTTTCGGACACCTTCTGTTCTTGAGTCCCCGGAGTCCGCCCATGTCGCAACAGCCCCACTCGCCCCTGCGCCGCCTGATAACCGGCGGCCTGCTCGCTGCCTTCGCCGCCTTGCTGGTACCCGGCCAGAGCGCTGTCGCCGAACAGACTAAAACCTTGCGCATCGGCTACCAGAAATTCAACAGCATCAATATTCTCAAGGGCAGCGGCGCCCTGGAGAAAGTCCTGGCGCCACAAGGCGTGAGCGTCAGCTGGTATGAGTTTGCCGCCGGCCCGCAACTGCTCGAAGCCTTGAGCACCGGGGCCATCGACCTCGGCCATGCCGCCGATGCGCCCTCGGTGTTCGCCCAGGCCGCAGGCAAACCGGTGGTCTACCTGGCCGCCGAACAACCTTACCCGCGCGGCATCGGCCTGGTGGTCCGCGAGCAGGACAAGATCGCCGATGTCCAGGCCCTCAAAGGCCAGCGCGTGGCCACCGGTCGCGGCTGGAACGCCCAGTACCTGCTGGCTGTGGCGCTGCAGGATGCCGGCCTGAGCTACAAGGACATCACCCCGGCCTACGTCAACAATGCCGCCGACGCCGTGGCCGCGTTGCAATCGGGCAGTGTCCAGGCCGTGACCCTGTGGGACCCGTTCCTGGCCGCCGCGGAAAAGCAACCGGGGCTGAAAAACCTGCGTGACGGCAGCGGCCTGTCCAACAACCGCACCTTCTACCTGTCGTCTGCCACCTTTGCCGACAACAACCGCGCCTTGCTCAAGACCTTCTTCAGCGAACTGGCCAAGGTCAGCGACTGGGCCAACCACAAGCCCGATGAAGTTGCCGCCCTGCTCGCCCCGCAACTGGGCATCGGCGCCGATGTCCTGCAGGTGGCCAGCGAGCGACGCAACTACAATGCCGTACCGATCGACAGCAACATCACCGCCGAGCAACAGAAACTGGCCGACACGTTCCAGGGTCTGGGCCTGATTCCCAAGCCGTTGCGGGTCGCCGATGCGGTCTACCCGGTCTCGGTTCTGCCCTGAGCCGACGGGGGGCTGATGCCGACAGGCGTATTCACACTGTCGGCATTCAGTAATCAAATACCGGGTATTTCAACATTTAATTTGTGGATAGCACGACCTTGTCTATATCGTGTCAATGCATCCCCACACAGCGCCGGCCGGCGCTGTCAGGCACGGGGACACAACAACAAAGTCGAGACTGTCCATGTCTAAATCTTCTTACTACGCCCCTCACGGTGGGCACCCGGCTCAAACCGAGCTGCTGACAGACCGTGCCATGTTTACCGAAGCCTATGCCGTGATCCCCAAGGGCGTGATGCGTGACATCGTCACCAGCCACC
>JAVXRI010000088.1:0-789 GCA_036643775.1 Pseudomonas sp. | reverse complement strand
GGGACAAGATGCGCATGTGGGTCATCGCCCGTCCGCTGACCGGCTTCTCCGAGACCTTCTCGCAATACATCGTGGAACTGGCGCCAGAAGGCGGCAGCGAGCGTCCTGAGCTGGACAAGAACGCCGAAGCGGTACTGTTCGTCGTCGAAGGCGAAGTCGACATCACCCTGCAGGGCAAGCCTTACACCCTGAAAGAAGGCGGCTACGCCTTCATTCCGCCGGCGGCCGACTGGAGCCTGCGCAACAACAGCGGCAAGAACGTCACGTTCCACTGGATCCGCAAGCACTACCAGGTGGTTGAAGGCCTGGCCCTGCCGGAAGCGTTCGTCACCAACGAGAAGGACATCGCGCCGATCCCGATGCCGGGTACCGACGGCGCTTGGGTCACCACCCGTTTCGTCGACATGGCCGACATGCGCCACGACATGCACGTCAACATCGTGACCTTCCAGCCAGGCGGCGTGATCCCGTTTGCTGAAACCCACGTCATGGAACACGGCCTGTACGTTCTGGAAGGTAAAGCGGTGTACCGCCTGAACCAGGACTGGGTCGAGGTCGAGGCCGGTGACTTCATGTGGCTGCGCGCTTTCTGCCCGCAAGCCTGCTACTCCGGCGGCCCAGGTCCGTTCCGCTACCTGCTGTACAAAGATGTAAACCGCCACATGAATCTGGTGCTCAACCCACAGCGTTAAGTCCAGGCTCGATGCACAGAAAAGCCCGCCGTCACTGGCGGGCTTTTTTTTGGTTCTTTACGGAATTCCGGGGAGTATGACCTTGGGCCTCGCCTCG
>JAVXRI010000087.1:0-23749 GCA_036643775.1 Pseudomonas sp. | reverse complement strand
CCGTATGCAGGAGCAGGCGGCTTTGCCTACTTTCCCCAAGAGGAAAGTAGGCCGCCGTAAGGGCGGAAGGGGCCGGCGGCGTCGCCACAGCAAATGGATAAGCTCACAGCCACAGCCACAGCCACAGCCACAGCCACAGCACCCAACCCAAGGACCACAGTCCCCAGTATTCCATGAAGAGCCTTTTTTGTTTCCGACTGGTCAGTCGAGGTATGCTGACGGCCTGCCAAGGAGACTGAAATGGCCTACGATTTTGATCTGTTCGTGATTGGTGCCGGGTCCGGCGGTGTACGCGCTGCGCGTTTCGCTGCGGGCTTTGGTGCAAAAGTGGCGGTTGCCGAAAGCCGCTACCTGGGTGGTACCTGCGTCAACGTCGGCTGCGTGCCGAAAAAACTGCTGGTCTACGGCGCGCATTTCGCCGACGACTTCGAGCAGGCGGCAGGCTTTGGCTGGTCGCTGGAAGACGCGCAGTTTGATTGGGGGCAGTTGATCGCCAACAAGAACCGCGAAATCGAGCGACTCAATGGCATCTACCGCAACCTGCTGGTCAACAGCGGGGTGACCCTGCTCGAAGGCCACGCCAAGCTGACCGGTGCCCATGAAGTGGAAATCGACGGCCAGCGCTACAGCGCCGAGCACATCCTGATTGCCACCGGCGGCTGGCCGCAGATCCCGGACATTCCGGGCAAGGAGCTGGCGATCAGTTCCAACGAGGCATTTTTCCTCAAGGACCTGCCCAAGCGCGTGCTGGTGGTCGGCGGTGGTTATATTGCCGTCGAGTTCGCCGGCATCTTCCAGGGCCTGGGGGCGAAAACCTCGCTGCTGTACCGTGGCGACCTGTTCCTGCGCGGCTTTGACGGCGCGGTGCGCACGCACCTCAAGGAAGAACTGGAAAAGCGCGGCATGGACCTGCAGTTCAACAGCGATATCCAGCGCATCGAACGCCAGGACGACGGCAGCCTCAAGGCCACCCTCAAGGACGGTCGCGAGCTGGTAGCCGACTGCGTGTTCTACGCCACCGGCCGGCGGCCGATGCTCGACAACCTGGGCCTGGAAAATACCGGGGTGGAGCTTGACCCGCGCGGTTTCATTCGCGTCGATGACCTGTACCAGACCACCGAACCGTCGATCCTGGCCATTGGCGATGTGATCGGCCGCGTACAGCTGACGCCCGTGGCCCTGGCCGAAGGCATGGCCGTGGTCCGGCGTCTGTTCAAGCCCGAGCAGTACCGCCCGGTGGATTACCAGAACATTCCCACCGCAGTGTTCAGCCAGCCGCCTATCGGTACGGTGGGCCTGACTGAAGAGCAGGCACTTGAGCAAGGGTACCAGGTGCAGATCTTCGAAAGCCGCTTCCGGCCAATGAAACTGACCTTGACCGAGGTGCAGGAAAAGACCTTGATGAAACTGGTGGTCGACGCCGACACCGACCGCGTGTTGGGCTGCCATATGGTCGGCCCGGATGCCGGTGAAATCATCCAGGGCCTGGGCATCGCACTGAAGGCCGGGGCGACCAAGCAGCAGTTCGACGAAACCATCGGCGTGCACCCGACGGCTGCCGAAGAATTCGTCACCCTGCGTACACCTGTTTCGCGTTGAGCCATGACCCTGCCGGGTTACCGTGCAGGGTCTCAGCGATAACTGATGGTAAAATTCAACGACCCCTTAGCCAGACCGGCTGTAACAACGTCCTCGGTCTGATAATACTGCGCCTGGAAATCCAGGCGGGTTTCCGGTATTGACAGGTTTGTCACAGGCTCATCGTGGTTCAGCTCTACCGGCGAGCCATCTCTGTGCAACATCCGAATACCGATTCCCTTGGCGTCAGAATCGGTGGTCAGGCTGAATACCCCCTTTTGCGGCAGCGGTACCGAGCCGTTCGCCCCATCCAGACGGATATGGGCGCGGGCGGTGCTGCCGTTGGCATCATCGACGCAGTTGGTCAGGTTGATATGAAACGGCACGGCTAGAGTGGTCGATCCCTTACCGGTGAAATCGGCAAGCGGGTGGGCGCCGAGCTCGACCGGGTCAGCACTGACGGCATTTGCGCTCAAGGCACATTGGGCCGGCTGTACCGTGGCCGTCAGCCGCCCCTCCATGACTTTACCCAAGTTGTAGATAGAGCCTTCGAACATCTGCCGGTCGACTCGCTGCGGACCCGGCGCGATATCACCGATTTTGATCAGGGTCACTTTCCCGCGCAGGTAGGAGGCATCGAGGGCGAATGCTGTCTTTGTGGCGAATACCCCGGTGTAGGGAATAGCAGTACCATCGTCGGGCTCAAAATAGTTCGAGCGCCCACCTGTATAGGGTTGAGCAAGGTCAATGTAGGCGCCGACACCTGGAATATTGGTCTCGATGACTCTGCCGTTGACGTCCTTGCCGCCTACGGGCGGAAGGCTGCCACCATAAATGGGTGCGGTGGCCGGCAGCCTGGCGTCAATGCGCTCAGTGCCATTCGGATTTTGGCATATCATCTCCAATTGCTGATCGTTGCGTACATTGATCGTCTTCTCTCCGATAACGGTACCCAGCGCTGCGTCGCGCGGCACCCAGTAACTGTCGAGCGCCATCTGGAAGGTCATCACCCCAGGTGAGGGGCTGATGCGGCAATCTGCCTGGGCATTACCCGAAAGTTGCCAAAGGCTCAGGGTGAGGGCTGTGAGCGCGGTGAAGCGCCAGGCGGTGGTGTGAGAGGGGTGCATGGGGAGTCCTGGAGTAACGCGCAGCAGCGCCGCGCGCTGATGGGTTATTGGGGATGGCATTGCAGGGTTTGCAGGTGGTAGCCCTGCTCCTCGGTCATTTGCTCGGGGTCGATGGCCAGGCGGCAAGTTTGTGCGGTCTTGTCGTGCCACTGAACAAGCAGGGTCTGTGCCCCTTGTTCACTCGCGACCAGGGCTTGCCCGCCCTGACCGACCACGGCCAGCGGCTGGCCCTGTTCGTTGCTCACCTGTGCCCCGAACGGCAGGGCGCGGCCGTCGGCCTGGTGTAGGGTAAGTACCATGCGCACTACCTTGCGCGCCTCGAACGTGGCCTTGAGGATGGCGCCTCGGCGCGGCACCACCTGCTGCGTACCGTTGTCGATGATCACTTGCGGGCCGAGATCGTCGGTGCGCAATACCAGCTGGTTGACGCGGTATGGGCGCAGGTGCGGCACCAGGGCGTAGCCACGGTCATTGGTGGTAGCGGTGGGTGCGCTCTCGATCCCCACGCCGGCGATGTCAGGCACTTGCACCAAGGCGCTGGTCTCGCCCATGTAGTTGCCGAATTCGATCCCTTCATCGTGGATCAGCAGGGCGCCGCTGGCATTGACCGACAGGCTGCGATAATCGCTGCCTTCGGTGTAGCCCGCACCGTAGCTCACCTGTCCGGTCTGGTAGGCGAGCGCCACGGCGGCGCTTTTACGCTGCTGTTCGTCGTTGCTCACCGAAGTGCGGTAGTTCAGGCGGTTGTCGTACGCGCTGCCATCGAGGCTGGCCCGTTGGCTGTAGCGATCATCCGACTGTTGCAGGTCGAAGCTGACACTGCGGGCATGGCTGAAGTCCAGTGGCAGCGAGACGCCAATGCCAAGTTGGCGGCTGTTATCCGACTGTTCGTTCAGGGCTTGTGAAGCGAACAGGTTGATATTCAGGTCGCCAACGCGGGTGTTGAACTGGAACTGGTACTGCCGGCGCTGGTAGTTGCTTTTCCAGTAATCATCCTGGGACAGGCTGAGGCTCAATGAGCTGCTCTGACCGAAGTTCTGGTACATCGAGGCTTCCAGGCGGCTACGGCGGTTGCCGCGGTAACTGCTGGCCGAATTGCGCTGCAGCACGGCTTCGTCAAAGTCCCGGTAACCTTCGGTGGAATAGCGATAGCCGGCGAAGCGCAGGTTGGTGCGGGTCTGGAAGCTCTTGCCGTAGCGCGCGGAGAAGCTGGTGCCCTGCACCTCGCCAAGGCTGTTGCCCAGATCGGTATAGGCTTGGGTCACGTCGAACGACACTGCGCCCAGGGTACCCAGGTCGCGACCGAGGCCCAGCAGGCCGGCCCGGTAGTAGTCGGCGGAGAGCAGGCCACCGTACAAGGTGCTGTCCCAGGCGCCGCCGCGGGCCAGGGTAGCCTGCCAGAACAGCGGGTCGTCCAGGTGTTCGGCACCGTTGTAGCGGCCCACGGCCGCTGAGTAGCGCCAGGTGCCTTCGCGCAGCAGGTTGTTGAGGGTGGAGTAGGCCTGGGTGAAACGCCGAACCTGGCCGTCGGCCTCGGTCAGGACAATTTCCAGCTCACCGTGGCCGCCACCGACGCTGAGGTCATCGATCTCGTAGGGCCCGGGCGCGACATAAGTGGAGTAGATCGGATAACCATTGTGCAGCACTTCGAGCTTGGCGCGGGTCTGGGCAACGCCACGCAGGATCGGCGCGTAGTTCTGCATGACGTCGGGCAGCATGTCCTGATCCGATGCTACTTGGGCGCCTTGGAACGGCAGGCTGCGGAACATCTCGCCACGGGTGAAGGTTTCGCCCAGGGTGAGGTTGGCGTGCAGGCCGGGTATGTCGCGCTGTGCGTAGGTATCGCTGCGGGTCCAGCTGCGCTCGCCGGCTTCGTTCTCGCGCAATGCCTGGTTGCTGCGCAGGCGCCAGGCACCGAGGTTGACGCCACTGTTCAGGTACAGGTCCTGGCTGCTGCGGGTGCTACCGTCTCTGCGGCTGCTGTGTTGTGCCGAGGCCTGGTAATTGATGAAGGCCGCGTTGATGCCGTCCTCCCAGCGTTCCGGCGCGACGCTGCCGGCGACGTCGCGGCGCAAGGCGATTTGTGGAATCGACAGGTTCAGGCGCAGTTGCTCCGGATCGAACTCCACCTTCGCCTGCGGCACCAGTGCGCTCAGGTCCAGGCAGCGCCCATCGGCCGGCAGGGGTTGGTCAAGGGCTTGCTCGCGCAGGCCCAGCTCGCGCAGCAGCCCGGTCGTCACACAGGCTTGCAGGCCCTGACCATCAGGGCCGTCATGGATGTCGAGGTCGCGCGTGCCGCTGGGGGTCAGATTGACCAGCAGATCGATCTGGTAGCGGCCTGATACCAGCGGCTTGTCGGCGGCCAGCTGCTGCAGGGCGAGGGCACCGGCTTCGGCGGGCTGGTCCTGGCTCTGGCGAATGAAACCGGAGTTGAACTGCAAGGTCGATTCATCGGCGATCGCCAGCCTGATACTGGCCAGCAACAGGCTGCCGCTACCGAGCACCAACAGGGGGGCGAAGCGCGACGGCAGCAACCTGCGTCGGTCGAGCTGAAGCATGGGGATTTCCTGATCTGAGGTACCGGTCACGGCTAGGAACGCAAGCACCGGTTAGCGAGACGCACTGGCGTTGTCTGGATCGCCGGCGGACGCCGAGACGCATCACGCGCGGGGATGACAACGCTGGATTCGAGGGGCAAGGATAGGGAGCAGGCAGAGGGCGGTATGTAGGGGGAATCGCTGGAGGTGTCGGGAGAAGTCAACGGGAGGAGAGCGTTGCGAGGTTGGGTTGAGGGACGTTTGGAGGGAGGCTTAACGGGGATAAAGTCGTGGGGACTAGAGGGGGCTGTACTGCTTGTGAACGGAGTGCCTCAGTCAATGCTGAAGGTGCCCCAAACCTTCCGTACGGGGAAACAGTAGTGAGTGTCCTTGGGTTGCCTGTGTTGCCGATATTGTTGCCGTCGCTGCTGGGGAAACCTTTGTCGTGGGCGGCATAACTTTAGTGGCGGAGCTGAAACGTAGAGTGCACGTAATGGTCCTCGTGACTAATCAAATCCCAATAGCACGATTGCTGGGCGGTGGTTGATCTAATTCGTCATGGATACTGACCAATAGAGGGCTATACTGGAAGGCCTGCCTATTGGAGATGGTGATGATGGCGAAGATTGATGAGACAAAATTACTTGAGCAGATGGTGCAGGGGGAGGGCTTGATGGCTCTAGCACTCGAATCCATGCAGCGATATGAGAACGCGAAAGGAGTATTAACTGCGGATGAGCTTCTAAAGCTTCGTCAAGAGGCGGAGGCACTTTTCCAGGCGGTTCAGTCTTACCAACTGCGAGTCCTTGGAGGCGTGACTTCGGTATTGCATTGAGCTTGTGCTGTGTCCATACAATTCAAAATGCAGTTTTGCAATTGAAATACAGGGTATTGCTGGGTAAAGGGCGAGTCCTTGGCTTCTGCGAGTTGCGAGATGTGAAGTTGAGTGACTGGGTTGTAATTTGAATTCGGTGGGAGGAGTAAGGTCGTCGATATGTCGACTGTTCTACAGCTTATAGTATTTGCTCTTTCGTTATATTAAGGGTTGGCTGTTTCTTTTTTCTGCGAATGTGGTGTGTCGTTTATTTCTATTGTTGGTGTGAAATTGTTTTCGCAATTTTCAATTGCGCTGAGACTCTCTGGGAACCCGTCTCGCTTCTGATGCTTCCTGTGCTATCCCTCCGACTACTCGTGTCTCGAATAGTCACAAAATTATCGCTGGTTCTACAAAGATATTGGCTGTTTGTAGTGTGGGTCGCGCCGACACATAATGTGAAGATCGCATGCAAGGTGATTAGCGATTGCGGCAGAGAATAAAGTCTACCTAGAGGTTTCAGCTGGCGGCCGCCATTTTACCCGTGTGCGGATACTGCTATTAATAAGAATTTTAAATGGTGCTCTGAATTTAACCGATCTAAGGTGGAGTTAAATAAGGCTAGAGTGCTAGAGGGTTTTTCAGATGTGGTATGGTCGTACTGTATGTTTTCGGTCTCGCAGGGTGTGATATTAGTATTTGACAATATTTTCCTGCTCGCGGGGGAGTCTGTTGTATGGCTGTTGGCTATTCCCGTGCTGGCATAGGAATTTCCCTACAGAATAGTTTCCTTAGGCTTTGTAGTCTTGTCGGAATTTCAACCCGGGTGGCTGGTCATGCATCCGGTTGAACTGAGACGTTTTCAATTCAGGAGAAGATGACATGAAAGCCACAAGTTACTTGTTCGCACCTCCGCGCCACCGTGTACTTGCGTTAATCTTGATTGCACCCTTGGCAGTGTCTGTTGAAACAGCGCTGGGACTTACCATTGTCAATGGCGACGAGGTAATTGGCGCTGAAACAGCAGTGGATAGCTATATGCTCACCGAGCGCTCCAGCCTTACCGCCAATGGTGCCGCAACCCAGGATATTCTCATGAGGTCCGGCGCAGTGCTGAACCTCAATGGCAGTACCGTCAGTGCTGGCTCTGCGTCAGGCATCACCATGGAAAGCGGTGCCCTTGCGCGAATTTCCGGCAGCACAATCACCAGCGGGGCCCGCGGTTTGGTCGCTGCGCGTATCGGCGAGGTGGGTTCGAGCGCAGAGGTGCTCAACAGCAAGATCATCGGCCAGGCGGGCGGCGCCTCGGTTGCAAGCAACTCGCAACTTCGTCTTCAAGGCAGCCTTTTACAGGGCAGCGGAGCTACCAGTTCCGCATTGCGCTTGTTCAACGGTACTTTCGAGGCCGTTGACAGTACGCTGGTCGGGGGTCAGGAAGGTATTTTGGTCAACGGCGACACTGTTGGCGATCAGGCCGAGATCAACTTGCAGGGCACTTCGGTAGAGGGGCAGAACGGTGCCGCCATTGTTGTCGCGGGCACCCGCAGTGGTGCCGCTGCGGCGCAGATCCGGGTCGGCGCCGGTTCAACATTGACAGGCAGCAATGGCAACTTGCTGGAGGTGCGTAATGATTCCAGCGCCAAGCTGAACGTGGAGGGTGCCCACCTGGTGGGCAATGTGGTGGTGGAGCAAGGGTCTCAGGCCGACTTAACCCTTGACCAACAAGCGACTTTGACTGGCCAGCTGGAAAATGTCGCCAGCCTTGCCATCAACAATCAGTCACGCTGGGTCATGGTCGCGGATGCCAGTGTCGGCGACCTGGCGATGAACGATGGCGTCGTGCAGTTCGGCGGAGCTGATGCCTATCAGCGGCTGACGCTGGGGAACCTGTCAGGCAATGGCACGTTCGTGATGGATGCTGACTTCTCGACCGGGCAAACCGATTTTCTTGAGGTCACCGGCAACGCTACCGGCAGCCACAGTCTGCTGGTGGGCAGCAGCGGTGCCGACCCCTCGGCGGAAAATGCCCTGCATGTGATCAGCGCGGCTGCGGGAGACGCGGACTTTTCCCTGCTCAACGGTCCGGTCGATCTAGGCGCCTTTTCCTATGAGCTGATCCAGCGCGGCAACGATTGGTTCCTTGACGGTTCGCGCAAAGTGATCAGCCCGGGTACGCAGTCGGTCATGGCGCTGTTCAACACCGCCCCCACCGTCTGGTATGGCGAGTTGTCGACGTTACGTAGCCGTATGGGCGAATTGCGCATGGACGACGGCAAGGCGGGCGGCTGGATGCGCGCCTATGGCAACAAGTATGACGTGTCGGCGAGCTCAGGGGTGGCGTACAAGCAGGTCCAGCGTGGCTTGTCGTTCGGCGCCGATGCTCCTTTGCCTGTCGGCGATGGCCAATGGCTGGTGGGGGTGATGGCCGGTTATAGCCGCTCCGATCTGGATTTGACCCAGGGCACCTCCGGCGAGGTCGACAGTTACTATCTGGGGGCCTATACCACCTGGCTGGACCAGCAGAGCGGTTATTACTTCGACGGTGTGCTCAAGTTCAACCGTTTTGATAATGACTCGGAAGTGGCGCTCAGTGACGGTAAGCGCACCAAGGGCCACTACAGCAATCACGGCGTCGGTGCCTCGGCTGAATTCGGTCGGCATATCCAGCTTGCCGATGACTACTTCATCGAGCCTTACACGCAATGGTCGATGGTGCATATTCAGGGCAAAGACTACCAGCTGGATAACGGCCTTCGCGGCGAGGGCGATGCAACCCGCTCGCTGCTGGGGAAATTGGGCGCCACGGCGGGACGCAACTTCGACCTGGGAGAAGGGCGTACCGCTCAACCGTACGTGCGTGCTGCAGTTGTTCATGAGTTCGTGAACAACAATCGGGTGCAGGTCAACGACAACCGTTTCAACAATGACCTTTCAGGTTCGCGAGGTGAACTGGGGGGCGGGATTGCGGTTTCCCTGATGGACCGGTTGCAGTTGCACGCCGATTTTGACTATGGCCGCGGTGAGCATATCGAGCAACCGTGGGGCGCTAACGTCGGGCTGCGTTACAACTGGTGAAACCAAAGACGAGGAAGGCGCAAGCCTTCCTTTTTTTTTCTTGAGGAAAGGACAATGGTCAACACTGCTGATCGGGCATTGCTCAAGCCGGTGGAGGTCCCTGCACGCCTCCCGAATGAACCAGGGGCGCAGGAGAACCTGCTGCCCATAGAGGCAATTGCAAAGCCGTTGATGGTAAAAATCCCGATGTGGCTGGTGTCGGATCCGAGTGAGGACGAGCCCGAGACGCTGACACTCTTTTGGAATGGCGAGCAGGTCGACGGAAAAACCTTCACCGAGCGGGTCAAGGAGGACGAGCTGTTTCTGAATGTAGCGCCTACGAAGCTGACTGAAGGCACCCATGTACTCACGTACGCGGTAGTGCTGGGTAATCTTGAGCGCTCGGATTCGGAGCCGTTTTCAGTGGTCATCGACAAGACGCCGCCTTGCCTGGGGGGCGATGAGTGCGATGAGGGCAGGTTGCAATTTCCTGAGGAGATCGAGCAGGAGGGAGTAACGGCGCGTTACCTGGAGTTGAATGGTGATGTGCTGGTCGCCGATGTGCCTGACTATTCCATACCCGGTGTCGGCGACACTATCGAGTGGTTCTGGGACGCTGGCGAAGACTATGACTACGTGGATTCAAGACGCCTGAGCCTGGCCGATCTCGGTAACCCCATCAGCATCGAGTTTACCGGCGATCTCATTCGCGAGCGCGGTGATGGGCCGCGTCATGTGCACTATCGCGTCAAGGACCGCGCGGGCAACTGGAGTGCTCGCTCACGACGGGTGACCCTGGAGGTTGCGGCCAAGCCGATCCAGAGGGATTTCCCCGCCCCTGAAGTACCGGAGGCACCGGGTGGTGCTCTGGCGCTGAATGACTTCTATCCGCCGCTGCTGATCAATGTGCCGACTGAGGCGGTCATTTATCCCGACGATGAGATCGAGATGCAATGGGGAGAGCCAGACACCTTTGGGCACTTCATCGTCCCTGTGGAGCATGATGGCCGACGCTGGCGTTGCGAGGTTCCTGCACACAAGGTGGCTGCACAGGGCGGCAAAACCGTCGGCGTGCGCTACGTGGTCACCGGGGCTGAAGGCGTATTGCCGCCTTCGCTGGAGCGGCTACTGAGGGTGGCTAGACTCACCCGTAATCTGCAAGTTGTGCAGCTTGCCGGGGCTAACGCTGGCCAGTTCAGCCTTGCTGGTGCCGCTGCACGGACGGAGGTGACGCTCAAGGCGTGGAAGTTCATCGCCGAAGGCCAGCAAGTGACGATCGAGATTTCTGGCGTGGGTGCTCGGGGGCCAGAGAGCGAAGTGCTGCTCGAGGCCCATGTCGTTTCGCAGGGTGAGCTGGCTACTGGAGTGGGGACAACAGTGGCCAAAGGGTTCTTCGAAAAACTCACGCTGCAAAGTTCGTTCACGCTCTCGGCAACCGTCAGCTTCGATGGTGGCGAAAGTTGGCAAGACTTTCCAAAACTGCCACTGACGCTTGTCAGGTGATCGCCGTTATTGCATTGACCCTGCCAGCGGCTCGCTCAACGGCTCACTATGGCCACCGTAATCGTTGATGGCGGTGAAGGTTACCGTCAGATCATCGGCCGGGCGCAGCGTGCTCAGCAGGTAGGATTGCTGGCCTAAAGGTACCGCCATTGCCCGGGCATCCAGTACTTCACGTTGGTTCTGGTTACTCACTTCCAGGCGGCCGAAGGTGTAGTGATAGGGGGAGGGATTGTCCACTACCAGATACGTTTGACCGCCCTTGCGTTGCAGCGACCACTTCAGCGCCTTGAGCTGCGTTTCCGGGCGTTCGGTCAGCTGGCTGGGGCGGTAGAACAACTTGATGCGCGTGCGTAAGGCAATGTTCAGCACGTTTTTATCGACAGCACTGACCTGGGGGATTTCCTGCACATTGAAGTAAAACACTGACTCACGGTCTTGTGGCAGCTGGTTGGGCAGCATGTTGATCTGTACGGACTGGCGCTTGCCTGGGTCCAGTCGAAACAACGCGGGCGATGCGATCAAGGGCACCTGGGTTGTGGTGTCGTCGTCACTGGTGTTGACCCAGGCCTGTGCGGCGTAGGCCTGCTTGCTGGGGTTGGCGACGACGACGCTGGAGCTGCGTTTGTTGCTCTCATGAACGATGCGCGTGCTGCTGACGGTCAGTGCGGCGTGTGCAGTCGATACCCAGCCGATGAGGCATGCGGCCGCCAACAGGCTGGTTGGAATGAAACGGGTGTGAAGGGGCATGGGTCAACCTTGATTGCTGCGGGTACCTGCGAGTCTCTCCAGGCGTACGTGAGTACGCCTGGAGTCCATCATCTAATGTCTACGGTGAAAACCACTTCACTTTGCGCATGGCCGGGCGTTACACCGGTAGCGGTAGATTCGTAACTGGCAAGGAACAGCATATCGGTGGGCTTGGTGTCATCGAGCGGGTAAGCCGCGGACTCTGTCCCCGGAGCGAGATTGGCGCGCGATTTGTCCATAATCGCCAATCCCAGGTTGCTGGCTTCGCCGCCAGGCCTCAGGCCGTACAGGTTGGTGCCGACAGGGCCGTAGTTCGCATCGAAAGTAACGTAGCCCTGATCACCCGGGCTGATTGTGCAGGTACTCGGATCTACGCGCAAAGCAAATGACACCGCAGGCGTCTTGGTACCGGCTGTGGTGAAGAATTCTGGATGGAAGCTGCCGACAACGACACGTGGCAGCTGGACGCCACCGCTACCTGGGTCGACGATAGTGATTGGGCAGGTCCCGCCAGCGGTGATCGAGCCGTGAAAGTTGATGTCGCCCGTGTTAGCGAGCGCCGCAGAGCTAGCGAGCCCGAGACCCAAGGTAAAAAGTAGTTTTTTCATTTGCATATCCAATGAGTAGTCACAAGAGGCTTAGCTTCACACTGTTCAACAGCCGCGCCTCGCGGGGCTCGACGGTGAAAGCGAATGCAAGCTTAGGGATTGCTGCGCAGACGGTCTGTCGGGCGGATTCTCTTGAGTAGATGGAAACGGCGACTAGCCTTCCTGTTATTGAGCCGTGCCGTTGGAGGTACTGATAGACGACTTCAACCTATCTACCCCGGCACTTATAGCCAAAACCAATCAACAACATGAGCTTTGCCAATGAGCATTGAGCGAATGTATTGGCTACGATTCTCCCATCAGATTTTTCAACCCCCTGAAGGAGAGTCACTCATGCCTATCATCAACAGCCAGGTAAAACCGTTCAAAGCCACTGCTTATCACCAGGGCAAGTTCGTCGAAGTGTCTGACGCCGACCTCAAGGGCAAATGGTCCGTCGTATTCTTCTACCCGGCCGACTTCACCTTCGTCTGCCCGACCGAGCTGGGTGACCTGGCCGACAACTACGCCGAGTTCAAGGATCTGGGTGTGGAAATCTACGGTGTGTCCACCGACACCCACTTCACCCACAAAGCCTGGCACGACACCTCGGACACCATCGGCAAGATCCAGTACCCGCTGATCGGTGACCCGACCCACGTGATCTCGCGCAACTTCGACGTGCTGATCGAAGAAGCCGGTATCGCTGACCGCGGCACCTTCGTGATCAACCCTGAAGGCCAGATCAAGATCGTTGAGCTGAACGACGGCGGTGTTGGCCGTGACGCCAGCGAACTGCTGCGCAAGATCAAGGCTGCCCAGTACGTTGCTGCCCACCCAGGCGAAGTCTGCCCGGCCAAGTGGAAAGAAGGCGAAGCCACTCTGGCGCCATCGCTGGACCTGGTCGGCAAGATCTAAGACCGTGAGCCAGCCGAGGGCGGTGGCCTACCGCACCTGACGTTGTCACCGCCCCGCAAAACGCCCGGGCGCTTTCGCCCGGGCGTTGTTATTTCTACCGTTTGAAAAAGGAATCGCCCGTATGTTGGACGCCACGCTTAAAACTCAGTTGAAAACCTACCTGGAGCGGGTCACTCAGCCGATCGAGATCGTTGCCTCCCTCGATGACGGCGCGAAATCCCGCGAATTGCGCGACCTGCTGGTGGAAATTGCCAGCCTGTCCACCTTGATTACCTTGCGTGAGGACGGCAGCGACGCCCGTCGCCCATCGTTCTCGCTCAATCGCCCGGGGGGCGACATCAGCTTGCGCTTTGCCGGCATCCCCATGGGCCACGAATTCACCTCGCTGGTGCTCGCCCTGCTGCAGGTTGGCGGCCATCCGTCCAAGGCCGGCGCAGAACTGATCGAGCAGATCAGCGGGCTCAAAGGTGAGTTCAACTTTGAAACCTACTTCTCGCTGTCATGCCAGAACTGCCCGGACGTGGTCCAGGCGCTGAACCTGATGGCGGTGCTCAACCCCAACGTGCGCCATGTCGCCATCGACGGCGCGCTGTTCCAGGCCGAAGTCGAAGCGCGCAAGGTCATGGCCGTGCCAAGCGTGTACCTCAATGGCGAAGTGTTTGGTCAGGGCCGCATGGGCCTGGAAGAAATCGTCGCCAAGCTGGACACCAGCACGGGTGAGCGCCAGGCCGAGAAAATCAACGCCAAGGACGCCTTTGATGTTCTGGTGGTCGGCGGTGGTCCGGCCGGTGCCGCAGCAGCCATTTACGCTGCCCGTAAAGGCATCCGTACCGGTGTCGCGGCTGAACGTTTCGGCGGTCAGGTGCTCGACACCATGGCCATCGAGAACTTCATCTCGGTACAGGAAACCGAAGGCCCGAAACTGGCCATGGCCCTGGAAGAGCACGTCAAACAGTACGACGTCGACATCATGAACCTGCAGCGTGGTGAAGCGCTGATCCCGGCCACTGATGGCGGTCTGCACGAAGTGCGCCTGGCCAGTGGCGCCTCGCTCAAGGCCAAGACCGTGATCCTGGCCACCGGTGCGCGCTGGCGTGAAATGAACGTGCCGGGTGAAAAAGAGTACCGCAGCCGTGGCGTTGCCTACTGCCCGCACTGCGACGGCCCGCTGTTCAAGGGTAAGCGTGTGGCCGTGATCGGTGGTGGTAACTCGGGTGTCGAAGCGGCGATTGACCTGGCCGGTATCGTTGCCCAGGTAACATTGATCGAGTTCGACAGCCAGTTGCGTGCCGATGCGGTGCTGCAACGCAAGCTGCACAGTCTGCCGAACGTGAAAGTGATCACCAGTGCGCTGACTACCGAAGTGCTGGGTGACGGTGAGAAGGTCAATGGCCTGCGCTACAAGGATCGCAACAGCGATGAGCTGCATGACATCGCCCTGGAAGGAATCTTTGTACAGATTGGCTTGTTGCCCAACACCGACTGGCTCAAAGGCACGCTCGAGCTGACGCCGCGTGGCGAGATCATTGTCGATGCCCGTGGCCAGACCAACCTGCCGGGTGTGTTTGCCGCAGGCGACGTGACTACTGTGCCGTACAAGCAGATCGTGATTGCAGTGGGCGAGGGTGCCAAGGCTTCTCTGGCGGCCTTTGATCATCTGATCCGTACTTCAGCACCGGCCTTGTAGGAGCGGATTCATCCGCGATGGGGCGCATCGCGGCCCCAAAAATCGGGACTGCTCTGCAGTCCATCGCGGATGAATCCGCTCCTACAGGGTTCTACCGCCCGCTAAGCAGAGGCTCTGGTTATCAAACCAATCGCTCACCGACACAGGCACGCCGATACTCCCCCGGCGTCACGCCATAAGCCTGCTTGAACTGCCGGTTCAGGTGGCTCTGATCAGAAAACCCCAACGCAAAGGCCACGTTGAACGGCAAACAGTCACTTTTCAGCAGTTCTCGCGCTCGGCTCAGGCGCCGTTGCTTGAGCCAGGCATGCGGCGGTAAGCCGGTGGCCTGGCGAAACACCCGGGCGAAGTGAAAGGGCGAGAGGTTGACCGATTCGGCCAGTTCTTGCAGTGACGGCGGGTAGGCCAGGCGACTGTCCATCAGCTCTTTGGCCCGCGCCACGGCACAGGGTTCGTTGCCCGGCTGACGGACGCTGGCCACGCCACCGACACGGGCATGACGCTGCACCAGCAGCAACACCGCTTCGCGCCAGGCGGTCTGTTGCTCCAGGGCACTGGCGCCGTGTTCCGCCGAACAGTGCAACCAGCTGAATGCCTTGGCCAGTTGCGGGTCGTGCAGGACGCTGGCCTCAAAGCTGGGCAGGCCGTCGCGTTTGAGTTCCAGCTCGTCCAGAACCCCGGTGATGCGTTCGCTGTCCGGGTAGAAACCGCGATAGCGCCAACCTTGCTCGTGAGCCTTGGCCCCGGTGTGCAGTTCATCGGGGTTGATCAGCACCATGCTGCCCACCGGCGCCAGGTGCTCGCTGCCGCGATGCCAGAAGCGCTGGGCACCCGACTCGATGATGGTGATCACATAACCTTCATGCACATGGGGCGCAAAGCGTTGCTGAAAATACCGGGCGTGCAGCATCTCGGTATCGCCAAGTGCTGGCGCTTGCCAGAAGCGGGTCTGTTCCTGCTGCGCAAGGTTCATGGACTGCCGTTCAACCACCAGCGAAAGACAAAGAAGAAAGCCATGCTCACCAGCATGCTGATCAAGGTGCTACGGGTCAACAATACCAGCACCACCGCGACCACTGAACCCAGCAGGTAGGGATTGGCCAGGCTCAGGTCGAGTTGGTGGCCGGGCAGGAAAATGATCGGTCCGCAAATCGCTGTGAGCATGCCCGGCACGGCAAAACCGAGAAACTGTCGTGCGTTGGAGCTCAAACGCAGCGGCAAGCGCGGTTCGAGAAATGCGTAACGGTTGAGGAACACCAGCAGGCCCATACCGATAATCAAGGCAAAGATCATGAGCGTGCTCCGCTGAATTTCTGGCAGATGAAGCCAGCACTCATGCCCAGCAAACCAGCGGCTACCAGGCCGGTTTCCCAGTGCCAGAAGCTGAACAGCACCGAACTGAACAGCGACACCGCGACGCAGACCACGGTGGGCAGGTTACGTACCAGCGGGGCGATCAGGGCGACGAAGGTGGCGACGATGGAAAAGTCCAGGCCCAGTTGATCCAGGTGCGGGATGTTCTGGCCCAGGATGATGCCGGCCAGGGTGAACAGGTTCCAGGCTATGTAGAAGGTCAGGCCCACCCCGAGCGCATACCAGCGGTTGAACTGCTGCTGGTCATACTGACTGGTGAGGGCGAAGAACTCGTCGGTGAGCAAAAAGCCCAGGCCCAACCGCCAGCGCGTCGGCAGCCCCGAAATGACCGGACGCATCGACAGGCCGTAGAGCAGGTGCTGAGAGGTCAGCAGCAAGGTGGTCAAGAGGATTGAGAACAGGTTGGCCCCGCCCTTGAGCATGCCGATGGCGACAAGCTGGGCAGCGCCTGCAAAAACGATGGCCGACAGGCCCTGACCTTCCCAGGGCGTGAGGTCGGCTTCGATGGCCATGGAACCGGCCAGCAGGCCCCAGGGGGCAACGGCCAGGGACAACGGCAGAATGGCAATGGCGCCCTGGATAAAGGCTTGGCGGGCGAACGGCGGATTGGACATGGACGTCTGCGACAACTGAACAAGGTTGTACAGCATGCCAGAGCCGCGCGTGGCTGACTTGAACGATCTTGCTGTCCAGGGTCGGCGTGACGTGAGGCTAAAACTCAGTGATGGCTGCTGAGCAAGCGCTGGCGGACCGCGAAGCAGCCATTGAGGTCCACGGCTTTCTGCCAGTAGAGCTGGCGTTTACCCGGATCGCTGTTGCCCTGCAGCCGGTAGATTTCGGCCTGATAGTCGCGCTGGCGGCCCCACTGCATGTCCAGGCCCTGGGGCTGTTCACGATTGCACAGCAAACGCTCTGCCGGTTGCGGATAGTAGGGGGCGTAGCGCGTGGCCAGGGTCGGGATGTTCTCAAGGTCCCGGTTAAACGCGGGACTTTGGCGGTATTCCGTGCACCAGGCCTCGATCCCCAGGGCCGACGGCGCAAAGCCCTGGGCCAGACTGGTCTGCAACAGCGGACAGGCAGCCGGCGGAATCTGCTCGGCGGGCAGGTAGGTCATGTAGTAGAGCGCCAGGCGGTAGCGGGCTACCGGGTGGTCCAGTTCCACGGCTTTTTGCAACAGGCTCACCGCCGGTGCCAAGGTGCGTCCCAGGGCCTGGCCCTGTTGCGCCAGGTCCTGCTCGCTGGTGTTGGTCTTGAGGCTGAAGCTGCTGTTTTGCTCGTCTGCCTGCTCGATGAGGCTGACAGCCTGACGGTACAGCAGGTCGGCGTGCGGATTGATCTGCACGCCGTCGGCGAGTGCGCAGGCCGGTGTCAGCACGGCAAGCAGGCCGCGCAGCAAGTGCGCTCGAATGAAGGTGATGCCTCTGCGGTATGGGGTCTGGCGGCTGTGCATGGGCGCTTGGGTAGGGCGGAAAAATTCAGGGTTCAATCCGACTGTCCATAGTGTGGTTCGAAGGGGCCTGTGTGTTCGCCGTGTATTCTAACCGTACCGGGGCCGGGCCGAAAGCCGCGCCGGTTCAGGGCCACAGCGCAGCGAGATTGTAGAACAGACCCAGTATCGCGATCACCAGCAGCACAACACCACTGGTCAGGCTGATCAAGCGGCGGTGGCGCGGGGCGACCAGCTTTTCGGTCATCAGGATGTACAGACCCAGTATCGCCAGATCTATCACCACCCAGATCAAAGAAAGTAGTAACAGGCTATGACCCACGTGGCTGCTGACCTGGATGAACTGAGGGAAAAAGGCCACAAAAAACAGGATGTCCTTGGGGTTCGACAGGCCGATGACAAACCCCTGCCAGAGGCCACCCGGGGTTTTTGCCGATATCGCCTGATCATCTTCAGCGTGCGGTGCCTGGCGCAGACTACCAATGGCCAGGTAGGCAATGAACAGGCAGCCAACCAGGCCCAGGGCCGCCAGCCAGCGTGGATCGATTGCCGCGCTGGTGACAATCACGCTGGCCGCTACGGCGATCAGCACCAATGAAGCGCCGTTGGTGCCCAGAGCGGTAGCCAGAGCCTGGCGGCGGCCGGCGCCGGCGGCGGTGTTGACCACCAGGGCCACCACCGGACCCGGCGTGGCGATCAGCAGCAGAACAGTCAGGGCATAGCTCAAAAGCAGGGCAGTGTTCATCGGCGAACTCGGCAGCAGAGGGAAGGGCGGCATTTTCGGTAGCCATCCCGTCCTTGTAAAACGCCTGTTGCTATGGCCTTCTATTAGTTTTACTCATATTAAAGGTCAGCCATGTCCGAACGCATTCCTGCCCTGCAAGCCCTGCGGGCTTTCGAGGTGGCGGCACGCTACGGCTCCTTTACCCGGGCGGCACAGGAGCTGGCGCTGACTCAAGGCGCTATCAGCCATCACATCAAGACCCTTGAGGGCTTGTTTGACTGCTCATTGTTCGAGCGCCGCGGCCCGAAACTGTCGCTCACAGAGCCGGGACGCTTGCTGGCCCAGGAGCTGAAAGTCGGCTTCAAGATCATCGAGAATGCCTGCGGGCTGCTCAAGCAGGACCGCAACGGCATTCGCCTGAAGGCGCCCTCGACCCTGACCATGCGCTGGTTGCTGAAGGTGCTTGAGCAGTTTCGTCAGCAGGACCCAAACAGCCGCGTGCAGCTGTCCAGTGTGTGGATGGATATCGACCACGTCGATTTCTATAGCGAACCTTTCGAGGCCGCTATTCTGCTGGCTGACGGGCGTTTTGCCGCCGAGGTCGACAGCCTCAAGCTGTTTGATGAGTGGCTGGTGCCGGTGTGCAGCCCGGAGCATCCGGCGGCGATTGCGCCAGACCTCGATGCCCTGAACGTCTGTGAGCTGTTGCACCCCTCGGCAGACCGTCGTGACTGGCGGCGCTGGCTGACGCGTTTGGGCGCCGCGCAGGTGACGATTGAGCGTGGCCAACTGTTCGACACCCTCGACCAGGGCATCAGCGCTGCCCAGCAGGGTGCGGGCATCGCCGTGGTCGATTTGCTCCTGGCGCAGGGCGAGCTCGACAGCGGCCGGTTGGTCATGCCGTTCCCCCAGGCCGTGGCCACTGCAGAGGGTTACTACCTGACCTGGCCAAGGTCCAGCCCCCAGGCCCGGCAGGTGCGGGCGCTGGGTGAATTTCTGCGGGCGCGGGTGCCGCAACCGCCCTTGCACGGGGTTGATTATTTGTATGACTAATGGCTGTGCGGTGTGTTGCGCTCATGCTCGGCAAACACCCGTTCAGCCATGAAATCGATGAACACGCGCAAGCGTGGCGGCATCTGCCGACCGGACGGCCACAGCAGGTAGAAACTGCCGCGTCGCTCCAGGTAGTCGTCGAGCACGGTGACCAGCTCCCCCTTGGCCAATTGCTGACGCACAGCGAAATCCGGCAGGCAGGTGATGCCGCGGTCACGCATGGCAAAGCAGACCCGCGTCTCGACATGGTTGCAGACCATCGACACCGGGATCTCGTAATCGCGCTCGGGCTGTTCGCGGCGTAACGGCCAGCGCTCGAGTTTGCCGTTACTGGGGAAGCGGTAGTGCAGGCAGGTGTGCCGGGTCAGGTCATCCGGGTGGCGCGGCGTGCCGCAGCGTTGCAGGTAGCCGGGCGACGCCACCAGCAAGTGGTGGAAGTGGCCGAGGAATTTCGCGTTCAGGCGTGAGTCCGAAGGCGTGCCACCGCGCATCACCACGTCGAAACCTTCGCCGACGATATCGACCATGCGGTCGCTGAAGTCCAGGTCCAGTTCAACCTCCGGATACTGCGCCATGAATTCGCTCAAGGCCGGCATCACCAGCGCCGTGACCTGCGGCAGACTGATGCGCAGGCGGCCGCGCGGCGTTTCGTTTGACTGCGACAGCTCAAGCTCGGTGGCTTCGATTTCGGCGAGGATGCGTCGGCTGCGGTCGAGAAACACCGTGCCTTCGGCGGTGAGGGTGATGCTGCGGGTACTGCGGTGAAACAGGCGCACCCCGAGGCGTGCTTCCAGACGCGCAACCCGCTTGCCAATGGCCGAGGCACTCACCCCCAGAGACTGGGCGGCAGCGACGAAGCTACGGGTTTCGGCAACCCGGACAAACACCACGAAACCATTGAGGCTATCCACCTTGAACTCCGATTGCGGACATCTATGTCCTGGATGTGCGGAATACTACCCGTCTTTTTCCGCAGTGGCTGCCGCCGGTAAGGTTGCACCGGTCTTTTACCCAGGAGTTTCACCATGACTCAGATGAGTTGCACAGCCGACGCCTCGGCAGCCCCCGAGGCGCTTGAACAACCGTTGCCACTCAGCGGTTTGTTGGCCCTGGCCATGACCGGCTTCGTTGCCATCCTCAGCGAAACCCTGCCCGCTGGGCTGCTGGCGCAGATCTCGGCAGGCATGCAGATCAGCGAGGCCATGGCCGGGCAACTGGTCACGGCGTATGCCCTGGGCTCATTACTCACCGCCATTCCTCTCGTGACCCTGACTCAGGGCTGGCGTCGGCGTCCGGTGCTGTTGCTGGCAATTGTCGGCTTTTTGTTGTTCAACACCCTGACTGTTTTTTCACAATCTTTCCTGCTCACCCTGGCGGCGCGCTTCATGACCGGCGTTGCCGCGGGCCTGGCCTGGGGGGTGATAGCCGGGCATGCGCGGCGCATGGTCAGCCCCGCGCAGCAGGGCCGGGCCATGGCTGTGGCAATGATCGGTGCGCCGGTGGCGCTGTCGCTGGGGGTACCGGCTGGCACCTGGCTGGGTGAATTGATCGGCTGGCGGATGACCTTTGCCCTGGTCTCGGCTTCAACGCTGGTCCTGGTCGTCTGGGTAGTGTGCAAAGTACCGGATTTCGAAGGCCACAAACCCGGCCAGCGTCCGAGTGTTGCCCAGGTGTTGCGCACACCCGGGGTATTGGCAGTGTTACTGGTGATACTCACTTGGGTGTTAGCCCATAGCGTGCTGTACACCTATATTGTGCCGTTTCTCGCCGCCGCAGGACTGGCGGCAAGTACCGGCGTGGTACTGCTGACGTTTGGCATCGCCGCGCTGGTCGGTATTGCGTTGGTGGGCGCCTGGGTCGACCGCTACTTGCGCACGCTGGTGCTATTGAGCCTGGGCGGTTTTGCCACGGTGGCGCTGGTGCTCGGATTTGTCGGCCAGTCGGCGGAGCTGGTGTTTGTCAGCGTAGCGCTCTGGGGGTTGACCTATGGTGGTGCACCGACCTTGTTGCAGACCGCCAGTGCCGATGCCGCAGGGGAGGGTGCTGATGTCGCCCAGTCGATGATCGTGACCGTATGGAATCTGGCCATCGCTGCTGGCGGCCTGCTCGGTGGACTGTTGCTGACGCACTGGGGCGTGGGCAGTTTCACCTGGGTGCTGTTGCTGCTGATCGGTCTGGCCCTGCTGATTGCCGGTCGCGCCCATCGCCATGGCTTTGCGTCGGGCGCGCGGGTGGCCGGCTAAGGTAGAATCGCGGCTCAGACAGTTTGTTTCGAGGTTCCAGCGGTGGAGTTACAGCAGGGCTTTGTCCTGACCCGGCATTGGCGCGACACCCCGGCAGGTACCTGTGTCGAGTTCTGGCTGGCCACCGATCAGGGCCCCCGTCGCCTGCGTTTGCCGTTGCAGACCTCGGTGGCCTTCATCCCTGCTGCGCACCGCCAGCAGGCACAGGCGGTGCTGCGCGGTGAGCGCGGGGTGGAGCTGCGCCCGCTGGAGCTGCGTGACTTCGAACAACGCCCCGTGCTGGGCTTGTACTGCCGTCAGCATCGCCAGTTGCTGCAACTGGAAAAACGCTTGCGCGCTGCCGGGGTGCAAGTCTACGAGGCCGATATCCGCCCGCCCGAGCGCTACCTGATGGAGCGCTTCATCACCGCCCCGGTCAGCTTCAGCGGCACGCCGGACGAACAGGGTGTGTTGCAGGACGCCCAGCTCAAACCGGCCCCCGACTACCGGCCAACGCTGAAACTGGTGTCGCTGGACATCGAAACCACCGAGCGTGGCGAGCTGTATTCCATTGCCCTGGAAGGCTGCGGCCAGCGTCAGGTGTACATGCTCGGTCCGGCCAATGGCGATGCTGGCGGGGTCGACTTCGACCTTGAGTACTGCGACAGCCGTGCGCAATTGCTCGAACGCTTGAACGGCTGGATGGCGCTGCACGATCCCGATGCAATCATTGGCTGGAACCTGGTGCAATTCGACTTGCGCGTGCTGCAGGCGCATGCCGAGCAGCTCAAGGTGCCCCTGTGTCTGGGGCGCGAAGGTGAGGCAATGGAGTGGCGCGAGCATGGCAGCCGTTCGCACTTTTTTGCCGGCGCCACTGGCCGCTTGATCATCGACGGCATCGAGGCGTTGCGCTCGGCGACCTGGAGCTTTCCTTCGTTCAGCCTGGAAAACGTGGCCCAGACCCTGCTTGGCGAGGGCAAGGCGATCGACACGCCGTATCAGCGCATGGACGAGATCAACCGCATGTTCGCCGAGGACAAGCCGGCCCTGGCCCGCTACAACCTCAAGGACTGCGAGCTGGTCACGCGTATTTTCGCCAAGACCGAACTGCTGACCTTTTTGCTCGAACGGGCCACGGTTACCGGCTTGCCGGCCGACCGTAGCGGTGGATCGGTCGCTGCGTTCTGCCACCTGTACATCCCCTTGATGCACCGCCAGGGCTTCGTTGCGCCGAACCAGGGCGAGCGTCCGGATGAAGCCAGCCCCGGTGGTTTTGTCATGGATTCGCGGCCAGGCCTGTACGAGTCGGTGCTGGTGCTCGACTACAAGAGTCTGTACCCGTCGATCATTCGTACCTTCCTGATCGATCCGCTGGGGCTTATCGAGGGCCTGCGCGAGCCGGATGACGCGACCTCGGTGCCGGGTTTTCGCGGTGCGCGCTTTTCCCGCAGCCATCACTGCCTGCCGTCGATTGTCGAGCGGGTCTGGCAGGGGCGCGAGACGGCCAAACGCGAGAAAAACGCAGCCTTGTCGCAAGCGTTGAAGATCATCATGAACGCCTTCTACGGGGTGCTCGGCTCCAGTGGTTGCCGGTTCTTCGATCCGCGTCTGGCTTCATCAATCACCATGCGCGGGCACGAAATCATGCGGCGCACCCGCGAGCTGATTGAAGCCCAGGGCTATGCGGTGATCTACGGCGACACCGACTCCACCTTTGTCTGGCTCAAGAGTGCCCACAGCGAGGCCGATGCCGACGCCATCGGCCAGCGTCTGGTGCAGCAGGTCAATCAGTGGTGGCGCGAGCACCTGCGCCAAACCTATGACCTGGACAGTGCCCTGGAACTGCAGTACGAAACCCACTACAAGCGTTTCCTGATGCCGACCATTCGCGGCGCCGAGGAGGGCAGCAAAAAACGTTACGCCGGCCTGGTCCAGCGCAGTGACGGCAACGACGAGATGATTTTCAAGGGCCTGGAAAGCGTGCGTACCGACTGGTCGCCGCTGGCCCGGCAGTTTCAGCAGGAGCTCTACGAGCGTATTTTCCGCCGTCAGCCCTATCAGCAGTACCTGCGTGAGTATGTGCGCCAGACCCTGGCCGGGGAGCTGGATGAACTGCTCATCTACCGCAAGCGCCTGCGCCGGCCGCTGGCCGATTACCAGCGCAATGTGCCGCCGCATGTGCGTGCGGCGCGCATGGCCGACGAGTTCAATGAGCGTCAGGGGCGCCCGCGGCAGTACCAGAATGGTGGCTGGATCAGTTATGTGATCACGTTGAACGGGCCCGAGCCGCTGGAGACCCGGCAATCGGCGATCGACTACGACCATTACCTGACCCGGCAACTGCAGCCGGTGGCGGACGCGATCCTGCCGTTTGTGC
>JAVXRI010000086.1:0-23965 GCA_036643775.1 Pseudomonas sp. | reverse complement strand
CCGCCGCGATGGGGCGCATCGCGGCCCCAAAAGATGGGCCTGCTACGCAGTCCATCGCGGATGAATCCGCTCCTACACGTATCATGCACGTGAAGGCACGTCGGCGGAGGGCATGCCGATGCCTGCGTTTACACCCAGTGGGCCGAAAGCGACCTGAACAAAGCAGCCGGAGCGCATTGACCTGTAGGAGCGGATTCACCGGGACGCCGGACCGCCGCGATGGGGCGCATCGCGGCCCCAAAAGATGGGCCTGCTACGCAGTCCATCGCGGATGAATCCGCTCCTACAAGAGCGCCGTACCCGCCCCAATTCAGTGCAAACCCACTAGAATGGGCAACCTTTACCCTCCGGCAACCTCCATGGATATCGAGCTCGCCCGTACCTTCCTTGAAATCGTTCGCAGTGGCAGCCTGGTGTCCGCCGCCGAGCGCCTGCACGTCACCCAGACCGCCATCACCGCCCGGGTGCAGAAACTCGAACAACAGTTGTCCTGCCAGCTGTTCATCCGCAGCCGCAGCGGCGCCACGCTCACCGCCGACGGCGAAGCCTTCGTGGTGTATGCCAACCAGCTGGTACAAACCTGGGAGGCGGCCCGCCGCGACCTGCCTTTACCCGAAGGCTGCCACCAGGTGCTGCACATCGGTGGCGAAGTGAGCCTGGGCAATCCGATGGTCCTCGACTGGGTCAGCGCCCTGCACCGCAGCATGCCCAGCCATGCCATCCGCAACGAAGTCAGCGACGGCGAATCATTGCTGCGCAAGCTGGAAATGGGCGTGCTCGACGCCGTGCTGGTGTACCAGCCCACTTACGGGCCGGGCCTGCAGGTCGAGCAACTGATGGAAGAAAAGCTCATCCGCATCCGCCGCACAGACAAGCCCGAGCCCTACATCTACATCGACTGGGGCCAGGCCTTCCGCCGCCAGCACGACGCCGCCCTGCCCGAGTGCGCGCGCCCGGCGCTGAGTTTCAACCTCGGCCCGCTGGCCTTGCAGTTCATCCTTGAGAACGGCGGCAGCGGCTACTTTCGTACCCGCGTGGTGCAGAGCTACCTGGACAGCGGCATCTTCGAACGCGTGCCGCAGGCGCCGGAGTTCACCTACCCCACCTACCTGGTGCACGCCCGCGAGCGCGACAGCGACGCCCTGCAGCAGGCCTTCAGCATCTTGCGCCAACTGGTGGCCGACGGTGAAAGCGACTGGTCACAACGCTGGGACCCGGTGATCTGAACGCGCAGCGGTACTGAGCAAGTGCCGCTTGAGCCCGGCGATCAGGTCGGTCTGGGTAATCACCCCGACCAGTTGCTGCCCGTCCAGCACCGGCAGGCAATGCAACCCTTGCTCGCTGAGCAGCGGAATCAACGCCACCGCAGGCTCATCGCTGCGCACGGTAATCACCGGCCGGCTCATGATCTGCTCCACCTGCACCTGACGGCGGCGAAACAGCCCACGCCAACTGAAACGCCCCTGCGCCATGGCCGCGCCGACCAGGTCGCTGAGGGTCACAATGCCCACCAGGTGCCGCGCCTCGTCGAGCACCGGCAAGGCCTTCAAGTGATGACTCGACAACTGCTGCCAGGCCTGTTGCAGCGTTGTCCGCGGCGTCGCCAGCTGCACATCGCGCGACATCACTGAGGCCGCGGTAATGCCGCCAAGGCTGCGCTGCAACGCATGCTGTTCGGTCGCCAGAATGATCCGCTCCAGCTCATCGCGGGTGATGTCGACAAACTCGCCCAGCTCTTCCAGCGCCTGATCCAGGTCCGCGCCGCTGACACCCACCCGCTCACTGGCGACGACATCGGCCGTGTGATGAAGATCCTTGCGCGGTGCTGCGGTCTTCGGATAACGCACGCCGGTCAGACGGTTGTAGATCACCGCCACGGCCACCAGCACCAGGGCGTTGAGCATGATCGGCTCGAACAGCCTGTCACCCAGCGCCGTCAGCGACGAATCTGCCAGCACCACACTTACCGCCACGCCGCCACCCGGCGGATGCAAGCAGCGCAACAAACACATCACCACCAACGCCAGCCCCAGCGCCAAGGCGGCTACCCACAGCGCCGAGCCGAACCAGTGATGCAACACCAGACCAACCACCGTCGCGCAGGCGTAACTGCCGACAAAGGGCCAAGGCTGCGCCAGTGCCCCGGAATGCACGGCAAACAGCAACACCGCCGACGCCGCCAGAGGCCCGAGCAGGTGCAGCGCAACAGCACTGCCAAAGGCGTAGCTGCAGGCGACGCCCGCCAGAAACAGACCGAGCAACGCACCAACACCTGCGCGTAGCCATTCTTTCGGGGGGATATTCAGCGGGGCCGGCAATAGCCGGTCAAACCAATGGTGCAGACGGCGGGAAGACATGGGGGAATCAACTACCTGGCAGTAAAAAAAGCCCGGCCAAAAGGGCTGGGCTGAGTATCGCGAGGGGCAATACCAAATGGGCTCCGTCCGTGGAGATGGAAAATTTTTGGGCTTGCGGGTGATGCGTGGGGGGATTTTGAAGGGGATGTGCGAGGGGGTGGTAATTCAAAAAACTGAGGGGTGGGTGCAAAATTTTTGAGGGATGGCAGGTAGCGGCAGGATGACGCCTGCCGCTACCGTGGTTAGTCAGCGTGCAATGTCAGTAAATACCCCGGTAGATGCCCTCCACTTGCGCTTCGGTCATGTCCCTGGGGTTACTGTCGATCAAGCGCTGCAAGCCAGTCACCACATCCGCCGCCATCGCCGCAATCGACTCTTCATCGATGCCCAGCCTGGACAAGCGTGTCTCCAGCCCGCTATCGCGCACCAGCGCTTCGATGGTCTGCACAAATGCCTGCGCTGCGCTGGCTTCGTCGGCAAACACCGCCTCCGGTAACAAGTGCGCTGCCAGTTCGGCGTACTGCTGCTGGGCCGCCGGCAGGTTGAAGCGCAGCATCGGCGCCATCACCAGAGCATTGGCGTGACCGTGCGGAATATGAAAGCGCGCCCCCAACGGGTACGCCAGGCCATGAATCGCCGCCACCGAAGCGTTGACGAAGGCCATGCCAGCCATCAGCGAACCCTGCAGTATCGCCGAGCGCGCAGCGACGTCACTGCCGTCGGCCAGCACCTTTCGCAGGTTGCCACCGAGCAGGCGCAGCGCGGTGGTGGCCAGGCCGTCGGAAATGGGGTTCTTGCGCGTGCGGCTGGTGTAAGCCTCAATGGCGTGAACCATGGCATCCAGACCGGTTGCCGCAGTGACCCCGGCCGGCAGGCCGAGGGTCAGTTCCGGGTCGAGCACCGCCACGTCGGGCATCAGTTGCGCCGAATACACCGCCTGTTTGCGCTGCTGAGCGTCGGTTATTACCGACACCCAAGTCACTTCCGAACCGGTCCCTGCCGTGGTCGGCATCAACACCAGCGGCAGACGCTGGCCGCGCGCTTTGTCGGTGCCGTAGAGGTCTTGCAGCGGCTGTTCGCTGTTGATCAGCAACGCCACCAGCTTGGCCGCATCCAGCGAGCTGCCGCCGCCGAGGCCGAGCACGCCGTCAGCTTCAAAGGCGCGACCGTGGCTGACCGCCTGCTCGACCACCGCAGCCGGCGGGTCCGCCACTACCTGATCGAACACAGCCACGCTGCAGCCCGCCGCTTCCAGCACCGCGCAGGCCTTGCTGGCGAAACCGAGCTTGACGATGCCGGGGTCGCACACCAGCAGCACACGACGCACACCCAGCCCGCTGAAGACCTCGCCGATACCCTGCAACGCACCCGCCGCGCAGACGATACGCGGGACACTTCTGAATTCATGATTCATGACAAGCTCCTCACAGCACCGAAGCGTAAATCGCGCGGGCATCGTCACGACTGACCGGGCGCGGGTTGTTGATCAGCAGGCGCTCGACCTTCATGGCGTCGTCGCTCAAACGATCGAGGTCCGCTTCGGTCACACCTACCTCCGCCAGACGCTGGGCAAACGGCATGCGCTCCACCAAAGCGGTCATGAAGGCAATAAAGGCATCGCAGGCTTGCGCCGGGGTGTCGAAGCGCTGGCCGGGCAGCACCGTCGCCGCCAGTTCCGCGTACAGTTTTTCCGCCGCGCTGCGGTTGAAATTCAGCACCGGCACCAGCACCAGGGCATTGCTCAAACCATGGGGCACATGGAAATGCCCACCCAGCGGATACGCCAGCGCATGCACCGCCGCCACCGGCGCATTGGCAAAGGCCATGCCGGCCAGCATCGAGCCGAGCAGCATGTCCGAACGCGCTTGCAGATCACCCGGTTCGGCCAGCACACGGTCAAGGTTGCCACCCAACAGACGCAGCGCCTGCAAGGCCAGGCCGTCAGACAGCACGTTCTTCTTGTGCTTGCTGGTGTAGGACTCGATGGCGTGGACCATGGCATCGACACCGGTCATTGCGCTCACCGCTGCGGGCAGGCCGACGGTCAGGCGTGCATCGAGCAAGGCGATATCCGGGTAGAGCAAGGCGCTGACAACGCCCTTCTTCTCGTGGCTGGGGGTGGTGACGATGGCCACGGCGGTGACTTCCGAGCCGGTACCGGCGGTGGTCGGCACCTGGATCAGCGGCAGGCGCGGGCCCTTGGCCAGGTTGATGCCGTAGATATCCGTCAGCGCCTGTTCATGGCCGCAGAGCAGCGCCACCAGCTTGGCGGTGTCCAGCGAGCTGCCGCCGCCCAGACCGATCACCGCCTGGGCCCGGCAGTTGCGCCCCGCCGCCACCGCGTCGAGCACCGAAGCCTCCGGTGGATCGGCCTGCACGTCGCTGTACAGCGTCACCTCGACCCCGGCCGCGCGCAGCGCCTGCATCGGCGCCTCCAGCAGACCGGCGCGTTGCAGGCCGGGATCGCTGACCAGCAGCACGCGCTCGGCACCGAGCTCGCGGCACAGGGTGCCGAGGCGCAAGGCGCCATCGACTTCGCAGATCACCCGCGGTGTGGTTTCAAAGGTAAAGTTCGACATGGCTGGTTATCCTGCTCGCACGCTGCCGCGCTCGATGCGGTACAGCGCATCGACCAGGTCAGCGGAATGGGTGTCATCGGATTCAGAGATCAGCACGCACAGGCCTTCCTGTCCGAGCTGGGCGATCACTTCGCTGAGGCGCCGCGACAGCACCGGCGCCACGCCCTCGAACGGCTCGTCGAGGATCAACAGGCGATTGCCCGGCATCAGCGCCCGGGCCAGCGCCACCAGCTTCTGCTGGCCGCCAGACAACTGCATGGCGCGGCGGTCGCGGAACTGGGCGATTTCCGGGATCAGGCTGTACACCCACTGTAGGCGCTCGGCGCTGCCCGGCAGCTTGTTGGCCCACACCGGCAAGAGGATGTTCTCCTCCACCGTCAGCGCCGGAATCAAGCGGCGGTCTTCCGGCAGGTAGCTGATGCCGGTCGCCGCGCGCTGATGGCCCGGCTGTGCGCACAGGTCGTTACCGGCAAAACGGATCGAACCGGAAGTGGCGTCGAGCAGGCCCATCAGCGTACGGATCAGCGTAGTCTTGCCAGCGCCGTTGTGGCCGATCAGGCCGACCATCTGCCCGGCGCCGACGTCCAGCGAGACGTTGTGCAGGATCGGCACCGATTCGATGGCCACGTTGAGGTTGCGAATTTCCAGGCTCATGCGGTTGCCCCCTTGTGTGCCCGCTGACCGCCGGTGACCAGTTCCTGGACCCGGGCGTTGGCCAATACCGTTTGCGGCGGGCCGTCGGCCAGCACTTCGCCGCTGTAGAACGCGAGAATCCGCGACACGTAGCGGCGCACCACGTCCATGTCGTGCTCGACGAACAGCACCGTCACCTGATGCCGCGACACCACCTGCATCACGGTGTCCATCAACTGCGTCTTTTCTTCGGCGCTGACGCCGCTGGTGGGCTCGTCGAGCAGGAGCATCTGCGGGTCGCCGATCAGCGCCATGGCGATGTCGATCAGCTTGCGCACGCCTTGCGGCACGGCAGTGACCTTGTTGTCGCGCCAGGAAAGGATGCTGAACTCGCTGAGAATCGCCTCGGCGCGGGCGATCCGCGCGTCATTGCGCAGCGGCCGCAGCAGCGACGGAAACGGTGACTCGGCGGCGGCCAGGGCAATCAGCAGGTTGTCCAGCACGGTCAGCTCGGGGAACAGCTGGGCGACCTGAAACGAGCGGGCCATGCCGGCGCGGGTGATCGCCCGCGGCGTGCGGCCGAGAATCGACTGGCCGTTGAAGAGGATCTCGCCACGGCTGGGTTTGAGGTAGCCGGTGACCATGTTGATGAAGGTGGTTTTGCCGGCGCCATTGGAGCCGATCACCCCCACCACTTCGCCCTTGCTGATACTGACGTTGACGTTCTTGGCGGCGCTGACCGCGCCGAATTCCTTGTACAACCCACGGGTTTCGAGAATGCAGCTCATGCCTTGGCCTCCACTGCCTTGGCCGCGCGGGCCTGACCACTGAACAGGCTCCACAGGCCCTTGGGTAGAAAGACGATGATCGCCAGCAAGGTGATGCCGAGGATCATCTGCCAGCTGTGCGGCACCAGCTCGATGGCGTAGGTGCGCACCACGGCGAAGAGGATCGCGGCGATGATCGGCGCCGCCACATGGGCGGTACCGCCAAGCAAGGCGATGAAGACGAACTCACCGGAAGTAATCCAGTAGGCCATCTCCGGGTCGATATGCCCGGCCGACAAGGCCATGAAGCCGCCGCCCAACGCCGACACGCCGGCAGCGGCAACGTAGTTCATGTACAGCACCCAGCGCGGCGACTGGCCGAGGTATTCGACCCGCACTTCGTTCTCGCGGATCGCCTCGCACATCGCCCCGGCACTGCTGCGGCCATAGCGGTGCAGCAACACCGCCAGCACTGCGGAAACAGCGACGATAATGACGAACAGCGCCAGCGGCCCCTGGCCTGCGGCCGGGCTCCAGCCGAACAGGGTCCAGGCCTTGACGTTGAAGCCGTCGGTGCTGCCCAGCGCCGGGCTTTTCACCAGCATGCCGTAGAGGATCATCGAGAACGCCAGCGACAGCATGGCGAAGAAGATCTCGCGGTAGCGGGTCATCAGCAGGCCGAGGATCATCGCCAGCGCCACTGCGGCGGCAACGCCGATCAGCAGCAGGGTCGGCAGGTCGCTGATGTTCAGAAAGTGCCCGCTCATGCCCACGGCGTAGCCACCGATGCAGAAGTACAGGCCCTGGCCGAAGGTCACCAGGCCGGCGCGCATCTGCATTACCACGCCTTGCACCACCATCGACTTGGCCAGCGCCATGGTCAGCAGGAACACCAGCCACTGCGGCGCGATCAGGCCGCTGGCGGCGAGCACGACGGCGACGCCGAGCAGAATCAGTTCGGTTTTATCCAGGCGCATCAGATTTTCCTCGCAAGCACGCGGCCGAACAGGCCCTGCGGACGTACCGCGAGAACCAGCGCCATCACGCCATAGATCACAAAGAGTTCGAATTGCGGCGCGTAGTGCACCGCCGCCGCGCGGCTCAAGCCGACCAGCAAGGCACCGAGGGCGGCGCCTTCGATACTGCCCATACCGCCGATCACCACCACGGCGAACGCCAGCACGATGATTTCCACACCGATACCCGGCGCCACGGAAATCGCCGGGGCGGTCAGCGCGCCGGCCAGGGTGCCGAGCACCGTGCCGAGCACGAACACCAGGGTGAACACCCGGCGCACATTGACGCCCATGGCCAGGGCCACTTCGCGGTCATGGATCACCGCGCGCAGCACCTTGCCCTGATGGGTGCGCTCCAGCCACAGCCACAGGCCGAGGCCCAGCACCAGCGACACGCCGACCAGCATCAGGTCGTAATTGGAGACCTTCAGCCCGGCCAGCACGCTGCGGCCCATCTCGGCGTAAGGCTGGTAGGCGAAGTACGGGTTGACGCCCCAGATCATCTTCATCGCGTCTTCGAGGATCAGCAGCAAGGCGTAGGTGATGATCACCATCAGCACTTCATCGCGGCCGTACATGAAGCGCAGCAGCCCGCGCTCGATCAGCAAGCCGACCACCAGCCCGGCGGCCAATGCGCAGCCGAGCATCATCAGGTAGCCGACCCACACCGGCCCTACCCCGTTGTTGAAATACCAGCCCACCAGCGAGGCGGCGGCATAGGCGCCGATCGCGTAGAAACTGCCATGGGCCATGTTCAGGATGCGCATGACACCGTAGATAACGGTGAGCCCCGCCGCGACCAGAAACAGCCACGAGGCATAGATGGCGCCGTCGATCAGCACCGCGTAAACACTCAGCATAAGGTTCTACCTTGGCAAGAGTGGCGGCCGGCAGCGGCCGCCACGATCAGTCAGGTGTGCAACGCGATCAGTTGCACTGCGCGCCAGGGAAGCCGGCCTTGATCCAGTCATGGGCACTGGTGCCGTCAGGCGGGGTCACGCACTCGCCGGAGAAGGCGATAACGTTCTGCACGCTGCCCTTCTTGTTGGCCGCGTCGTAGTGGTACTCACCGTAGGCGATGCCCTGCATGGCCTGATGACCACCGGCGCGGGCCATCTGCACGGTGCCGGACACCGATTCGAAGGTAGCGCCCTTGAACGCCTTGGCCATTTCCAGCGGTGCCGGGACTTTGCCGGCTTCGGCCTTGGCGTTCTCCGCAGCGAATTTCAGGCCGAGGATGGCCTGGGCCATCTTGCTCGCCGGGTAGGTCGGCGCGGCCTTGTAGGCCGACTGATAGGCCTGGGTGAACCAATTGTTCAGGGCGTTCTCGGGAGCGAAGGCACCGAACGGACCGCGACCGCCGATGATCATGCCGTTGGGGGCCTGATCCTTGTAGCGCGCCAGGGCCGACTCGCCGCAGGTCAGCACAGCGGTGGCGTCTTCGAGCAGGCCGCGGGAGTTGGCCTGCAGCACCAGGGCCTCCATGTCGCCGCCCCAGAAGCTGGAGTGGATGATGTCCGGGCGCTTGACCGACAGCGCCGAGATTTCCGCGCCGTACTGGCCCTGGAAGACTTTAGGCATCTGCGATTCGACCACCTGGCTCTTGGGCATGATCTGCGCCATGGACAGGGTGAAGTCGTTCCAGCTGTCCTGGCCCCAGGCGTAGTTCTGCTGGATGCCGCCGACGCGCACCGCGTCCGGACGGGTCTTGGCCAGGTAACGGGCGGCGCCGATGTTGTCCACGGCCGCGTCGAGGCTGGTACGGAAGACGTACTGCGGGGTCTTGTCTTCGCTGAACAATTGCGAAGTGCCGCAATCGTAGAACACGGTCATCGCCCCCAGCTCTTCGGCCACCGGCGCAATCGCCAGGCAGTCGCCGGACGAGATGTAGCCAACCACGGCATCGACCTTCTGCCGTTGTACCAGGTTGCGGAATTCTTCCACCTGCTTGGCGGCACCGCCGGCCTCATCGATGATCACCATCTCGATCTCGGCGCCGTTGATGCCGAGCCTGTCGTAAGGCGCGGGCAGCTTGCCCTGGTTGAGGCCTTCCACCAGTACCTTGGCGGCATTGGCCGACGGCTCGCCGAACGGACCGGCTGCTGGGCCAGAAAGGAAGGTCACCACGCCGATGCGGAACTTGCCGTTCTCGGCGGCCACTGCGGCGCCGGTAAAAGCGGTGGTGATCCCCGCCGTGGCGATTGCCAGGGCCAGGGGCAGTGCTTTGCGGTAGTGCGGGACGTTTTTCTTATAGTTGTTCATGGTCGTTTCCATTACGGGTTACTGAAGCTACGGGGCATGCCCCTCGGGATTACGGATTTGTGTCGCTTGCCGGCGTGCGCGCACGGCCGGGTCGGGCAGCAGGTCCTGGGCGGAGTACACCGACCACTCACCGAGCATCAGTTGCGCGGGCGGGTAGTCGTTGTTGCGCACCGGGGTGCCGACGGCCTGGGTCTGCTGGATCTGGTGGGTCAGTGGATCGATGCGCGAGACGAAGCCTGGCGGATCTTCCGGCAAGGCGATCTCCAGCCCTTCGAGGGCGGTGACCAGAGATTCGGTATCGGTGGCGCCACCGGCCTTCTGACTGGCCCTGGCCAGGACCATGACGCCGGTGTAGGCACCTTCGGCGGCGTAGGTCGGGTAGCGCCCGGTCAGGGTATGAAAGCGTTCGACAAAGGATTTGTTGCGCGGCGTCTGCGGCCAGTTGTTGTTGTGTCGCGCCGAAAGAATCAGCCCCGGTGGCGCCTTGTCGCCAAGGGACACGAGGAAGTCATAGTTGCCACCGGTATCGAAGTTGGCCAGCCGCGAGGTTTCGAACAGCCGGGTGCCAGCAGCCTGCTTGACGAAGGCGTGGAAATCGCCGCCCCACAGCGCCGAAACGATGATGTCCGGCTTGGCCTGCTCCAGCGCAGCGATATAGGCCGAGTAATCAGGCTCGTACAGGCGCGGCCACAGCTCGGTGACATCTTCGAACTGCACGCCCACCTGGCGCAACGCTTCGTGCAGGTCGTCGCGCGACACGTGGCCGTATTCGTAATCGGGGCCGATGAAGGCCAGGCGCTTCCAGCCGGTCTTGGCTTGCAGTGCCTTGAGGTAATGGGCCCCGGCAGCCATCGACGTCCAGGTGTCATTGGTGACGCGGAAGTAATAGCGGTGGCCGTTTTCCAGGCTCATGCGTGACGAGGCATGGTCGGTGCCGATCATCAGCACTTTCTCTTCCCGGGCCAGTTGGCTGACGGCCATCGCCACCCCGGACGAGACCATGCCGCACAGCACCTGCACGCCGTCCTTGCGGATAAAGGCGCGGGCCAGGCTGGTGCCGTAGGAGGCTTTGGACTGGTCGTCGTCGATGATCACCCGCATCCGTGGCACCTGCTGTCCGGCTTCGCGCTCGGCCTGCAGCTCGCTCAACGCCACCTGGATGCCGGCGATGCTGTCCTGGCCGTAGATCGCCGCCCGCTCGGTCATCGGGTACAGGCAACCGAGGGTCAGGTCAGCCTGCGCGGCAGCCGCGCCCAGCTCGACGCGCCCGGCCTGCGCAGTACTGGCGTGAGCCAGCAGCAGGCCACTCAGGGCGACGACGGTGGTCAGGTGAGAAAACGGCAGTTGCATAAAATCCCTTGGGGCGTTCGGGACGCCTCTTGTCGGTTAGCAGAATGGGTTATCGCAAAGGCTGTGCCAGCCTTTGGCGTACGCTGCATGAGATATCATGAAAGCGCTCTAGAACGAGCGTTTGCGTGATGATTATGATTTTTGAGGGGCGCCGCGCCAGTTGCTGACGCGGCGTTTTACCAGAAAGCTTGAGCGGCTTGCGCTCAGCGAGCGCGCGCGGTTGAGCGGTTAGCGCTCATCGCCGCGCTCAATGCCCAGGCGCTGCAAACGGCGCTTGAGCGCATGCCGGGAAATCCCCAGCAGGTCAGCGGCCAGGCCCTTGTGCCCGGCGCTGCGGCTGAGGGCATCGTTGACCAGCTCCCGCTCGGCGCGTTCAAGCTGGTCATCCAGTGCCGACAGCGAACTGGGCGCGGGCTCGGCGGATTGCAGGTGCGCGGGCAGTTGCGCGCTGCTGATGGTTTGCCCTGGAAGCAGAATGGTCAGGCGCTCGATCAGGTTCTTCAATTCGCGAACATTCCCCGGCCAACGGTGGCGCACCAGCGCGGCGGCGCTGTCGGGCTGGAACTCGATGGGCGCGACCTTTTCCTCGCGGGCCTGGTGCGCGGCAAAATGCCGGGCCAGCAACAGGATGTCGTCACCGCGCTCGCGCAGGGCCGGGATATCGAGGGTGATGACGTTGAGGCGGTAGAACAGGTCTTCACGAAAACGTCCCTGGCGCACATCGTCGGCCAAGTCGCGGTTGGTCGCCGCCACCACGCGCACATCGGCGCTGCTGGCCTGGCTGGCACCCACCGCGCGGTAGCTGCCGTTCTCCAGAAAGTGCAGCAACTTGGCTTGCAAGGCCAAAGGTAGCTCGCCGATTTCATCAAGGAACAGCGTGCCGTTGTTGGCCTGAGTGACCAGTCCGATACGCTTCTGATGCGCGCCGGTATAGGAGCCTTTTTCCGAACCGAACAGCTCGGCTTCGATCAGTTGCTCCGGCAGCGCCGCGCAGTTGACCTCGATAAACGGGTGCGCCGCGCGCGAGCTGTTGGCGTGCAGCGCCTGGGCCACCAAAGTCTTGCCGGTACCCGACTCACCCAGCAGCAGAATCCGCGTGGCCGAACTGCGAGCGATGCGCTGCACCGCGGCTTTCAGGCTGGCCATGGCCAGACTCTGCCCGAGCAAAGCGCCCTGCTCTTCAGCGGCTATAGTGCCGGAATTGGGCACATCAAGCGTGCCTTGAATGGTCGCCAACAGGTCGTCCAGCTCGAACGGCTTGGTCAGATAATCCGTGGCCCCGCCCTTAACCGCCTGCACCGCCGCGCGGGTGTCGCCGTGGGCGGAAATCATGATCACCGGCAGGTTCGGCCGGCACTTGCGCAGGCCTTCGAGGGTGGCGATGCCATCCATCCCCGGCAGGCCCAGGTCGAGCAGCACGATATCGACATCCACCGAGCTGTCAGCCAGCAACTCCAGCGCCGCCTCACCACTGTAAACCGCACGAGGCTGCATGCCTTCACCGCGCAGCGCGTAGCTCAACGAGCGCACCAGCGCTTCTTCATCATCGACAATCAGAACCTGTATTTCAGACATCGGTTGCTCACTTCAGATAAGTCGCTGCGGGCGTGGGAAAGTCCAGGGTCACCACAGTGCCCTCGCCCGGGGTACTCGCGAGTTCCATTCGCGAGGCGTTGGCTTCCAGCAATTGTTGGCAGATGCTCAGCCCCAGCCCGGTACCGCGGGCCTTGAGGGTGAAAAACGGCTGGCGCACCTGCTGCAGCGCGGCCTCGGGAATGCCGCAGCCCTGATCAACGACGGTCACACACACCCGCTCGCCCCAGGCCTGGCCCTCGACGGCCACACACTGGCCCGGCGTGCTGGCTTCCACGGCATTGAGGCACAGGTTGAGGAGAATCTGCTGGGCCTGGTCTGGATCAACCCAGAGCTGCAAGCCCGCTTTGCAGGTGCTGGAAAAGGTAATGCCCTTGGCATCAGCCTCAGGCGCAACCAGCCGCGCCGTGCGTGCAAGCAGCGCGGCCAGGTCCACCGCCTGCGGGATAGCCGGGTGTGGCCGACCGTATTCGAGCAGGTCGCTGGTGACATGGGACAGGCGATCAATTTCCTGGCAGAGGTCCGTGAGCAGCAGACGCCGCTCCGCCTCCTGCTCCCGCCGCAGCAAAGCCTGCACCGTGGTTTTCATCGTCGCCAGCGGATTGCGTACTTCATGGGCGACGCCGGTGGCGAAGGTCCCGAGCACCGCGAGATTCTCCGCGCGCACCGTACGCTCCATCACATCCGCCAGCCGTCCGGCCATCACATTGAAAGCGCGCGTCACCCGCCCGATCTCGTCGTTATGCACCTGCTCCGGCAGCCGATACCCCAGGTCCCCCGACGACAGCTGATGCGCCCCTTCCACCAGCGACCCCACCCGCGCGCGCAACTGGCGCGACAGCGTGAAGAACACAATCAGGATAAACACGATAAACCCGACCGCCGCCAGGTACAGCCACCAGCGCGCATCGTCCAGCGGCTTGAGCACCGCCCCCGGCTGCACACTGAACACCACCTGCCAGCCGGGCAAAATCACCGGCCCTTCACGCAAATCACTCGGTGCCTCGACCTGACGCCCGGTGGCATCGATAAACGCCCCACCCGGCACCCGCAGCAGCGGCGTAACCACCCCGTTCAGGCCAGAACTGACCAACAGCTCAGTGATCGACGCCAGCCGCAGGTGCAGCCCGATTCGCACACGATGATCAAGCCGGCCGTTGCGGATCGTCTTGCGAATCAGCAGCCAGCCCGAACGCCCGGCCTGAGGCAGCATCGGCCCGATCACCTCGATATCGCCAACCATCTGCCGCGACAGCCCGTTCAGCGACCAACCCTCCCGCCCCCAATACGGCGCCCCCGAAGCGCCCTGCCCCGGAATCACCTTGAGCAGGTTCTCGTTCTCATCGAAAAACAGCACGCCGTACAGAAACGGCAACTCGCTTTCGAGCTTGAGCAACGCATCGACATCGCCGGCCTGGTTGGTTTGATCGGAGATGAAATCCGGCATGCTCGGGTGATTGGACAGCGCCGAGAGCTGGTAGAAACGGTCGTCGAGAAACGACGACACCCGGTTCGCCGTAGACAGCGCCTGAGCATCGAGACGTTCGCCGGTCAGGCGGTTGAGCAGATCCTTGGCCAACTGCTCATAGAGCACCGCCAGGGCAATAAGCGCTACGCTCATGACCACGATGGACAGCAAGGTATAGCGCGCCACCAGGCTGCGACGCGGCCTGGCCAGCCGCCGCCAGAACGCGCTCGCGGGGAATTCGGTATCCATGGGGTTTGTAATTGTTGTTCATGTGATGTCGGGGGAGCATAAGGATCGGGGGATGGGGTTGTCCATGGTGGAGTGGGTTTGGTTGGGGTTTGGGCATGGAAGGAGATGTGGGGATGGAGTGTTTGATTCGAGGGGCGACGCGGAAGGACGCTGCTGCGATCAGTCAAGTGATTGTTGCGGCGTTGCGGGAGACGAATGCTCGGGATTATTCGGCGGAGATTATTGAGGCGGTGGAGAGGAGCTTTTCTGCGGGGGCGGTGGTTCGGTTGATTGAGCAGCGACAGGTGTTTGTGGCGGTGGTTGGTGGGTGTGTTGTTGGGACGGCTGGGCTGGATGGGGATACGGTGAGGAGTGTGTTTGTTGAGCCGGGGTGTCAAGGGGGAGGTGTTGGGCGGCTGTTGATGGAGAGGGTTGAGGTTGTGGCAGTTCGGGGTGGGGTTGAGCGGTTGCGGGTTCCGTCTTCGATTACTGCGGTGGGGTTTTACTTGTCTCTTGGGTTTTCTATGGTGCGGGATGAGTATCACGAAGGTGAGCGTACGATCATCATGGAGAAAAAGATTGATCGGTAACGTGCTTGTGCATCTCGAACAGTCTGGTATGAGGCCGATTTTAGCCGAAAGCTGTCAGTTTCGAGAGGCAGCTATCGGCCAAAAGCAGTCGCTCACGGGAGGCGGCTGTCAACCCAGGCGGACGCTAGGAGTGGGTCGGTATCGTTCCGAGCGGCACCAAATGTCCTACCGCCGTGATTAGGGTAGGAAAGCCCGTTTACTGATGACGATGAAAAGAAGCTGGCCGAAAGCTGTCTTTACGATTGCCGTCGCAGCTATGATCAATCGTAGAACGGTGCCACACTGGCAGCATCCGACTCTAGTTTATATATCGTATCATGAGAGAATTAGAATTGACTTTTGACTGGTTTTGAAAAATCATTGACTTCGCAAGAGCACAAAAAAGCCAAGCCGCAATGATCTTAAGCGGCTTAATAGTTTGTATGCAGATTTAATATATTAGTTAGCGAGTTCAATAGGCTTTATGGAAGAGCTATATGAGATAAAACGTAAATTTAGCAAAAGACAATGTAGGCTGCATGAAAAGCTAAAAGCAGTGATTGGTGATTTGCCATCTATGGCGCTAATTAGTTTGCAGGGTGAAAGTCAAACCTCCCAGAGGGAAATGGAGGTCATTGCTGAGCTGGTAAAGCAGTTTATTCCTTTGAGATTGGAGGAATATGTAGAGTCGCCACGGAAATTAATACTTTCTGGTGAGGGCGCCAAGAAACATTCTGTATTAATAAGCCCGCAATTTAAGATTAAAAATTCTAATCCTAAAGCTCCTTCTTGGTCCGTCGATCTAGTAATAGAGCTATTTCGATCCGTTGGAGTGGAGAGTATAAAAATTGGCGCGCTAGGGATTGAGTATGATGGGCATCCTTCGCACTATGTAGAAACCGGTGTTCAAAAGACATACAAGAGGGATATGCACATAGCGGCAACAGAAGGCATACAGCTAATAAGGATATCGCCTTCTGATTGGGACGACAACCCTGGCCAATACTCTAAAGCGATTAAAAAATATTTTGATAGAAAAATATTCGATGCTGAAAACATCCAGAAGGCTACTGTAAGGTTAATTCAGAGCTTCCTGCCTCCGTCAGGTGGGGAACTTGTGGAATGCCCAATATGTGAAGGATTGTTCAGTCTGGCTGGAGATTTCTGCCCATTTTGCAAAGGTGTAGGCAGTGTGAAACGGATGGTGGCCGAAGATGTCAGGATCGAAGACTTTCATAGCTTAGATTGCCACAAGTGCTCGTTGAGTAGTTCCAAGTGTAAACTCTGTTTAGGTTCTGGCTCAGTCAGTTTGGCGAGGGCGATTGCCGAACAAAAAAAAGAAGAACAATAAACCTGGCAGCAGCCAGACTATCCTCCTGATCGAGATTTTCTCCTTCGTTGTTGAGCAAGAACCAGTGAACAAACTCCAAGATGCCCGTTGGTATGAGATTCTTGCCGAGAGAAAGGGAAATGATCGCGATAACGAAATACGTGTCGACGAGGCTTTTTTAGTTTCGTTCTCCGTATAAGCAAAAGATTCTATCCGATGCATTTATAACCATTCAGTGGCAGCTTCTGGCCGACTGCTGCCAGTCATGAAGGATTGGAGTGAACTTCTAGCTTGTCGATGAGAGAAGAAAAGGACGGTGTTGCGTTAAGCAGTCGAGCTAATTCTGCACTGCGCGCATATCGCCGCGCCATTTTTCCATTGCGATTGGACAACATTATGGTGGCGTTGTAGACATCGGTTGGAACGTAGTTACCAAGCCAATCTTCCAAGGACTCGTGCAAACTGATCAGTTCTACGCAGCTGTCTTTAAGCTCCTGCAGGTGCTTTTGCTGGCTTTCGGAGTCTGAGATAGGTGTAACGATGGCTGCCAAATTCTTGTTACCTGTTCTTCTCAGGTGCTGCGCAAGGGGCGCGACGGAGAGTTGACCGCCAGCTGGAAAGATTGTGATCTTGGCAGAAGTCTCAAACCGTCTCAGCAATTCTTCGATTGTACGAACATCTTCTACGCTTTCGACCAAGATGATCCATTCTTGCTGAAGCTTAGGTGTGGAAGTCTCCAGCCCTAGCCTTGCTCTCTCTGCTAGGTGAGTTTCCAACGCGAAGAAGGGCTGCCCATAATCGACCGCATAACGCAACTTCACGCGCATGGCCTCGCGCATGGTGATCTTCCCGTCGTCGATCAGGAGGAGGTCTTCTCGACCGAAGAGGATTAGGTTCAGCTCCTTACCATAGAGCAAGGCGTCTACAGCTTCAGCGCTGTAGTCAGACATTGAAAGAAATGCGCCGATCGTGCCTATGAGCTTGCCATCCACCTTGCCCTTGAAGGCATAAAGGGCTGACGCCGGAATGGGGGTGGCGTGCCATTTTGCTTCTAACAGGAAGAAACGATCCCCCATTGCAAACGAGCCGTCAATTTCCTCGCCACTCGGGCGCATAATTGACCGAGGCTCCATGTTCTCGCGTGATAGGAGCTGCGTGAGCACACGCTCAAAGGTTCTTCCTCGTTGCTGAAACCAATAGCGATTAGCCTTATCGGGCGGTCGTAACAAGTCTCTAAGCTTTAAGTCAGTCACTCATAATCCTCAGTGTTTGGCAGCTCTGGGGGAATCCTATCAAGAATAATTGCTGAACGGTTGGTAGTGGCCGTTAGCTGCAGTGAACGAATGGCAGCTATGGGTCGAAAGCTGCCGGTCGCGAATGGCTGCTATCGACCCAAAGCAGACGCTGGAGAAAAACAGCGTTCAGCTGGCAGTTCGCGAACGTCTTGTCTGTCACAGTTCCGTGCCATGCACTGAGTTGCGGGTATTAGCACAACTGAAGGCCTATCATGACCAGCTCACTGACCGGCATATGGAGTGTGCAATGCTTCCTAACAAAGCCTGCCCTGTAGTCCTGTCGTCTTCGCTGCCGGTTAGGCTTCTCCTGTTTCGGTACCCCTCGGCAGACACCCAGTTAGTGAAAGACACAATCCAAAAACGGAGAAACAACCCGCGAGGCTACCTTGCGTGAGCTGACAGAGGAGTCAGGTATCGATGACGCTATGGTTGAGATAGAACTGGGGTACTGGAATGCGGAACATCAAGATCAGATATGGTCGTTTCATCTTTGTCGAGCGGGGCGACGCCTGCCAGAGCGCTGGGCTAATCAGCAATGGATGAACACGGTCATGTGTTCCAGTTCCTCTGGGCTCCGCTAGATGATCCGATGTAGCGTGGCGCGGTATCGGCTACCAGTATCTACGGCCGTCGCCCTCCGACCACGGTGGCATGGCCTGGCATGAAATGGTCATGGCACTCTGACGCATCGCTCGGCGCCCCTCAACAATACATAGCTGAGCATCTGGCAAAATTAATTAATGTGAACTAGAACTTTAGATAGCTATCCTGCGCGGGTAGCCCAATGGCCAGGCCTTCGACCATTGTCCAGCAGTGACATCGGGCAGTAAGAATCCGTTGACCGGTGTGCGCCATCAAGGAACAACGCACGTGTTCTGCGCGCTTGTTGACGCAAGTTCGTAGCGCGCCTGAGTTATGCAAGGGATGTCCCTCTTGACGTTACTCAGGAGCACCGCTCATGACAATCGAAGACATGATTCGCGCGGTTCAGCGTACCTTGGCGATCGACGTGGACGGCCGTGCTGGACCGCAAACCTGGGGCGCTATCTACACCGCTATCGTGGGGTCGACACCTGCCAAGGCTGTCACCGACGCCATGTCAACCGCCATACCCACCGTCGATACGCGCAGCGAAAAGAACATCGCGACCTTACTGGTGGAAGTTCAACCTTATGCCCGCGCCCTCGTCCAGAAAGCAGCCCTGGCGGGCATTCAAATAAAGATCATCAATGGTTTTAGGACCTATGCCGAACAGGACAAGCTCTATGCCCAAGGTCGCACGACCCCTGGCGACATAGTCACGAATGCTAGAGGTGGTTACTCCAACCACAACTTCGGTATTGCCTTCGATATAGGGGTTTTTGAAGGCAGTAAGTACTTGAGCGATTCGGCCAAGTACAAAGCCGTGGGTGTGCTGGGCGAGGAACTCGGGCTGGAGTGGGGCGGGAATTGGAAAACCATTGTCGACCAACCGCATTTTCAACTCAGGCCAACCTGGGCGACGGGGAGCGAACGGAACATGTTGGCTGAACTGAGGAGGCGCGTTCAGGAAGGCATACCCGTCTATGCCTGAGCCGAGGTAACGATGCAGAGAGGCCTTGAACCTGATCACGCTGGAGGTATGACGGCATGTCAACTGACGCGAATGGGCCCCGAGAGGCCCCGACGATAGCCAAACACTATTCTGATCGACGTCAAGCGCTTCCCGAGGAGGTTAGGGCAACGCTTTCCGCTCGGCCTTGGGGTTTGGCGCTTTCCGGTGGCGGCGTGCGCAGTGCGACTTTCTGCTTTGGATTGATAAAAGCACTCGCCAGGAGCCGGATGTTCCATCGGTTCGATCTGCTGTCGACGGTTTCGGGTGGCGGTTATATCGGTTCGACAGTTGGCAAGTTGTTCCAAGATGCGCAACTAGAACCAAAGCCAGACCCGCTTGCGGTAGAGAAAGCGCTTGGCGAGGCCGATACGCGCTGGTTCGCCGCATGGCTAAGGGCCAACGGCCGCTACCTGATACCCAGAGGCATGAAAGACATGCTTTTTGCGGCCGCCAACTTCGGTCGCAATCTTTTTGCCGTCCATGTCGAACTCGCCTTTCTCTCGCTGTTGCTGGGTGGTGTGCTGGTAGGCATCGACCTGGCCGTCTGGCAGTGGGCGGATTGTATATTCACACAAGGCAATTGCTGGCAGCCTGGCTGGGATGTCAATGCGCTGCTCGCATTGGTATCCCAGTGGCCCACGGTGTGGATGTTGTTGATACCGCTGGCGTGGATCAGCTCGGTGCTGTCATGCGCCTATTGGGCCATGCCGACGCGCAAGGAACAGCCGATCGGCATTCAGCGCGGATTGACGGCACTTCTTGCCGTGCTGGGGGCGCTCATCCTTGTGCGCCACGCCACCGAAATGCTCGACGACACACCGATTCCAAAGCTGACAGGTGGGCTGGCGTTGCCCGGTGAGTTGGTTGCCATAATGGTAGCGCTGTGCGCGGCCTGGTTCTTCGGCATCTTGCTGGCGATTGCACTTTGCATGAGGCGCAACAAGGATCTGGACTGGGCACGCAACCGGCTGACGGCACTGCTTTCGCTGGTGCTTCGCCTTGCACTGCTGGTACTGCTGGTCGGCGTAGGTGATTACCTTGCGTGGTCGCTCGGCAACTTCGATGCAGCCTCCCAAGGTGCCCTCGGTGTCGTCCTGGCCCTTGCCGCCGCCGCGCTAAGAGTGGCACTTCCCAAAATCGCAGACTTGCCTAAGAGTCTGATACCCGGAACACGCAGTGTGGTCATGGGTGTCATGAACATTGTCGGCCTGTTGGTGCTGGGCTTGGTCATTGTTTTCTGGATGAGCGTTGTCCACCGCGCGACCTCCGGGGTGCTGTTCTCGCAAAGGCCACCGGCGCTGCTGTTCGATTCAGCATGGCAGTGGTTAGGCTGGCTGGTCATCCCGCCGCTGTTACTGGTTGCTGTCTCTTCACGCAACCGCGAGTTTCTCAACCGATCGTCGCTCTATACCTTTTATCGCGCGCGCCTGGTGCGCAGTTACCTGGGGGCGGCTAATTCGCAACGTTTCAAGGCGCCGGCAGATGGCTCCGCGAGTTGCCTTTCAGCGGTAGACGATCAGCGCTCACTGACGGATGTCACCGAGGTGCGGGACGGTGACGATATCCCAATGAGCGACTATCAACCCCATCTCAGCGGCGGGCCGGTGCATTTGATCAATGTGTGCGTAAATCAGACACATGATCCCAAAGGCGGGCTGTTCAACAGGGACCGCAAGGGGCTCTTGCTGACCGTGGGGCCCAATGCACAGGTGTCCGTCGCCCGCAACAAGTGGTATCGCTGCGCGAAAGACGCAGCCTTGAGCCTTGGGTCCTGGATGGCGATCTCCGGCGCAGCCGTTGCACCGGGCCTGGGGGCCTCGACGCGCTCAGGGGTATCGGCGCTGCTGATGATGTCAGGTATTCGCCTCGGTTACTGGTGGGACAGTATCAACCTTGCAAGTGATGCCAAGGACGCGAAGAAGACGGTTGGCAAATACGGCCAGTTCTTGAGCGAGTTACGCGGCCGTTTCGAAGGTGACAGTAAGCGTGACTGGTTTCTCAGCGACGGTGGCCACTTCGAAAATACGGGCGCTTATGCGCTGTTGCGCGAGGAATGTGAGTTGATTGTCGTCGCCGACTGTGGGGCGGACCCTCGTTATGCCTTCGGCGACCTGGAGAACCTGGTGCGCAAGGCACGCATTGACCTGCAAGCGGACATCACCTTCCTGCGCCCGAAAAAACCTGATGCCAACCTCCCCATTGCGTTTGGGTCGCTCAACGAATTGGCCTCGTCCGAAAGCGAGGCGTGCCTTGCCATGGCCCGGATCAATTACCGGCACAGCAAGCGCGTCGGTCATATGCTCATCGTGAAGCCGAACATGTGCAACGGAACGCCTGTCGACCTCGTCAACTTCAAGGCCGACAACCCGCTGTTTCCCCAAGAGCCTACGACTGACCAGCTATTCAGCGAGGCTCAGTGGGAAAGTTACTTCCAGCTTGGGCAAACGCTGGGCAGCAACATCCGCTTGCAGCAACTGGCAGACGTGCGCGGGTTCGCCACGACTTACTTCGTCGACGATGACGGCGCAATCCTGGTCAAGGATTCAGCCGGCAAGCAATCCCTGCAGTTTTCGGCAAAACGCTTGTCTTCGCGCATTGCATCCACGGGCGCAGTGTCGGCATCGATCAGCCTGGGTGCCTTCGCCTCCATCGGCTTGGCAGGTTGGCAAACGCTCAACAGCGAACTGGATCATCGACTGCAAGCATCGCGCATCGAGCCTGCGGTGCTCAAGGAGCTGTCCGATATCTTTGGCACGCTACCCACCACTGTCCCGGCCGCCTCGGCAGCACCGGACAGCACGCTAGGGCAAATGGCGACAGCGCTACTTCGCGTCGGCGATGCTTCCTGCAATCCGCATAACGTGGCGGCCTTCAGGCACTCTAGCCTAATGGGGCTGATGGTCACCAAGACCAAGAAAGCTTGCCTGGCGTCGGGAACACCTCACGCTTCCTGTGAAGCGCTGCTTGATGACGATAAGATCTCGCCCTGCTTGCAAGCGCTTCCGCGCACGGTCTGCTTCCCCATGTACTGGACTCGCGACTATGCGTCAGCCACCTCTCAAGTGGCCAATTGCTGGCCCCCTGAACAAGATTCGGATGCGACGCAATCCCTTGAGATGGCGTCGTCTGCGTCTGTTTCAGGTAGTCTCCCGCAAGCACATGCTGGGGCAATGGTGAGCGCAGGGGCACACGCTGCGACGGGTGAAACGATGGCGCCTCAGGTCTCTGGTCAGCAGGCTACCGATTGCAAGGGCCAAACGATCTACTTGCAAATATACGGGCCGGAGCTACGCGACGATGCGCGATTGCTGCGCGCCCCCTGGCGGGCATTGAAAGCGTCGGTGCCGCCCGTGGAAGACGTCTGGGATACCGCACGAAGGGCAGGGCGTCGCCCACCAAAACCTTATTCGGTACCCACTGTTATCTACCATGACCAGGCATCGTTGAAATGCGCTTTGGCGCTACAGCCTCCTGATTCAGTCCCTAAATGGAACGTGCTGCCGTTATCCAGTGCGATGACGGCGGTGAAAGGTGTCATCGAAGTCTGGCTGCCACCTACCAACAAAGGAGGTTGAAGCGCGCAGAAACGTCATGCGGGTACAGCACCTGCGTAGGAGCGATGATGAGTATCAACAGAGATTTTTTCTTCGAGTATATCCGGGGCGCACTGTTTGAGGGTTCTATTCGCCAACATCAACTTGAAGGGATCGTTGCGATCCTCGACAAATGGGAGGCGGAATCACCCAAAGACGATGATCGTTGGCTCGCCTACATGCTGGGCACTGCTCACCATGAGACCGGCCGGACGATGCAGCCGGTGCGAGAAACCTTTGCGCCCACCGACGCAGATGCCATCAAACGGCTCGAAAAGGCTTGGGTAGCCGGCAAGTTGACGTGGGTGAAAACACCCTATTGGCATCCTGACGCGGCGGGTAAGTCATGGTTTGGAAGAGGGTTCGTCCAGATCACCCACAAGTCAAATTATGAAAGGCTTGGCAAGGCTATCAAAGTCGATCTCACTACTGACCCAGACCAGGCGATGGAGGTAGATACGGCCTTGAAAATCATGTTCGTGGGTATGCGAAACGGGCTGTTCACCTCAGTCAAGCTCGCTGATTTCTTCAGTAAAACTAGAGAGGATTGGGTGCAAGCGCGCAAAATCATCAATGGCTTGGAAAGTGCCGATAAGGTGTCGGGTTACGCCAAGGCTTATTATGCAGCGATCAGTTATACGGTTGGCTGACTCGCCGAACGAGAGGTTGAATCGCCCCGGGTTCTTTAGACACCCTGCAAGCTCATTGCGTAACGCTTTTCAAACTCTACCGGCGACAGCTGATTGTTGAAACCATGACGACGTTTCGCGTTGTAGAACATCTCGATGTAATCAAACACATCACTACGTGCACCTTCCCGTGTGGGGTAGATTTTCCGCTTGATCCGTTCCCGTTTCAGAAGCTGGAAAAAGCTCTCGGCCACGGCATTGTCATGACAGTTGCCTCGACGACTCATGCTGGCAACCAAACTGTTCGCCTTCAAAAAGCTGCGCCAATCAGAGCTGCTGTATTGGCTGCCCTGGTCGGAGTGAACCATCACCTCCTGTTTCGGTTTACGCCTCCAAACCGCCATCAATAACGCATCAATTGCCAAATCACTGGTCATCTGCGGCTTCATTGACCAGCCAACGACCTGACGAGAAAACAGATCCAGCACCACTGCCAAATACAGCCAGCCTTCATACGTACGAATGTAGGTGATGTCGGTGACCCAAACCTTGTTTGGTTCTTCGACATCGAACTGGCGCTTCAGCAAGTTAGATGAGGCAAGAGCGGGCTTACCGCCCTACTTTCCAGGGCGTCGTCGATATCCAGTCTGAGAGCGCAGCCCTTCAAGACGCATCAGCCTCGCCACACGATGGCGACCACAG
>JAVXRI010000085.1:0-24089 GCA_036643775.1 Pseudomonas sp. | reverse complement strand
GCTGTGCGCATGTTGTCGTAGATCCCCCGCCTAGGGACGCCTCCAAACACCGCAAAGGCACGGTTGTGGGCATCGAACAGCATCTCATGGGTTTGCAGGGGATAGGCCCGCAGATAGAAGGCTCGGCTGTGGCTGAGCTTGAAGTGAGCCACTTGCAGCTTGGTGCGTACACCCGCAATGACAGCCCAATCCTCGCTCCAATCAAACTGGAAGGCTTCTCCAGCGCCGAAGACCAGGGGCACAAAAACGCCTCGCCCTGATGTTTGCTCAGCCACATGACACTGAGCCTTCCACACTCTGGCAAAGGCAGCGACTCGGTTGTAGGAGCCGGTGTAGCCCAACGCCTGCAAGTCCAGAAACATCTGCTTGATCGTGCGCCGCTGCTTGCGAGAGCGGTTGGCTTCTGTACGCAGCCAGCCTGACAGCTTGCTGGCGAAGGGGTCGAGCTTGGTGGCGATGGTGCGCTGTGCAAGTTGGGGTTGCACAACGTCGGAGCGCAAATACTTGCGGATGGTATTGCGAGAAAGCCCAGTTCTGCGGGCGATCTCTCGGATGGACAGGTGCTCACGCAGAGCCCAGCGCCGGATGACACTCAAAGTAGCCACGTCAATCACTCCTGGTCTCCTGCTGCACAAGAAAGCAGCAGGCTAGGGTTAATGCGTGGGTCAGATTGAGATGGAAAAACCGGGGTCTAGTGGGTCACTTCTGGGTGGAAATCAACAACCTGAGGACCAAAGGGCATTCGAACATGGCAAAACAGTTCAATTTTTGTCCAAAGGAATTCGAGTAGAACAAGAGCGGCGTTATGGCGAGTAGATGCAATTGCCACCCATCGATCAGCTCCGTCGATGGCTAGGTAAGGCTGACCATTGCACTTGATCAGACACAGATTGCCAACAGAAATAAGACTTGGCAGCAACTCAGGTGCCGCGTTGCTTTCCCTTCCAATGTCGGCCTCGACGATGTCCACGAGTGCTTCGCGTAGCCCTCGCTCTGTCCCATAGCCACCGAATCCAAAGAGGATCGTTGCAGGTGCATGCATTTGTCTCGCGAGAGTCGCGAACAGCAATCGATCCTCCACCGGTGCAGCATCAAGATCCCGGGCAGAGGAAGGCGAAGCACGACCAGTTAGCTTAGAAAAGACCTCCCGAGCTTGTTCAAAGTCCTGAATGCCTCCGGCTTGATAACGTTCAATGAAGTGATTAACGAAATGCCGCTGAACGTCCGAGAGGTGACCAATCCCATCGATAAGATCAGCTTTGGACATCGTCTTCTTCACCTCAAGCACGCAAAGCACCTGATCGATGGGGTAAATGAACTGATCGGTCCTGCCATAGCGTTGTCCATCGCCACGAACTAGCATGCAGTCGATCTGATTCTTCAGCCCCTTTATGAATCCGCTAACAACCCGAAGGTCCAATCCTGACGGAAGCACGAACTGGCGGTCAATGCCACTGCTAACAATGGCTTCATAAGCTGCTCCTAAGGTAGGCATATGCTCCATAGGAACCGCGTCGACCTCTTTGGTTTCCGCCGCTATGAACGCGGCGAGCATTTCAGATGCGCTCTTGATCATGGAGCTATTCTTGCAAAGTTAAGTGCGATGCATTTTGGGACATTTGCACTGAAACGCGCATACATTGCTGAGCTACATAAATACCGAACAAGATCTGCGGAAATAGGTCGCAACAAAGCAGTCACTTGGGAGCGACTGCAACTGGCCGACTGACGACTGCCCGCACCCGTTGACTGCCTGTCCTAAACCGGACGCCCAAGGCGCAGCCCCGAAGGTCAGCTTTACGGTGCTGCGCTCACAAGTAGCTAGGCCCGGCTTCGGCCACAAGCTGTCCGTCGCTCGCGCGCCTGAAAGCAGTCACTGAACTTATTCGTGCGCTCATTGGAAGAGCCGCACCACGCGCTCAGGCGCGGATGGATATTGGACCGAGGTATTCGGGCACAAGCCGCAATGTGCTCTCCTTCGCTGTCGAGCCTTGCTCGGGGAATGCGCATTCCAGGAGCATTGGCAGCGTCGTCGCGTTACCGAGTTGCGCCTCCTCGGCTGCCGACATCGAGGTGGTCCTTTGCAGTGTCAAGATGTGGACGTAGCACTGCGCAAAGTTTGTGGGTTCGGAATCCTTCGAATGGCGCATCAGGAAGGCAGGTGGCCTGATGCTGTCCACAAAGTAGCACGCGACCAACTCTCCGGCTCCCTCTTCGGTCGTAAGGCGCACCACATCCTGGACGGGGCGGAAAACCAGCGCGATATGGAACGTCGGCTGGTCGCAGGTGAGCGACGCGTTGCGACTGCGCAGCAGTGGTAGTGCAGCCTTCCTGCCAGGGACCACTTCCAGCATGCCGAGCTTGCCGCCCCCCGACGCGAACTGGTAGTCGCTTGCCATGCCAGGAGACGGGTTGCCGAAGGAGCCGATGAATGTCAGCCAGCGTGGCTCCGTGTAGTCGCTGATGCGCAGACGCCGGACGCGCGTGCGGGCGGCAGGGTCCCCTGCAACCAGGAGCCAACGCTCGATCGGCAGGCCAGGCTCAAGTTGGCTGCCGTCATTCCCGCTGCATCGGACGGGGTTGCCCAGCGTGGTCCACGCGAGGCGCTCCTCGCCGCGCGCCTGTAGCATCACCTGGCAGCGCCAGCGCGCCTCGCTGTCCGGCTGACCCTTTGTATGCCATCTCGCCTTGTGCCACGACAGGAGGTAGCGATAGGTCAGCTTTGGATCGGGCTGAGGCGAGGGAGGTACGTCGATGGACAGGCTTACCTCGCCAGTCGCACCGTGCGACATGAGCGTCAGCGGGCCCGCTAGCGGGGTGGCAACGTCTACCGTGATGTCGATAGGTATCACGTCCTTGCCATCGAGGCGCGTGGGGATCACGGCGAGGTGCTCGGGTGTGGAGACCGCATCTGGAAGAAGGGTCGTCGCCAGTTCCGTCTCGGGCAGGATCAGCCTTCGTGTCCGCGCCATGGCGAGTACCCAGCGCCCGCCTGCGTTCTCCGGCCGCACGACGACCGCTGTCTGTGTCACCTTGGGGTTGGGCCCGATGTCGAACGTCAGTCCCAGGGGCCGGTCGACCGAGAGTCCGAGGTTCGCGTCGCGTGGCTGGGCCGCATGGAAGATCGGGTTGTTGCCCATCTCCGATTCCCCGCCGAAGCGGGTCTCGACGAGATCCACCTCGAGCGTGTCGCCCAGGCCGCCGACGTTCGCCAGATCGTCGGTCCGGCGGATGGCCTCGTTGAACACTAGCATCACTCCATTGGCGCTGCGAGCAAACGGATGGCCTTGCGCATAGGTCGCTGTGAGCGGGATGCAATGGCGCAGGGCCGGCGCCGACAGGCGTTCCAGCGGACCTTCGCGCATGCGCCCCGGCACCGCGGAGCCCTTCGCATAGATGTCACCTTCGATGGCCAGCGGCCCCTTATTCACCAGCAGCGGATTGAGCCAGCGCCGGAACCTGAGCATGGGGCGGGCTAGGTACGCCACATACCGCGCCGGCCGCGCGCTGGCCGACAGCGCCCAGCGATGGACGACGGCCTTGCCCGACGCATCGATTCCGATGCGCCACTCCTGCCCTGCGAACGATGTCGTGAACTCGATGTCGATGACTTCGCGGAAGGACTCGACCCCGGCGAGCGTCGGTATCCATGCGTTGAGATTGCCTCCGATGCTCGGAAAGTCCACCGGATAGCCTGTCCAGTGCCATTCATGGCGCTGCACGTGGGCACCCTTGAGCCATTGTGCCCACTTGGGAGCGGTACCGAAGGAGAGATTGGCCAGCAGGAGGTTGGGTGACAGGGTGGCGCCATCCTTCGACTCTTCTGGAGGCGTGAGCGTCATCTCCACTTCCTTCTCGGGCAATCCCTCGTCCGGCCACTGCGGGGCCGTCTCGAACCAGAGCTCCGTGGGAGAGAAGGCGCGGTGGTCCTTGAACGTCACGTCCGAGGTGTTCTGCAGGCCCTCGACATAGCGCTGTTCGGATGAGCCGGGCGTGAAATGGGACTCGGCGACGAGTGCATGGAAACGCAGGCACGCGAACATGCCCCGGGGAAGGTCCAGACGCACCGACTTGCCGGTGATTGTGAGTTCTGGTTCGGACAGGAGGGTTGCCACGACCCTCACGCTGACCTTGTCCTCGGCCGCTAAGAGCTTGCCTGCCTCGATTCGCACTCGATCGATGTTGATGACCCGGGTCTCCGACGTCCTGCCCGGAATGACCAGTTCGACCCCGATAGCCGAGACGGCGGGGTGGTAAGGCGGTGCAGTGCGCTCCGTTCGCGCCTCCTTCTTCTCGAGAAAGGTTCGGGCGAACGCCTCGATCGCCTTGTCGTCGCTGCCCAGCCCGGGGTCGGATGGCGCCAGGCCCTGCCTGACGAACAGGCGGTCCGTCGCGAGCCAGCGTTCGATAAAGGCGGAGTGGGTGCCGTGAGCACTGATCCGGAAGTTGCATTCACGGCTGGCCTTCGGAAAGAGCACGAACTTCTTCTTGTCGACCTCGATCGTCTCGTCCGTGGCCAGCAGCGTCACCTTCCTGACCGTCGGGACCCGGACGGTATCGTCGTTCGCCGCATTGGCCAGGGCCTTCGCTGCCGCGCGCTCCTGCCACGCATGAGCCTGTGTCTCGTCCGACAGTTCCTGGTACTCCGGTGGCAGGGCAGTGCAGTCGGGCGCGCCGGGCATCTCCGATGAAAGATACTGGCAGGAAGGCGTGAGCCAGGCCAGCACCTCCCAGGCCTCCTTGAGTTCCGTCGCGCGGCCTCCACGCAGGTCCCTATCGATGACCGCCCCGGCGTTGTCCAGGGGAGTCGCTTTGGCGGCGTAGTAAAGCCCATAGCCCAGCAGCGGCAGCGGCCTGTCCACGTCGTGCCATGCGAAGTCGATCGCCTTGAATCCATCCGGATCCTCGCCGTCGTACTGCATCGCGCCCTGTGACGACACCGCGGTCGCGACGGGAGCGCCCTCGTACTCCACCGACACCAGCCTCTCGCCATTGGCTAAGGTGGCGCCCACCGCCTCGTGCATCCAGGCGATGGAGTGGTCGGCATTCCTGGCCCAGGTCTGGTTGACCCGCATCGCGGTGTCGGTCAGCCAGCGCGCCCGGTCTTTGTCGGGTTTCCACTCCCCGCTGCCCTTCGCCTTCGAGCCCGAGCACAGGCCGATCGCATAGCCGCGGATCTGCTGGTCGGACCCGGGTGCTACGCTGTTGTCCCAGCCGGTGAAGTCGAGCTTGAGCCCGCGGTCGCGCGGCCGAGGTCTTTCCGGCCTAGACACAGTGGAGAGCTCGTCGACGAAGCCCTCAAGCTTCTTGTTCACGATTGGGTCGATTTCTCCAGCCGGAAGAATGGCGCCGGTGACGAACACGGCGCGGACCGCAGCAATCGTGGCGGTAGCCAGATCTTGCTTCAGAGCAGCGTCACTGGGTCGCTGTGCCAGCTTTCGTGCTGCGTCCCACTGCCTGAGAGATCCCATGTAGGGCTGGGCGCGCAACAGCAGGTCCCGGCGAAACGTACCCACGCGTGCGAGCTTCTGCTTCACGGGCGCCCAGGCGGCCTTCTCGTGAGGCTGGATAAAGAATCCATCGAGGATATTCGCCAACCACACGCCCATAATCTCGCGCATGCCTTCCTCGCTCGACAGCACCGATTGGAGCTGTGTCCAGGAGGTGATCAGGTCCGCCACGGGCATCGATCCCTTGGCCTTGAGGATCGAGTCGAGAGCGCCCTTGAGCCTTTGCCACTGGTGCTGCTGGTGCAACGCCCAGTCCGCCGCGGGTTCAGCCGCGGCAAGCTGGTCCACGCTTGCCACGAAGGCCGCCAGAGCCTCCACGTAACGGGGTGCGTTGGCCCCGGCTTCGATAGCTCTTCGGAGCACCCTGGCGTCGGCAACAGATCCTTGATCCACCAGAAACTCGACGATATTCGGTCGGCCGGACTCACCTGCGTCGTATTCACGGCCCAAGCCTAGTGACGCGCAGAGTGCATGCACTAGCGACAGCTGTAAATCGGGCCAGATGAGTGGCTCAGGTGGCGGCGACTGGTCGATCCAGGTCCGCAGCACCGGCAGCGGCAGCAGGCGGTCGGCAAGGGCTGCGAGCAGCGCGCCGCGCGAGACGGATCCCTGCGATAACTGCAGGCCGTCGGCGGGCAGCGCGGGGACCGCTATCGAAGGGTCAGCGGCAAGCGAGACGAACCGGACGTGGTTGTCCTCGTAGTCGACGAAGAAGCCAGCCTTGCCGTTGAAGTCCGCAAAATGCGCAGGCATGCCGGCCCCAGGCTCCTGGTCCGTGCCGGTCACGAGGCCGCCTGCCGTCATCGTGAAGATCGGGAAGCAGACCACAGCGTCGCAGTCGGCGAGCGCGGTAACCGGCACCCTCAGGAACCAGGTGAGCTGAAGCACACCACCCGTCAGCCGCGCCGGCCAATGGGTGAGCGGTGCCAGCATATGGACATGGCTGCGTCTGCCCCTCGTCTGCAGGTCCTCGATCGCCTGCGAGAGCGGGAACCTGCTGCCTGCGGTTGCAACCTTCACTTCGTCCACGATCGCCTTGGCAACGAGTCCTGGATCCTCGAGGGGTAGCGTGTCACCGCCCGGGTGCACGTCGGCCGCAACGATGCGCTTCCACGTGGCCACGCCGGCGTCGTCGAAGCGTCCGTACACGGACCATTCGACTGGCTTCCACTGCGATGGCGACCAGAGGTCGCCGACCTTGGACGAGGCATCGTCCTTCTCGGGGCCACGGGGCTGGGCCGGATCCTCCTCGTCGCACCACGGCCGCACCAGATTCACGGTGAAGTACCTGTCGGCGCCCGCATCCAGGTGTGGAGCGCCCTCGACCGCGATCATCCATCCGAACTTTTCCATAGAATTCCCTCAGCTGATCTGGTGGTTCACGTCCTTTCGGACGTGCAGCGTGTAGCACCAGCAGATGTCGATCGCGACGTCCAGAGTCCCGTGTCCCTCGGTCTTTCCTTCGCCGTGGACGGCCTCCAGGAGCAGCAGCACGGAGGCATTGGCTATGCCGACGATTCGGGCGTTGCCAGCGACCTGGAGGCCGGCGCGCAGCGTGCCGCCGGTGCGGTCGGACATCGTGGCGTAGGCGAAGAGGAGGAAGGAGAAGGATCCGCGCGCGACGCTGGCCAGGTTGAAGGCCTTGATGCATCCCAGGGCCAGACCGACGCTGGCCTCGTAGTGCACGCCCTGGTCATAGTTCGCCCGCGCCTCCAGCCAGAGTCCACCGCCGAGATAGCTCACCTGCACCCACACAGGCGCGTCCTTGCTGCCGACTGAGACGCTGGCCTCGACGCGGAATCCCCCTGCCTGGCTCACGCGCATTGCCAGCCCCGAGCGGATCAGCATGGGGCCGATTTCCACGATGCCTAGCGGCGGCAGGACGACCTCGGTGCTCAGCTGGGCCTTCGCGCCGACGGGCACTCCGCGAGAGTCCTTCTCCAGTTCCACCGCGGGCGGCAGCTTCGGAGTGAAACGCTTGGCGAACTCGTCCACGAACTTGAGTGCTGGGTGCAACTCGACCTTCTTGGGCTCTATGTCGAAGCCGAACGCAGACCCGTCGTAGCGGACCAGCACGTCGCGGAACGTTGCCAGGCGGGTGCTGGAGAACGTTAAGCCCCAGTCGGCCTTGAGTTTGGCTTCAGTCTTAGAGGATTGTTCGCCGCTGAGGCCGACGCTCATGTTGCTGTTGGCCTTGATGTCCAGCTTCGCGAGCGTGACGGAAAGGCCTGCAAGCTCGAACAGCGACTGTTCCTCGTTGAATTGCGCATCGATCTTCGCCTTGACCCACGCCGTGCGCGTCTGCCTGTCGAGGCCGTGCGTGACCTGCATCTGGTCGCTGTGGATCTCCGGCAGCTTGAAGCGCTTGAAGAAGTCGGTGAAGTCCATCGCACCGATGTTCCTGAACACTTTGCGGAAGTCGATGTCCTTCAGGCTGTTCGGCACGAACTGGTCCTGCAGCCGCTCGGTAGGAATGCTCAAGCCCAGTTCCTTCAGGCCGCTGTCGATCTCCCTCAGCTTCGCCGCGAATGGCGAGGTCTCGATCTGCTGACGTAGGTCGTCAAAGACGTACTCGGCCCGCTCGGCGTTGAAGGTCAGCGTCGGCAACTGGGGCAGGTCGCCGAGCGCCTTGACTAGCTTCGCACCCTTGGACACCTCATCCGCGATGCCCTGCACGTTCGCCACGGCTTCCCGGACCGTGCCCTCTAGATCCTTGAACCTGGCTTGAGTGGCTTCATCGATGACCGAGGTGGCTAGGCCGGAGATGCGATCCCGGATCTCGTCCTCGGCTGCGTTGAGCAACTCGTTGAGCTTGGCCCGCATCTGTCCGATCTGCGCGCAGTCGAAGCTCGTGTCGATCCAGATGATGGTTTCGTCCCGGAGGTCCACCAGCCACTTGTCTGCGTTGTTGGCGGAGTCCTTCATCAACTCTGCGGCCTTCTTCGCGAAGCCGAGGGCCGAGCCCAGCGCCGCGTCGAAACTGGCCTCGACCAGAGTGGCTTGGGCCTTGAGCAAGGCCGCCTGCGTCCTCACGACCTTGCGCCAGGCTAGGATGAGGTCGTCGCGCTCCTGGGTTACCGCGACGACGCCGTTGGCATGGATCTCCTTGATCAGGCCCCGCACCTTCGTCAAGGTGGATGCGAGTTCCGAGGCGGCAGAGTCGCGCAATGCCTTCGCCGCTTCGCCGAGTTTCCGGATCACCTCGTTGGAGGCATCGGCAAGTCCCTTGACGATGCGGGTTGCGTTGTCGGCAGCGGTACCTGCGGTACTGATGCACATGTCCAGGAGCCCTGGTCTGTCAACCGGGCCTGATAGGGCCGCGATCGCCGTTTTTAGGGTGTTCCGGATCGCATCCCAGTAGGTCTTATCCAAGGTCTTCCGGTCGAAAAATTTCCGGACGCCCGCGAGGGCGTCCGCGCAGCGGCCGGCCACCTTGCCGTAGAGCGCGTGATGCTCGAGTGCTCGCAGCCGGGCGATGGCCTCCTCGCAGGCCTTCGCAGTGCCCTCGATGTCCAGGTCGGAATATGCCGCCTCTGCGGCCTTCCCTACCTTGTCCACCTCGCTCTTGGCTTTGCCAAGCAGCATTCCTGCGTTGTCGCTCGCATTCCCGATCGTTCCATTGAGGCGAGCCTGCCAGCCCGCGACAGACTTCGTAGCCTGCAATAGCACTGCCTGTGCGATCTCCGCGCTGCTTTCCAGCTGGCCGAGTGCTCTCTTGCGAACCGTCTCCGCGTCACCTTGGGCATGGTCGCGAAGTGAGACCAGGTCGGCAAGCAGGTCGTCGAAGGGCGAGCGGATGGCCGCCTCGGTGCGTTGCAATTCCTGCTCCATGTCGCGGACGATGGCAACCAAGAGGCCCTTCGTCTCGGGCAGCGCCGGCAGCTGGGCCATGCTCTCGTGCAGTGCCTCGCGGGCATCGTCAAAGAGCGCGATGACCTTCGTCTTGAGTTGAGTCTTCGTGTTCTCGCAGTCGGCACCGCCGGCCAGCCGCTCGAATGCCTGCTCGAGGAATACCTGTGCCTTTGCGCGGAGGGACTGCGCGGAGGCAACCTCGGCGGCGAGGTTGGAATCATCCTTGATCGCCTCCAGGGTTGTCTGCCACTCCTGCTTCTGCAATTTCTCGGGGACGCCCTCGAAGCACTCGTTCGAGGCGCCAGTGGCGCTGGTCCGCATCAGAGTGACTGTGTCCATCACGCCGAGCATCTCGGTTTCGCCGCGGGCGTGCAGGAGGTTCACCTTGCCTTCGCAGACAAGCTTCAAGTCGAATCGTGGACGCCTAAGTCCGCCCAGGCGAGGGGAGGGCATCTGCTTCGTATCGATGATTCCGTTCTGGCGGTCATCCCTGTGCTTGCGAGGGACGTTTCCGACGACCTTGACGCGGGGCGTCGACAATGGCTGGTCGACTCCCCGGAACGACGGCCACGCGTCGGTGTCGGCTCCACTACCCTGCTCAGTATTCGAGTAGAAGTACAGATGCTGCGGTTCGTCGAGAAGGCACCGGGAGAGCTCGGCCCCGCCCGCGTGAGCCTGCACGGCAAGCTTGGGTTTGGGATAGAAGCCGCTCGTGTCCTGGACGTTCCACAGCGGGATCTCGTACCCGTGGTCGACATCCCGGCCCCAGGCGCCGTTCACGTAAACGCGGGGCGAGACAAACTCGCTGGCGCGGATGAAGCCCATCCGGTTTTCCTTGACCTGGGCTTCGTCGGCGAAGGCACGCAGAGGCTCCAACGGCTCGACGAACTCCTCGGTCTTGCGTAGGATCGGCCAGCCGCGGATTTTCACCGCGCCAATCTCCTGCTCGTCCTCGAATTGCTGGCTCGGCACGGTAGTCCGCTCGTACACGATGACGTGGCGCGCCCGGTTCCACAATACCGCCACCCGCCCGATGCGGATCTTGATGAGCCGGCTCAGTTGCCCGTACGACGTCTCGCCGACGAATATCGTCCTGCCTTCGTCGAACGACACGGCCATATGCGCGTTGGCACCGAGGGCCGTGAAAGCAAGTTCATCGATGCGCCCTTCGGTCGCGACGGGATTGCGAAGCACGGCTATTAGTTCCGACGGGAATTCCATCGTGTGGACCACGCCGCCCACGAAGGCGCCGTCCGGCGTGGCCTCCCTTGCCCAATCGTCCTTCAGGAGGAACCGAGGGCCCGAGGACGATGAATCGGCGTGAATCAGCTTCTTCTGCTCTGGTGCCAGGTCGACGTTGTCGATCGCTATCTGCGCCTTGTTCTCCACTTTCCAGCGCGGTAGCGGATTGAGCAGCGGCGGCGCACCCCAGTTGGTATCGCGCAACCGGAACGAGAGTCCCTCCAAGAGCTCCAGCCGACCGTCCGCGGCAAAGGGGTCATACACGTGGAACTCGGCCAGTCGCGCCGCGAAAGTGGCCCTTGCAGCGACATGTCGATGGCGCAGGTCGTCCAGCGCCCCGGTGATCCTGCCGGGAGCATGCTGCTTCGTCACGTACGCGGCGACCAGTTGCGGGTAGATGCCGCGGAGCCAGCGTTCCAGCGCCGTCTCGTCCTTGGCATCCTCGACCAGGTCCACATGTGGAGGCAGGTTCTCGGCAGGACGACCGAGCATCGAGCCCGTCTCGCGAATGCGAATGTCCGGCAGGCCGAGCACAGAGACCTTGAAGTTGGCCTGGATCGGGTACATCGTCTCGGTGCTGAAGGAGTCGACCTTCGCGTCGGCCAACAGCGCGGAGACATTGCTCGGCGACTTGTTGTAGCGCCGGTCGCGGAGCGAGGGCCGCACGACCAGCTGCGTTGGCGGTGCGAACCGGTACGCGATCGGATGAACCTGATCGACCCACGGCTGCTCGGGACCGGACTTCCAGAACCGCGCGCCTCGCTCCATCGCCTCGCCTACGCCCTGCGGCGGGAGAGTGACGGTGGCCGTGGCATCCGGGACCCGCCACTGCACGCCCTCCGGGTCGTTGCTCGACCAGACCGCGATGAGTTCGCCGGCTTCTGCATCGATTTCGGCAGGCTGCACGACGGCCACCGAGAACGGCCTCAGCTGCACGACCACCGACTCGTCCAGGAAAGGTGAACGAGTGGTCGCGCGCACCTCGACGCGGCTGACGGCAACGCGGCCGCGGTCGGTGCGGTGCCGGATACGGATGTTGCATTCGCGGGAGGGTTGCGCGTCGCGTCGGGGGAATCGCAGTGCGTTGGACTCGCGCTGCAAGTCATCCTCGGGACCGGCCTGTACGCCGAAGGCCGCGAACAGGTCACGATCGGCGGCATCGGCCTGGGGCGACGACCGGACCTGGCAACCTGCGAGGTCCAGGATCACTTCCGGATAGCTGTCACATTCGTCCTCTGTCCAGTTGCCGCGCACGTAGCACTGCAACCTGTGCTTCTTGTCCGCCACCTCGGGCATCCTGAACTGCAGCGAACCCCAGACGAGCCAGCCGCCCTCGCTGCCAGGCGCCATGATCGTCCCGACGCTGGACCAGTACAGGAGAAGGTCATCGCCTTCTCCGACTTGCAACCTCTTCAGCGCCTCGTCGAGCGAACTGCGCAGGTGTTCGCGCGTTTCTCCGGCACCGCGATTCGACGGAACCAATGGAAGCGGAGTCTCGATGACGCCTTTGAACTGGAGCGATGGAATATCGGGACCGAGAGTCGTCTCTCCCGTGGCCCTAGCGTGCAAGGGGAAGTCGGCCGTGAGTTCGATGGCTGCGCCGTTCGCGGCCGAAGGAAAAATTCTCTTCAGGCGAGGATTGTTCGATCGACCACGTCCTTCGCCAGGGGCGTCGACGAGGAGCAACGGCGCCTTGTTCTCCCTGCTGTTGCCGCTGGAGACCCCGGTGACCGTCAACCTGGGCAGCGGCACGATAGGTTGCGCCGCGTTCTGGACGCGGGCTCCTGCCACGGAACGGTCGGCGGCCTTGTTCCACACGGCGTCCAAGATCGGCTGAAACCTCAGCCGGCTGTCGTCATCGCGATCCTCCTTGGTTTGTATGGGCGCCCATGACACGATGCCCGTCCATGTAGCGGAGTGCTCTTCCTTGTCTAGGGGAAACGCCATCGCCAGCGGTGCGACGCGCCAGGTGGGCGTCCTCGAACTGAGCGCCTCTCTCTTCAGGCCCAGCAGGTTCAGGCCGGGTGAGGCCGGGTTCACGACGGAGTCCGCGGTGTCGGCCTCCGGTGCCAACAGAAAGCGCAAACGACCCTCCGCGCTGACGAAGATTCCTGCGTTGATGTAGTGCTCCGCACGTCGAGTCCATCGCATCGGCTTTATCGCCAGGCCCCAGTCGTCAATCGGGAAGCCTGTCATGCCATCCATGTCGATGCGTGGCGCCTCGCTCCGATTGACGTCGATCATCCAGTCGCCGACGAGCGCCTCGATTTTGTCGTCCTTGCGACGAAACCAGGCCATCGGCACCAGCCCTGCAGTCCAGGAATCAGTGGGTCCGTGATAGGACAGGTAAAGATCGAGGTTCTCCACCCCCTTGAACCTCAAGGGGGCGGGGATCCTGAGGGCCAGGAGCGCAAACGAGGTGTCAAGAACGATGGCCTGGATCCAGTTTCCTGCGACCCTGAACTGCTGCGAACCGGTCGGCTCGATCGAGGCAGTGCCACGGAACGGTCCGGAGAATTCGAGGCGCCCTGACGGCAGGTTCTGCCGGAGGGAAGCGAAGGCGCGGTTGTCCTCCGCTGTCCCGATCAGGGGCGACAGGTCAATTCGCATGGCGATCCTTCCGTTCGTTCAGTGCTCGCGGCCCAGGCACGCGGCCAGGTCGAGCTGCTTCCAGCGGTGTTGCGGCTACGCGGTCACAGAGACGTGGATGTGCGCGCTGTTCTCGTACCAGACCCAGTCGAAGCCCGCGTTTACCGCGAGACGACCCAGTCGCCCCAGCTTCGCGCTGTCCATGTCGCTGGTGGTCAGGTCCGCGGCGCGGCCCTCGTAGTGAAGGCTATTCCCCGCGTGCTCGTTGTCCTCGTCCCAGGCCTCGGTCACGCGCACCTTCACGCCCGACCACTCTGCAGCGACTGCCGTGGCCAGTGCGTCGAGCTTCTGCTTCATGCGCGTATTCATCATCCGGTCGGCACCGGTCTTTTCTTCGTCTTTGAAGACGATGTCGCCATTGGTGTTGGAAACGAGATTGGCGAACTCGGGATCGGCGCGCTTGATCTTCTTCTTGATCGCGCCGCTGGCGTCCACCTCGCTCTTTGCCGGCACCTTGTCTCCAACGGCGAGGTCAGGATCGCGCGCAGTTGCCAACCACGTTCCCGCAAACCGGCGTCCTGCCTCGCGACATGATTCGCCTGGCGGCTGAATCCCGGAGACGCCATGCAGCGCTGCCAATCGAGCAAGCGTGGCTGCTCGAACCCGGTGCAGGATCTCTTCGCCCGCGCCTGGACGTGCTAGCAACTCGCCCACCTTGGCCAGGTTCTCCAATAGTGTTCGAGTCTCAATGGAGACATCCAGCGGGTTTGGGTCCAGTCGACTGTCGTCGTGCCGCGAATCATCGGCGGGCGCGCCTGCTTCGGACTCGGCTTGGTTCGGAGGCACAAGATCTGCCTTGCGGCGCCTGGGCTTTCGTGTCGATGCCATCGCGTTCCTATCGGTTGAGCACAAGGGCAGTCGCAATTCAGCTTCGCGAACCGCGAGCGTGCAAGGTGGCGCAAGATCCGCGCTGAATCATCAAAAGTTCGCAGGATGCAGAACGATCGCTGATCTGCTTGGTGTCGCGCAGAGGTTACTTGAATTGTTGCAGTTTGCCAATCGGCCCCACCTCACAGAATTTTCGGCACCCCACGACAATGCCTCTCAGCAAACTTGGAGGGTTGCCCGACGGCAGATCTCGCGAACTTCAGACTCTCTCGACTGTCGGCTTCCTGACCCGCCTCACGACTGCAATGGGTCGAGGCTGTGTGAAAACGCTTGGCCGCTCACGCTTCAAAAATTAAGATCACAGCACCCGGTTTTAGCGAGGTGACCCATGAAGCGATTCATCGAAGGCAGGTCCCGTGAGCAAGTGACATTGCTACCCGAGTGTCTCGATGACTTTGTGGGAGCCGACAATCCTGTGCGCATTGTTGATGCGTTCGTGGAAGAGCTGGACTTGTGCTCACTGGGCTTTGGTGGGTTAACACCTGCAGTCACAGGCCGCCCGGCTTACCACCCTGCGGTGCTGCTCAAGGTCTACATCTACGGGTATCTCAACCGCATCCAATCGAGTCGCCGCCTGGAGCGTGAAGCTCAGCGCAATGTGGAGCTCATGTGGCTCACAGGGCGCTTGACACCCGACTTCAAAACGATAGCCGACTTCCGCCGAGATAACGGTACAGGCATCCGCAATGTATGCCGCCGATTCGTAGTCCTGTGTCGTGATCTGAAGCTATTCAGCCAGGCGTTGGTAGCGATTGATGGCAGCAAGTTCAAAGCCATCAATACGCGTGACAAGAACTTCACCTTGGGAAAAATCGACAAGCGCCAACAGCAGATCGAAGAAAGCATTCAGCGCTATCTGGCAGATCTGGATACAGCAGATCGCACGCAGCCTACGGAGCTTGAGGCGCGGACCACCCGGCTCCAAGACAAGATCACCTTGCTGCGCAAACAAATGCAGGCACTCGATGAAGTAAAGGAACAACTCAAAGAGCAACCGGACAAGCAGTTATCAACCACAGACCCAGATGCCAGGTCCATGGCCACCAGTGGCCGAGGCTCAGGCATGGTGGCCTATAACGTTCAGGTGGTGGTAGATGCCAAACATCACCTGATCGTCGCCCATGAAGTGATCAATCAAGGTCATGACAGAAGTGCTTTGGCTTCCATGGCACTGGCAGCACGCAAGGCCATGGGCAAACGCAAACTACAAGCCATTGCGGACCGCGGCTATTACAGCGGTGAGCAGATAAAAGCATGTGAAGACTCGGGTGTAGCTGCCATTCTCCGCAAGCCCAATACATCTGGTGCACGTGCCCAAGGACGCTTCGATCGCTCAGACTTCATCTATATCCAGAACGATGACGAGTACCAGTGCCCTGCAGGGCAGCGTGCCATCTACCGCTTTACCCGCGAGGAGGCTGGCCTGCAAATGCGACGCTATTGGAGCAGCGCCTGCACACAATGTCCGATCAAAACCCAGTGCACGCCAAGCGATTACCGCCGCATCAGTCGATGGGAGCACGAAGACGTAGTGGAGCGTGCGCAGCAGCGCTTGGATCAAATGCCAGACGCCATGATGGTGAGAAGGCGAACGGTGGAGCATGTGTTCGGCACGCTCAAGCACTGGATGGGATACACGCACTTCTTAACCAGGCGGCTGCCCAATGTCAGCACTGAGATGAGCTTGAATGTGCTGGCCTACAACCTCAAGCGAGTACTTGGGATTCTGGGGTTCGAGAGAACCATGGCGGCGATGCTTCTGGTGGGGCGGTGAGCCCTTTTTACGCGATGAAATTCGAGACAAAAGGGCCTTGGGTGCTCAATTGGGAGCGCTCAGATCGTTCTTAACGGAGAAAATCTTCAACAGTCCGAAATACAGAAAATCTGTTGATCCATTGGCTGAGATGCGGATGAGGTGTTTATGTTTCCACACAGCCTCGGTCGATTGCAGGCTGACGCGAACGACCGCTGATGGGTGCCTCAGGTTTGTCGCGCTGCCCCATCAAGTCTGCCGTCCGGCGACAGACCGTTCACGCTGCAAAGCAGAATTTCTTCGCCATAACCAGCGCCCCCTAGAGGGCTTGAGTCCCCTACGTCCTAAAGCGGGCATCGTTGGCTGACCCCCAATCCGCTTCCAGCTCAGTCGTTTTACGAATACTTCTGATCACATCCCAGCAGCGGTCAACCTTATGGAGTATCGCGACAGGTATATGAGCCCGCGCCTCTCGCATCGTGAGAGATCGACCTTGCTCGCCCAAGGCTGCCTCCAAGTCTCGCAGGTGGGCTATTGCGACATCTACGTTTACCTGCTTGCGCTCTTCCACAAACGCTTTCCAGCGCGCAGCTAATCGTCTAGTTGTCGCATTGCAGCGCAGATATAGCTGCCTGACATCCAGCCCGATTTGCTCAGCAACACTCAATACTGGAATGGGTTGAGCCAACTCCAGCATTCTTTGCAGCTCCTTTTCTATCTGCACCCAATCTATGTTTCTCGAAGGCTTCCTCCGTCTTGCAGGCTCACCTTCAGTAAGCAAAGGAAGTTGAACGTTCATCGCAAGATGAGACCATCCGTCTATCCGTCCGGAGAGAAGATCAACGACGGAAAACCCCGACTTATAGGCCACCCGCAAGCTATTTTCTAGAGTCGGCAGGCCTGCGCATTTCATCCACGAGTGCACCGTAGTTTTCGGGAAACCTTGACCTCTTGCAAAGGCAGAACTGCTTCCCCCATACATTGTGTCGATGACTTTCTGGATGGCATCCTGAAGAAGATGCGGCTCCAACTGCAGCGGGCTGTATTGCTGTTGAGCAATCAGTTCAGCCACTTGTTCAGCGCTCCACACTGCGAAGTCATTCAGTGTCTGCGGAAGAATCTCTTGGCCCAAAAACTCATGACAGGAAGTGCACCAGCCCGGGATCACTAGTGCCGACGCATGTCTGATATTGCTCTTTGCGCAGCTGTGGCAGTGTGTTTGAAGTGGGATCCTGTGCTTGTGGCATACAGAGACGATCTTGGGCTCCCACTGCAGCCTCAGGTAGGGGGTCGCCCCCTTCTCTCGATCCTCATACAGACACATTGGGCAAAACTGCCCAGCACGATGAATGCCTAGCCCGTTCTGAGCGATCACGGGCTTCCAGTGCATAAATGTCAGTCGATCGAGTCGATCCACTGACGTGAGCGCAGATAGGCCCGCAGACCAACGCTGAGCAGCCTCACGCAAGCCAGAAAAATGCCGCGTACGCCAGTCGAAGTCCTCCTCCAGCATCAGCTCGAAGTGACCGCAGATCCAGCGAGATAACTGTGTCGTCGATGTACTGTGAGAAACGGCCAAACGGCAGAAATAGCTGGTCAGGCTTTCGACTTCCGCACCACAGCCCAAGGGCTGCAATTTATGAAGGGTTGAGCGTGGATTTTCCTGCACTTTCATCACGCGACCTTTTTTAGAGTGCGGCTCAGGCTAGGATTGATTTGCGCCTCCCCTTCGAGGATTTCTGCCAGCATTTGATCAACTTGAGAATTGGCGTACAGCGCCTTTCCCAGAGCGACATCACTCCACGGCTCGCCTTGAACATGAAAACGTAAAGCGCGCGTCAGAACAGCACTCAACGTCCCAATACAGCCCAGCGTGTTCTCATAAAGATCTTCAGCATGTGGCAGTAGCTTTCCATCCCAGAGTTCCGGCAATTTTTTTTCGTATATTCTCAGACAGGAATTGAAACTGATCAGATCCTGTGAGCTGTCTCGCCGATATCGCTCGAAGTGAATAACATGGGTTCTACGGGCGAGCTGGGCAGACAGCGACATCAGTTTGTGCAAGTCGTACGCTCCAACCAAAATGATCTGGCTACCACAGCGATTCGCCAAGGATTTCAGCGTATCCAGCTGCCTCTGCATTTGAGTACTGCTGCACTGATTGATGATGTGCGCGGCCTCATCTATCACCAAAAATTTGGTTCCACGCGCCTTCAGAGCTCGCTCGACAGCAGTTCGCATACTTGCCAGCGTGCCGCGATTGGGCCCCTTGGGACACTCCATTCTCCCCGTCAAAGGATTGATCCCATAGTCCACGCTATCGACTGAAAAGTCGCCGTTGAGCTCATCGAGAATGCGCTGATAGAAAAGACGCCAGGAAAACTCTACTTCACCAGACGAGTCGGCTTCAACATAGATAGCAGGAACAATGCCAGCATCCTGTGAAAGCACAGTCTTGCTGCGCTCCAGCTCATCTTCCACGACGAACTTGGCCAATCGAGTTTTACCGACTCCACTGGGACCGACAATCAGCAACAAAGAGTCCTGGCTGCCTGGATAGATCAGCGTTTGGATCGCTTGAGCAACTTGGGAAACACGCGAATGATTGATTCGCATATTTTTAATAGCCGATACGCACGAAGTACCGCAAGCGGAAACTTCTGGCTTTTTGGAGGTTGTCATGTCACTCTTTCAAAATTCATCAAAATCGATCAGCTCACCATCGAAGCTGTTTGTGCCCATAGGCTTGGCAGACTCCCGTGGCAACGAGTCGCCTGGGCCAGTTGGGAATTGATGATCGAGATGTGGTTTTGAATTCGTGATTACTTCTCCGTTCAGAATTTGTGAAAGACGTCCTTTAGGCGAAACCTCAATGGGCGAGACATTGGCAATGCCAATGCGGCCGTAAAGATGCTTGTTTTCCTGCTCACGCTCGAGAGCTTCAGCGAGAGCGCCTTGGGGTGTAAAAGTCCGCAGAAACTCTGCAAGTCGCTGCTGTGAGGCATCCGAAATGTCTTTGCCGTTGGTACTGAACGCATACTCCTTCGAAAGTGCTTTGCGTTCAAACTCCGTGAGCTGTCCCATATGCAAAAGCGCTTTGCACCGCGCTCGCACCCACTGCGCTCCGACTCGCACGTAGACACTAGAGCTATCCCATGGATCCTCGCGTACTTCAAGTGACTTGCGAGCAAGCTTGGGCGAAGCAAAAATAGGATCCCAGTAGTACCTGTCGTGGACTTTGACGCCACGCTGTCCATCAACAACCCGGGTGCCCTCCCGCGAAACTGGTGGGCAAGTCGCAATCAAAAAATCTTGGGTAAAGGGCACCCATTTGTGCGGACGACTTCCTGAGGTTTTCAGACTTCTTTCAACCGCATCACCTGGCGACATGCCAATCGTTGGATGATCCTTCTCCTCGTAGTACACAAAGGCCCAGTATTCAAGCCCCGCATACATGTGTTCAAGAGTCCATTCCGCAAAGTTCTTAGGCAGGTGCTTGCCCGTCGTCATCCGGACGTTTTTGGTTGCTTTGGTATTGCCAGCCAAGTTATGGATGTATCCACTGGTCAAACTACCAAATAGGCGCTCCATCACCGTCCCATGCCGGGGCTGGCCTGCAGGACGAATGCGAAGGTGGACACCCATACTCTCTAAAAACACAGCGAATGCACTCGAGATCAGATCCTTGCCGTTATCCACTACAACGAACTCTGGCAACCGCTGGTGCCTTCTGACCATATCTCGAACGACCATCATGGCGGACACGTAGCTCGGTGGGTCAAAGGTCAGGTACATCGCGACAATTTTGCGCGTGAATGCATCTACAGCCAGCGTCAGCCAAGGTCGCCCCAAATTCTTCCCCGTCACGCTTGAAATAAGCTCGATATCTAACTTAGTGTGGTCTATATGGACATACTGAAACCATCGAGAGCCATGGGGCGGTGAATCTACACTCAGTACCTCTACAAACTGCCCCTTTTGATATGCGAGGCGCTTGCCATTCCGAGCACGCTCATCGTGGGTCGTACACCATTTATCAATGTACTGAATCATCGTTGTTTGGCTGACTAGCTTTACGCCGCTCACCGCACAAAGAATTCTCAAAATGTTGTGACAGGCCTTGTAGCTTCTCGCTTCATGTGAAGACCAAGATTGCTCAAAAACATGCCTCAGAACGTCCAATTGCGCTTGTTCAAGTCTCTGGGTTCGGTTGCCCCTCATCGCAGTTTGGGGGACCAATGCCAAAACTGCCGCTCCTCCATTCTTTTCAGCGAGAGAACACTTCGACCGGTACCTGCTCAGAGTCCGTTCACTGAGCTGAGGTTTTTCTGAATGCATCTGCTGGAGACGAGAATTTGCTGCGCGCAGTTCCTTCTCCGAATACCGGCTCCACTCCGGCAAAATCTTTGGCGGCTCCATCCATACTTGCTTCGACTCAATCGCTCTCAAGAGCCATTGGATTTCGACGGTTCGCGTACCGCCTTGATCGTCGGTGCAAACAATATTTCGATCGTCGACGAGTTGAATTTTTAGTACTTGAGAGCCGAAGTGAAACTCCGCACCTGGAGCAATCTCTACAGTGAAGTTTTCATGCACACGCTTCGCGACTTCGTCAGCAAGCACAAAGTCCATCAAGATCGCATCACGAAAAATGCGGCTGCGCGCTGGCTCCGTCAGTCTTTCGGTATCGTAATTTGTGACCAACAGTTGATCTGCAATCGCTTTGTTGATGTGATCAACAGCGATGCCGTGATCGGAACTCGTTAGCTCAGCAATATAGACATGTCCGTGCTCTCTCAGTATCCCGTGGACTTCGTCGAGAACATCCTGTGGGCATGGCTCAGCAGCTGGAAGCAGGTAGTCCGATAAGTGCAGGAGATTTTCAACGCGCAGAGGAGGTAACGACTGCTCAGACAGAATCTCGTAGCCAATACCCCACTCAGATAGCTTGGCCTCAATCAACGGAGCGTAGAACTGTCCTTGGCTATCGCGTTGATAGCGCCATGGGTACTTCGCAGCCAAGCGAGCCAGTTTTGCTTCTGACTTGCACTCAATGAGTGAGATGCCTGTATCTGTGACACGCAGCAGGTCCGGGAAGTGATGGACATTATGGATCTCACCCGTTGCGGGATCGATCAGCTCTAGTCGTAACTCGCAAGGCTGCGGGTAGTACGCCCGCACGGAGTCGTCGAACTCAAAATTAACAACCGCTGCGAACTCAAAGTTGCGGCTTTCGGTTCGGATCTCTCGCCCCATTTTTCGGCTAGAGAAAACAGTCACGACGTTCCCGCCACGTGACTCCACTTTGCGTACTGGGGCCTGGCTACGAGCATTGAGCACAAGCTTCTGTCCTTTGACAGGAGTCCCCAGTTTCTCCAGCAATCGCTGCAGATCCAACTTTTCAAGCATCTCTATTCCTACCTACGCATGGCCTCGCACCGTGCGTGTTAAACGAACATCGTCGGTAAAGAATAGATGAAATTTTTCGGATTTTTTGAGGGGGTGTGCAAACTGAAAAAACAGGCTTAAAACGCAGGGAGTTTTATAGCCAACAGTTTTAGTCAACTTTTCCGCTAAGGCTGTTTTAGGCACATCTGAGCTGAACAGCAACATCGTTAGCTGTCTCAGAGCCATCCAAAAATGGCCCGTGCCGTAGGCAGTTCGCAGGCAAGCACAAGTACAAAAATGTCCTTTGCTCTTGGCCATCGCACCAACTTCAAAGATCGACATAGCTCAGCCTTTCCAAAATGCACCCTCTCATAAAAAGGGGCGCATCGGCCTGAGCTAGCCCGGCGAAAGACTTGCTGCGTATCTTTGTCTGATCGACAAATCCAAAGCTACCAAGTCATACCAAATCCAACAGTCGGCCAGGCACCAATAGATGTGTAGGCGTTGACTTAAAAAAATATCAAACCAGAAAAATTGGGATAGATGTCCTGCAGGAGCGTCAGCCACAGTCGGTGCTAATGAGGCGTTCAACTGAAATATTCAACAAAAAAGGCCTTGTCAGACAAGGCCTTTTTTTTCGCTACACGTTAAGACACTTTATGCTTTTCTTCTGCACGTTCCGCCACCTTATGCTTTACCTCGTCGCGAACAAGCACATGTCTTACCTATAGACGCCGCCAAGTTATGCTTTATTTCGAGGCCAAGAAATGCTTAACGGCACAAAAGGCGCTTTTTTATTTGTTTCCATCGTTGATACCCGAGTGATAACGCACATTTTCCAGGCTGCACCAACTCTCTTATTTCCGCTGCAATTCGAGTCCGGTTGAGCACTCAAGCTCTCTCGCGAGCATCGAGAAACGCTGAAGTGACACATAGTCATCTCCGCGCCGGGTGCATTCTCGCAGCAGCCCTTCATAAGCAAAGCCGCAGACCGTCAGCAGCTTGATCGATGCCTGATTTTCAGGCTCAACGTAAGCCACCAGACTGTGCAGATTGAGTTGCTGAAAGACGCCGGGCAAGCATTGCGGCAGGGCTGAGCGCATGACACCCCGGCCCCAGTAGCTTGGCAGCAGCCAGTAGCCAAGTTCCGCGCTGTCGCCGTCTTCATCACGGTCATAGGCTCCTATGGCACCAATGGGCTGCCCATTCAGACAAATGGCCTGCCACCAGCCTTCGCCCTCTGCGCCCAGTGCGCGGTACCAGCTCAATTGCTCACGGGCAATGGTCAGAGCATCGGTGTGCGTGGTTTCCAGTCCGTAATAGCGCGTGACCTGCGGATCGCCCATGGCACTGCCGATGACGGGGAGGTCACCCTCATCAAAATCTCGAAATTGCAGATTCAAAGGTGCATGCATTTGAAGAGATTAGCACCTCTGGCGCTTTAGCACCAAGCGCATATCGCTCTCATTTCAGGAGCAATTTATTGATGTATCAGTGAAGCATTGGGCTTGCCGAGTCTTTTCATTTCCATGGCTGAGTGCGAGCATGTGCTGATTAATCCCGCATCTTTGCTCCAGACTTAAGCAGTGATTGCAGCCACTTTTTCTACAAAAATGGCTATCCGAAGAAAGTGAACCCGAAACTGGGATAGAATAATTGCTTACGGAGCGTAGCGCAGCCTGGTAGCGCATCTGCTTTGGGAGCAGAGGGTCGCGAGTTCGAATCCCGCCGCTCCGACCAAACGACAAGGGGTTAGATCGAAAGATCTAACCCCTTTTGTCCGTCTGTACTATCTCACCCCCCATGCAAGCACATGCATGAGGGACCAAGCCAGCAAGCCCTCGTTTAATCGAGAGTCACCTTCGCATCGCGGATCACACGGCCCCACTTTGCGGTTTCGGCGGCAATAAAGCGATCGCATTCTTCAGGCGTAGAGCCTTCCGCAAAAGTGCCCATGGTCTGCGCCATGCGCTGCGAGATTTCGGGGCTACGAATAATGCGAGCCACTTCTGCAGACATGCGCTGCACAATTTCGCGCGGCACACCTGCCGGCGCAATCATGGCGGCCCAGGTGCTACCCAGCAAGTCAGGGATGCCCTGCTCTGCAAATGTGGGCACATCCGGCAAAACAGCCAGACGCTTTTCACTGGCCACGCCGATCAGACGGATTCGGCCTGCCTTGGCGGGCTGAATCAGGTTGGGAGGCGGATCAAGAAACAACGGAATCTGTCCGCCCATGAGATCGGTCAGCGCAGGCGCAGCGCCTTTATAGGGCACATGAATCATGTCCGTCTTGGTCAGCAGCTTCATCAACTCCGTCGTCAGGTGCGCGCTGGAGCCGCTGCCCGATGAGCCAAAAGCCACCTTACCCGGATGCGCCTTGGCGTAAGCAATCAGCTCCTGAGTCGTCTTGAATGGAGCATTGTTGGCCACAGCCGCCACCAATGGAGAAACGCCCATCAGCGATACGCCCACCAGATCTTTCTTCGGGTTGTAGGGCAGCTTGGTGTACAGCGTGGTATTGGCCGAGAAGGCTGGAATCACGACCCCAAACGTATAGCCATCGGCTGCAGATTTCGCCAGATTATCGACACCGATCAGGCTGTTCGCACCCGGCTTGTTATCAATGATGATGGGCTGACCCAACGCCTTTTGCAGGCCTACCTGCAGCAGGCGCGCGAGGCCTGCACGCTGCCGGTGCTGCGCAAGGACTTCGTCATCGACGCTTACCAGGTGTATGAGGCGCGCGTGCTTGGCGCCGACTGCATCCTGCTGATCGTGGCCGCGCTGGACGATACCCAGCTGGC
>JAVXRI010000084.1:14005-24306 GCA_036643775.1 Pseudomonas sp. | reverse complement strand
ACCACAAACCCCCGCCGCGCCAGCGCGGTAGCCAGATCGTGCAAGGCGAGCGGTGTGCCGGTATTGCCGTGAGACAACATCAGCAACGGATAGCGCCCGATGGCGATGGGAGCGCCTTCGCTGGCATTGACCCGATAACCGTCAATACGACTGCTGCGCGCCGGGGCCGTGGAAGGATAGAACGCCAGCGCCTGCACAGGGCGCGCATCAAGCGGGTCGGCGAACACCAGACGGTGCAGGCCGACGCTCCAGTGTTGCGCAGGTTCTGCCTGGGCAACACTGACGATGCCAAGCCAGCACAGCATCCACCACACCACGATCTTGTACATGTGCTTTCACCCTGCCCGGTCGATCAGCTACCGGATACCGCTCAAGCATAGAGCGCGCCATTGCCGTCAGGATGAAAGCTCAATGAAAAAACCGACAGCAGACATGGTCTGCTGTCGGTTCTGGTCCAGCGCTGGCGATGATCAGGCAGCAGCGAACAACTCGTTGCTGATCTGCAACTGGGCAGCACTCAGAGCGTTGGCGCGATGCTCATCACCGTAGGCCAGGCCATGGGCACGGACGATTTCCAGGTCGGTGATACCGATGAAGCCAAGGAATACCTTGAGGAAGTCTTCGTGACCGGCACCGGTCGGCTGGCCTGCATGCAGACCACCGGCAGTGGATACCAGAATCACTTTCTTGTCGCCGCACAGGCCTTCTGGACCGGCTTCGGTGTAGCGAAAGGTCTGACCAGCCACGGCAACGCGGTCAATCCAGGCCTTGAGCTGGGTCGGGATAGTGAAGTTGTACATCGGCGCGGCAATTACCACGGCGTCGGCATCGAGAAACTCTTGCAGGGTTTCGCTGCTGAGCTTGGCTTCGTGTTGCTGCGCCGCGTCACGCAGTGCTTCCGGGGTACCTGCAGCAACCAGCGTGGCAGCGGAAAAATGGCTGATGGCGTCGGTAGCGAGGTCACGGTAAACCACTTCCAGCGATGGATCGGCGGCTTTCCAGGCGTCGACCACGCTGCGGCTCAACTGACGGGAGGCGGAATTGTCGCCCAGAATGCTCGAATCGATATGCAACAGTTTCATGGGACTCTCCTGATTGAAGACCGCATCTGGGCGATCACGATGGGGAGAATCCTACCGGGATGGTGAATAGCTGATAAGTAAGCAAAAATGCGTTAGTTTGTCCTACTGACAGGACAATGGTGATCGCCATGCAAGACCTCAACGACCTCTTCTACTTCGCCCGGGTGGTGGAGGCCGGTGGCTTCGCCGCTGCCGGACGCCTGCTCGGGATCCCCAAATCGCGTCTGTCCCGGCGTATCGCCGAACTGGAAGAGCGCCTGGGTACGCGCTTGTTGCAGCGTACCACCCGGCAGTTGAAGCTGACCGCCGTGGGTGAGCGCTACTTGCGCCACTGCCAGGCCATGCTGCTGGAAGCGGAAATGGCTGACGAAGCGGTCGCCAGCATGACCAGCGAACCGCGAGGACGCTTGCGGGTGTCGTGCCCGGTAGGACTGGCCCATACCCTGTTGCCGCAAGTGATCAGCCGCTTTCTCGAACAGTACCCGCAGGTGCAACTGGACATGGTCCTGCTCAACCGCCGGGTCGACCTGATCACCGAAGGTATCGACGTTGCCTTGCGCGTACGTGACCTCGGTGACGAAGACCCGGCCCTGGTTACCCGGCGCCTGCGTCAGGCGCAGATGTACCTGGTGGCAGCACCGGCATTCGCCGCTGCCCATACCCCGGCCACGCCCGATGATCTCAATGGTTTACCGGTGCTGGGTGCGGTGGATGCCGACCGCCTGGTACACCTGCGTCTGCTCGACAACCGCGGTCACCAGCAGGAACTGGCCCTGGAAGCGCGCCTGGCCATTGATGATTTTGTCGTGCGTAAAGAGGCGGCAATGGCCGGCCTGGGTTTCACGGCCTTGCCGATCATGCACTGCGAGGAGGAACTGGCCCGTGGCGAACTGGTGCGGCTGCTGCCAGACTGGTCGCTGCCTGGGGGCTATCTGCAAGCGGTCTACCCTCATCGTCGCGGCCTTCTGCCTGCGGTGCGGGTGTGGATCGACCATCTGGTAGCGTCTTTTGCCGATTGTGGGGAACGTTATGTCTGAAGGCAAAATCAGCGAAGCACAGGTGGCAGCGTTCTGCCTGAACCTGCCCGGCGCGCGGGAAGACTATAAATGGGGCGGGATACGGGTATTCTCGATTGCCGGCAACAAGATGTTTGCGGTCCTCGACCTGGCCGGCGCCGGTCTGTCGTTCAAAGTCGACCACGATCTGTTCCTTGGTTACGCCGACCGTCCCGGCGTACGCCCGGCGCCGTACCTGGCGCGGGCTCACTGGATCAGTATGACGGCCCCCTACCCTATGGGCCGTGAAGAACTCTGCGATCTGCTGCAGCGTTCCCACCAGTTGGTGGTCAAACGGCTGCCAAAGCGTCTGCAGCCGGGCCTGCTTATCTGAGCAGTGGCGCCAGTGCACTGCCCAGCCAACGGCCGGCGAACACCAGGTGATCGAGCCAGAACAGCTGATGCATGGCGACAATGGCCCAGAAGCTCAGTTGAAAGGACAACTTGCGGGTTTTATGCCGAAAGGCCTGCTGGGCCAACAACGCCCCCGGCCAGCCCCCACACAACTCGCTGGCGTGCAAAATCTTTTCCGGGGTGCGCCAGCCTTGGCTGCGGGCTTGCTGCTTGTCTCGCCAATACAGTGCAAAGCTCACCAGACTAACCAGCGGATAGGCCACCGCAGGCAGCCAGGATTGCCCGCTGAGCAGCATCTGCAGCGCCCCACCCAGTGGCAACAGACACAAGCCGACGAAAGCAAGCAACTTGCTACGCAGGTGCTGGACAGCGCCGTTAGAAACAACAGCGCGCCGAACAGAGGGTTGTGAGCGACTCATTGCTTCAACCGTTCGCCGTGGCCCAATCGACCACACCAAACTGCCAGGTTGCCAGGATGATCAGACCGAAGACAATGCGGTACCAGGCGAACATGGCGTAGCTATGGTTGGCGATGAAACGCAGCAGCGCACGAACGGCGATCATGGCGAAAATGAACGAAACCACGAAGCCGATGGCGAACACCGGGAAGTCGCCAGGCTGAAACAGGTCACGGTATTTGTAGCCCGAATACACCGCAGCACCGACCATGGTCGGCATGGCCAGGAAGAAAGAGAATTCGGTGGCGGCCTTGCGCGACAAGCCGAACAGCAGGCCACCAATGATCGTCGAACCAGAACGTGACGTTCCCGGGATCATCGCCAGGCACTGGACAAAACCGATTTTCAGGGCATCGCTCCAGCGCATTTCATCGACCTGCTCGACCTTGATCACATGCTCACGGCGCTCGGCCCAAAGCATGATCACACCGCCCACGACCAAGGCGGCGGCTACAGTGACGGGGTTGAACAGGTAATGGTGAATCAGGTCTGCGAACAGTACCCCCAGTACCACCGCCGGCATAAAGGCAATCAGCAGATTGATGGTGAAGCGTTGCGCCTGCTGCTCCTTGGGCAAGCCCAGCACCACGTCAAAGATCTTGCGGCGAAACTCCCAGACCACCGCCAGAATCGCACCCAGTTGAATGATGATATTGAACGCCATCGCTCGCTCACCACCGAAGTTGAGCAAGTCAGCAACAATGATCTGGTGACCGGTACTGGAAATCGGCAAGAACTCTGTCAAGCCTTCGACAACACCCAAAATGACGGCCTGCAAGCCAGTCCAAAGATCCATTAATCCCCCACGAAGCGATGCCTGCGGCATGCCCCCGTTGTAGTTTTCAAAAGCCAAAGCCGATTCTGATACCCGGTCGTTTGCAGCGACTGTTGGTCGCACTGTGGGCAGAAAAGTTCATTCACCCTTCAGGTTTGCCCCAACCGGGCCGAAATCCTATCAGACCTCTCGAATAAACGCTGCTGGTCGACGCTACACACCTTGGCAAATGGGGCACTTAGCCCTTGGTCGGGTAGGTGGTTGGAAAAAAGCATGCTGGGATGCGCAGGACAATAAAAAGAACTCGGGGTGACCGTTCCATGAAGACTCTACGAAGCATGTCGATCAATCGCCGCTTGTGGCTGATCCTGGTGGTGGCAGTGGTGATGTTGTTGACCCTGGGTCTGTTGATGCTCAGACAGATCCACGGCGATCTTTACCAGGCCAAGGCAGAAAAGACCCGGCACGTGGTGGAGACCGCCGCGGGTGTCCTGGCCTACTACCAGGGACTTGAAGCCGCTGGCACCCTGAGTCGCGAGGCCGCCCAGCAGCAAGCGTTGAGCACCGTGCGCGGATTGCGCTACGACCAGAACGATTACTTCTGGATCAACGACCTGGGGCCGAAGATGATCATGCACCCGGCCAACCCTAAGCTCGATGGCCAGGACCTCGCTGCAATTCGAGACCCGGACGGCTTCGCCGTATTCAATGAAATGGTGGCGCTGGCCAAAACCCGGGGTGCTGGCAGCATCGATTATCGCTGGCCCAAGCCCGGTGCCAGCGAGCCGGTCGAGAAAACCTCCTATATCCAGTTGTTCAAGCCCTGGGGCTGGGTGATTGGCTCGGGTATCTATATCGATGACATGCAGAATGAATTCCTCCGCCAGCTGCGTGATGCTTCGCTGCTGGGGATTGGCATCGCTCTGGTCATGACACTTCTGGTAGTGCTGATCGCCCGCAGCATCTCGCGTCCCTTGCAGGAAGCAGTAGACGCCATGGCCATGATCGCCAGCGGCGAAAGCGACCTGACCCGCCGCCTCGATACCCATGGTCGTGATGAAGTGACGCAATTGGGCGAACACTTCAACCGCTTTACCGGTAAGTTGCAGGGTGTGATTGGTCAATTGCAGGACGCCGCGCACGCGTTGGGGCAATCGGCTGTTGATGTTGGCAGCAACGCGAACCAGGCCCAGCAACATAGCGAACAGCAATCGGCGCAGATGGAGCAAGTGGCCACGGCGATCAATGAGGTGACTTACGCCGTACAGGATGTGGCCCGAAATGCCGAGCAGGCCTCCAGCGAAATGCGCGACGCACAACACCGCGCCGAACAGGGCCAGCAAAGTATTCATGGCAGCCTGCAACAGATCGATCAGCTGTCAGGCACCATCGATGAGGCGGTCACGGTGATCCAGACCCTGGCCAGCCAGAGCACGCGCATCGGCAGTGTACTGGAAGTGATTCGCTCGATTGCCGAGCAGACCAACCTGCTGGCTCTCAACGCTGCTATCGAGGCTGCCCGGGCGGGCGAACAGGGTCGAGGCTTTGCCGTGGTTGCCGACGAAGTACGCCTGCTGGCCCAGCGCACCCAGCAATCGACAGCAGAAATCCAGAGCATGATCGAGCATTTGCAGGGGCAGTCCGAGGCCGCGGTCAAGGCGATCGACGCCAGCAGCGCAGCCTCGCGCCAGACCATCGAACAGGCCAACGAGGCCGGTGTCAGCCTCGACGCCATCAGCCAGGCCCTGCACAACCTCACCGCGCTCAACGCCTCGATTGCCAGTGCCACCTTGCAACAGTCCCATGTTGTTGAGGAGATCAACCGTAATGTCACGGAAACCGCCGACCTTTCGCGCCAGACGGCATCTGCGGCGCAGCAATCGAGCAGCGCAGGGGTGGCGTTGAACCAGCTGCGCGACCAACTGGATCGGTTGTTGGGGCAGTTCCGGGTATAACCCGACTTCGGTGGGGCCCGGTCTTGCCGGCGAGGGGATCAGCGCGGTGTGTGTTCATCCGCGTTGCCTCTTGACCAGGTCACTGTAGGAGCGGCTCTACCGGGACGCCGGACCGCCGCGATGGGGCGCATCGCGGCCCCAAAATGGGCCTGCTACGCAGTCCATCGCGGCGGTCCGGCGTCCCGGTAAATCCGCTCCTACATTCGCCGCACCACAAGGTACAATCCCCGCCCTACCCTCGAACCCGCCAAGGAATGCCGATGTCCGGCCTCGAACTGTTCGCCGCCGTGCTCGGCGTTATCGCCGTGTGGCTCACGACCAAACAGAATCCCTGGTGCTGGCCTATCGGCTTGGTCATGGTCCTGCTCTACAGCTGGATATTCTTCGAAGTGCGGCTGTATTCGGACATGCTCCTGCAACTGGTCTACGCCGTGCTGCAACTCTACGGCTGGTGGCAATGGACGCGTCCGGACAGCCAGCGCGAAGCCCGCCAGGTAACCCACCTCGATACTCAACCTATGCTGTTCAGCCTCGGCCTGGGCTTGCTGGGCAGCCTTGCCCTGGGCGCGGCCATGGCCACCTGGACCAATGCCGCGCAACCCTGGCTGGACGCCGCACTCACCGCGTTCAGCCTGGTGGCGCAGCTGTGGATGGCACAAAAGCGCGTACAGTGCTGGCCACTATGGATCGTCCTGGACGTAATTTTCGTCGGCCTGTTCCTCTATAAGGCGCTCTACCTGACTGCCGCTCTGTATGCCTTGTTCACGCTGATCGCCGTGCAGGGCTGGCGTGAATGGCGCCGCGATCCAGCGTTGGTCAGCGCATGAAGGTTCTGGTCCTGACCGGCCCCGAGTCCAGCGGCAAGAGCTGGTTGAGCGGCGAAATCCAGGCCCATTTCGGTGGCGAGCTGGTGGGTGAATATGTACGTCATTTTATCGACGAACAACGCCGGGACACCTGCTACGGCGATATCCCAGCGATTGCTCGCGGCCAGCTGGCCTGGGAAGACGCCGCTCGCGCGCGCCAGCCTGAGCTGTTGATTCTCGACACTCACCTGTTGAGCAACCTGCTCTGGAGCCGGGTATTGTTCGCTGACTGCCCGGCCTGGATTGAACAAGCCTTGCGTTCACGCCACTACGACTTGCACCTGCTGCTCGACCCCGCCGATGTGAGTTGGGTCGGTGATGGCCAGCGCTGCCAACCCGCGCTGGACCAGCGTCAGGCGTTCTTTGCTGACAGCCTTGACTGGCTGCAACGCAATCACCAGCCTGTCCAGGTCGTTGGCGGTGACTGGGCCCAGCGCAGCGCAGCGGTCCTGAATGCCGTACAGCAACTGCTGGATGGGAAATCACCGGCGTGCGCAACCGAGTGTTAGCCCATTGATACACCGCGGTGGGCCATATGCCCCGTATTTGCGGGACATCCCCCGAATTCGGGGGCAGTGTTAATTCAGTGATACATACTTTGAAACAACCCTTCAGGCACGGCCAACGGCCTACCAGGCGACCGTTTGGCAAAAATGTGTCTCATGATTGATACAACAAAATCCCGGCACGTACCGACTACGGCTTCAACCTGTTGATTATTCACTGATAACCAAAAGCGGCACACCTTCTGCTCGCCTACTCGCAACGCTGAACAGGGCCAGCACACTGAAGAAGGAATCGCCGTCATGGGAACATTGGAGAATGGCATTTTTCGCCTCCTGCTGGTCGGGTGTGCACTGGGATCAAGCTTCAGCCTGCCGGTCCAGGCCGAGAACGGGATCATCATCATTACCCGCGATGTGCAACCGCGCATGGCGACCCGCCCGCCCCTGGTTCCCGACCCCTATCCCGTCACCGTCAATGCCAACCCTTCCGCGCACATCCTCAAACAAACAAACGAACTGAGCGATGGTGACTTTGCCGGAATCAGCAGCGGTGCAGGTATCAGCTCGCTGATCACGCAACAGACCAATAACCTCGGCGCCAACATCAACCACCAGACCCAACTGCCGAACCTGGCCGGTGGACGCTCCACAGGCTCCGGCAACGGTATCTCCAACATGGTCAATTCAAGCGTGCAGAAAGGCCTCGCTCCCCTGCAAATCCTGACCGGAGGCAAGTGAGATGAGGCACACACTGCTGATTCTGGCCACGTTTTGCAGTGCACCGGCCTTCGCCCAACCCCCTGTGATCAACAACGCCAACATCGACAGTTCCGGCAAGCAGTATCAGGGCAATCTCACCGTCAACCAGGCGGCCGGCGATCAACAGCAACAGGCAAACGTCCGGGCCTTCGCCGTTGGCCATGGCGCCAGCGCGACCACCGAGGTACGCCAACGCCTGCGCTCCCGTGTCGACCCCACGATAGATGCCAAATCCAGCATTCAGGGCGATTCCTTCAGTCAAGGCAGCGGCGCCCTGGGCGTCAACCAGAGCACCGGTGCCAGCAACCAGCAAGCCAACGCACTGCGTATCAGCATCAGTACTCAACCGCAAAGCATCGATGACAGCGTCCTCATGCAACAGAACGTGGCGCTGCTCAACAGCTCCGATCCAACCGACTCAGCACCAGGCTATCGCCAGGTCACTACCAGTGACCAGGCATTCACCGGTAGCCGTGGGGTGATTCAGTTGAATCAGAGCGCCGGGGTGGGAAACCGAACGGCCAACACCCTGAGCGTCCGGGTCGCGGATTGACCCAAACAGGTAAGAACAACACTTAACCTAAAATAAAGTACGGAGAATCACCATGAAACCCTCGATGGCAATAAAGCCTCTGGTTTTCGCAATTGCTGCGGTCATGGCTGTTGCTGTACAAGCTGAAAACAACGATCGGCGTGGCCATGGCCATCACAACGGCCACCACAATCCTCCTCCAAAAGCGTTCTATGTCGACGCCACTGCCACAGCGCACGACCGGCAGACCAGTTACGATAACAAGATCGTCAACAACGGCACCATCAACGAAGCCGAGATGAGCGACTCGGCCTCTGGCACCAGCGGCAACGTCGGCGTCAACGTAGCTGCCGGCGCTGGCAACCAACAAGACAACGCGGCCGCCATCGCCAACGCTGGCTCCGACTCCAGCGCCATCGATAACAGCTTCGTGTTCGGCACGTCCGAAGCCACCGCCCGAGTCACGCAGCGCAGCGACAACAACAAGGTCTACAACAACGGCAGCACAAACTCTGCGGTCATGAGCGGATCGGGCAGTGAAGGCAGCGGCAACATGGGTATCAACATTGCTGGCGGCGATCTGAACCAGCAGAAAAACACCATGGCAATTGCCAACACCAATGCGCCACTCGGTAACGCAACCGCCACCGCGTCTGCCAATCAATCCGGCCCTGGCCTGGTTGTGATTAACGACGCTGATCGGACCTACCGTGTGGACACCCTGACGTTTACCAAAACGGCCAGTGGCGAGTCCCGTTACGAGAAGCAGATCAACGCAAGCGGCAGTCGGAGCTCTTCGTCGGAGTTTGAAGTGAAAGGCAACAACAGCTGGAGCGCTGAAGGCAGCAATCACTTCGATGCAAACGGTTCCAAGAAACATGAAGCAAGTGGTTCTTCGGAAGCACACCTGCTCGCTACCTTGCACGTCGATGCGGACGCCAGCAAGACCGTGTCCTGGGATTATGGCCGTCGCGACGGCAGCCGTACCCACTCTGTCGAAGCCGAGCTCAACGCAAATCTTGACGTAGATGTCGAAAAAAGCTGGGAGAAAAAGTCCGAGTCCTCGTTCGATAAGGAGTTCAACTCCTCGTTTGATAAGTCGTACAAGTCTGAGTTCGAAGTATCGGGCAGCAAATCGTCCGAGTCTGAGTTCGAAAAAGAGAAGAAGTTTGCTGAAAGCAGCTCCTTTGAGCTGAGCAACACCTACTCTTACCAAGTGCTGACCCCAACTGGCTGGGCAAACCCTGTGACCAACACTGCAACCCTGAGTGGTTCGGTGAATGGCGGCAGCGGCAACCTCGGCGTCAACGTGGCTGCTGGTGTGGGTAACCAGCAAAGCAACTCGCTGGCCATTTCCAACCAATCGTTCTGATTGCTGTGGCCCGGAGGCCCCCTTCGGGGGGCCTTTTCTCAACCGAACCAGAAGGCGTCCGATCATGCGCATTATCGCCTTGGCGTTTTTGCTTTGTCTGGCCAGCCAGAGCGAGGCGGCCCAGATGCCACTAGCCGTATTGCCCGGTGGCGCGGTGATATACAAGCCCGTCCAGAGTGTACGTGAGCGCAAATTCGCCGATCTGGTGCAACAGAAAACCGACTTCAGTTGCGGCGCGGCGGCGCTGGCGACCATCTTGCGCCAGGCCTACTGGCTGGACGTGGATGAAGCACAGATCATCGAAGGCATGCTGGCACACGCCGATCAGGATCTTGTCCGGGTCCAGGGCTTCTCCATGCTCGACATGAAGCGTTACGTAGAAAGCCTTGGCATGCGTGCCCGTGGTTATCGGGTAGCACCCGAAACCTTGCACAGTATCCGCATTCCGGTGGTGGTCCTGATGGATGTGCGCGGCTACAAACATTTTGTGGTCATGCAGAAAGTCGACAAAGGCTGGGTGTATGTCGGTGATCCAGTGCTCGGTCATAAACGCTACCCAGTCGATGACTTTGTCAAAGGCTGGAACG
>JAVXRI010000084.1:0-13995 GCA_036643775.1 Pseudomonas sp. | reverse complement strand
CGGCATCATCTTCGCCGTCATCGGCAAGGGCTACGACAAAACCAATGCCTTGCTCGATCCACCTCTGCCGCTGACCGCCAAGAACCGTATCAACAACTTCAGCCCGGTGCGCGACGCAGAGTTGATGGATTTCGGATTCATCCAAAGCGACTTCTTCTAATGACAAGGGAGCACGAAGCTCCGGGAGCATGCAATGAAGACTCCATTCTGGCTAGCCGTAGTTTGCATGGCCGCCAGCCTGCCGACCCAGGCACAGATGTTCAAACCCATCGAACTGAAGGATCAGGAACTGGCGAACCTGCGGGGCCGCTATGTCATGCCAGGACGGATTATCAGTTTCGGCGTTGTCATGACCAGCACCTGGCAAAATGCCAAAGGTGAAGTGATCGGCGCCACGTCCTCGATGCAAATTCAGCAGTCGACCATCAAGCCACAGTTCTATGTGTCAATGATCGACGAAAAAGGTACGGGCTCGGCACGTTCGCAAAACACCGGCACCGGTACCGTCACTGGCGGCAACGGCCTCAACAGCACCGAAGGCGTCACTCAGGTCGTGCGTGCTGCCGGCGACAACAACACTGCCTACAACAACGTTGACATCAACGTCTCCAAGGCCAGTCAAGCGCCGGCAACGCAGCAGCAGGGTGAGGCACTGGCCTCAGGCTCGACATTGATCGGCGCCAACGGCGCAGGCTCGCTGAGCGTTTCCTCGACCGGCAACGGTGTGCAACTCAATATCGTCGCCAACAACAACCAGGGCAGTACCGTGCAACGCCTGGCACAGGGTGGGCTCATGCAGAATACGACGCTGCTGGGCGGTGGCAACCAGGTGCGCAACCTCACCTCCCTCAATGTCGTACTGCGTGACAATGTACCGACAGCCGGGTCGCTTAACGGCAGCCTTGACCAGCTCAAAGGTCTTCGCACTCTAGGATTCTGATCTACGCTCAGTCTCATCAAATGTAGTCAGAAGGGACGGCTAACCCCATGCACCGATCGTTAACGTTCAGAGCTATCGTCTGTCTGAGTAGCCTGACCCCGGCGACATTGCTCTACGCAGCACCGGACCCTCAGGTCGAAGCACTAAAACAAGAACTCATGGAGTTGAAACAGCGGTATGAAGCACAACAGAACGCGCTGATGGTTCTTGAACAGCGCGTTCGCCAAGTCGAAGAAACACCTGCAGCACCTGCACCCAGACGTTTGACCAAGTCCCCGGCCGATACCACCCGGGGTGGCCAGGCAGTAGCCGCAGGTGCGCCGGGCACCACAGGCAGCTCATACGGCCAGTCGCTCAAGGAGGACTCGGAGCCAGCACAAAGCGTTTCCAACCTGTATGACGAAGCCAGCGGCTTTTTCGGTGGCGGCAAGTTCAGCGTCGAGACCGGCCTGACCTACACGCACTACGACACCCGTGCACTGGTACTCAATGGCTTCCTGGCCCTGGATTCGATTTTCCTCGGTGATATCAACCTTGACCGCATCAAGGCGGATAACTGGACCCTGGACCTCACTGCCCGCTACAACCTTGACCAGCGCTGGCAGTTCGACATCAACGTCCCGGTGGTGTACCGCGAGTCGACCTACTCGTCTGGCGGCGCGGGTGGCGCCGGCCCGGTTTCATCCGACGCAACCGTGACCCGCGACCCGACCATCGGCGATATCAACTTTGGCGTTGCCTACAAGTTCCTCGATGAGTCGGAAAACTGGCCGGACGCCGTCGTCACGCTGAGGGTCAAGGCGCCGACTGGCGATGATCCCTATGGCATCAAACTGGTCAATGACCCCACCAACGATAACTTGTCGGTCCCTGAAGACCTGCCTACGGGCAATGGTGTCTGGGCGATCACACCGGGTATCTCGCTGGTCAAGACTTACGACCCTGCCGTGCTCTTCGGCAGCCTGTCCTATACCTACAACATGGAGGATTCGTTCAGCGACATCAGCCCCACCGTCAACACCAAAGTCCCGGGTGACGTGAAACTCGGCGACTCCTGGCAGATCGGTGTCGGTATTGCATTTGCCTTGAATGAAAAGATGAGTATGTCGTTTTCGTTCTCCGACCAATTTGCCAGCAAAAGCAAGATCAAGCCGGATGGAGGCGACTGGCAGTCGATTTCCAGCAGCGACTACAACTCGGCAAACTTCAACATCGGCATGACCCTTGCCGCAACCGACAACCTGACCATCGTCCCGAACCTTGCCATTGGCCTGACCGACGACTCGCCAGACTTTTCCTTCAGCCTGAAATTCCCGTACTACTTCTAAGGCTGACACCCACGAAAAAGCCCGCTCCAGCGGGCTTTCTCGTGGGTAAAAATCCTCAAGTTCACCGGGGTCTGGCGGCCCAGCGTTCAGCGAATCTGATGCTTATGCAGCAACCGGTAGAAGGTAGGCCGGGACACCCCCAGTACCTTGGCGGCAATACTCAGGTTGTCGCTGTGCCGATTGAGCACATCGCACAGTGCCTGACGCTCGGCCCGGTGCTTGTAATCTTCGAGGGTTCCCATGTTCGCGGCAAAAGCATGCTGGCTGACCAGCCCCAGGTCCTGAGCCTCGATCTGCCGGCCTTCGGCCAGGACCAGGCCGCGTCTTACCCGGTTGGCCAGTTCGCGGACATTCCCCGGCCAATCGTGCTTGCCCATCGCCGCCAGGGCATCTTCACTGAACGAGCGCGGCCGACGCCCGGTTTCCAGGCTGTAGAAGTGCGAAAAATGGCTGGCCAGCATCGACAGGTCACCATGGCGATCACGCAACGGCGCGGTCACCACTTGCAGGACATTGAGCCGGTAATACAGGTCCTCACGAAAGCGGCCGCGGGCGATCGCGTTTTCCAGGTCAACGTGGGTTGCCGCCAGTACCCGCACATCGACGGCAATCGGCTGACCGCCACCAACCCGTTCGATGTGTTTTTCCTGAAGGAAACGCAGCAGGTTGGCCTGCAGCTCCAGTGGCAGGTCGCCAATTTCGTCGAGAAACAGGGTGCCACCGTTGGCCGCCTCGATGCGCCCGATCTTGCGCTGGTGGGCCCCGGTAAACGCGCCCTTTTCATGGCCGAACAGTTCAGACTGGATCAGGTGTTCTGGAATGGCGCCGCAGTTGATCGGCACAAAGGGTTTGTCATGACGCTGTGACTGGCGATGCAGCGTGCGCGCCACCAGCTCCTTGCCCGTACCGCTCTCGCCACGAATCAGCACCGGCGACTCGGTTGGCGCCAGTTTGCTGAGCAATTTGCGCAATTCGCGAATCGGCCGGCTGTCCCCCAGCAGTTCGTGCTCGAGTTCATCCACATGGACGCTGCCCTTGCCGCGCAGGCGGGCCATGCCGAAGGCCCGGCCAATGGTGACCTGCACCCGCGAGACGTCGAACGGCAAGGTATGAAAATCGAAGAACCATTCACAGACAAAGTCGCCAACGTTCTGCGTGCGCAGTTCATCGGCGCTGAGTACGGCGATCCATTCGGTGTTGCTGCGGCTGATGAGGTCCTTGACCGCATCCGGATGCTGCAGGTGCGAGGCTTGCAGGCGCAGCAGGCCGACATCGCAGGGATGCTCCAGGGCCGAGGACAGCGTACAGCTGTGTACATCCCAGCCGACGTTGCGCAGCCCAGGCAACAAACGGTGGCATTCGTCGCAAGGATCGACGATCAGCAGGCGGCGGTTGGATGCAGGTTCAAGCATGACCTTTCCTTGGCGCCAATTGTCGGATTTTTTAATTGAAACAGCACGTTGGCAGGCCCGTCTGTAACAGTAGCAACGATGCGTCAAACGCCCACTACCGTCTGTCCGCAAAGGTTCGAAGATACTCACGGGCGAGGGAATTTTATTGAACTTTCAACGTCTCAGGCGGTGCCTGCCAGGTGGGCTTTTGCAGATAAAATAAAAATTTTGAAGTTTGTTGTGACTCCACCCTGTACTGCGTGCATCAGTACAAGTAACTCACTGCTGACGCAGTTGTTATTTATCTTGTTTGGGCCCACAGAGAGACCGAACCCATGAACGCCCCGCTCCGTGTCAACGAAGCACTGCTGATTGCCGACCACGCTTTCGAACCCTTCCAGTGTGTTGCCTGGGATTCGCCTAACGGTACAGGTGAGCTGAGCCTGGCAGTGATCGACCGGACCAGCACGCGCATTGGCGGCAAGCAGGTGCCGAGCAGCACTTACTCCGACCCTGAGCAACTGGCCAGCCTGATTGAAGAGATGCGTGCCGAGTTGAAAAAACAGGGTTGCGACCTGCAACCGTGGTCGATGCCAAAGTAAGTAGCAGCACAACGGGCCTGGATAATGAGTGCGCATCTTCTTGATGCGCGCCAAGTAACTTAATTGTTTCAAATATTTATACTGCGACAACTCGTCGCAGTAGCGCATGCAGACAATGCTGTATGCACTTTATTTATCCAGAATCTTGAAACTTGCAATCGACCGGTAGTCAGCTTGTAACTGCTGCGCCAACAATCGCGCCCGTCCCAGTCGCACGGGTGAACACTCCATATCGACCAGCAGGCTGGGACACGGCAGCGCTTGCAGCGGCTCCCAGGCTTTGAGTCGGCCGTCCGTCAGCACCAGGCAGCGTTGTTGCTCTTCGGGATACTGCCGTTGCCGTGCCTGCAGCCAGTGCCGCGCCTGCTCCAGGGCGGCGAGCAAGGGCGTACCACCTCCCGCACCCAGACTGTCGAGCCAGGGCCGCAAGGCTGCCGAGGCCTTAAGGCCATGGCGCTGCCAGCGCGGCGCATTGCCGCTGGCAGTGAGCAGGGTCAAGCGTGCCCGTTGCCGGTAAGCCTGATCGAAGAACCCGGCCAGCAGGCCCTTGGCCTGACTCAGGGCCTGGTAGCGGCGGGTCGAGGCCGAGGCATCGACAATCACCAACCACAGTTCATGAGCGCTGGCCGTGCGTTGCTGCCAACACAAGTCCCGGCGTTGCCGTGGCCGGCCCTTGAGCAAGGTAGCCGGCCAGGCCACCGCGCCCTGCGTTGCTTCGCGGGCGCGCCCACGCGGGCCTTGCTTGATCGCCCCCGGGCAGGGCCTGGCATCCGCCGCCTGTGACGGACGGATGCTCAGGGCTTTTTTGCCCAGTTCGGTACCTCGCGCCGGGCGCCGGTGGCTGTCGCCTGCGGCGGCATTTCGCCCCAGGCGCCCTGCCCTTGCTGCGTGTTCGAGCCCTGGCCACCTTGGGGTTCCGATGCTGGGCTGTGCGCAGGTGACTGAGGCATTTCGCGACGCCGATGACGCAAGGCGAACTCGGCGACTACTTCTATATCCTGCGCTTCAATCTGCCCGGCACCACGCCAGGCAGCATGCGCCCGGGCGGCACGCAGCCAGACCAGGTCGGCGCGTAGACCATCGACCCCGGCAGCAAAACAGCGTTCAGTGATCTGCGCCAGTGCCTGATCGTCCAGGGCAATCTGCAGCAGTCGTTCGCGGGCCGCCTGGCAGCGGGCGCGCAGCTGTGCCTGGGCGGGTGCCCATTGCGCGCAAAAAGCCTCAGGGTCGCTATCGAAATCCAGCCGCCGACGGATAATCTGCCCACGCGCGTCTGGCGCAGGCTGGCCGTCGAGGGCCACGTTGAGGCCGAAACGATCGAGCAACTGTGGACGCAGTTCACCCTCTTCCGGGTTCATCGTGCCAATCAGCACGAATCGCGCACTGTGGCGGTGAGAGATACCGTCACGCTCGACCCGGTTGGTACCACTGGCGGCAACGTCCAGCAGCAGATCGACCAGATGATCGGCCAGCAGGTTGACCTCATCGACATAGAGCACGCCGCCGTCGGCTTTGGCCAGCACCCCGGGCGAGAACTGTGCCTTGCCCTGGCCCAGCGCCGCATCCAGGTCGAGGGTGCCGACCAGGCGCTCTTCACTGGCGCCCAGTGGCAGCGTCACGAAAGGGCCTTCGCCAAGCAGATCGGCCAGCCCTCGCGCCAGCGTACTCTTGGCCATACCTCGTGGGCCTTCGATCAGTACACCACCAATCTTCGGATCGATAGCGGTCAGGCACAGGGCGAGCTTCAACTCATCGGCGCCGACCACGGCCGACAGGGGAAAATGTGCAGGTTCAGTCATCTCAGGTCTCTTCTTCGCCGTCCAGCAGTTGCTCTTCGAGGGCTTCACGATAGTCCCCCGGCGCCTCCCACAGGCCACGCTGCTGAGCTTCGAGCAAGCGCTCGGTAATATCTCGCAGGGCCTGGGGGTTGTGCTGGCGAATAAAGTCGCGGGTCGGGCCATCGAGTACATAGGCCTCGGCCAGCGACTGGTAATGGTGATCGTCAATCAAGTGCGTGGTGGCATCGAAGGCGAACAGGTTGTCGACGGTGGCCGCCAGCTCGAAGGCACCTTTGTAGCCATGGCGTTTGACCCCGTCTATCCATTTCGGATTGAGCGCACGGGCGCGGATCACCCGGTTGAGCTCTTCTTTCAAGGTGCGGATACGCGGGCGGTCCGGCTGACTGTGGTCACCGTGGTAACTGGCCGCAGGCTTGCCGCCCAGGCTTTCCACGGCCGCCAGCATGCCACCTTGAAACTGATAATAATCGTTGGAATCGAGCAGGTCGTGCTCGTGATTGTCCTGGTTCTGAATCACCGCCTGGACCTGGCTCAGACGCCGGGCAAAATCGGCGCGCGCCGGTGTGCCTTCATCGGCGCCGCCATAGGCATAGCCGCCGTGGTTGAGGTAGACCTCGGCCAGATCCTTGCGCTCGTTCCACAAGTGTCCGTCGATCGCATTCTGCACCCCGGCGCCATAGGCCCCGGGCTTGGCGCCGAAAATCCGCCAGCCGGCCTGACGCACAGCCTGCTCGCTGCTCAAGCCCTGACGCTCAAGCTCGGCGCGTTCGCCGCGAACCTTGGCCGCGAGCGGGTTGAGGTCGTCGGGTTCGTCCAGTGCAGCCACCGCCTGTACCGCCGCGTCGAACAACTTGATGAGGTTGCCGAAGGCATCGCGGAAGAACCCCGAGACGCGCAGGGTCACATCCACCCGTGGCCGGTCGAGCAGGCTCAAGGGCAGGATTTCAAAGTCATCGACGCGCTGGCTGCCGCTCGCCCACACCGGGCGCACGCCAAGCAGCGCCATGGCCTGGGCGATATCATCGCCACCGGTACGCATGGTCGCCGTGCCCCACACCGACAGACCGAGCTGGCGCAAGTGGTCGCCATGGTCCTGAAGGTGGCGCTCAAGAATCAGGTTGGCCGAAGCAAAGCCGATGCGCCAGGCGGTGGTCGTTGGCAGGTTGCGCACATCGACGGTATAGAAGTTACGGCCAGTGGGCAGCACATCCAGACGACCACGGCTGGGAGCACCGCTGGGGCCTGCCGGGACGAAGCGTCCCTGCAAGGCGGCGAGCAGCCCCTGAAGTTCTGCCGGGCCACAGGCATCCAGTTGCGGCGCGACGGTGTCCTGCAAGGCCTGCAATACCGCATGCACCTCTGCCCAGCCCGGGTCATCCGGTAACTCGGCAGTGCCTGCCAGGGTCTGTGCAATGTAATGTCCGGCGAGCACTTCCAGGCGTTCGCGGGTGTCCCCGGCGGTACGCCACAGCGCTTCATCCTGCGCCTGCAACAGCGCCGGGCGCGGGCCATCCCAGGGTTGGCCGAGGTCACAATCGAGCGGATCGAACTTCAGTGCCAGCGCCCTGGCCAAGGCCCGCAGCAAGCTGGCATTGGCCCCGCGACCATCACCACGCTCGACCCGTAACAGCGCCTGCAGGGTATCGATACGCAAGCGCCCGGCCGGCGATTCACCGAACACATGCAGGCCATCGCGAATCTGGGACTCCTTCAGATCGCACAGGTAGGTGTCCAGGCGCGGCAACCACACGGCAGCATCATCCAGCGCGCCTTCAAGCTGCAGCTCGCGGTCAATATGGTTATCGCGCAGCAGGTCAAGAATGTCCCGCTGCAGTTCACGAGCGCGACGCGGGTCAAGCAGTTGCGCCTCGTAGTATTCGTCGGCCAGCGCTTCGAGGTGACGCAGCGGCCCGTAGGTTTCGGCACGGGTCAACGGCGGCATCAGGTGATCGATGATCACCGCCTGGGTCCGGCGCTTGGCCTGGGCGCCCTCACCCGGATCATTGACGATAAACGGATAGATGTTCGGCAGCGGCCCGATCAGGGCATCCGGCCAGCAACTGGCGGACAGGCCCACGCCCTTGCCCGGCAACCACTCCAGGTTGCCGTGCTTGCCGACATGGATCAACGCATCGGCGGCAAAGCCATGGCGCAGCCAGAAATAGAACGCCAGGTATCCGTGCGGCGGTACCAGGTCGGGGTCGTGGTAGACCGCGCTCTGGTCCAGTTGATAGCCGCGGGCCGGCTGGATACCGACGAAGGTCAGGCCAAAGCGCAGGCCGGCGACCATCATTCGCCCACCACGGAACATCGGGTCCTGCTCCGGCTCACCCCAGCGCTCGCGCACGGCGTCCTGATTGGCCTGCGGCAAGGCAGCGAAGGCCTGGCGGTACTCTTCCAGGGCCATGCTCTGCAGGCAGGGACGCTGATCAAGGCTGTCCAGGTCGTTGCTGACGCCGCCCAATAGAGTCTGGATCAGCGCAGTGCCAGTTTCGGGCAAGGCGCCCAGCGGGTAACCCTGCGCTTGCAGGGCGCGCAGGATGTTCAAGGCGGCGGCCGGGGTATCGAGGCCGACACCATTGCCGATGCGTCCGTCACGTGTCGGGTAATTGGCCAGGATCAGCGCCACGCGCTTGTCCTGGTTCGGCAACTGCGCCAGTTCGCACCAGCGCCGCGCCAGTTCGGCAACGAAGTCCATGCGCTCGGCATGCGGGCGATAACAGACCACATCCGACTGGCTGCGCTCGCTACGCCAGGCCAGGTCCTTGAAGCTGATCGGCCGGGTGATGATGCGCCCGTCCAGCTCCGGCAAGACGATGTGCATGGCCAGGTCGCGAGCGCCCAGGCCTTGTTCACTGGCTTGCCAGCCCGGTTCGTTGTCCTGCGCGCAGATGGCCTGCAGCACCGGAATATCGCGACGGAACGGCCGCAGGTGCGGTTGCTCCGGGCTGGACTGGGCAAAGCCGGTGGTGTTGATGATCAACGCAGCGTCGACCTGGTCCAGCCAGTCTTCAACCTGGCTCAGGCAACCGGCCTCCTTGAGGCTGGCCACCGCAATCGGCAAGGGATTGAGCCCGGCGCGCTGCAAACGCTCGCAGAAGGTGTCGACAAAGGCCGTGTTGGCTGCCTGCAGGTGCGAGCGGTAGAACAGGATCGGGACCACCGGCTGCTCGACCTGCCATTCAGAAAACCAGTCAGCCAGTTCAGCGCTGGCCTTGCGCGGGTGATACACCGCCGTGCGTGGCAGTTGTTGCGGCTCGCTCCATGAGTAGTCGCGTTGCAACCACTGGCTCGCCAGGCAGTTGAACAGGTTCAGGGCGTTGGCCTTGCCGCCCTGGCGCAAGAAGTGCCAGAGCCGTTCGGCCTGCTCCGCCGACACGCTACTCAGGCTGGTGAGTTCCGGGTCCGGACGATCGTCACCCGGCACCAGGATCAACTGCACGCCACGGGCCGCCAGTTCCAGCAACTGCTCGACACCGTAACGCCAGTAGCCGACGCCGCCATGCAGCGACACCAGAATCACCTTGGCATGGCGCAGTACCTCATCGACATACAGGTCGACCGAAGCATGATTCTGTACCTGCATCGGGTTGGCCAGACGCAGGCTGGGGAAATCCTCGGGCAACTGCTGGGCGGTTTCCGCCAGCAGTGCCAGGTGCGAGTCACCGCTGCAGAGAATGACCAGCTCGGCCGGGGTCTGGCCGAGGTCGGCAATACTGTCGTCCGGTACAAAACCACCGGGCTGGGTCCGCAGCAGGTGCATGGATCAGGCGCTCAGGGCGGCGCGCAGGCTCGCTTCCAGGTGTACCGCATCCAGTTCCTGGCCGATCAGCACCAGGCGCGTGGTGCGCGGCTCTTCGCTGCGCCAGGCGCGGTCGAAGTGTTTGTCGAAACGGGTGCCTACACCCTGGATCAGCAAACGCATCGGTTTGCCCGGGATGGCGGCAAAGCCCTTGACCCGCAGGATGCCGTGCTGCACCACCAATTGGGTCAAGGCGTCGAGCAACAGGCTCTCGTCGGCTTCAGGCAGTTCGATGGAAATCGAGTCGAAAGCATCGTGATCATGATCGTCGTGATCATCACCGTCATGGTGCGAATCGTGGTGCGTGCGACGGCCATCGATATGCGCTTCGGACTCGGCGCCCAGGCCCAGCAGCACCTCCAGTGGCAGACGGCCGCTGCTGGCTTCGATCACTTTGACCGCTGGCGGCAGTTCCTCCTGCACTTCGGCGCGGACCTTGGCCAGGTCATCGGCGGCGATCAGGTCAGCCTTGTTCAGTACCACCAGGTCGGCGCTGGCCAGCTGGTCGGCGAACAGTTCGTGCAGTGGCGACTCGTGGTCCAGGTTCGGGTCGAGTTTGCGCTGCGCATCGACCTGATCCGGGTAGGCGGCAAAGGTGCCAGCGGCCACGGCCGGGCTGTCGACTACGGTGATCACCGCGTCAACGGTGCAGGCATTGCGGATTTCCGGCCACTGGAAGGCTTGTACCAGTGGCTTGGGCAAGGCCAGACCACTGGTTTCGATGAGGATGTGGTCCAGATCGCCACGACGGGCCACCAGTTCACGCATCACCGGGAAGAACTCTTCCTGCACGGTGCAGCACAGGCAGCCGTTGGCCAGTTCATAAACACGGCCGCTGGCCTCTTCCTCGGTGCAGCCGATGCTGCACTGCTTGAGGATCTCGCCGTCGATGCCGAGCTCGCCGAACTCGTTGACGATCACCGCAATACGCCGCCCCTGGGCGTTGTCGAGCATATGCCGGAGCAACGTGGTTTTGCCCGAGCCGAGGAAGCCGGTAACGATGGTGACGGGGAGTTTGGCCAGTGTTTTCATGTCGATGCCCTGCGCAAGGTGGCGGGCATGCGGGACGAGAGCCACAGGCATCAGTGCCTGGGCGCGTTCGCCACCGGATCACCCCGCCCGGTTTATGTCGGAAACTGTCCGAGGCAGGTCTCCTGGCTTGCATTGCACCGGCTCAAGGCCAGTCGAACGACGCCTTCCCGCGGGACGCAGTGGCTGTGTCGAACCTTTCAATGCTTACAGTTGCGGGGGCAGCCGCGGCTTCAACCGCGTTCCCGTCTTAGCTTCGGCCAGCGCCGAAGAACCTCGAAGCGGCTAGGCTACGCAGTGGCCGGTGAGTGGTCAACTGCTGTCACGATTGACGCCTGCCCTCGCCCGTGATTTGCTAGCGCTATTCGTTTGGGTGCCCTTTACAGGGTGAAACTGGGAAACCGGTGCGTCATACGCCTCTTTAATAGAGGTGTACGGCAAGTCCGGTGCTGCCCCCGCAACGGTAAGTGAGAAAAGCGTCAGTACCACTGTGCCCGTAGTCCGGCATGGGAAGGTGACGCCTTTGGCTGAGCAATTGTTCAGCCCTCACCAGCCCGGAGACCGGCCCGACACTGATCTGACAAACCCGCGGTGGGCGGGCGCTGTTGCAACCCCTGGGCGAACTCCGTTCAGGGGTTTCCTGCGCTTGCCTGTTGCCGAACAACACCAAGAGGAAAGCGCCATGCCTATCAGTACCGCCAGTCACTCAGCTGTTACCCCTTCAAGCCTCAGCCAACGCCTGCTGGTCGCCGTCGGTGCCTCGCTGCTGGGCCTGTGCCTGGTCTACTTCGCCGGTTTCTCGCACATCGAGGCGGTGCACAACGCTGCCCACGATACCCGCCACAGCGCTGCCTTCCCTTGCCACTGAGTGCCGTCCGATGATCAAGCGTATTGCGACTACCGCAGGGTTTGCCGGATTGCTGGCCGCCCTGCTGCTGACCCTGCTGCAAAGCTTCTGGGTCGCGCCGCTGATTCTCCAGGCGGAAACCTATGAAAGCGCTGCACCTGCGGTTGAGGCTCACGAACATGCACCAGGGGTTGCCGCCGACCACCACCACGACAGCGAAGCCTGGTCGCCGGAAGACGGTTGGCAGCGCGTGCTTTCGACCACCGGTGGCAATCTGGTAGTCGCGGTCGGCTTTGCCCTGATCCTGGCCGCGCTGTATTCGCTGCGCGCGCCCAACAGCGTCGTCAGCGGCGCACTCTGGGGCCTGGGCGGTTTTGCCGTGTTCTGTCTGGCGCCAACCCTGGGCCTGCCACCGGAGCTGCCGGGGACCGCCGCCGCCGATCTGGCCCAGCGCCAGGCCTGGTGGGTAGGTACCGCTGCCGCCACCGCTGCCGGGCTCGGGTTGATCGTGTTCGCCCACAACTGGCTGTTCAAAGTGCTGGGCGTTGTGCTCCTGGTAGTGCCGCATGTGATCGGCGCACCGCAGCCGGAGGTGCATGAAATGCTTGCACCCGAAGCCCTGGAAGCCGAGTTCAAGGTCGCCTCGCTGCTGACCAACGCCGCGTTCTGGCTGGCCCTGGGCCTGATCAGCGCCTGGTTGTTCCGTCGCCCGAGCCAGGCCTGATTCCCATGCAGGTGTTCGTCGGCCTGGGTTGCCGGCGGGGTTGCCCGGTCGAAACGCTGGGCAATTTGCTCGAACAGACCCTCAAGGCCCACGACCTGCCACTGGCAGCCGTCGCGGGCCTTGCCAGTATCGACCTCAAGCATGACGAGCCTGGGCTGCAACAACTGGCCCAACGACTCAAGGTGCCCCTGCTGTTCTTCAGTGCCGCGCAACTGGCCGCTTTCGAACCACGCCTGAGTCATCGCTCGGCGATTGCCTACCAACACAGTGGTTGCTACGGCGTTGCCGAAAGCGCCGCGCTGGCCCTGGCCGAGCACCTCGCAGGCCCGGCGCAACTGCACGTGCCCCGCACCCTGCTGACAGACGCCAGCCTGGCATTGGCCACGGCCACAGGCTTTGGCGGATAATCAGCGCTTTCTTTTCAAGGACTCTGCATGACCGTCTATTTCATCGGTGCCGGCCCCGGCGATCCCGAGCTGATTACCGTTAAAGGTCAGCGCCTGATCCATCGCTGCCCGGTGATCATCTATGCCGGCTCCCTGGTACCGGCCGCCGTGCTTGAAGGGCATCGCGCCGAGACCGTCATCAACAGCGCCGAACTGCATCTGGCGCAGATCATCGAGGCCATCAAGCAGGCCCACGATCAGGGCCAGGATGTAGCCCGCGTGCACAGCGGCGACCCCAGCCTGTACGGCGCCATCGGTGAACAGATCCGCTACTTGCGCGAGCTGGGCATCCCCTACGAGATCGTCCCCGGCGTTACCGCAGTGGCCGCCAGCGCCGCCCTGCTCGGCTGCGAACTGACCTTGCCGGACATCGCCCAGACCATGATCCTCACCCGCTACGGCGACAAGTCACCGATGCCCGAAGGCGAGCAACTGGCCGACCTGGCCCGCCATCGCAGCACCCTGGCGATTCACCTTGGGGTCAAGCACCTGGAGAAGATTGTCGAGGAGCTGCGTCCGCATTACGGCGGTGATTGCCCGATTGCCGTGGTCCACCGTGCGACCTGGCCAGATCAGGACTGGGTGCTCGCTACCCTTGATGGTATTGTCCAGCAGGTACAGGCCAAGGGCTTTCGCCGTACCGCACTGATTCTCGTCGGCCACGTGCTGGCCAGCGACAGCTTTTCCGAGTCGGCGCTGTACCGTGCCAGCCATGCCCATCTCTATCGTCCCAGCTAGAGGATCCGCCCATGCTCGAACTACGCCCCAACTGTGAATGCTGTGGCTGTGACCTGCCCGGTGACAGCCAGGATGCACTGATCTGTTCGTTCGAATGCACGTTTTGCAAGGACTGTAATGAGCAGCAGCTCAAGGGCCAGTGCCCCAATTGTGCTGGTGAGTTGGTGAAGCGACCTGCGCGGGCGGCGGCGAAGCTGGCCACGTATCCAGCTTCAACCAAGCGGATTGTCAAGGAACAGGGCTGCCCGACACACTGACTGTAGGAGCGGATTTACCGGGACGCCGGACCGCCGCGATGGGGCGCGCAGCGGCCCCGTAAATGGGCCTGCTGCGCAGTCCATCGCGGCGG
>JAVXRI010000083.1:0-24412 GCA_036643775.1 Pseudomonas sp. | reverse complement strand
GCCGAAACCGCTGAGTGCCGCGCCAGCCAGTGCCAGTTCAGCGCTGGGCGCCAGCCAGAGCAGCAGCAAGCCGGCGCTTTCCACCGACAGGCAGGCGATGGCTACCCGGTAGCCGCCAATGCGATTGATCAGGTTGCCGAACAACAGGCGAGCGCCGATGAAGCAGGCGCCGAACAGGCTAAGGCACAGCGCCGCGTTGTTCCAGGCGTGGCTGGCGTAATACAGGGTGATGAAGGTGGCGATGGTGCCGAAACCGATCGAGCCCAGAGCCAGGCCCGCGCCGTGGCCGAATACTCGCCCAAGCACATGCAGGAACGGCAAGCGCTCTCCCGCGACAATCGGGGCCGCGGTTCTTCGCCAGGCCAGCGCCAGGCCAAGCAGGCACAGCAAGATGATGCTCGCGCCCATACTCCATAAGCCCAGTTGCTGCACCAGCACGACGCCCAGGGGCGCGCCTATGGCCAGTGCGCCGTAGCTGGCGATGCCGTTCCAGGAAATCACCTTGGCCGTGTGCTGGGCGCCAACCCGGCCGATCCCCCAGCCAATCGACGCCGAGCCGACCAGGCTTTCAGCGCTGCCGAGCACCAGGCGGCCGACCAGCAGGCTGCCCAGGCTCAGCCAGGGCGCGTGCTGCAGCCAGGTTGAAAGCAGCATGAACACACCGCTCAGGCCGCAGCCGGCCAGGCCATAGAGCACGGCGCGCTTGCTGCCCTGGTTATCAATGATGCGGCTGGCGTATGGGCGACTGAGCAGGGTGGCCAGGTATTGCACGCTGATCACCAGACCGGCGACGACCGCGCCGAAGCCCAGATTGTTGTGCACATAGCCGGGCAGCACCGCCAGGGGGATGCCGATGTTCAGGTAGCCGATGAAGGTAAAGAGGACGATGGAGACGACTTGCAGGGTGACCGCAAGAGGGCGCGGTGAGTCGGGCATGAGGGGCTTTTCGTCAGAGGGGGAGTTCTTGACGGTGTGAAAACGTGTTGACGGGGTAGTCCCTGCATCAGCCGTTTTCACACAGTCTGACTGTTGCGCGGTTATTCCTGGTCGGCGCTGGGAGTTTCGTCGCCGTCGTAGTCAGCCTGGGCTGGTTCGGCGCTGTGAGTGGCAGGTGTCTGCTCTTCTGGGTTCAGGCTTGGGAAGGGAAGATTCGGGATTTCATGCATCTCGTCGTTCCTCGCAAGTGTGTGGAAAGGCTGCGCAAGGCGCGCATGCTTGTAAAAAGCTCGTGCAGGATACAGGAGTCTGAATGACAGTATGAATTTTCCTGCCTGATGGTGTGTCTGTAGGCGGATTCACCGGAGCGCCGGACCGCCGCGATGGACTGCGCAGCAGGCCCATTTACGGGGACACTTCGCGCCTCATCGCGGATGAATCCGCTCCTACAGACAGACGTCAGCGATAGCTGCCGCCAGTGCATCAAGGCGTGCCGCATCGGCGCCGGCGATGTTCGCCCGGCCGCTGCCAACCATGTACACGCTATGCCGCTCACGCAATTGCTTGACCTGCTCCGGCGACAAGCCGGTGTAGGAGAACATCCCGCGTTGCGCGGCGATGTGGGCAAAGCGTTCGCTCAGGCCGTGTGGCGCCAGCGCTTCGACCAGTCCCACCCGCAGATCGGCAATGCGCTGGCGCATGGCCTCGACTTCTTCGACCCACAGCTGTTTGAGCGCCGCATCCCCAAGGATCTGCGCGACTACCGCAGCGCCATGGTCCGGTGGTGTCGACCACAGGTTGCGCGCCAGCAATGCCAGTTGACTGCGAACATCCAGCAGCTTCTCGGCATCATGGCTGCACACCAGCAGGGCGCCGGTGCGATCACGGTAGAGGCCGAAGTTTTTCGAGCAGGAGCTGGTGATCAGCAGTTCGGGCAGTTCGGCGGCAAACAGCCGTACCGCCCAGGCATCTTCTTCCAGGCCATCGCCGAAGCCCTGATAAGCGAAGTCGATCAGGGGCAGCAGCTCACGGCGGCGAACCACTTCCAGCACCGCACGCCAGTCATCCTGCGACAGGTCGAAGCCCGTCGGGTTGTGGCAGCAGGCATGCAGCAGCACCACGTCGCCTTTCGGTGCGGCTTCCAGGGCGGCCAGCATACCACTCACGTTGAGGCGGTTATCCGCCCCCACGTAGGGGTAGTGGCTGACCTTGAGGCCGGCGCCGGCGAAGATGGTTTCATGGATCGGCCAGGTCGGGTCGCTAAGCCAGATGCCGCGGCCCGGCAGGCAATGCTCGATGAACTCCGCTGCCAGGCGCAGGGCGCCGGTGCCGCCCGGGGTCTGGGTGGCGCCCGCACGCTTGCTGGCCAGCAGTGCCGAGGCGCTGCCCAGCACCAGCTCGCTGATCAGGCGGCCGAAATCGGCATCGCCATGCCCGCCCACGTAGCTTTTGCTCGACTGTTGGTCGAGCAGGCGCTGTTCGGCGAGTTTGACTGCAGCGGGAATCGGCGTCAGGCCCTGAGCGTCCTTGAACACGCCAACACCCAGGTCGAACTTGTGCGGATTGCTGTCGTTGGCGTAAGCCTCCATCAGCCCCAGAATCGGATCGCCGGGTACGCGTCCAATCGCGCTGAAGTGCATTACTTGCGACCTTCGGCGGTTGTGGCGACCTCGTCGGTGCGCGCGGCCATGATGAAGTCGTTACGGTGCAGGCCTTTGATCGAGTGGCTCCACCAGGTCACGGTGACTTTGCCCCATTCGGTCAGCAGGCCAGGGTGATGGCCTTCGGCTTCAGAGATCTCGCCAACGGCATTGGTAAAGGCCAGGGCGTGTTTGAAATTCTTGAACAGGAAGACTTTCTCCAGCTGCATGATGCCGTCACGGACTTCGATGTTCCAATCCGGGATCTGCTTGATCAGTACCGGCAGTTCTTCATCGCTGACCTGTGGAGCATCGGCACGGCAGGCTTCGCAGTGGGCTTGGTTCAAGGCGTTCATAAGGTTTTCCGCAAGTGGTTTGTTATTGGTTTGCAAAGGTTGCTCAGGCAGCAACCTTAGGTGGAAATTTCGGTGCGTGCAGGCCCATCTTCATCGCGGTGTGGACCATGCCCATGATGTCTTCGTGGGCCAGGTCGAACAGGCGCTTGAGGTTTGGCAGGGCAAAGTACAGCGGTTGCAGGATGTCGATACGATAGGGCGTGCGCATGGCTTCCATTGGGTCGAAGGCTTGATGCTCAGGCTCGTCGGACAGGCTGTAGACGGTTTCTTTCGGCGAAGAAAGGATGCCGCCGCCGTAGATCTTGCGACCTTGCGGGGTGTCGACCAGGCCGAACTCGATGGTCATCCAGTACAGGCGAGCGAGGTAGACGCGCTCTTCCTTGGTGGCCTGGAGGCCGAGCTTGCCGTAGGTGTGGGTGAATTCGGCGAACCAGGGGTTGGTCAGCAGTGGGCAGTGACCAAAGATCTCGTGGAAGATATCCGGTTCTTGCAGGTAGTCGAGCTCTTCTTCGGTGCGAATGAAGGTCGCCACCGGAAAGCGCTTGCTGGCCAGCAGTTCGAAAAAGGTCTGGAAAGGGATCAGCGCAGGTACGCGGGCGACTTGCCAGCCAGTGGTGGCACCCAGCACTTTGTTGATTTCACCCAACTGCGGGATGCGGTCGTGCGGCAGGCCCAGTTGTTCGATGCCGTCCAGGTATTCCTGGCACGCACGGCCCTCGATCACTTTCAGTTGACGGGTAATAAGGGTGTTCCACACCGCGTGTTCCTGTTGCGGGTAGTCGATAAACCCTTGCGCATCGGGCTCGCGAGCCACGTATTGCGTCTGTTTCATACTGCTCTCCTGCTGAGGGCCGTTCTTGTTATGTGATCAAGCCGTTGCTTAAGAGATAACCCGTGGCGCTGCACTTTGCATCGGTCCGCTAGCCTGTAGGACTGGCTAAACAAGGTGTTTTCTGTAACGATTATTTTACGCTTTTGACAAAAGGCCGAAAAGTCGAGGGGTGTTTTGCCTCGGTAATCGCTGTTTTGTCACGTAATCTTTACGAAAATTCTTCGGCGCTGCTAAATAAATGCCCGTCGGGTAGGCGCCAAAGCTTGTTGTAGACCTACTGGTAGGACACCTCATGCGTATCAAAGTGCATTGCCAGAACCGCATCGGCATTCTGCGCGACATCCTCAACCTGCTGGTCGAGTACGGTATCAACGTCGCCCGTGGCGAGGTCGGCGGCGAGCATGGCAATGCCATCTACCTGCACTGCCCCAACCTGATCAACCTGCAGTTCCAGGCCTTGCGGCCCAAGTTCGAGTCGATTGCCGGGGTGTTCGGGGTCAAGCGCGTGGGACTGATGCCGAGCGAGCGGCGGCATATGGAGCTCAATGCACTGCTTGGCGCCCTGGATTTCCCGGTACTGTCGATCGACATGGGCGGCTCCATCGTTGCGGCCAACCGTGCCGCGGCGCAGTTGCTCGGAGTGCGGGTGGATGAGGTTCCGGGCATTCCGTTGTCGCGTTATGCCGAAGACTTTGACCTGCCGGAGCTGGTGCGGGCCAACAAGTCGCGAATCAATGGTCTGCGGGTCAAGGTCAAGGGCGATGTGTTCCTGGCCGACATCGCTCCGCTGCAATCGGAGCACGACGACAGCGAGGCGCTGGCGGGGGCGGTATTGACCCTGCACCGTGCCGACCGCATCGGCGAGCGCATCTACAATGTGCGCAAGCAGGAATTGCGCGGCTTTGACAGCATTTTCCAGAGTTCGCGGGTGATGGCTGCCGTGGTGCGCGAGGCGCGGCGCATGGCGCCACTGGACGCGCCGCTGCTGATTGAAGGCGAAACCGGTACGGGCAAGGAGTTGCTGGCGCGTGCCTGTCACCTGGCCAGTCCGCGCGGGCAGGCACCCTTGATGGCGCTCAATTGTGCCGGGCTGCCTGAATCCATGGCTGAAACCGAACTGTTCGGCTATGGCCCGGGTGCATTTGAGGGCGCGCGTGCCGAAGGCAAGCTGGGTCTGCTGGAGTTGACTGCGGGTGGCACTCTGTTTCTCGATGGCGTGGGTGAGATGAGTCCGCGTTTGCAGGTCAAGTTGTTGCGCTTTTTGCAGGATGGCTGCTTCCGTCGGGTGGGCAGTGACGAGGAGGTGTATCTGGATGTGCGGGTTATCTGTGCAACCCAGGTGGATCTGTCGGAGCTTTGCGCGCGAGGCGAATTCCGTCAGGACCTTTACCATCGCCTGAATGTACTTTCTCTGCACATCCCGCCATTGCGCGAGTGTCTGGATGGCCTGCCACCGCTGGTCGAGCACTTTCTCGATCAGGCCAGCCGGCAGATCGGTTGCCCATTGCCGCGCCTGGCCCCGGCGGCCATGGAGCGCCTCAGTCAGTATCACTGGCCAGGTAACGTGCGCCAGCTGGAGAACGTGTTGTTCCAGGCGGTATCGCTGTGTGATGGCGGGGTGGTCAAGAGTGAGCACATTCGTTTGCCGGACTACGGTGCCCGCCAGCCGCTGGGTGAGTTTTCCCTTGAGGGCGATCTGGGGGATATTGTCGGGCGCTTTGAAAAGGCGGTGCTGGAACAATTGATGAGTGAGTTTCCGAGCAGTCGGGCGCTGGGAAAGCGGCTCGGAGTTTCACATACCACGATAGCCAACAAGTTGCGTGAACATGGTGTTGGCAAATCGCTGGAATAATCCAGCTTGAGTGACAAAGTTGTCGGCGGGTGTTTATTACGGGCGGCGATTAAATGTACTTGGTTTGAACCGCGCGCCTCGGTCCGGGAAGGACGAGGCGCAGCGAGCGGTAATCTTCGGATTATCCGTTGGAGCAACCGTTGCCCATCACACGGTACTCGAGAATATGTCTCTGGCCCTGCGAGTCCTCGTAGGTCATGCGCGCCGGGACCACTTCGCAGACGTTCGGGACTTCGCTCATGGAAATGACTTTGGCGATGTCCAGGTGCTGCGAGTAACTGTACTGTTCAACCGGAATCTGCTCGGCGCCACCGTTTGCAACTTCGTCGGCGATCGCCGCGGTGCAAAGACTGCCAAGTGCCAATACCAGTAAAGCTTTCATTTTCATTTTACCTGTCTAAGGTCGTAAGGGGGCACGCAGCGCTTGTGGCGCCGCGTGTACAACTAAAGTTCAACTATCAGAGTTATCTCGGGATTAACGGCCTTCGTGGGGGCTGTAACAAGAAGTTAATCGCGATGCCGTTGCTGGCGAGGTGAATTTTAGGGGCGGGAGAGTGGGTTAAACAGATGGCCTTTTGATAAACACTGTTGGCGAAAACTGTAACAATCGCTCGATTGACAACGGCGAATTTTATTTTTCGGGTGCCGACGCCCGGTCTTGAGCCTGCGGTCAATTGCACGGGTGCAAAAGACTTGGGCGTTACTACCAACGTCGAATGGCCAGCCAGGTCTGGTACAGTTACAACGAGGTCATACAAAAACAACTATTACACCGAGGTAGATAAAGATGAGTGCGGCTCCCCTGTATCCCGTTCGTCCCGAGGTTGCGGCCAAAACGCTGACTGACGAGGCGACCTACAAGGCCATGTACCAGCAGTCGGTTATCAACCCGGACGGCTTCTGGCGTGAGCAGGCGCAGCGCCTGGACTGGATCAAGCCCTTTACCAAGGTCAAGCAGACCTCCTTCGACGATCACCATGTCGATATCAAATGGTTTGCCGACGGCACTCTGAACGTCTCCTACAACTGCCTGGACCGCCACCTTGCCGAGCGTGGTGATCAGGTCGCAATCATCTGGGAGGGCGACGACCCTTCCGAACACCGCAACATTACCTACCGCGAGCTGCACGAGCAGGTGTGCAAATTCGCCAACGCCCTGCGCGGCCAGGACGTGCACCGTGGTGACGTGGTCACCATCTATATGCCGATGATCCCCGAGGCTGTGGTGGCGATGCTGGCCTGTGCCCGTATCGGCGCGATCCATTCGGTGGTCTTTGGTGGCTTCTCCCCTGAGGCACTGGCCGGCCGTATCATCGACTGCAAATCGAAGGTGGTGATTACCGCCGACGAAGGTTTGCGTGGTGGCCGTCGTACGCCGCTCAAGGCCAATGTCGACCTGGCCCTGACCAACCCGGAAACCGCCAGTGTGCAGAAGATCATCGTGTGCAAGCGCACCGGTGGCGACATCGCCTGGCACCAGCATCGCGACATCTGGTACGAAGACCTGATGAAGGTCGCTTCCAGCCACTGCGCACCGAAAGAGATGGGTGCCGAAGAAGCGCTGTTCATCCTCTATACCTCCGGCTCCACCGGCAAACCCAAGGGTGTGCTGCATACCACCGGTGGCTACATGGTCTACGCCGCCCTGACCCATGAGCGGGTATTCGACTACCGTCCGGGTGAAGTCTACTGGTGCACCGCCGACGTCGGCTGGGTGACCGGTCACAGCTACATCGTCTACGGTCCACTGGCCAACGGCGCGACCACAGTGCTGTTTGAAGGTGTGCCGAACTATCCGGACATCACTCGCGTGTCGAAGATTATCGACAAGCACAAGGTCAATATCCTCTATACCGCGCCAACCGCCATTCGCGCGATGATGGCTGAAGGTCAGGCCGCCGTTGAGGGGGCCGATGGCTCCAGCCTGCGTCTGCTCGGTTCGGTGGGTGAGCCGATCAACCCGGAAGCCTGGAACTGGTACTACCAGACCGTTGGTAAAGAGCGCTGCCCGATTGTCGATACCTGGTGGCAGACCGAGACCGGTGGCGTGCTGATCAGCCCGCTGCCTGGCGCTACCGCGCTCAAGCCGGGTTCGGCGACCCGCCCGTTCTTCGGTGTGGTGCCGGCGCTGGTGGATAACCTGGGCAACCTGATTGACGGTGCTGCCGAAGGTAACCTGGTGATTCTCGATTCCTGGCCGGGTCAGTCGCGTTCGCTGTATGGCGATCATGATCGTTTCGTCGACACCTACTTCAAGACCTTCCGCGGCATGTACTTCACCGGCGACGGTGCGCGTCGCGACGAAGATGGCTACTACTGGATCACCGGTCGCGTCGATGACGTGCTTAACGTGTCGGGGCACCGCATGGGTACCGCCGAGATCGAAAGCGCCATGGTCGCCCACCCGAAAGTGGCCGAGGCTGCAGTGGTCGGTGTGCCGCACGACATCAAGGGGCAGGGTATCTATGTCTACGTCACCCTCAATGGGGGCGAGGAGCCGAACGAAGCATTGCGTCTGGAGCTGAAGAACTGGGTGCGTAAAGAGATTGGCCCGATTGCTTCGCCGGACGTCATCCAGTGGGCGCCAGGCCTGCCCAAGACCCGTTCGGGCAAGATCATGCGCCGCATCCTGCGCAAGATCGCCACGGCCGAGTACGACGCACTGGGTGATATCTCGACCCTGGCCGATCCGAGTGTGGTTCAGCACTTGATCGATACCCACAAGGACATGAATGTTGCATAGGTAAAGGCCAGCTCCCACAGGATCTGTCTCAAGGCCTCGTCTGGTGCACCCAGGCGGGGCTTTTTGCTTTCTGTGCTTTTTGCTTTCTGTTACTTCGACAATCATCGGTAACCAATCTGTCACCACGATTGCTCGTCAGCGGGGCATAGGGAAACGTTCCTGTCTCATTTCAGTGCACATTCTCTATCGATTTTGACCTGCTGAAACGCTACGCTTGCCGGATTAGAAGGCTTTGCCAATAATAGGCCCGCTTATTGCTTCATTGATTGGTTATTTGTCTTTTTGCTTTTGCATATTCCGTGAAATCTGTCAATATCCCCGCCCCCGCGTTCCTGCGCTTCTGTAACTAGTTGTCGCATTGAAGAAATATCGGCTTCGGTGCTCTCGCTAAAATGCCGATCACTCGCTCGTGGTGTTGTCAGCCCTTTTGACTACGCTTCGCAGCTCGCGTTGTACCCATTCGCGAATCAGGTGGCTGTTATCCGTTGCCTTGTATTGCCCTTTACCGATGGAGTTCCAGATGAAGAAACTCGCACTGCTTGGCGCACTGGCGCTGTCCGTGTTTTCCCTGGCATCGCTGGCTGATGAGAAACCGCTGAAAATCGGTATCGAGGCCGCTTACCCACCGTTCGCCTCGAAAGCGCCAGATGGCAGCATCGTCGGCTTCGACTACGACATCGGCAACGCCCTGTGCGAAGAGATGAAGGTCAAGTGCACCTGGGTCGAGCAAGAGTTCGACGGCCTGATCCCGGCACTGAAAGTGCGCAAGATCGACGCCATCCTCTCGTCCATGTCGATCACCGACGATCGCAAGAAGTCCGTGGACTTCACCGGCAAGTACTACCTGACCCCGGCGCGTCTGGTGATGAAGGAAGGCACTGCCGTCAGCGACAACCTGACCGAGCTCAAGGGCAAGAAAATCGGCGTACAGCGTGGCTCGATCCACGACCGCTTCGCCAAGGAAGTCCTGGCTCCACAGGGCGCCACCATCGTTCCTTACGGCACCCAGAACGAAATCTACCTGGACGTTGCAGCCGGTCGCCTGGATGGCACCGTGGCCGATGCTACGCTGCTTGAAGATGGCTTCCTCAAGACCGACGCTGGCAAGGGCTATGCCTTCGTCGGTCCGTCGTTCACCGACGTGAAGTACTTCGGTGATGGCGTCGGCATTGCCGTACGCAAGGGCGACAAAGCCAACCTGGATCGCATCAACGCTGCCATCGCGGCCATCCGCGCCAACGGCAAGTACAAGCAGATTCAGGATAAGTACTTCAACTTCGACATCTACGGCCCTGAAGCCAAGTAAATCGTCGACGTTTCACCTGTTCAATGGTGCAAGCAGCAGAGACTCTGAGGTTTGCACCATTTTTTCATCCCTAAGGTCGAGGACCTCATCATGTTGAAAGGCTACGGGGCAGTTATCCTCGACGGCGTGTGGCTTACGCTGCAGCTTGCCTTGTCGTCCATGGCCCTGGCCATTGTACTCGGCCTTATCGGTGTGGCCCTGCGCCTGTCGCCAGTGCGCTGGCTGGCCTGGCTGGGTGACCTGTATTCCACGGTGATCCGCGGGATCCCCGATCTGGTACTGATCCTGCTGATTTTCTACGGTGGTCAGGACCTGCTCAACCGCGTAGCGCCGCTGCTCGGTTATGACGATTACATCGATCTCAACCCGCTGGTGGCGGGTATCGGTACCCTGGGCTTCATTTTTGGTGCCTATCTTTCGGAAACCTTCCGCGGTGCGTTCATGGCGATTCCTAAAGGGCAGGCCGAGGCCGGCATGGCCTATGGCATGAGCAGCCTGCAGGTGTTCTTCCGGGTCATGGTGCCGCAGATGATTCGCCTGGCGATTCCAGGTTTCACCAACAACTGGCTGGTTCTGACCAAGGCCACGGCACTGATTTCGGTGGTCGGCCTGCAGGACATGATGTTCAAGGCCAAGCAGGCGGCGGATGCGACCCGCGAACCTTTCACCTTCTTCCTGGCGGTTGCGGCCCTGTACCTGGTGATCACCAGTGTCTCGCTGCTGGCCCTGCGTTACCTCGAGAAGCGCTACTCGGTTGGCGTAAAGGCGGCTGAACTATGATCTTCGACTACAACGTCATCTGGGAAGCGCTGCCGCTGTACCTGGGCGGTTTGCTGACCACCCTCAAGCTGCTGGCGCTGTCGCTGCTGTTCGGTTTGCTGGCGGCAATCCCGCTGGGGTTGATGCGGGTGTCCAAGCAGCCGCTGGTGAACATGACCGCCTGGCTCTACACCTATGTGATCCGCGGCACGCCGATGCTGGTGCAGCTGTTCCTGATCTACTACGGTCTGGCTCAATTCGAAGCCGTGCGTGAAAGCTTCCTCTGGCCATGGCTGTCGAGTGCAACCTTCTGCGCTTGCCTGGCCTTCGCCATCAACACCAGCGCCTATACCGCAGAAATCATTGCCGGCAGCCTCAAGGCCACGCCCCATGGCGAGATCGAAGCAGCCAAGGCGATGGGTATGTCGCGGGTCAAGATGTACCGCCGCATCCTGCTGCCATCGGCTCTGCGCCGGGCCCTGCCGCAGTACAGCAATGAAGTGATCATGATGTTGCAGACCACCAGTCTGGCGTCGATCGTCACCCTGATCGACATCACCGGTGCGGCGCGCACGGTCAACGCCCAGTACTACCTGCCGTTCGAGGCCTACATCACCGCCGGCGTGTTCTACCTGTGCCTGACCTTCATTCTGGTGCGCCTGTTCAAGCTGGCTGAGCGCCGCTGGCTCGGTTACATGGCGCCGCGCAAGCACTGAGGCCTGCGCCAACTTTTTCGCCCTGAGCGTTAGCTCAAGACTGACTGCTTTGTGAGAATCGACAGCATGTACAAACTCGAAATCCAAGATCTGCATAAACGCTACGGCAGTCACGAAGTGCTCAAGGGCGTGTCCCTGGCGGCCAAGGCAGGCGACGTGATCAGTATCATCGGCTCCAGCGGCTCGGGGAAAAGTACCTTCCTGCGCTGTATCAACCTGCTTGAGCAGCCGCATGCCGGCAAGATCCTGCTCAACAACGAAGAGCTCAAGCTGGTGGCAAACAAGGACGGCGCGCTCAAGGCCGCCGATCCGAAGCAGCTGCAGCGTATGCGTTCTCGTCTGTCGATGGTGTTCCAGCACTTCAACCTGTGGTCGCACATGACCGCGTTGGAGAACATCATCGAGGCGCCGATTCACGTGTTGGGTATGTCGAAGAAAGACGCCCTGGAAAAGGCCGAGCACTACCTGGCCAAAGTCGGTGTGTCCCATCGCAAGGACGCCTATCCCGGGCATATGTCCGGTGGTGAGCAGCAGCGTGTGGCGATTGCCCGGGCGCTGGCCATGGAGCCGGAAGTCATGCTGTTCGACGAGCCGACTTCGGCGCTCGACCCCGAGTTGGTCGGTGATGTGCTCAAGGTCATGCAGGCACTGGCTCAGGAAGGCCGGACCATGGTCGTGGTGACCCACGAAATGGGCTTTGCCCGCGAGGTGTCGAACCAGTTGGTGTTCCTGCACAAAGGCCTGGTGGAAGAGAGCGGCAACCCGCGTGAGGTCCTGGTCAATCCGCAATCCGAACGTCTTCAGCAGTTCCTGTCGGGCAGCTTGAAGTAAGATTGCCGTTTTGCACCAAAATGGGTCATGCTGCGAATTCATCGCAGCCTGACCGGGCCCTATCTTCTTGACCTCTCTCAGGTTTCGGACCGCACCCCATGACCACCCAGCGAATCGGTTTTCTCATCTGGCCCAGCACCAAAGCCCTGACCCTGGCGCTGGCCGAAGAGGTGTTGCGGGTTGCCCAGCGGGTGCATCCAGAGGTGGTCTACGAGTTGTCGTTCCTGCAGGCCGAGCCTGCGACCGAAGGTGCCTGGCGCTTGCCGGGCGAGCCTTGGGCAGGGCGCCTGGACGGTTGCCAGAAGCTGTTTTTGCTGGCTGACGAGCCGCCTCAGGCGGTGGCGTCAGGGTTGGCTAGCGCCCTCAAGCAGCTGGCTCGTGCCGGTTGTGTGGTCGGTGGTTTGTCGGCGGGCGTTTACCCCTTGGCTCAGTTGGGTTTGCTCGACGGCTATCGCGCAGCGGTGCACTGGCGCTGGCAGGATGATTTTGCCGAGCGCTTCCCCAAGGTCATTGCCACCAGCCACCTGTTCGACTGGGATCGTGACCGTCTGACTGCCTGTGGTGGAATGTCGGTGATCGATCTGTTACTGGCAGTACTGGCCCGCGATCATGGCGCCGAACTTGCCGGGGCAGTGTCCGAAGAGTTGGTGGTCGAGCGGATTCGCGAGGGCGGTGAGCGTCAACGTATCCCGCTGCAGAATCGGCTGGGGTCGAGTCATCCGAAGCTGACCCAGGCAGTGCTGTTGATGGAAGCCAACATCGAAGAGCCGCTGACCACCGACGAGATCGCCCAGCATGTCTGTGTGTCGCGGCGCCAGCTGGAGCGGATCTTCAAGCAGTACCTGAACCGGGTGCCGAGTCAGTACTATCTGGAACTGCGCCTGAACAAGGCGCGGCAGATGCTGATGCAGACCAGCAAGTCGATCATTCAGATCGGTTTGTCTTGCGGTTTCTCGTCGGGGCCGCATTTCTCCAGCGCTTACCGTAATTTCTTTGGCGCAACGCCGCGGGAAGATCGTAATCAGCGACGAAGCAGCAGTCCGTTCGAATTGTCCTCGGCACCCGCCGAGCGCGGTTGATTCTTTATCGCTAGTAGGAGCGGATTTATCCGCGATGGGGCGCATCGCGGCCCCAAACAAATGGGCCTGCTACGCAGTCCATCGCGGATGAATCCGCTCCTACAAGTCGTTGAAACAGAATCTCCCGTCCATTCCTCGCACCGTTTAAACTGCGCCTTTGCGACCCTATTTGTCGCATTGCCGAAAGCCTTGGTAAAACAGGGTTTGGCGCTATAAGAAGTTGTCGCTTGGCGGCAAGGTCGGGCGCCAATCTGTCCTTACAATCCCCCCATCGCTCGCCAGTTCCAGGCAGGCGTTCCTCTTCAGGAGACTCCGATGTCCGTTGAGCAAGCTCCGGTGCAACGCGCCGATTTCGACCAGGTAATGGTTCCCAATTACGCACCGGCGGCCTTTATCCCCGTTCGTGGTGCGGGCTCCCGAGTCTGGGATCAGTCGGGCCGCGAGCTGATCGACTTCGCGGGCGGGATTGCCGTAAACGTTCTGGGTCATGCTCACCCGGCATTGGTAGGTGCGCTGACCGAGCAGGCCAACAAGCTGTGGCACGTGTCCAACGTGTTCACCAACGAGCCGGCCCTGCGCCTGGCCCACAAGCTGGTCGACGCGACCTTTGCTGAGCGCGCGTTCTTCTGCAACTCCGGCGCCGAAGCCAACGAGGCCGCCTTCAAGCTGGCCCGGCGTGTCGCCCATGACCGTTTCGGCCCGGAAAAGCACGAAATCATCGCCACCGTTAACAGCTTCCACGGTCGTACGCTGTTCACCGTGAGTGTTGGTGGCCAGCCGAAGTACTCCGATGGCTTCGGTCCGAAGATCACTGGTATCAGCCATGTGCCGTACAACGATCTGGAAGCGCTTAAAGTGCAGATCTCGGACAAGACCTGTGCCGTGGTCATCGAGCCGATCCAGGGTGAGAGCGGTGTGGTTCCGGCAGACGTCGCTTACCTGCAAGGCGCCCGTGAGCTGTGCGACAAGCACAATGCGCTGCTGATCTTCGACGAAGTGCAGACCGGCGTTGGTCGTACCGGCGAGCTGTTCGCCTACATGCATTACGGTGTTACCCCCGACATCCTGTCCAGCGCCAAGAGCCTGGGCGGCGGCTTCCCGATCGGCGCCATGCTGACCACTGAAGCCCTGGCCAAGCACCTGGCTGTCGGCACCCATGGCACCACCTACGGCGGCAACCCGCTGGCCTGTGCAGTGGCCAACGCGGTGCTCGACGTGGTCAATACCCCTGAGGTGCTGGCGGGCGTCAAGGCCAAGCACCAGAAGTTCAAGGCCCGCCTGGAGCAGATCGGCGAGAAGTACGGTTTGTTCACTCAGGTTCGTGGTGTCGGCCTGCTGATCGGTTGTGTGCTCACCGAAGCCTGGAAAGGCAAGGCCAAGGACGTGTTCAACGCTGCCGAAAAAGAAGGCCTGATGGTGCTTCAGGCCGGTCCCGATGTAGTGCGTTTCGCCCCGAGCCTGGTGGTCGAAGATGCTGATATCGACGAAGGTCTCGACCGTTTCGAACGCGCTGCGGCAAAACTGACCCAGGCCTGATTGTCGCCTGAGGTCCCTTCGCTGGCCCCTCGGGGCCGGTGAATCCGAATTCCAGAGCATGTGCCCCGGGGCGCATGCGGTTTTTTTCTGTGCCGGCAATGGCTGGCCCGTTTTCCCGAAAGGAGTGACACCATGCTGGTGATGCGCCCCGCGCAAGTGGCTGATCTAGGCGAAGTACAGCGTCTGGCAGCGGACAGCCCCATTGGTGTCACGTCCTTGCCGGATGATGCCGGTCGTCTGAGCGACAAGATTGCCGCCTCCGAGACCTCGTTTGCCGCCGAAGTCAGCTTCAACGGTGAAGAAAGCTATTTCTTCGTGCTAGAAGACAGCAGCACCGGCAAGCTGGTCGGCTGTTCGGCCATCGTTGCCTCGGCGGGCTATTCCGAGCCGTTCTACAGCTTCCGTAACGAGACCTTCGTGCATGCGTCACGCGAGCTGAAGATCCACAACAAGATCCACGTGCTTTCGCAGTGCCATGACCTGACCGGCAACAGCCTGCTGACCAGCTTCTACGTACTGCCGGAGCTGGTCGGTACCGGCTGGTCGGAGCTCAATTCCCGTGGTCGTCTGTTGTTCATGGCTGCTCACCCGGAACGTTTCGCCGATTCGGTGGTGACCGAAATCGTCGGTTACAGCGATGAGAACGGTGATTCGCCGTTCTGGGATGCCATCGGGCGCAACTTCTTCGACCTCAACTACGCCGAGGCCGAGCGCCTGTGCGGTCTCAAGAGCCGGACCTTCCTGGCCGAGCTGATGCCGCATTACCCGATCTACGTCCCGCTGCTGCCGGATGCCGCACAAGAAGCCATGGGGCAGGTGCATCCGCGTGCGCAGATCACCTTCGACATCCTCATGCGCGAAGGCTTCGAGACCGATCATTACATCGACATTTTCGACGGCGGCCCGACCTTGCATGCGCGGGTGTCGAGCATCCGTTCGATTGCCCAGAGCCGCGTGGTACCGGTCAAGCTTGATAGCGCCGTGGTCAAGGGCGGGCGTCCGTACCTGGTCTGCAACGGCCAGCTGCAGGATTACCGCGCCGTGCTGCTGGAGCTGGATTGGGTGCCTGGCAAGCCGGTCACCCTGAGTCTTGAAGCTGCCGAGGCCCTGGGCGTCGGTGAAGGTGCCAGTGTGCGCCTGGTTGCGGTTTGATCCCTGCGGTTCGATAACCGAGCACCCCAGGTCGAGTTTTGCGGCAGGCCAAAGGCCGCCGCCCGAGGAGATAGCATGATCGTTCGTCCCGTACGCAGCAGCGATTTACCTGCGCTGATCGAGCTGGCGCGCAGCACCGGCACCGGCCTGACCACCTTGCCGGCCAACGAGGAGCGCCTGTCGCACCGGGTCGGTTGGGCTGAGAAGACCTTCCGTGGCGAAGCTGAGCGCGGCGACGCAGACTACTTGTTCGTGCTGGAAAACGACGAAGGCGTGGTGGTCGGTATTTCTGCCATTGCCGGTGCCGTCGGCTTGCGTGAGCCCTGGTACAACTACCGGGTCGGCCTGACCGTCAGCGCCTCCCAGGAGCTGAACATCTACCGCGAAATCCCGACGCTGTTCCTCGCCAACGACCTGACCGGCAACTCCGAGCTGTGCTCGTTGTTCCTGCGTAGCGACCATCGCAGTGGCCTCAATGGCCGCCTGCTGGCCAAGGCGCGCTTGCTGTTCATCGCCGAGTTTGCCGAACTGTTCGGCAACAAGATCATTGCCGAGATGCGTGGCATGTCCGATGCGCAGGGGCGTTCGCCGTTCTGGGAAAGCCTGGGTCGGCACTTCTTCAAGATGGAGTTCAGTCAGGCCGATTACCTGACCGGTGTCGGCAACAAGGCGTTCATCGCCGAGTTGATGCCCAAGTTTCCGCTGTACACCTGCTTCCTCTCCGAGGACGCGCGTGAGGTGATCGGTCGTGTGCACACCGACACCGAGCCGGCCCTGGCCATGCTCAAGAGCGAAGGCTTCAGCTATCAGGGTTACGTCGACATTTTCGATGCCGGCCCGGCGGTGGAATGCGAAACCAGCAAGATTCGTGCGGTGCATGACAGCCAGGCACTGGTGCTGGCCGTCGGTACCCCAGGCGACGATGCCACGCCTTTCATCATCCATAACCGTAAGCGCGAAGAGTGCCGCATCACTGCAGCACCGGCGCGCCTGGCGGCCGGTACCCTGGTGGTCGATCCGTTGACCGCAAAACGCCTGCGCCTGAGCGCAGGTGACCAGGTGCGTGCCGTGCCGCTGTCTGCTGCCCGGGAGGCCAAATAATGACGACTCACTTTATCGCCGGCAGTTGGCAGGCAGGGCAGGGCGAAGCACTGCAATCGCTGGATCCGGTCAGCCAGAAGGTAGTCTGGCAAGGCCTGGGCGCCACCGCTGAGCAAGTCGACAGCGCAGTCAAGGCTGCGCGCCAGGCCTTTGCCGGCTGGGCATTGCAGTCGCTGGAAGCGCGGATCAGTGTGCTCGAAGCCTTTGCTGCAGCACTCAAAGCTAATGCAGACGAGTTGGCGCATTGCATCGGCGAAGAGACGGGCAAGCCGCTGTGGGAAGCCGCTACCGAAGTGACCAGTATGGTCAACAAGGTCGCCATTTCGGTGCAGAGCTATCGCGAGCGCACCGGTGAGAAAAGCGGTCCGCTGGCTGATGCCACCGCTGTGCTGCGCCACAAGCCTCACGGAGTGGTAGCGGTGTTCGGCCCTTACAACTTCCCTGGTCATCTGCCTAACGGTCATATCGTTCCGGCGCTGCTGGCGGGTAATACCGTGGTGTTCAAGCCCAGTGAGCTGACCCCCAAGGTTGCCGAGCTGACGGTCAAGTGCTGGATCGAAGCCGGCCTGCCAGCAGGCGTGCTGAACCTGGTGCAAGGCGCCCGTGAAACCGGTATGGCTCTGGCGGCCAATCCGGGCATCGACGGCTTGTTCTTCACCGGCTCCAGCCGCACCGGCAACCTGCTGCACCAGCAATTTGCCGGACGCCCGGACAAGATCCTGGCGCTGGAGATGGGCGGCAACAACCCGCTGGTGGTTGATCAGGTAAAGGATCTCGACGCTGCGGTCTACACCATCATTCAGTCGGCATTCATTTCTGCCGGCCAGCGCTGCACGTGTGCGCGCCGCCTGTTGGTTCCGCAGGGTGCATGGGGTGATTCGCTGCTCAAGCGTCTGGTCGACGTGTGCAAGAACATTTCTGTCGGCGCTTTCGATCAACAACCTGCACCGTTCATGGGCTCGGTCATTTCCCTGGCTGCGGCCAAGGCGCTGCTCGATGCCCAGGCTCACCTGTTGGGTAACGGCGGTGTTTCGCTGCTGGAAATGACCCAGCCGCAGGCTTCGGCAGCCTTGCTGACCCCTGGCATTGTCGATGTCACGGCGGTGAGTGCTCGCCCTGACGAAGAGTTCTTCGGCCCACTGCTGCAGGTCATTCGCTACAGCGATTTCGATGCGGCCATCGCTGAAGCCAACAACACTCAGTACGGGCTGGCCGCCGGTCTGCTGTCCGACTCCCATGCGCGCTACCAGTACTTCTGGCTGCAAAGCCGCGCCGGCATCGTCAACTGGAACAAGCAACTGACCGGCGCTGCCAGCAGTGCGCCATTTGGTGGCGTGGGTGCCAGCGGCAACCACCGTGCCAGTGCCTATTACGCGGCCGACTATTGCGCTTACCCGGTAGCCTCGCTGGAGACCGCCAGCCTGACCCTGCCTGCCACGCTGACGCCAGGCGTCTCCCTATAACAAAAGGTCCACGGAGCCTTGCCGATGAAATCGTTTGAAGTGAACTTTGATGGTCTGGTGGGACCGACGCATAACTACGGCGGGCTGTCCTACGGCAATGTTGCCTCGCAGAGCAACAGCCAGCAGGGCTCCAACCCGCGCGAAGCCGCGCGTCAGGGCCTGGCGAAGATGAAAGCGCTGATGGAGATGGGTTTCCAGCAGGGCGTGTTGGCGCCGCAGGAGCGTCCGGACGTGGGCGCGCTGCGCCGTCTGGGTTTCTCCGGCAGCGACGCCGAGGTTATTCAGCGTGCCGCCAAAGAGGCCATGCCATTGCTGGTTGCCAGTTGCTCGGCGTCGAGCATGTGGGTAGCCAACGCCGCCACGGTCAGCCCCAGCGCTGATACCGCCGACGGCCGTGTGCATTTCACAGCCGCCAACCTCAATTGCAAGTATCACCGCAGCATCGAGCACCCGACTACCAGTCGCGTGCTCGGCGCGATGTTCGCCAACCAGCAGCACTTCGCCCACCACGCCGCGTTGCCGGCGGTGGCGCAGTTCGGTGATGAAGGTGCGGCCAACCACACTCGCTTCTGCCGCAGCTACGGCGAGGCAGGCGTGGAGTTCTTCGTCTATGGCCGCAGCGCCTTCGACAACCGCTATCCGGCGCCGCAAAAGTATCCTGCGCGTCAGACCCTCGAGGCTTCCCAGGCGGTTGCCCGTCTGCACGGCCTGAGCGATGAGGGTGTGGTTTTTGCCCAGCAGAACCCGGCCGTGATCGACCAGGGCGTGTTCCACAACGATGTGATTGCAGTCGGTAACGGCGAGGTGCTGTTCTACCACGAAGACGCCTTCCTCGAGACCGAGGCGATGCTTGGCCAACTGCAGGCTAAACTGGCTAAACGGGGTGGCAACTTCAAGGCGATCTGTGTGCCACGCTCGGCTGTCACGGTAGAGGATGCGGTGCGTTCGTACCTGTTCAACAGTCAGCTGCTGTCCCGTGCCGACGGTTCGATGCTGCTGATCGTCCCGGAAGAGTGCCGCAATAACGAGCGGGTCTGGGCCTATCTGACGGCGTTGACCAGCCAGGGCGGACCGGTTGCCGAGGTCAAGGTCTTCGACCTCAAGCAAAGCATGCAGAACGGCGGTGGCCCGGCGTGCCTGCGTTTGCGCGTGGCACTCAATGAAACTGAACTGGCAGCGGTCAATCCAGGGGTTATCATGACGGCGTCGCTGTACGACACCCTGACCCAGTGGGTCGACAAGCACTACCGTGACCGCCTGAGTGAATCCGATCTGGCGGACCCACAGTTGTTGCTCGAATGTCGTACGGCACTGGATGAACTGACCCAGATCCTCAAACTGGGTTCGGTCTATCCGTTCCAACTCCAACCTTGAAAGAGAATTCGACTATGTCCGACGCCCTGCAGCTGATCCTTGAAGATGACGATGGTACCCAGCTGGAAACTTCCTGCACCCGCTTTGCTGTGGTCTGGCAAGGCAAGGAGGTGTGGATTCAGCAGGATGGCCGTGGTCAGCTGCTGATCGGTGTCGACGTCGAAGAAGACGACGCTGAATACGCCAACCTGTTGCTGCGTCCGCTGGCCACCAACCTGGTCAGCCTGCAGCTGGAAATGGAACCGGCTGATGCTGGCGACGATGATGATCACGTTCATGGTCCCGATTGCGGCCACCATCACTAAGGAATAGCCCATGCTCGCCCTCGGCAAACTGCTCGAACTGACCCTTGCCGGTCGTGAACCGGCAGAGAAGACCCAGTTGACTGTCGACGGCGTGCGCATGCGCTGGCTTCGCGAAGGCGCACTTGAAGTGAGCCCTCCCGAGGCCCGTGACAATGGCATGGACCTGCTGCTGTCGGCGGGTATTCATGGCAACGAAACTGCGCCGATCGAGCTGCTCGACGAGTTGCTGCACGGCATCGCCAGCAGTGAGATCAAGCCACGGGCGCGGATTCTGTTCCTGTTTGGCAATCCCGATGCGATCCGCAAGGGAGAGCGTTATATCGAACAGGACGTCAATCGCCTGTTCAATGGCCGCCATGAGCTTTCCAGTGGTTCCGAGGCGTTGCGCGCCTGTGAGCTGGAACGTTTGGCCGCCACCTTTTTCAGTGTTCCCGGGCGTACCCGGTTGCACTACGACCTGCACACTGCCATTCGCGGCTCGAAGATCGAGCAATTCGCCCTTTATCCCTTCAAGGAAGGTCGTCAGCATTCGCGCAAAGAGCTGGCGCGCCTGCGTGCGGCGGGGATGGAGGCGGTGCTGTTGCAAAGCAAGGCATCGGTCACCTTTACCGCCTACACCTACGAAACGCTCGATGCTGAAGCTTTTACGTTGGAGCTGGGCAAGGCGCGTCCTTTCGGGCAGAACGAGCAGGTCAATCTTGAGCGCCTGAAAACGCGCCTCAAGCAGATCATCGAAGGCAATGAGCCTGAGGAGCCTGAAGCGCTGGATGGTTTGCAGCTGTTCAGTGTGGCCCGCGAGATCATCAAGCACAGTGACAGCTTCCACCTGCATCTGCCGGCGGATATCGAGAATTTTTCGGAGTTGTCCAAGGGCTATCTGCTGGCGGAAGACCTGAGCAGTACGCGCTGGATCGTTGAGGAGGAGGGGGCTCGCATCATTTTCCCCAACCCGAAGGTCAAGAATGGCTTGCGCGCGGGGATTCTGGTGGTGCCGACCACACCGGATCAGTTGGCGTAGGAGCGGATTTATCCGCGATGGACTGCGCAGCAGTCCCCTTTATTGGGGGCGCGTTGCGCCCCATCGCGGATAAATCCGCTCCTACAGCTGTATCAACCTACGCGTTTCTGCGGCATTTCATTGCGGCGCAGAGCGCGCAATTTTTGCAGCGTATCGGCACAGGTCTTCGCCGCCTCGGCACCCTTGACCAGGAAATGCTCGAAGTAGAAGTTCTGGTGCTCATCGCCTGCGTGGAAGTGGTGCGGGGTCAGGACCACCGAGAACACCGGCACTTCGGTTTCCAGCTGAACCTGCATCAGGCCGCTGATCACCGACTGGGCCACGAACTCATGGCGGTACAGGCCGCCATCGACGACCAGGCCTGCGGCAACAATGCCGGCATAGCGGCCGCCACGGGCCAGCAGCTTGGCGTGAAGGGGGATTTCGAAGGCGCCACCGACTTCGAAGAAATCGATATCGCTTGCCTGATAGCCCAAAACAGCCATTTCCTCGACGAAGGCTTTACGTGCCTGATCGACAATATCCTTGTGCCAGCAGGCCTGGATGAAAGCGATGCGCTCGTGAGAAGGGTTTTTGCTATCGATTGCGGTAGGTTGCATTGAAACGGACTCCTGTTTGTATGAGAAACAGGGCATCTGGATCGAAGGGGATTTCGCCACGCAGGTGCGCAACGACAGACACAGATGTGCCTATCCCGTTCTCTCTTTATCCGGACTATGACCGTCGGCCCCGGAATCACACCGGGTCTGCTGACCTTGCAAGCCAAGCCTGCAAGCGCTCGCGGGCTATGCGCTGTGCGCAATTACCGCCGGTGGGGAATTGCACCCCGCCCTGAGAACGTTGCCGCCGAGTGTCGGCGGCGGGGAATTATTAGCACAGATGTGAAGTGGACGTATAGGCTGCTAACGATTTTTTTGCCGATGAATGACATTTCATCCGGGAAACCTTGCCAATTCTACCTCGCATCCCCAGTAATACGGGATTGGCTGAATGTTGCAGGGCGTCCAATTGACGGTTTCTATAGCATAAACACACTGCATCCAAGCCTAAGGCCCGATATAATGCGGCCCTTTGCCGTCGTTTCGTCAGTTGACGTTTCGAACAGGCCTTTGGCCGCAGCCTCCGTGGAAGAACCTATGAAAAGCGCAGAAATCCGTGAAGCCTTCCTTCGCTTCTTCGAAGAGCAGGGACATACCCGAGTTGCCTCCAGCTCCTTGATTCCGGGCAACGACCCGACCCTGCTGTTCACCAACGCGGGGATGAACCAGTTCAAGGACTGCTTCCTTGGCCAGGAAAAGCGCGCCTACACCCGCGCCACCAGCAGCCAGAAGTGCGTGCGCGCCGGTGGCAAGAACAGCGACCTGGAAAACGTCGGCTACACCGCCCGTCACCATACGTTCTTCGAAATGCTGGGTAACTTCAGCTTCGGTGACTACTTCAAGAAAGACGCGATCACCTACGCCTGGACCTTCCTGACCAAGGTGCTGAACCTGCCGGAAGAAAAACTCTGGGTCACCGTCTATGCCAGCGACGATGAGGCATACGACATCTGGACCAAGGAAATCGGCGTTCCGGCCGAGCGCATGGTGCGCATTGGCGACAACAAGGGTGCACCGTACGCCTCCGACAACTTCTGGACCATGGGCGATACCGGCCCGTGCGGTCCTTGCACCGAGATCTTCTACGATCACGGCCCGGACATCTGGGGCGGCCCACCCGGCTCGCCGGAAGAAGACGGTGACCGTTACATCGAGATCTGGAACAACGTCTTCATGCAGTTCAACCGCACCGCCGATGGCGTCCTGCACCCGCTGCCGGCACCGTCGGTAGACACCGGCATGGGCCTGGAGCGTATCAGTGCGGTCATGCAGCACGTGCACTCGAACTACGAGATCGACCTGTTCCGCAGCCTGCTTGAAGCGTCTGCCGCCGCCATCGGCTGCAAGAACGAAGAGCAGTCGTCGCTCAAGGTGGTTTCCGACCACATCCGTTCCTGCGGCTTCCTGATTGCCGACGGCGTACTGCCGTCCAACGAAGGCCGTGGCTACGTGCTGCGCCGGATCATTCGTCGCGCTTGCCGTCACGGCAACAAGCTCGGCGCTACCGGCAGCTTCTTCTACAAGATCGTCGCGGCGCTGGTCGCCGAGATGGGCGAAGCCTTCCCTGAACTCACCCAGCAACAGGCCAACATCGAGCGCGTGCTCAAGGCCGAAGAAGAGCAGTTCGCCAAGACCCTCGAGCAAGGCCTGAAGATCCTCGAGCAGGACCTGGCCGAGCTCAAGGGCAACGTGGTTCCAGGTGACGTGGTGTTCAAGCTTTACGACACCTACGGTTTCCCGATGGACCTGACCGCCGACATCGCCCGTGAGCGCGAGCTGACTATCGATGAAGAAGGCTTCGAGCGGGAAATGGAAGCGCAGCGTGAGCGCGCGCGTTCCGCCAGCGCTTTTGGCCTGGACTACAACACCCTGGTCAAAGTCGATGTAGCCACCGAGTTCACCGGCTACACCAGCACTGAAGGCGAGTCGAACATTGTTGCTCTTTATAAGGACGGCAAGGTCGTCGAGCAACTGGGTGAAGGCGAGCAGGGCGTGGTGATCCTCGATCGCACCCCGTTCTACGCCGAGTCCGGTGGCCAGGTGGGTGACACCGGTTACCTGCAAGCTGCCAATGTGCGCTTCGATGTGCGTGACACCACCAAGACCGGCGGCGCGTTCCTGCACCACGGTGTGGTGGCCAGCGGTACCCTGGTGGTCGGTTCCAAGGTGCAGGCCAAGGTTGACGCCGATGTGCAGCACGCCACGTCGCTGAACCACTCCGCCACTCACCTGCTGCACGCAGCGCTGCGCCAGGTATTGGGCGATCACGTACAACAGAAAGGCTCGCTGGTCGATAGCCAGCGTCTGCGTTTCGACTTCAGTCACTTCGAAGCGGTCAAGCCGGAGCAGCTCAAGGCTCTGGAAGACATCGTCAACCGCGAAGTGCGCAAGAACTCCGAGGTGCAAACCGAAGAGACCGATATCGAGACCGCCAAGCAGAAGGGCGCCATGGCGCTGTTCGGCGAGAAATACGGCAAAACCGTCCGCGTGATCAGCATCGGCACGGAAGAATATACTGAATCCCTTGAACTGTGCGGCGGAACGCACCTCGCCTCCACCGGACAGGCCGGCAGTTTTGCCTTGCTTTCCGAAGGCGGGATTGCAGCGGGCGTGCGCCGCATCGAGGCCGCTACAGGCTGGAACAGTCTTGCACTGGCACACGAACAACGGCACGAGCTACAGCACCTTGCAGGACTCCTCAAGACCCAGCCCGGCGGGCTGTCAGCCAAGCTGGAAGCGTTGCACAAGGAAAACCGCGCGCTGCGCAAAGAACTGGACAAAATCGCCGCACAGGCCGCCTCCGGGCAAGGGCAG
>JAVXRI010000082.1:0-24448 GCA_036643775.1 Pseudomonas sp. | reverse complement strand
CGGGGGTGGTGGCGGGGCCGATCTACTATGCCTACCTGAAGAGCGAGCTGCGGCAGGCTGAACTGGTCTGAGGCTTATCGCCGGCAAGGCCGGCTCCCACGATGGACCTGTATCTACCGGACCTGTGGGAGCCGGCCTTGCCGGCGAAAGGGCCGCACAGCGGCCCCTGATACCCTCAACCGTAACGCTTGCGCGCCTCGATCGCCAAACCGCTACCGATACTGCCGAAGATGTTGCCTTCAACATGCCGCGCATTCGGCAGCATGGCTGCCACGCTCTGGCGCAGCGCCGGGATACCGCTCGAACCACCGGTAAAGAACACCGTATCAACCTGAGCGACACCGACGCCGGCTTTGCTCAGCAGCTCGCTGACACTGCCACGCACGCGTTCGAGCAGGCTGTCGATAGAGGCTTCGAACAGTGCCCGCGAAAGGTCCACGCTCAGCCCCGGTTGAACGCGCTTGAGGTCGACCAGACGGCTGTCGTTGTGGGTCAGCTCGATCTTGGTTTCTTCCACTTCCATGGCCAGCCAGTGGCCCGCGCGCTGTTCGATCAGTTTGAACAGACGGTCGATGCCATCGGTGTCTTCGATGTCGTAACGCATGCTGCCCAAGGCCAGCTGGGACTTTTGCGAGTACACCGAGTTGATCGTGTGCCAGGTGGCCAGGTTCATGTGGTGGCTGGTCGGCATGAAGGCGCCGCTTTTCATCCGGCTGCCATAGCCGAACAGCGGCATCACGCCTTGCAGGCTCAACTGTTTGTCGAAGTCGGTTCCGCCGATGTGCACGCCGCCAGTGGCGAGGATGTCATCGTGGCGATCATCGAGCATGTGCCGTTCTGGAGCCAGGCGCACCAGGGAGAAGTCTGACGTACCACCGCCGATGTCGACGATCAGCACCAGCTCTTCGCCCTGAATGTTCGACTCGTAGTCGAAGGCCGCGGCAATCGGTTCGTACTGGAAGGAGACTTCCTTGAAGCCGATCTTGCGCGCCACGTCGGCCAGAGTGTCTTCGGCTTCCTGGTCGGCGGCCTGGTCGTCATCGACGAAATGCACCGGACGGCCCAGCACCACTTCATCGAAAGCCCGGCCCGCGTTGGCCTCGGCGCGTTTCTTCAGCTCGCCGATGAACATGCCCAGCAGGTCTTTGAACGGCAGGGCGGTGCCGAGCACGCTGGTGTCGTGCTTGATCAGCTTGGAACCCAACAGGCTCTTGAGCGAGCGCATCAGCCGGCCTTCGTAACCTTCAAGGTACTCGTGCAGGGCCAGACGGCCGTATACCGGGCGGCGCTCCTCGATGTTGAAGAACACCACCGACGGCAGGGTGATCTTGCCGTCTTCCAGCGCGATCAACGACTCCACGCCCGGGCGATGCCAGCCGACGGTGGAGTTGGAGGTGCCAAAGTCGATGCCGCAGGCACGGGCCGGGGATGCGTCACTCATGGGATGTACTTCCGGGGGAAAAACGGCCGCGCAGTTTATGCCAGTGGCCAGCAGAATCAAGACCGATTATCTGCTTTACAGCAAACCCAAGGACGCCTTGAAAGGCTATGCTTGACCCCAATCTTCAGAAGCATTGAACAACTTGATGGTGATTCCTTAGATGGACTTCAAAGACTATTACAAGATACTGGGCGTAGAGCCGACTGCGGACGACAAGGCGATCAAGACCGCCTACCGCAAGCTCGCGCGCAAGTATCACCCCGACGTCAGCAAAGAGCGTGATGCCGAGGAAAAATTCAAAGAGGCCAATGAAGCCTACGAGGCCTTGAGCAACCCGGAAAAACGCGCCGAGTACGATGAACTGCGCAAGTACGGCCAGCACGGCCGCCCCTTTCAGGGGCCGCCAGGCTGGGAAAGCCGCAGTTCTGGCGGTTTCGAAGGTGGCGACTTTTCCGACTTCTTCAGCTCGATCTTCGGTGCGCGTGGCGGCAACGGCAGTCCTTTTGGCCGCGGCCAGCAACGTAGCAGCGGTCGGCGAGGGCAGGACGTGGAAATGGAACTGGCGATTTTCCTTGAGGAAACCCTGTCCGGGGAATCGAAGCAGATCAGCTTCCAGATTCCGCAGCACAACGGCAGCGGCCAGCGTACTGGTTTCACCACCAAGACCCTGAACGTGAAAATCCCGGCCGGGGTCAGCAATGGCGAGAAGATCCGCCTCAAGGGCCAGGGCGCTCCAGGTATCGGTGGAGGCGCCAATGGCGACCTGTTCCTGACCATTCGCATGGCACCGCATCCGCTGTTCGATGTCGAAGGTCATGACTTGATCATCACCGTGCCGCTGGCACCGTGGGAAGCCGCGCTGGGTACCACAGTGGTGGTGCCGACCCTGACCGGCAAGATCAATCTGACCATCCGTCCGGACAGCCAGAGCGGCCAGCGCCTGCGGATCAAAGGCAAGGGTCTGGCCAACAAGCAGGGCGAGCGTGGTGATCTCTACGCGCAGCTAAAGGTGGTGATGCCCACCCACAGCGACGATGCGACCCGCGAATTGTGGAGCAAGCTGGCACAGAAGGCGGCGTTCAACCCGAGGACACAATGGAGTAGCTGATCATGAGCACCCTGATCGTTCAACTGGACATGCAGACCCTCTGTCGGGAAGCCGATCTACCGGCCGCCTACGTGATCGAAATCGTCGAACACGGCATTGTCGAACCTTCCGGGCGAACGCCGGAAGAGTGGCTGTTTGACGATCAGGCTGCACTATTGGCCAAACGCGCGGCCAAGCTGCAACGGGAGCTTGAGCTGGAGTGGGAAGGGGTGGCGCTGGCCTTGGAGTTACTGGAAGAGGTTCAGCAATTGCGCAGTGAGAACAGCATGCTCAAGCAGCGTTTGAGCAGGTTTGTGCTGTAGGAGCGGATTTACCGGGACGCCGGACCGCCGCGATGGGGCGCAACGCGGCCCCAAACGGGCCTGCTGTGCAGGCCATCGCGGATAAATCCGCTCCTACAAAAGCAGAAATTACAGCAATTTGTAGTAAAGCGCCGTCGGCCGGTAGGTGCCATCCGGCCCGCAAGCGTAATCCGGAATTTCCCCCGCCTTGGTATACCCCAACGACCGGTAAAAAACCTCCGCGTCCGAACCTGCCTCGGTATCCAGGTACAACAGGCCGCGCTGCTTCTGCCGCGCCGTCGCTTCCAGTGCCTGCATCAACTGCTGGCCCAGTCCCCGGCGTCGCGCTTCACTATGCACCAGCAGTTTCTGCACTTCGGCCCGGTTCAGGCCGTTGAGCTTCTGGCATAAGCCCAACTGCACGCTGCCCAGCACTTCCTTGTCCTTGCCGACCACCCACAGCAACAGTTCGCCGCTGACCAGACGCTGCTTCACTTCATCGAAGTAATTGTTGGCCTGCTGAGCATCGATATCCGCCAGAAAGCCCACCGAGGCTCCATGTGCCACGGCATCCAGCAACAGCGCCACCAGGCCGTCGCGGTAGTAGGCAAAACTGTCAGCGGTGACACGGTTGAGTTGCGCTGCATTCATAAAGCTTCACTCCGTTGAGCGTGGGGGCGCGCCGGGGTTGAGGATCAACTGCATGAAGGTCAGGTCGAGCCAGCGACCGAATTTCACGCCTACCTGGGGCATCTGCCCGTTGAGGGTGAAACCCAGACGCTCGTGCAAACGGATCGAGGCTGCATTGCCGCTCTCGATGGCGGCGACCATGACGTGCTTGTCACAGCAGCGCGCGCGCTCGATAAGCGCCTCCATCAGTTTCGGGCCCAGGCCGTTGCCGCGTTGGTCGCTGCGGATGTACACCGAGTGTTCGACGGTATGGCGAAAGCCTTCGAAGGGTCGCCAGTCACCGAAAGAAGCATAGCCGAGCACGTCGTTGCCAGTGGCGGCGTCCACGGCTACCAGGATCGGGTAGCGCTGGACCTGGCGGGCGTTGTACCAGGCTTGGCGATTGGCCAGATCAACGGGTTGCTCATTCCAGATCGCCGTGGTGTTGAGCACCGCGTCGTTGTAGATGTCGCGAATGCCCGGCAGATCGGCAGTTACGGCATCACGAATCAGGTAGGTCATGGCAGCGTCTCGAACGTCTACGAAGTGGTGCTCAGGTTAAATGGTTACCAGCCCGCGCACACCTTCGGCTTCCATGTTTTCACCGCGTCCGGCCTGGACAATTTCGCCCCGCGACATCACCAGGTACTGATCGGCCAGCTCGGCGGCAAAGTCGTAAAACTGCTCCACCAGGAGGATGGCCATGTCGCCACGGGCGGCCAGCTTGCTGATGACCGCGCCGATTTCCTTGATCACCGACGGCTGGATGCCTTCGGTTGGTTCATCGAGTATCAGCAGGCGTGGCTGGCTGGCCAGGGCGCGGCCGATTGCCAGTTGCTGTTGCTGGCCACCGGAGAGGTCGCCGCCACGGCGGTGCTTCATCTGCAGCAGGACCGGGAAGAGTTCGTAGATGAATGGCGGGACGCTTCTGGCCTGGCTGGCGCTGAAGCGCGACAGGCCCATCAGCAGGTTTTCTTCGACGCTCAGGCGCGGGAAGATCTCCCGGCCCTGGGGTACGTAGGCGATACCGGCTTGCACCCGTTGGTGTGGTTTGAGCGCGGTGATGGCCTGGCCTTCCCAGTGCACGCTGCCTTCGCGGGTGGGCAGCAGGCCCATCAGGCAGCGTAGCAGGGTGGTTTTACCGACGCCGTTGCGGCCCAGCAGGCAGGTCACTTCACCGACCCTGGCCTCGAAGGACAGGCCGCGCAGGATGTGGCTGCCGCCGTAGTATTGGTGCAGTGAGTCGATCTTCAGCATGTCTGTTGTCCGTTTGTGGTCTGTACTGGCTTCATCGCTGGCAAGGCCAGCTCCCACATTCATCGCCCGAGATAAACCTCGATCACCCGATCGTCAGCCTGCACCTGGTCCAGCGAGCCTTCGGCCAATACGCTGCCCTGATGCAGCACCGTGACATGGTCGGCAATGCTGCCGACAAAACCCATGTCGTGCTCGACCACCATCAGCGAATGCTTGCCGGCCAGGTCCTTGAACAGTTCGGCAGTGAACTCGGTTTCGGCGTCGGTCATGCCCGCCACCGGTTCATCGAGCAGCAGCAGTTGCGGGTCTTGCATCAGCAGCATGCCTATTTCCAGAAACTGTTTCTGGCCATGCGAGAGCAAACCTGCCGGGCGTTGGGCTGAGGTGGTCAGGCGAATGGTGTGCAGGACTTCATCGATACGCTCCCGCTGTTCGCCACTCAAGCGTGCGACCAGGCTGGCCAGTACCGACTTGTCGGCCTTCTGCGCCAGCTCCAGGTTCTCGAACACACTCAAGGCCTCGAACACCGTGGGCTTCTGGAACTTGCGCCCGATGCCGGCCTGGGCGATCTGTACTTCGCTCATGCGGGTCAGGTCGAGGGTATCGCCGAACCAGGCCTTGCCGGTGCTGGGGCGGGTCTTGCCGGTAATGACATCCATCAGGGTGGTTTTACCGGCGCCGTTGGGACCGATGATGCAACGCAATTCGCCCACGCCGATGTACAGGTTCAAGGCATTGAGCGCTTTGAAACCGTCGAAGCTGACACTGATGTCCTCCAGGGTCAGGACGGTGCCGTGACGGGCATCCAGGCCTGCGCCGCGCACCTGGCCAAGGCCGATGGCGTCGCGGCCGCTGCCCGCGTCGAGGATTGGTTCGAGCATGAATTCCGGGTGGACCGGAGGCAGGGGTATGGCTCTCATTGTTCAGTCCTTTTCTTCAACAGACCGACCACGCCTTTGGGCAGGTACAAGGTGACCACAATGAACAACGCACCCAGGCAGAACAGCCAGTACTCGGGAAACGCCACGGTGAACCAGCTCTTCATGCCGTTGACCAGACCGGCGCCGAGCAACGGGCCGATCAGGGTGCCGCGCCCACCGAGGGCCACCCACACAGCGGCTTCGATGGAGTTGGTCGGCGACATTTCACTGGGGTTGATGATGCCCACCTGCGGGACGTACAGCGCGCCAGCCAGGCCGCACAGCACAGCGCTGAGTACCCAGACGAAGAGCTTGAAACCACGTGGGTCGTAGCCACAGAACATCAGCCGGTTCTCGGCATCGCGCAGCGCAGTCAGCACTCGGCCGAACTTGCTCCGCGCCAGGCGCCAGCCCAGATACAGGCTGACTACCAGCAGGGCGACGGTCAGCAGGAACAGGACCGCGCGGGTGCTTTGCGCGGTGATCGGAAAGCCGAGGATGCTGCGAAAGTTGGTGAAGCCGTTGTTGCCTCCAAAGCCGGTCTCGTTGCGAAAGAACAACAGCATGCCGGCGAAGGTCAGGGCTTGGGTCATGATTGAGAAGTACACGCCCTTGATCCGCGAGCGGAAGGCGAAGAAGCCAAACACTAGCGCCAGCAATCCAGGCGCCAGCACCACCAGACACAGGGCCCAGGCGAAGTGCTGGGTGCCGGCCCAGTACCAGGGCAGTTCGGTCCACGACAGAAATGTCATGAACGCCGGCAGGCCATCGCCCGCAGCCTCGCGCATCAGGTACATGCCCATGGCATAGCCGCCGAGGGCGAAGAACAGGCCGTGACCCAACGACAGCAACCCGGCATAGCCCCAGACCAGATCCAGCGCCAGGGCGACAATGGCGTAGCAGAGGATCTTGCCGACCAGGGTCAGGGTATAGGCCGAGACTTGCAGGGCATGGCCGTCGGGCAGTAACGACAGCAAGGGCAGGGTCAGCAGCATCAGCAGGACAACCGCACCAATGGCAGCAGTCCAGCGCGGGCCAGCCTTCTGGCTGGCGGTAACAAGCAGAGGCTGGTTCATCAGTCGATTACCCGTCCCTTGAGGGCGAAGAGGCCTTGCGGGCGTTTCTGGATGAACAGAATGATCAGCGCAAGGATGAGGATCTTGCCGAGCACCGCACCGATCTGCGGCTCCAGCAGTTTGTTGGCTATCCCCAAACCGAAGGCGGCCCAGAGGCTGCCGGCCAGTTGCCCGACACCGCCGAGCACCACCACCAGGAACGAGTCGATGATGTAGCTCTGGCCCAGGTCCGGGCCGACGTTGCCGATCTGGCTCAGGGCCACGCCGCCGAGCCCGGCGATGCCCGAACCGAGGCCAAAGGCGAGCATGTCCACGCGCCCGGTGGGCACGCCGCAGCAGGCGGCCATGTTGCGGTTCTGGGTGACGGCGCGCACGTTCAAACCCAGGCGTGTGCGGTTGAGCAGCAGCCAGGTCAGCAGCACCACGAACAGGGCGAAGCCGATGATCACGATGCGACTGTAGGGCAGGACCAGGTTGGGCAGCACCTGGACGCCACCGGAGAGCCAGGCCGGGTTGGCCACTTCGACGTTCTGCGCGCCGAACAGTAGGCGGATGGCCTGGATCAGGATCAGGCTGATGCCCCAGGTCGCCAGCAGGGTTTCCAGCGGACGGCCATACAGGTGGCGGATTACCGTGCGTTCCAGGAGCATGCCGACCCCGCCACTGACGGCGAAGGCCACCGGCAGGGCGATCAATGGATAGAACTCGATGGCGCCGGGTGCGTAGCGCTGGATCAGGATCTGTACGACATAGGTGGCGTAAGCGCCGAGCATCAGCATCTCGCCGTGGGCCATGTTGATCACTCCGAGCAGGCCGAAGGTGATTGCCAGGCCCAGGGCGGCCAATAGCAGGATCGAACCCAGCGACAGGCCACTGAAGGCCTGGCCAAGCAGTTCACCGACCAACAGTTTGCGCTTGACCTGGGCCAGGCTGGTTTCTGCGGCGGTGCGTACATTGGCATTGGTTTCCACGCCGGGTTCAAGCAGCGATTCGAGGCGGGTGCGGGCCATCGGGTCGCCGGTTTCGCCGAGCAGGCGCACGGCGGCCAGGCGTACGGCCGGGTCAGTAGCGGCCAGTTGCAGGTTGGCCAGGGCCAGGCCGAGAGCTGCGTGCACTGCGGCATCTGTTTCGCTGGCGAAGCGCCGGTCGAGGAAGGCGACTTGCGGCGGTTGGGCACTTTTTTGCAGCTGCTGGGCAGCGGCCAGGCGCACCTTGGCGTCGTCGCTGAGCAACTGATGGCTGGCCAGGGCGTTATCTACGAGCCCGCGCAGACGATTGTTCAGGCGCAGCTTGCGGTTGTCGGTGGGGCTGAGGCGGCCTTGCTGCAGGGAGGTCAGCAACTCAAGGCGGGCCGGGTCCGGTTGCGCTGCCCAGTCCTGAAGCAGGCGGGCCTGCTCGTTAGCCTTGGCGGCGATGAAAAAGTCGGCGTCGCTGGCCTGGGCAGCCAGGGGCAGCAAGAGGAGGAGGGTGAGCAGGAGTCTGAGCATGCGGGCAATCCTGGAAATCGGCGGTGGATTCATCGCGGATAAATCCGCTCCTACACGGACGGCAATGAATCTGTAGGAGCGGATTTATCCGCGATAGGGCCGCATAGCGGCCCCAATGCACTCAGTTACCTTTCACGGCATAATCCGGACGCTTGTCATTACCCGGAATGAACGGGCTCCACGGCTGCGCCCGCAGCGGCTGCTCGGTCTGCCAGACCACGTTGAACTGCCCGTCGTCCTGGATCTCGCCGATCATCACCGGCTTGTGCAGGTGGTGGTTGGTCTTGTCCATGGTCAGGGTGAAGCCCGAGGGCGCCTTGAAGGTCTGTCCGGCGAGGGCCTCGCGGACCTTGTCGACATCAGTGGATTTAGCCTTCTCCACCGCCTGGGCCCACATGTGAATGCCGACGTAGGTGGCTTCCATAGGATCGTTGGTCACGGCCTTGTCGGCGCCCGGCAGGTTCTTGGCCTTGGCGTAGGCTTTCCAGTCAGCGACGAACTGGCTGTTGACCGGGTTCTCCACCGATTCGAAGTAGTTCCATGCTGCCAGGTGTCCCACCAACGGCTTGGTATCGATCCCGCGCAGCTCTTCTTCACCCACGGAGAAGGCCACCACCGGTACGTCGGTAGCTTTCAGGCCCTGGTTGGCCAGTTCCTTGTAGAACGGCACGTTGGAGTCGCCGTTGACTGTGGAGATCACCGCGGTCTTGCCGCCAGCGGAGAACTTCTTGATGTTGGCGACGATGGTTTGGTAGTCGCTGTGGCCAAACGGGGTGTAGACCTCTTCGATGTCTTTGTCGGCCACGCCCTTGCTGTGCAGGAAGGTGCGCAGGATCTTGTTGGTGGTGCGCGGGTAGACGTAGTCGGTGCCGAGCAGGAAGTAGCGCTTGGCCGCGCCGCCTTCTTCGCTCATCAGGTACTCCACCGCCGGGATCGCCTGCTGGTTCGGCGCGGCGCCGGTGTAGAAGACATTCGGCGACATTTCTTCGCCTTCATACTGCACTGGGTAGAACAGCAGGCCGTTGAGTTCCTCGAACACCGGCAGCACCGATTTGCGCGATACCGAGGTCCAGCAACCGAACACCACCGCGACCTTGTCCTGGGTCAGCAACTGCCGGCCCTTCTCGGCGAACAGCGGCCAGTTCGACGCCGGGTCGACCACCACCGGCTCCAGCAGCTTGCCGTTGACGCCACCCTTGGCGTTGATCTGCTCGATGGTCATCAAGGCCATGTCCTTGAGCGAGGTCTCGGAAATCGCCATGGTCCCGGACAGCGAATGCAGGATGCCAACCTTGATGGTCTCGGCGGCCTGAATGCTCCAGCTAAGGCCCATCGCCGCGATGGACGCGCCGAGGGTAAAGGCCTTGATCAGACTGCGACGCTTCATAGTGCTCTCTCCGTTGAGTTCGAATGTGCGGGTAAGGCAGATGGCGACTTCGGGAGAGAGCTTTAGCAAAGGCTGTGCCGGAACCGCCAAGGGCTCTGGCACGGGCATTGAGGGGTGCGGAGACGAATACTTGCACCGGCCTGGGGCTGAACGGGGGAGGCGGTGCAGCCGGTTGCGCCGCGCTGGTGCGCAACCGGCTGGGGGTCAGTTCTGCTGGGTCGCCAAGGCTTGGCGATTGCGCCGCACGAACTGATAGGTCACGGCCAGCAGCAGGAACCACAGCGGTGTGACGATCAATGCCTGACGGGTGTCGCTTTCCAGGCTCAGCAGCACCAGGATGAAGGCGAAGAAGGTCAGGCACACGTAGCACATCAAGCGTCCACCGGGCATCTTGTACTTCGACGCCTGATGCAGGGCCGTGCGGTTTTTGCGAAAGCTCAGGTACGACAGCAGGATCAGGGTCCAGACGAACATGAACAGGATCGCCGACACCGTGGTCACCAGGGTGAAGGCTTCGATCAAGTCGGGAATCACGTACATCAGCGCCGCTCCCAGCAGCAGGCAGGTGCAGGAGAAGTACAGGCCGTTGGCCGGTACCTTGCGGTTGGACAGGTGCTCGAAACTGCGTGGGGCGTCGCCTTGCTGGGCCAGGCCGAACAGCATGCGGCTGGTGGAGAACACGCCGCTGTTGGCCGAGGACGCCGCCGAGGTCAGGACCACGAAGTTGATGATGCTCGCCGCCGCAGGCAGACCCGCCAACACGAACAGTTCAACGAACGGGCTCTTGCCCGGCACCACGTCACGCCATGGCGTCACCACCATGATGGTGATCAGCGCCAGTACGTAGAAGATGATGATCCGCACCGGAATCGAGTTGATTGCACGCGGCAGGGTGCGCTCGGGGTTCTTCGCCTCAGCGGCGGTGGTACCCACCAGTTCGATACCGACGAAGGCAAACACGGCAATCTGGAAACCGGCGAAGAAGCCCATCAGGCCATGGGGGAACATGCCGTCATCGTTCCACAGGTTGGCAAGGTTCGCGGTACGTCCGGCTGGCGATTCGAAGCCGACTAGGACCATGTACAGGCCGGTGCCGACCAGGGCGAGAATGGCGACGATCTTGATCATCGCGAACCAGAACTCGATCTCGCCGAACATCTTCACCGTGATCAGGTTCAGCGACAGCAGCAGACCGACACAGGCCAGCGCCGGCGCCCACTGGGGCAGGTCGGGAAACCAGAACTGTGAATAGGCGGAGATGGCAATGACGTCGGCGATACCGGTGATGATCCAGCAGAACCAGTAGGTCCAGCCGGTGAAGTAGCCCGCCCAGGGGCCGAGCAGGTCGGCGGAGAAATCGATGAACGACTTGTATTCCAGGTTCGACAGCAGCAGTTCGCCCATGGCGCGCATGACGAAGAACAGCATGAAGCCAATGATCATGTAGACGAAGATGATCGACGGACCGGCGAGGCTGATGGTCTTGCCCGAGCCCATGAACAGCCCGGTACCGATGGCGCCACCGATGGCGATCAGCTGGATATGGCGGTTGGACAGGCTGCGTTCGAGGTGTTCGTGTTGGTCAGGCGTGGGGTGTTGCGGGGACAGGTTCGCGGTCATAGGCTCGGCATTCCGTTCAGTACAGTTCTCTTGTGCGCGTTAGGCTAACACGCGCCTTCCTGGCGCAACCGCGACAATACGTCTCAAGACCAAAGCGTGGTTGACGGTGGTCAACGCTTGCGCATCAAGCCAATGAAGAACAGGCCGCCGATGGCTGCGGTGGCGATACCGATGGGCAGGTCCTCCGGTGAAATCAGTGTGCGCGCGGCAACATCGACCCAGATCAGGAACAGGCTGCCGAGCAGCAGGCACACCGGCAGCAGGCGCGTGTGTTCGGCGCCGACCAGGCGCCGGGCAATGTGCGGCACCATCAGGCCGACAAAGCCGATCGAGCCGCTTATTGCCACCAGCACCCCGGTCAATAGTGAACAGATCAGAAACGCCAGCAGGCGCACCGAGCGCGCATTCAAACCGAGGGTCACTGCCGTCTGCTCGCCGGCCATCAGCGCATTCAGCGCGCGGGCCATGCCCAGCAACAGGGTCAGGCCCAGCAGTACGCTAATGGCCGGGATCGGCAGCAGCTCCCAGCGCGCCAGGCCCAGGCCGCCGAGCATCCAGAACATCACCGCGGAGCTGGCGCGGTGGTCGCCGAGGAACAGCAACAGGTTGGCGATGGCCATCATCACAAAGGCTACCGCCACCCCGCACAGCAGCAAGCGGTCGCTGTCCAGACGGCCATGGCGGCTGGCAATCGCCAGCACCAGCAGCATGCTGCACAGGGCACCGACAAAGGCTGCCAGCGGCAAAGTCAGAACGCCAAGTACTTCACCGATGTGCAGCACCACCAGCACTGCCCCGAGCGTGGCGCCGGAAGTCACGCCGAGCAGATGCGGGTCGGCCAAGGGATTGCGTGTCGTTGCCTGCAATACCGCACCGATCATTGCCAGGCCGCCACCGACCAGGGCCGCGAGAAGCATGCGCGGGACGCGGATAAGCCAGACGATATGTTCCTGGCCGGTGGTCCAGGCGGGGGCTTCGGGCGCAATGCCGAAGACCTTGAACAGCAGCACACGCCAAACCACCTCGACCGGAACCGGCGCCGCACCAAAGCCCAGCGACACGACGCAGGACACCAACAGCAAGCCAGTCAGTCCGAGCAGCAGCAGGCGATAGCGACTCATGTGTCGTGCAGACCTGCGGCGATGGCTTCGATGGCCTCGACGTTTTCCAGGCTCGGTGTAGCGCCCACGTAGGGAATGACCACAAAGCGTTTGTTACGGATCGCCGACACCGATTGCAAGGCCGGGTGCTGTCCGAGGAATGCCTGTTTCTGCGCGGCGCTGATTTCACCGTAGTCGACGATGACTATCACCTCGGGATTGCGCTCGACCACGCTCTCCCAGTTCACCCGGGTCCAGCTGGCTTCGATATCGTCCAGTACGTTGCGGCCACCGGCGGCGTCGATCAATGCTTGCGGCATGCCCAGGCGGCCGGAGGTCATGGCCCGGTCTTCACCGCTGTCGTAAAGGAACACGCGTGGGCGCTGCGCTGGCAGTTGTTGCTGCACGACGGCGACCCGCTGCTGCATCTGGCTGATCAACGCTTCGGCGCGCTCCTGCACATCGAAGATCCGGCCCAGGTTGCGCAAGTCGTTATAGGTGTCGTCGAGGCTTGCTGCCGGACGCTTCATGACGAAAGCGCAAGACTCGGTCAACTCGTATACCGGGATGTCCAGCGGGGCCAGGGTTTGCGGAGTCAGGTCGCCGCCGACGCGCATGCCGTAGTCCCAACCGGCGAAGAAGAAGTCGACATTGGCGTTGAGCAGGGTCTCCACCGACGGGTACTTGCTGGCCAGCTCCGGCAGGCCCTCGAGTTCTTTGCGCAGCTCCGGGGTGACCGCTTTCCAGCCGCTGACACCGCTGTAGCCGACCATGCGCTGGCGCAGGCCGAGGGCGAGCATCATCTGGGTCATATTGATGTCATGGCTCAGGGCATGTTCCGGGGCCTTGTTGAAGGTCACCTGGCGGTTACAGCTCTGTACGGTCAAAGGGTACTGAGTCGCCTGAGCGAAGGCACTGGTGCTGGCGAGCAGACTCAGCAGCATAAGCAGGGTGGTTCGAATCATCGCTGGGTTATCCAGGTAAGACGTGGGTGGTCGGCGAGGGGATGGCGGTCGATCAGCGCCTGCACACCAAAGACTTCGTGCAGCAGCTCGGTGGTGAGTACTTCGCTTGGCGTTCCGCTGGCGACAATACGCCCGTGGTCCAACACATACAGACGATCACAGAAGGCTGCGGCCAGGTTCAGGTCATGGATGCTGGCCAGGGTCCCGATACCCAGGCGGCGCACTTGCTGCAACAGCTCCAGCTGGTAGCGCGGATCGAGGTGGTTGGTCGGCTCATCGAGAATCAACAGCTGCGGTTGCTGCACCAGTGCCCGGGCGAGGATCACCCGCTGCTTTTCACCGCCCGAAAGACTGGCAAAACTGTGGTCATCGAAACCCTCCAGGCCAACCGCCTGCAGTGCTGATTTGACCAGGCGACGGTCTTCGTTGTTGTCGCCATCGAACAGGCCTTTGTGCGGAGTGCGGCCCATGGCGACGACTTCCTCGACGTTGAGGCCGAAGGCATCGGGAAACTCCTGCAGGACCACGGCGATACGCTGGGCACACCAGCGCGGCGATTGCCGCCACAGGTCGTGCTCATCCAGACGCACCAGGCCGCGCTCGGGCTTGTTGAAGCGATAAGCGCAGCGCAGCAGGCTGGTCTTGCCGCTGCCGTTGGGGCCGATCAGGCCGACGAACTCCCCCGCCCTGACCTGCAGATCGACCGCGCGCAGCTGGAACTGGTGATGACAATGGCCGTGGCCCAGGGGCGACCAGTGCAGGTCGCTGATACTCAGGGTACTCATTAAGGTCCTGCGGACCTGCCTGGGCCGACGCCTGCAGGTCCGTTGCGAAAACGGGCGCCTATGTTAGCGGATTTGTCCGGGCCAGCGGTTGCGCATAACGATCGACCAGCCACACCAGCAACATCGAGCCGCCAACTAGCGGAAACGCTGCGCCGAGCATCAGCATGATCACGGTCGCCGTCTTCCAGCGCGGCAGGTCATGCCGCAGTGGCGGTACGCCCAGACCGCCTTCGGGGCGACGCTTCCACCACATCACCAGCCCGCTCACCGAGCCCAGCAGGATCATCAGGCACACCAGGAAAATTATGATCTGATTGAGGGCGCCGAACATCTTGCCCTCATGCAGCATTACTCCAAGCTCGGTGGCGCGGGCCACGTTGTTGTAATCCTGCCAGCGCACATCCACCAGGACCTTGCCAGTGTACTGGTCGACATGCAGGGTGGCGTCGTTACGCGGGTCGTCGGCGAACACGGCAATGGTGTATACGCCGTCAGCGCTGGTGGGCAGGGTGATGCTGTAGCCGGGTTCGATCGCACGGGTGCTGGCCAGCTCCTGGATTTGCTGCAGACTGACCTGCGGCGCTGCCGGCGCACTTGCCCCCATGCTGTGCCCGGCATGTTCGGCGTGGGCGCCGGATTGCGGCATGGGCGTGTTTTCCACCGCCCAGGGCACGGTCTGGCGCGTCGCGCTGTTGAGTTCGCGAGCCTGCTGATCGGACTTGGGTACGTCGTTCCACATCGCTGCCGGGAAGGTGTTCCAGACATCGGCGTAGTGTTTGCCCCAGAAACCGGTCCAGGTCATGCCACTGAGCAGCATCAACAGCAGCAAGGCCGAACCCCAGAACCCGGTAACGGCGTGCAGATCGCGCCATAGCAGGCGGCCACGGGCATTCAGACGCGGCCAGAGCACGCCAGCCGTGCGCTTGCCCCGTGGCCACCAGAGGTACAGGCCGGACACCACCAGGACGATGCCCCAGCCTGCGGCCAGCTCCACCACGCGATCGCCGACGGTGCCGATCATCAGCTCGCCATGCAGGGCCCGGGCCACCGCTTGCAGGTTGTTTTTTGCGTCCTGCTCGCCCAGCACCTTGCCGTCGTAGGGGTTGATGAACACATTCAGTTCGCGACCTGCATCCTGAACCACAAACTGTGCGCTACGGTCGGCGGCTACGGCCGGCAGGTACTGGCTGACCTGGCCCTTGGGATACGCCTGATGCACTTGCTGTAGCAGGCTGTCGGCGCTTTGCGTGTGATGCCCGGCTTCGACCACCATCAAGTCGCGGTAGAGCAAGGGATCAAGCTGAGGCTTGAACAGGTAGATGATCCCGGTAATCGCCAGCAGGATCATGATCGGGGCAACGAACAGCCCGGCATAGAAGTGCCAACGCCAGGCCAGGTTGTAGAAGCTAATCGGCGGTTTGCTCATGGTGTGCTCCCATGTTGTGCAGAGAAGGCGCGATCGATGATCGCGCCCTGGGGTTGGATCAGAAGCTCAGGTCGACCTTGGTCCAGAGCGTGCGCCCCGGCTCATTGATGGCCTGTGGATCGCTCGCGGGATAGCCGAAGCCAGCATTGCCTGCCAGGTTCAGGTGTTCGGCATAAGCCTTGTCGAACAGGTTGTCGACCCCTGCGCTGAGCTTCAGGTGCTTGCTGACCTTGTAGCTGCCATTAAGCGAAAACACCCCGAAGCCCGCGCTTTTTTCGTAGTCCTTGCCGACCACGTTGCCGTAGTTCTCGGCGATGCGGTTCTGCGCGGCCACCACGCGCCAGAGCGCGCCGACGCTCCAATCGTCACGGCTGTAGGTCAGGCCCAGGCGGCTTTCCAGCGGCGGCATCTGTGGGAGCGCCGTGCCATCACTGCTGTTCTTGCCCCAAGCGTAGGCCAGGGTTGCGTCGGCTTTCCAGTTGGAGGTCAACATATACGCCGCCCCCAGTTCGCCGCCCATGATCCGTGCGTCGACGTTCTGCGCCCGCGAGCTGCTCTTGCCCATCATGTTCGTGCGGTAGTCGAACAGGATGTAGTCGCGGATCTGTCCGACATAGCCTGACGCCCAGGCTTGCAGGTCTTCGGTCTGGTACTGGATGCCGAAGTCCAGCTGCGTGGTTTTCTCTGGCTTGATGCTGTCGAAGGCATTGACCGAACCGGCTGGCCCCGACTTGGGTGAAAACAGTTCCCAGTAGTCCGGGAAGCGCTCGGCATGGCCTAGGCCAACGTAGGTGGTGGCCGGGATCGCGAGCAAGTCATGCTCGTAGCGGACAAAGCCGCTGGGCAGGGTGTCCGCACGGGTATCGCCGTTAGTGGCGCTGGTTTCCCGATAGTCCTTGGCCGAGGCGCGGTCCAGGCGTGCACCGCTAATCACGCGGTCCTGGTCGGCGGCATACCAGGTCAGTTCGCCGAACACGCCGTAGTTGTGGAAGTCGGCGTCTTTGGTCCAGGGCATTTCCTTGTGCACATCGATGCCCATGCCGCCGCGCTGGCGGTGCTCGTTGGTCTGCGCATCGACGCCGGCGATCAATTGCAGCTCGCTCCAGCGCCAGGTGCCCTTGATCCGGCCTCCCATGGTGCGGCGGTCGACGTTGCTGACCATCGGCATACCCATCATGCCCATGCCCGAGGGTGTACGCAGGCTGTAGTTGTCCATCACGTGGTCGGCATAGTTGTAGTAGACCTGGGCTTCGAGTTTGTCCCACACCTCGCCGATGTTGGACTTCTCAAAGCGCAGCCCGAGGCTTTCGCGCTTGAACTGCGAGCCGTCCATGCCGCGCCCGGCGTAGCGGGCTTCACCGTCGCCCTTGCCGGCAGTGAGCTCCACCAGAGTGTCGGCATCGGGTGTCCAGCCCAGGGCGACATCGCCGTTCCATTTGTCCCAGCGTGACGGCACGGTGTCGCCATTGCCGTCCTCGTAGTCATCGGAGTGCGACTGGTTGCCGACAAAGCGCACATAACCCAGCTGGTTGCCCGCAGCGGTGTCGAGGACCTTGTCAAAGCGCCCGTTGGAACCGGCCAGCAAACTGGCGTTGACCCGACTGCCGAGCTCGCCGAATTTTTCCGGGTCACGGTCAAAGAGGATGGTTCCGGCGGAGGCGCCCGGGCCCCAGATCACGCTTTGCGGGCCTTTGATCACGGTCAGGCGATCATAGGTTTCCGGCGAGATGTAGGACGTGGGAGCGTCCATCCGGTTGGGACAGGCACCGAGCATCACGCCGCCGTTGGTGAGGATGTTCAGGCGTGAACCGAACATGCCGCGCAGCACCGGGTCGCCATTGGTGCCACCGGCGCGGATTGCGGAAAAGCCGGGGATGGTTTTCAGGTAGTCGGCACCATCGCTGGCCGGCACCGGTTGGCGCGGGTCTTTGGGGTTGGTGACGATGGTCAGGGGCGAGCTGGGGGCGACGGCGGTGATCACCGTCGGGCTCAGCTCGGATTGGTCGTGAAGGTGTTCGTCAGTCGGCTGGCCGACGGCCAGAGCCAAGGGGCTGAGCAGGGTGCCGCAGATCACGGCGAGGGTCCCGCGCAGGGACAAACGAAAGACAGCAGTACAGCTGGACATAGTGATTCCAACATCGATCAGTCATGAGGGCGCACAAGGTCAGCGGCGAAGTGCCGGACCCTTGAGCGCGGAAGGTGATTTCAGGCGACGATGAAGGACGGTGGTGCGCGGGTCAGGGCCCCGGGGAAAACGGTCTGCCGGGCATGGCCCTGGCGGGGTTGAACGATCAAGGTGCTGCTGGCAGGTGCTGCTTCGGTATTGAGCAGGCTCAGGGCCTGGGGCAGTGCCGGGCAGTGGAAGAACAGGCTGCAGTAGCCACATTTTTCCCAGATCACGTGCAGCGAGGGACTGCTGTCGTGATGGCTGTCGCTATGGCAATCAGCGCTGCTGTCCATGGACATGCTCATGCCCATGTCTTTCGACATGGCACGGTGATCCATCGGCATCGACTGGGAAACCAGTGGGCCGATAAAGATCATCAACATGGCGAACAGGCTCAGCCAGCTGCCGCGAACCCTTCTGGAATCAGGGGGCGCGGGGCGGGTGAAGCTGCTGCGGGCGATGCTCATGGTGAGCAGCGTTCAGCGATCAGTGGCTGTGTGCTTCGCCTTCAGGGGCTTGCTTCTGCACCGCGACTTCGACGGTGATATCGCCAGCATTCTTGAAGTGCAGGGTCAACGGGAAGCGCTTGCCGTCAGTCAGCAGGCTACGGTCCTTGGGTTGCATCAACATCACGTGGTAGGCGCCGGGCGCGAACACCAGGTCTTTGCCTGGGGCCACTTCGACGCTCTGCACCTGCTGCATTTTCATCAGGCCGTCCTTGTGCACATGCTCATGCAACTGCGCATCGTCGCTGATCGGGCTGTCGACACTGAGCAGCGTATCGGCAGTCGTACCGTTGTTGTGGACGACGAAATAGGCGGCGACGTTAGGCGCGTTGGGCGGCAGTTCCTGCGACCACGGATGGGCGATATGCAGGTCACCCTTGGTGTATTCGTGGGCAGTGGCAAAGGTCGCCGGCAGCAACAGGGCGGCCAGCAGCAGGGCGTTCTTGAACATGGTGATTCTCCAGTCGATTCAGGTTCGCAACAGTGAGCGTAGTGAAATCAGGCCAGAGGGGAGGCGCGCGGGTTCAGTGCCGGCCACAGCTGACGCGGGGTCGGCTGGTTGGCGGTGAGCAGGATCCTGGGAGGTGCAAAATTCTGCGCAGGCAGCATCAAGCGCGGTGGATGCCCCGGCAGTGCCAACAGGGGCGCGGCCCCGGAGCAGCACCAGCAATGTTGCATGGTCGAATGGTCATCGTTTTGCTGGCTGCCATCAGGCGAGCCCAGAGAAATGGCGATCAGCTTGGTGCCGCCACTGGAGCAGAACGCACCCCAGAGCAACTGTTCGCTCTGGCTCTTCGGCGCGGCAGCGGACAACGGCATGGCCAGCAGATTGAACAGCACTGCAAAGCAGGCAATCCAGGCATGGGCAAGCCGATGTGATGGCATGGAGAGATCCGGTCAGGATTCGAGTGGTGGCTATTTAGCCAGAGTTGAAAGTATATGTAAAAAAGCCGGGCATGCGATGAAGTGTCGCACAGGCCCGGCTCTTGACGGGGACCGAGGGTCAAACGGCCTTGTTGCGGCCCATCAATCCACGCACGGTTTCCTGCAGGTCGGCCGGGAGTACCACGACCTTGGCGTTATCGCTGCCGGCCAGGTTTTCCATGGCGCCGATATAGCGCTCGCCCAACAGGTACATCGCCGGGGTGATCTCGTTACCCACCGCGTCCCTGACCAGCGTGATCGCCTGGGCCGAGGCTTGCGCCAGGTTGATCTGCGCTTCTGCATCGAGCTTGGCCGATTGCAGGCGCGCTTCGGCTTCAAGAATGGCAGCCTGTTTGGCACCTTCGGCGCGGGTGACATCGGCTTTACGCTCACGCTCGGCAGCAGCCTGGCGTTCCATGGCGGACTGCATGTTTTCCGAGGGCTTGATGTCCTGGATCTCGACCGAACGTACGGTCACACCCCAGTCTTCGGTCTGCTCCGACATTGCTTCGCGCAGGCGGGCCTTGATCTGTTCACGGCTGGAGAGTGCTTCGTCGAGATCCATGGCACCAACAATGGCCCGCAGTGAGGTCATGGTCAGGCTGGTGACGGCGTAGGCGAAATCCTGGACCCCGTAGGCGGCTTTCTGCGGGTCGACGACCTTGGCAAAGCACAGCGCGTTGGCGACGATGACGGCGTTGTCGCGGGTGATGATTTCCTGTTGCTGCACGTCGAGGATCATGTCCTTGGTCGGCAGACGGTAGGCAACCACGTCCATGTAGGGGATGACGATGTTCAGGCCGGGCTTGAGGGTGGCGTGGTAGCGGCCCAGGCGCTCGACGATCCATTCCTCGCCCTGAGGCACGATACGCACACCTTTGAACAGGGTGATGATGACGAACGCGGCGAGGGTACCGGCGACGATAAGGCTGGTCATGAGTCAGGCTTTCCTTTTGCTGATCAGGCCCGGGTTACCCGGGCGGTATTGCCTTCGATGGCAGTGATGCGTACGCGCTCGCCCGAGGGGATCTCGGCATCGGCGACGCAGATCCACTCCTCGTTGCCGAGAATCGGCTTCTGGAAGCGCACACGGCCCTTGTTGAACTCGGAGACCGTAGCGGTGAGCAGGCCCACCTCGCCGATCACGTTGTCGGCGGTCCAGCGGGTGTCCGGCTTTTTCCTGCGAAACACCTTGAACCACAGCAGCGTGGTGATGGACGAGAGCGCGACCCAGAGCAGCACCTGCATGTCGAGCTGCAGGCTCGGGGCCAGGTAGGCGATGAACGACACCAGTACAGCGCCGATGCCGAACCAGAGAATGAAGAAGGTCGGTAGAACAAGCTCGAGCACAATCAGGCCGAAACCGAACACCAGCCAGATCCACCATTGCATTTCCATATGGGCGAATTCTTCCAGGGGGGAGAGGGCGTAGTGTAAGGCAGGGGATGGCGATGGGCTATCGGATGAATCTGAAACAGCAATAGGGTTTGTTGCGGGAGTGCCCTGAGAAGCGATGCAGATCCTGTGAGTGCGGGCTTGTCACACGACCATGCTAGTTAGCCGGGTTCAACCAATCTTCTACACGCAAGCCAGGAACACGCAGGAACTCGCGAAGATTATTGCTCACCAGCACGAGCCCGAGAGAACGTGCGTGTCCGGCGATCATCTGGTCATAGGGGCCGACCGGTGTGCCAGCCCTGGCCAGTTCTGCACGCAGCTGGCCGCTGTGAGCTGCAGCATGACTATCGTAATTGAGGACTTCAAGACGTGCGGCAAACCCTTCGATCACGGACAAGTTGCGTTCAGGCGCAGCTGACTTCTCGGCACCGTAAATCAATTCCATCAATGTGACGGTGCTGATGCACAGTTGGCCGTGATGACGATTGAATGCTTCACGTACCTCCTGAGGCTTGTTCTTGAGGGTGAAGATGCAGATGTTGGTGTCGAGCATGAACTTGAGCATCAGAACCCTTCGCGTTCCTGATCAGCTGGTTGCTCTCGCGAGGCCATGAAATCCGGACTGACGCACTCACCCTCGAACCAACTGTCCCACGTCTCACCCGCAGGAGAGATGATTCGGGTGCGACCGATGGCGACAACATCCACACGTGTGATGTCCTCGGGCAAGGCGACGGATTTAGGCAAGCGGATGGCCTGGCTGCGGTTACTTTTGAAGACGGCACCTTGATCCATGGAGAGCCTCCTTGGAAAGTCTGAATGTATGTCCGAGTTTATGCCGAGCAAGGTATATGTCAATGGGATATACGTTACAGGTCGAGTGCAGCGATCATCTCTTCGACAGCAAAGAACTCCCTGTCCACTACCGGCAACTCAGGCCGTTTCAGCACCAGCACGGGTACACCACGCTCTCTTGCGACCTCCAGTTTGGGCTCAGTAGCCCCGCTGCCACTGTTCTTGCTGATCAACACATCGATCTGCCTACGCTCGAACAACGCACGTTCGTCTTCGAGGTAAAACGGTCCGCGTGCGCCGATCACTTCGCAACGTTCATTACCCGGACAGGCTTCCAGAGCACGCAAGGTCCAGAACTGCTGCTCCGGGATCTCGTCGAGATGCTGCAAGGGCTCACGACCGAGAGTGAACAGCGGACGCCGGAACGCTCGCAGCACTTCGATCAATTCAGCCCAGTCTGACACTTCGCGCCAGTCATCTCCGGCTTGCGCCTGCCATGCGGGACGCCGCAGGGCCCAGCAGGGAATGCCGGTGAGCTGTGCGGCGCGGGCCGCGTTGGCACTGATCCGGGCGGCATAGGGGTGAGTGGCGTCGATCAACAGGTCGATCTTCTCGGCGAACAAGTAAGCGGCCAAACCCTCGGCGCCGCCAAAACCACCAACCCGTACCTGGCATCTCAGGTCACTGGGTACCCGGCCAATCCCGGCCAGGCTGTAGACATGGGCCGGACCCAGGGTTCGGGCGATGGCCAATGCCTCGGTGACGCCGCCGAGCAGCAGGATACGTTTCATACAAAGGCTCCCGCATGGCCGACGATGCCGCCCTGGCGGTCGATGGCGAAGACTTCCACTTGTACTTGTGCAGGCACCACGTTGCGCGCAAAGGCCAGGGCATGGCCGCAGACAGCATCACCCAAAGCGATACCCGCAGCGCTAGCCATGGCCAAGGCTTGCTGGCTGGTGTTGGCCTGGCGAATCGCCGCTTGCAAGTCGCTGTCGGCACCAATGGCTGCAGCCCAGTCGGCCAGTTGCGGCAGGTCGATGCTGGAGTGGCGGCTGTGCAGGTCCATGTGCCCGGCCGCGAGCTTGCTGATCTTGCCGAAGCCGCCGCACAGGCTGAGTTTATCCACAGGCACTTTGCGCAGGTGCTTGAGTACCGCGCCGACGAAGTCGCCCATTTCGATCAGGGCGATTTCCGGCAGGTTGTAGACCCTGCGCATGGTGTCCTCGCTGGCGTTGCCGGTGCAGGCGGCAATGTGCAGGTAGCCGTTGGTTTTCGCTACATCGATACCCTGGTGAATCGAGGCGATATAGGCCGAGCAGGAGAAGGGCCGGACAATGCCGCTGGTGCCGAGAATTGACAGACCGCCAAGAATGCCCAGGCGCGGGTTCATGGTTTTCAGGGCAAGGCTTTCGCCGTCCTGCACATTCACCGTGACTTCAAAACCGCCGTTATACGCGCACTCTTCAGCAAGCCGCTGCAGGTGTTCGGTCATCATCCGTCGTGGCACGGGATTGATTGCCGGTTCGCCCACGGCGAGGACCAGACCGGGGCGGGTCACCGTGCCTACGCCAATGCCTGCGACAAAGCGCACACCAGGTTCGCTCAGCAGGCGTACACGGCTGTAGAGCAGGGCACCATGGGTGACATCGGGGTCATCGCCGGCATCCTTGAGGGTGCCGGCTTCGGCACCGTCCTCATGCAGGCGACAGAATTCCAGGCGCATCTGCACCTGCTTGCCCTTGGGCAAGGTAATCTGCACGGCGTCGCTCTGCGCACCGGTCAGCAGCACGCGTGCCGCCGCCAGACTGGTGGCGGTGGCACAGCTGCCGGTGGTCAGGCCGCTGCGCAGCGGGGCCGGTTGTTCCTGGGTTTCGTCACGCATCAACGGGCTTGATCGCTTCTAGGAGGGTGATCGGCAGGGCCTGGCGCCAGGTATCGAACTCGCCCAGCGGCTGGGCCTGGGCGATGTGGATGCGGGTCAGTTCGCCGCCATGTTGCTCGCGCCAGCTGACCAGGGTCAGCTCACTCTGCAGGGTGACGGCATTGGCCACCAGGCGGCCACCCGGGCGCAGTTGCTCCCAGCAGTGCTGCAGCACGCCTTCGCGGGTGACGCCGCCGCCGATGAAGATCGCATCCGGGCGCTCCAGGCCGTGCAGCGCTTGTGGCGCGCGGCCACGGATCAGCTGCAGGCCAGGGACGCCCAGGGCATCGCGATTGTGCTCGATCAGTTGTTGGCGGCCCTCATCGGACTCAATGGCCAGCGCCCGGCAACTGGGATGGGCGCGCATCCACTCGATGCCGATCGAGCCGCTGCCGGCACCGACATCCCAGAGCAATTCGCCCGGTTGTGGTGCCAGGCGGGCGAGGGTGATGGCGCGTACATCACGCTTGGTCAACTGGCCGTCGTGCTGGAAGGCGGTGTCAGGCAGGCCCGCAACGGGCGACAGGCGCGGAGCATCGGGCGCGGCCAGACATTCGATGGCCACCAGGTTCAAGTCGGCAATCAGCGTGTGTGGCCAGTGCTCGGCAGTGCCCTGAAGGCAGCGCTCGGCACTCCCGCCAAGGTGTTCGAAGACCTGCATCCGGCTCGGGCCAAAACCGCGTTCACGCAATAGCGCGGCAATCTGTGCCGGGCTGCTGCCGTCGTTGCTCAGCACCAGCAAGCGCACGCCGCTATACAAGTGCGCATTGAGCGCCGCAAGAGGGCGGGCCACCACGGACACTGTGGTAACGTCCTGCAGCGGCCAGCCGAGGCGAGCCGCGGCCAGCGCGCAGGAGGAGGGCATCGGCAACACGCTCATCTCCTCAGCGCCGAGCTGTCGCGCAAGGCTGGCGCCGACCCCGAAGAACATTGGGTCACCGCTGGCCAGCACACATACCGGTTGCCCGCGCAGGGCCAGGACCGGCGCCAGGGAGAAGGGACTGGGCCACAACAGGCGTTCGCCGCGAATGCAACGTGGCAGCAAATCCAGCTGGCGCTGGCCGCCGAACACCTTTGCTGCGCCCAGCAGTGCGCGCCGGGCCTGCTTGCCCAGGCCACTGAAACCGTCTTCACCGATACCTACTACCGTCAGCCACGGCGACATGCGTTTTCCTCAATACCCAGCAATCCGACCGGCAGGCTTTTCATGCC
>JAVXRI010000081.1:0-24550 GCA_036643775.1 Pseudomonas sp. | reverse complement strand
AGCCGGGGGCCGGACAGGGCGCAGGTTGATCTCGCGAGTAGCACGCTGCGCAGTCCTGCGGTCAGTACGAGGGGCCGCATCAGGCACGAAAAGCCTTGGGGGACTTTCGCGCCTGATGGTCGAACACTTGGCTAAAGGCGCAATTACAGGTGGAAGTCGCCTGCGGCCTCCGGCTGGTAAAGCACTTTTCTGATCCCGATCCGGCGGGTCCGGTCAGAAACGCGCCAGTCGATGGCGTCCCCCTCCTGATAGCCGAGGATGGCGGCGCCGATGTCGGAGCACACGGAGTACTTTCCGGCGCTGCTGTCCGCGTCTTCAGGGTAGACCAGGGCCACTTCGATCTCTTCGTCGTCCAGCTGCAGCAAGGCCCTGGAGTTCATCGTGACGACATTGCGCGCCACCTGCTGCGGCGTGACGACAATGGCTCGCTCAAGCTCATGTTCGAGTTCAACAACGGCCGGGCCTTGCTCGAGCGCGATCAGGCTCTCGAGCCTGGCCTTGTCGATTTCAGTGATGTAGATCTCAGTGGCGTCGGCAACGGTACCTTCGCGCAGGCACTGGAGATAGCGCCCCGCCGTCATGGAAAATGACTTCAATGTCGGCGTTTCGCTTTCCAGCAGAAAGCCGCTGCGCTGAAAGGCTTTCAGCGAGCGGGTGTTGTCCGGGTGGATCTTGGCGATGAGCTTCTCGGCCCGCATGTCGAGGAAGGCCAGTTTCATGCCTTCGCGGATGGTGCGGGCGCCAAGGTTTCGGCCCCATTTGTCGCTGTCTCCAATGACCAGGACGATCTCGCAATTGGAGCCGGTCTTGATCAGACGGACAAAGCCCACCGGGGCGTCATGCCGGTCATAGGCCATGAAGAATCGGCCACCCCGGTTGAATAGATGGGTCAGGATCGGTAATTGAGTTCGATCAATGACTTGCTCGATGGAGCGGGAAACATGACGCGAATCGCTCAGATAGCAGGTAACGCGCTCATCTTCCAACCAATCCATCAGTGTCAGTGCGTGTGCCCGAGTAATTTCCGGGCACAGCGAAATGAAAGGCTTGTTCATCTTCACCACAGTTATTTGGAAAGAATGAAAGCCCTTCATGGCTATGGCCATGACGGTTCTTTCGGCAACCGGCCATTTTACGACATAACGCGAGTAATGCCGACTGCGATCAGACCGCTACGGCAACCAGGTCGATGCTTCTGTCTTGAGCATCAATGATGAAGGGCAGCGGCATGGGGTCTGACGTGTCAATGGAGGAAACCTCGAAACCGCCCACGACGATGGGCTGCCGCTGTTCCAGTACGATCGATTCCTCCGCCAGCCGTTTGACCATTCTCGCGTGGTTCATTGCGATTTCATTGAGCGTTGACACGTTACATCTCCGATAACTGAGCAGGCGTCTCTTAGGCGCCCGTAAAGGATAATTTTGGCCGCTGCCGCGTCAGAATTACGTCTTTTCGGGGCCGCTGAGGCGAGCTTGTGCAATAGCCAAGCCAGTCAGTGACAGAAATTTGCTGTCGGGTTTTGAATGCGACGAATGGTGTGGAGCAGGGGATTTGTGCGGTGCATTTTTCTACCGCGTCAGCTTGCTGCCAGCGTTGTATCCCGGCACCATCTGCGATCGTGGCCATCTATTTGCCATTATCGAGCGTCACGACTTCATTATCAGGATATTTGTGAAAGGACTACCCATGCCCGGTGCCAACAAAACCATCGTCGACGCTGTGTCCAGCGCTCAGTCCATTCTCGCCCAATGGATGCCGCCGGACGGTATCAGTGACCAGCAGGCCCTGGGTGAGCTGGTGGGGGTGCTGGACAGTCGCACGTTGTTGGCGGCTCAGCGCACGCAGGCCGGGCCGTACTACAAGGGTGTGGATCTGGATTTGCTGACCAAGCGCTCCAAGGTCACCCTCGACCTGCTGCGCAAGTACAGCGTGCTGGTCGATCCGGAGTCGCTGAGCGAGGAGGCGATCGAGCGGCTGTATCCGCGCATCAATTACCCGCGACTGGCCTACGGCAACACCCTGCGCGATTGGAGCGATGCGGTGCTGGGCGAGGGCGAGCAGGTGCGCTTCTTTCTGCCGCAGTCGCCCAAGCGCAACACTCATCTGGCCACGGTGCAGTTCCTCAGTGGCGAAGCGAAGAATTTCATTAGCGAAGTGGTCAAGGCGGTGGAGGTCGAGGGCGAGCCGGGCTCGGACTCGGTAGATGCGCCGACCGATGAGCAGGACGACGACTTTGCGCTGGATCTGCAGGCCGTGGAGCAGTCGAAGATTGCGCTCAACGAAGAGGCCGCAGCGATTACCGCAGGTGGGCAGCGCGGGCTCAATACGCTGCACTCGCTGAAAGAGGTCGGTGAAGAGAACCAGCGCTGGTCACCAGCTGTGGTGGCGTGCATCGGCAAGCTGCTGGAGAAGCATGATGGCGAGGAGGAAGTGGACACGCTGGAGGTTATGACCCAGCTGGTAGACCGGTTCGACCTGATGGTGCGTAAGGCTCGTGAGGTGCTGGACAAGGCGCAGGCGTTGCCAGCGATATAGGCAGCGCGCAGTATCTGACACCGCGTTGATGCCATCGCCGGCAAGGCCGGCTCCCACAGGTTTGGGTCTGCGCTTGGGAATGTGGGCATTGATTGGGCTTTTTTATAACCCTGAGCAAAGGACACGACTTTTATGGACATCCTCTTCCCTCAAATCTGCGAGCGCCTGAACAATCGCCGATTCGCCGTAGCAAACAACGCCTCTGGGCTGTCCGATGCCCGCACGGTGTTTCATTACCGGGTCGAGGGCGATGGCATTTCCAGTACTTACCAAGGCGGGCATATCCGCCTGGGTAACCAGGTCGGCCGCGCAACAGGGCCGGATACCATCGAGCTGCTTTTTCAGTGCCTGACCACGGAGGGCGAGCTGCTTTCCGGCTGGTCCCGTGGCAAGGTCGGTGTTGATCATGCAGGGCGTACCACGCTGTCGTTCGTGTGGGGCTGGTTGTCGGGCTCGACGGGGGGCGGGGAGTCGAGCTACGTCGAGTGTGTTGAATAGCGGTTAATCACCAGACTCAACCGCCCACCAGGTAGGCTCCGAACGGCACCTGATGCTTGAGCTTTTTGCAGTTGCCAGGCGCAGGCTGATGCCCGGGCGGGCGGTCAGCAAACCAGATTCGGCATTTGCCCGGCGGCGGCCAATGACCGCGGGGAATGTCCATCGCGTCGAACTCGGGTTGCGGCTCGGCGGAGGTCATTTGAAAGTCGCCGCCAGCAACCTGCTGCGGTTCCGGTTGCCTTTCTGCCTGCGCTTGCGCTTTCAGCCCCTGCTGCACCGCAAGCCGATCCTGTTCGGCATGCGGTGGTTTGCCCGAAACCTGGGCCTGCTGCGCCGCCTGGATCAGTTGCATGTTGCGGTTGCGTAGCTGGACGTTGCGACCAACCCGCAGATTGGAGCGCGCCGCCAGCGTTTCGGCTTGTTGGTACTCGCCCTGCTGAAGGCGCAGCACCCCCAGATAATGCAGCGTTGCGGGATTGTTCGGCTGGATATGCAGCGCTCGCTCCAGCGTCGCAGCAGCCTGGTCCAGCTGGCCGTCGGCATACTGCTGCGAGGCGGTTTCAATCAGGGTGGTAGATGCGTTGTTGCTGTGCGCGGAAGCGCTGCGCTCGGCAGCAACCGAGCAAAGCGATGCGACAGCGCAGAACGCCAGGACAAGACCTGGCAGAAGACTCTTGGTGGGCATCAGGGGGACTCGGCTGAAGCGCTGTTCGGCTGGGGTGGTTCGGGCGCTTAATAGACTGGGTCGGTGACCTGAAGTTCCCGCTGCTACAGCCCCGAAACCGCCGGTGCGTCGTCAGTTCAATACGATGATTTTCGACACCAGCTCCGCACTGTTCTTCGCCTGCAACTTCTTCATCAACCGCGCCCGGTGCACCTCCACCGTGCGGTGCGAGATGTCCAGTTTGCGCCCGATCTCCTTGCAAGTCAGGCCGTTGACGATATGCGCCGAGATCTCCCGCTCCCTGGGCGTGAGGTTGACCGTGGGCCGGAACACCCGGTCCATGCGCTCGAAGTGCCACACCATCAGTTGAAACGGATCTTCCGGGGTCAGGGTGTAGCCGTTGGCCCGTGCCCAGAACACTTCGCCGCTGCGGTGCTGCATGAAGCGTTCATCCGAGTAGGCACCGTTCTTGGCATGGCGCAGCCAGCTCAGGCTGCGTTCGCCGATGATGTTGAAGTCGGCCTGTGAGGGGTAGAGCTTGAGGATCAGTTCGCCCAGCAGGTCGTCTCGCTGGTAGCCGAACAGGCTCTGGAAGGCTTCGTTGAAGTCGAGCATGCGCCGGTTGCCGGTGATCACTTGCGGCGCTGGCGATACCTGGAAGGCCAGGCGCTCGAGGTCTTGCAGTTGTCGGGCTGGGTCGGTCATGGCGCAGGCCTCCCGCGTGCTGATGATGTGTTGCCTCGCAGTATCCATCACTCGGGCTACTCATCCCTATACGTAGTTGCACGAATAGCGAGGGCTTCGGGGTTGGGGCCATTGTAAGGAACGCCTGTTCAACCAGAAGGATAAAAGCCATGGCTACCGACTCCGTCAGCATCGTCGCCGCCGCGCATTCGCGCTTTGGCCGCTTGACCGATGCCACCCTCGAAGACCTGATTGTCGATGTTACCCGCGCCGCACTGGCCGATGCGGATGTGGCCGCGTCGGAAATCGATGCGCTGTTTCTCGGGCAGTTCAACTCGGGGCTGGTGCCAGACGGCTTTCCGGCGTCGTTGATGCTGCAGGCCGATCCCGCGTTGCGCTTCAAACCGGCCACTCGCTGCGAGAATGCCTGTGCTTCGGGCTCGGCGGCGATTCAGGCGGGGATCAATGCGATTTTGTCCGGCAGTGCGGAGCTGGTGCTGGTGGTCGGGGCGGAGAAGATGACTTCCAACTCCACCGCACAAGTGACCAAGGCTTTGGCCGGGGCAGGGTATCAGCATGATGCCGAAGAAGCCGGGCTGAGCTTTCCGCAGTTGTTCGGGCTGGCGGCTGCGCAGTACGAGCAGATTTACCAGAGCCCGCTGTCGGCCATGGCCGCAATTGCCGCGAAGAACCACGCCAATGCCATGGCCAACCCCTTGGCGCAGATGCACAAGGCGATGAGTTTCGAGCACTGCAATACGGTGTCCGAGAGCAACCCCTATATCGCCAAGCCACTGCGATTGACCGACTGTTCGCTGGTTACCGATGGTGCGGCGGCGATTGTGCTGGCGTCGGCCAAGCGTGCCCGCCAGTTCCGTCGAGAAGTGGCGATTAAGGGCATGGTCCAGGTCAACGATTTTCTGCCGCTGTCGCAGCGTAACCTGCTCGCTTTTGAAGGGCCGCAGCGCGCGATCCAGTCAGCCTTGGGCAAAGCTCAGGTAACGCTGGACGACCTGGATTTTGCCGAGGTGCATGACTGCTTCACCATCGCCGAGTTGCTGATCTATGAGGCCATGGGCCTGGCGCCGCAAGGGCAGGGCCATCGCGCGCTGGAGGAGGGGATTGTTCAGCATGACGGCAAGTTGCCGGTGAACCTCTCCGGCGGGCTCAAGGCCAAAGGACATCCGGTGGGCGCGACCGGGGTGTCGATGCATGCCCTGGCGTTCGGCCAACTGACCGGCAACCCGATCGGGCTGGCGGCGCCGAATGCCGAATTCGGGCTGCTGTTCAACATGGGTGGCATGGCGGTGGCCAACTACGCCTCGGTGCTTCAGGCGCGGAGGGCGTAAGTTTGAATATTGCCAACTGGTTGCAGGCCGCCGCCCAGCGCTGGCCCGAACGCCCGGCACTGTTTGCCGGGCAACAGCAGATTGCCGATTATCAGACCTTCGCCGCAAACGTGCGTGGCCTGGCCTATCAATTGATTCACGAGCACGCAGTGGAGCCGGGTGATCGCGTGGCGCTGTTCATGAAGAACTGCTGCGAGTACCTGGAGCTGATGTATGCCGTGTGGTGGATCGGTGCCGTGGTGGTGCCGATCAACTGCAAGCTGCACCGCAGTGAGGCCGGCTGGATTGTCGATAACGCCCAGGCGCGGCTGGTGTTCACCGATGACGGCCAGGTGTTCGCCCCCGGCGAGCTGGCTGACGACTGCCGCGAGCAGGCCGGCCTTGGGCGAGTGCTGGAGCCTGTCGCTGACGCGCTGGCAACGCCGTACACCTGCAACGCCGATCACCTGGCCTGGCTGTTCTATACCTCCGGCACCACTGGGCGTTCCAAGGGGGTGATGCTGTCCCACGGCAACCTGGTGGCGATGTCGCTGTGTTATCCGCTGGATGTCGATGCGCTCAGCGGCAACGAGGCGGTGGTGTATGCCGCGCCGATGTCCCACGGCGCCGGGCTGTACAACTTCATTCATGTGCGTTGCGGTGCCCGCCATGTGGTGCCGGAGTCGCGTGGCTTCAAGGCTGAGGAAGTGTTCGAGCTTGCCACCCGGCTCGGTGATGTCTCGCTGTTCGCGGCGCCGACCATGGTCAAGCGCATGGTCGAGCAGGCGCGGGTGACGGGATATGCCGGTGAAGGGATCAAGACCATCGTCTACGGCGGTGCGCCGATGTACCTGGCGGATCTGCAGGATGCGCTGGACACCTTCGGCCCGCGTCTGGTGCAGATCTACGGCCAGGGCGAGAGCCCGATGACCATCAGCGCCTTGCCGCGTGCAGTGATTGCCGATCGTCAGCGAGCGGACTGGACACGTATCGCCGCCTCGGTGGGGCTGGTGCATTCCGCTGTGGATGTGCGCGTGCTCGATGCCGAACGGCGTCCATTGGCAGTCGGGCAGCCCGGCCAGATCGCCGTGCGCGGCCCGACGGTGATGCACGGTTACTGGCGTAACGAAGCGGCCAGCCGCGAGGCGTTGGTCGATGGCTGGCTGCTCACCGGCGACATCGGCTACCTCGACGATCAGGGTTACCTGACTCTCACTGACCGCTGCAAAGACGTGATCATCTCCGGCGGCAGTAACGTGTACCCGCGTGAGGTCGAGGAGGTGCTGGCCCTGCACCCCGAAGTATTCGAAGTGTGCGTGGTCGGCGAGGCCGATGCCGAGTGGGGCGAGTCGGTGGTGGCCTTTGTGGTTGCCCGTGGCGACCGCCTGCTCGATGAGCGCGCCCTTACGGCCTGGTTCCTCGAGCGCATGGCCTCGTTCAAGAAACCGAAGAAGTATGTGTTCCTCGCCGAGCTGCCGAAAAACAGTTACGGCAAGGTCCTCAAGACCGAACTGCGTCAATGGCTCAAGGAGGCCGCAAGCACTGCCGCTGTCCCGTGAAGCGCGTCCCCAGGACTGTTTTCCATCAATAAGAACAAGACAGGAATACTGCTATGGCAACTCATCAGCACAACCCGGCCCGGCAACGGCGGCGCGCGTTCATTGGCGCAACTTCCGGGCACCTTATCGAATGGTACGACTATGGCGTGTACGGCTTTCTGGCGGTGTATATCGGTCAGGCGTTCTTCGTCTCCGATGACCCGACCACCAGCCTGCTCAGCAGCTTTGCCGCGTTTGCCTTGAGCTTCTTCATCCGTCCCCTGGGCGGGCTGTTCTTCGGGCCATTGGCCGACAAGATCGGCCGGCGCAAAACCCTGATCACCGTGCTGGTGATGATGGCGGGGTCCACCTGCTTGTTGGGTATGCTGCCGACCTATGCCTCCATCGGCATTGCCGCACCGATCCTGCTGGTGTTGATTCGTTGTGTGCAGGGCTTCTCTGCCGGTGGCGAGATCGGCACCATCACCAGCTTTATTTCCGAGTACGCAGGGCCGGGGCGGCGGGGTTTTTCCACCTGCTGGCTGATGGTCACCGCAGTGCTCGGGCTGGTGCTCGGCGGCGTGGTTGCCAACGGCATGACCTGGGCGCTGGGTGCCGAGATGATGCAGGACTGGGGCTGGCGCATTCCGTTCCTGGTCGCCGGGCCCATGGGCCTGATCTCCATGTACATCCGCCTCAAGCTGGAAGACAGCCCGGAGTTCCTTGCCTTGCAGAAGGCCGGGGAAACCTCCAAGGCGCCGCTGCGTGAAGTCTGGCAGTGGAAGCGGGCGATTGCCCTGGTGTTCTTCATCATTACCCTGCACAGCTCGATCTTCTATCTGGTGCTGACTTTCGCCTCGACCTACATGTCGCGCATCCTCAAGTTCGACAGTGGCACCACGCTGCTCTACGTGTTCGTCGCCAGCCTCTCGGCGGCGTTCGTCATGCCCTTTGGCGGGATGTTCACCGACCGTTACGGGCGCAAACCTTTCCTGATGGTGGTCGGGGTGTTGGCGACGCTGGCGATGTACTGGTTCTTCAAGGCCGCACCGACTGCCACGCCGGCCTCGTTCTTCTGGCCGTTGATGGCGGTGGCGATTCTGTTCGGGCTGTATGCGTCGTCGACCTACGCGACCATGAGTGAGCTGTTGCCTACGCGGATTCGCTCTACCGGGATTGCCGTGGCGTACAACATTCCGGTGGCGGTGTTTGGCGGCAGTGCGCCGTTGATTTCGACCTGGTTGATTCAGCAGACGGGGGATATTACCTCGCCGTGGTACTTCTACATCGGTACCGGGATCGTTTCGCTGATTGCCTTGGTGGTGTTGCGCAAAGAGGATTTCGTCGCGTGCCGTGGCGCGGGGGAGGTGGAGTCCGCATCGCAGAACTCGAACCTGGCTATGGACGCTCGACCAATTCACAACTGACTGGGTTGGGATAATGCCCGCCAGGGCCCCGCCGTCAGTGCGGCGCCCTGGACCCTTCCGATGCTGCCTTCACTCGAACTTCATCCCCTGAGCTTCCATGGCCTTGCAGTCGCCGCTGAAGTCGTAGGCAAACGGGCAATACAGCGACCAGCCCATCTCATGGGCGGCGCGCATGCGTTCCAGGATGCTGCTGAACAGCCGCTGCTTGAGGCGTGCATAGAGCTCGCTCTTGTTGTCGGACTGTTCCAGCATGTCCTCCGGAAAGCGGATACTGAAAAGCGGCGTGCCATCGTTGCGGCTTTCATAATTGTCAGGCAACGACTGGGAATCGATTTTTGCGCAAGGGGGAAGGGATTGGTCGGGAACCTTCCAGCCGATTCCGGGTTGTCCGTAATCCAGTTCGAGGAATTTGCGTCCATAGGCGCCGACGTCCTTGACCACCATGACCAGTTGAATACCGCCATGGCCATCTGCTGTGGCGCAACTGGCTTGACGTTGGGCCGGAGCAAGGGCACCGGGTTCGGCCAGCGCCCCGTGGAGGTTGGTATTGGCGAAGGTCGCACCGTCGAAGTGACTGCCGCGCAAGTCCGCGCCGTTGAACGAAACATCGTTCAACTGGGCTTCAGAGAAGTCCGCACCGCGCAGGTCGGCCAGACGAAAGCTGGCCCCGTGCAGGTCGGCGTGGCGAAACGATGCACCGCGCAGGTCGGCGCCGAGCCAGGCAGTGCGCTTGAGGCTGGCCTTGTCGAAGTTGGCGCCCGCGGCATCGATAAGTGGCAGGTACGCGCCGTCGAGCAGGCTGTTATTGAATTTGCTCCCTTTTGCTGTAGCCGCCTGCAGACGGGCACCGCTGAGGTCCGCGTCGGACAAGTCGCTGCCGGAGATATCCGCGGCCTTGAAGTTGGCGCCGCTGGCTTTGAGCTTCGACAACTGAGCGCCCTTGCCAAAGGACATACCCTGGAAAAACTCTGATCGTTCGAAGGTCCGTCCCTCGCTGATCAATGTCGTCAGTGCGGCGCTCTGGCCGATTTCGCCACGGGAGAAACTGCGCGAAGCCTCCAACAGCACATTGAGGTGATCTGACTTGGGCGTCGCGTCACAACTGACCAGGCAGATTTTTTCCAACTTGGACACCGCCACCGGCAACTGCTTATTAGTGGGGCTGGCCTGAAAGCTGTAGCGCACCTCGTCGAACACCTGCGACACGGTCAGCCCCGGCGTCGACAGTTTGGCGGCCAGGGTGCGGGCATAGGTGCCGTCGTCGGAGGCCGGTAGGCCCAGACTGGTGGACAGGGCGACCAGGAAACCGGAGTCGGGCTCGCTCAGTGCCGCCGTTTGCGGGACCACCGCGGTCCCGCCGGGCGCTGACTGGCCCTGGGCGCTGCGACCGCTGGAGGCTTCCAGGGTGCGGCAGGCGTCGATGACGACAATCACGGTAGCGCCTGGCGGTCGACTGATGCGCAGTGGCTTGAGCAGGTCGCCAAGGCTCAAGGCTTGTTGCTGGAAGTCCAGTGTGCTGATGGAGGCCACCTCCACTGGTATCAGGTAGTTGTCGTTGCCGCTCGCCGGGGCGCCGCCGTGGCCGGCGTAGTAGAACAGTCCGAGTGCATTTGGACCGGCTTGCAGAAGTTGGCTCTGGAAGTCTTTGCGCGCGTTGTTCAGCCCTTCGAGATCGACGTTTTCCCGTAGTTCGAGGGTGAAGCCCAGTTGACTCAGTGTCTGGCGCAGGGTTTCGGCGTCACGTAATGGGCCGGTCAGACGATCAAGCGGATTGGCGTAGTTGGCGTTGGCGACGATCATCGCCACCCGCTTGCTGCTTGGTGCCGCAGGATCGCCCCGAGCACCGGCGCAGAGCAGGAGCAAAGCCAGCATCAGCAGGGGCGTGATTTTCATTTGGCGGCCACCTGAGGGGTTTCGGCGAGAATACCGGCGAGTAACCAGCCGGCCAGCCAGTTCTGCCGCGTTTCGTTGAGCATGGCCAGCGCCTGCAAGCGCCAGGCCGGGCCGCCTTCGCGCCACAGCCAGATGGCCCAGGCGGCACGCTGCTCGAGGTCCAGAACGGGTGTGCCGGTCGACACCCAGTCTGGGCGGGGCAGCCTGGTCTGGGGCACCAGGTCGATCAGCCAGATCAGACTGGTGCCGCGTGCGTCGAGGACCTCCAGGGCCGCCGCGGCGTTGGGGGTTGGTGGCACAGTGCATTGAACGGTGTCGACCGCTTCGCCGCGCAGCAATAGTTCGCCGTCAAACGTCAGCCAGTTGCAGCGCCAGGGGCCGACACCGTTGTGCCAGGCGAGCACAGGTTCGGTACCGGCGACCAGTGCTTGGCGCGGCAGGCCGTACAACGGCATGATGGCTCTGAGGCCTACTGCGACAACCTCTTCCCTGCCGCGACCGTGGGTCGGGTCCGCTCTTTGCAGTGTCGGCCCAATATCGCTGGCACCCTCGAACAGGGCATTCAGATAAGCTGCTGCCGCGCCCAGACTGGCCTTGGCCCCGGCGGGTACGTTGTAGGAGCCGCGGCGTGCGTCCCAGATGAGCAGCGTTCCGGCTTCGAACAGTTCCACTTGAGCCGCTTCGCTGCCTGGCGCAAACAGCAGGCTATCGCCTTCACACAGTACGCTGCCAACCGTGGCGGGCTGTGTCGTCTGGCTCCCTGCCCGGTAGACGCTCAGCTGGGCGTTGGCCGGGGTCAGGTGGTTGATCCGTGATCTGACGCTCAGCCAGCCATCCGGGCAGGGTAACGGCTCGGCTTGAAGCGGCACCGGGGCGATCAGCAGGCAAAGCAGCTTTTCCAGCTGGTGTTCGACCCCGCGGACGAGGCGATGCACCTGCTCGACGTATTCGTCGATGGCAATGGCCAGTACCGGTATCAGCACGTCCAGCGAGGGCGTCGGCGCGTCACTGTCGAATGAGAGTGAGAACGCCAGCAGCAGCACCAGTAACAGTGTCGCGATAAAGGCCAGGCCCACCAGCATTGCGCGCCAACCGACGGCCAGCAGCGATCGCGACTCGCGGCCTTGCTCGGGGAAGCAGCGACAGCGAACGCTGAAGTACAGGAGCCAGAGCACGAAGCAGGCCACCACGATCAGGCATTTTTTGCTGATCAGCTGAGCTAGGCCCTTGTCGTGTTGTTGCGGGTAAGCCACGAAGCTGCGCACCGCATTGATGACCACCTCCGGGCCGGCCATGTCGCCCAGCGGGGTGTAGTGCCGGTCCCGGCGCAAGGGATTGGACACGCCGATGACCACCACTTTGTCGTGGTAGGTCGCGGCTTGAGCGCAGAGTGAGGTCTCGCTGTTCCAGAAGTGCGTCGCCAGGCAACGGTCGTAACGACCGCGATAAATTGCCTGATGTGCCCGACCTGGTGCATTCAGATCATCCAGATGACTGCTTTGCGAGGGCAGGCTGAAGACAATGCGCGGTGCGTTGTCACGTCGGCTTGGGGCGCTCTGCTCGCATGTAGCGCCGTCGGCCACCAGGACCATGGCTGCCAGGTAGGGCAGGCTCGGCAACGACGCTGCCTGGCCTGTCTGACGCAGACATTTTGGGTAGCGACGCAAAGGCTGACCCGGCACAGGCAGGGCGACCGCCGGGTGCAGGTTGGCGGCCTGGTTGTCTTCGATCAACAAGGGCATGACCAACTGAACGGGACCGGGCTGCCCGGTTGCTGTTGTCGGTTGCATCTCATAGGGGCCGGCGAAGAGTACGGGCATTGAGGTGCCGACCTGTTTCAGCGCGGTCTGTAGCGCCTGATCTTCGTCTGCTCTGACAATGCCGGACTCCCGCGCCAGCACCAGGTCGAGAATCACCAGCCTGGCCTGGCGCTGTTGCAACTCTCGGACGATGGCTGCCAGAAGGTGGCGGTTCAGAGGCCGTGCCGAGCTGCAGTCGAGCGGTTGTTCAGGTGTCGTCGTGTCCGTGATACGAGAGTGCCGCGCCTCGGTATATGCCGCGCAGGCCTGCTCTGAAGGCGAAGGGTGCTGCGCAGCAGTGAGCCCCACGTTAGTCGGCTCGGGATCGACGTCAAGGAAGACATAGCCATAGCGGTCGCTGTCGCTTCTGGGAGGCACCACACCGGAGGTACTACTGGCCACGCGCTCGAAATACAGGCTCACCCGCAAACCCAGGTCTTCGCCGTAGGCCTGGACCCCTGGGAACACCTGTTGACTGAGATACACCAGCGTCACCGCAGTGATGAGCCCAAGGCACAGGCCCGTCAGGGCCTTGACCAGCGCATGCCTGAACCAGCGTGGAAGAACATGTGCGGGCGCATCACGCGGGTCAGAAATGCTCAGCCTTTTCATCGTGAGCCCCAGGCTAGCCAACGGGTTTCCAGGGGCGAACGAGGTGCGAATGCTCGCAAGGAGAGCCACTCGCCAGTCCAGTCCGCACCTTGCCTAAGCGGTGTTGGCGATGCTCTTGCGAGCAACTACAGCCATGCCTGAGTATGGCTCATGGCTGTATGCCAGCCATTTTCTCGACCGACGGGCGGTCAGCCTGGGCCGGGCGCGAATGGCGCCGAATCGCCATCAACTCAGCGAATCGCTACCGGATTCACATTCACCTGGGTCGACCCTTTGTACAACGGCTGCCCCAACACAAACAGGAACTCGAAAGCCTTGTCCTGCACCAACGCCCGCGTGTCGATCAGCTCCAGGTTGTAGATCCCGCGCTTGGCCAGCATGTACTGGTTCACCGGAAACTCTTCCCCTGACGGATTCGGGTAAACCTCCGACGCCCAGGTATCACCGCCAAAGGCGACAATTCCCTGATCAGCCAGCCACTGCGCCGCAGGCATATCGATGCCCGGCTCGGTGGCGAGGAATTGCTGATTGTCTTTGCCGATCAGTTCCAGCCAACCGGTGTTGAACAGCACCACGTCACCTTTGCGCAAGGTGATGCTTTGCTTGTTCAGCACCGCCTTGAGGTCATCGACACTGAAAACTGTGCCGCCGGGGACGATGGCTTTGCCGTAGTGCGCAGTCATGTCCAGGACCACGCCGCGGGTGACCATGGGCGGGACTTTTTCGATGCCGAGTTTGCTTACACCTTCGACGGTGACGAAGTCGGCGGCCTTGTTGCCGTTGTAGTAGACGTTGTCGATGCCGATATGGCCGATGCCGTTGAGCTGGGTGCCGACGCCGGTCCAGCCATTGACCAGTTCGTCGTTGAAGGTGAACTTGTTTTTGCCCAGGGTTTGCCCGGCCTGTTCGCCCGGCTGGACGTTGTAGAGGTGGAAGCTGCGGTGGCGGAAGGCGGGCAGGTCTTTGCTGACGGCTACGCCCAGGGAGTAGGTCTTGCCGGTGGTGACCAGGCCGATGGCGTTTTTCACCACGTCAGTGGTGAGCAGGTTGGCGGCGCCGATTTCGTCGTTGGCGCCGTAAGCGGAGGGGTACCAGTCGGCGGCAAGGGCCGTGTGGGCGGTGGCGGCGAGGGCGGTGGCGAGGAGCAGGGGCTTGAGCTGTTTCATCGGTCGTTCCTGAAAAAGGGTGGACCGATTCTGGGCAAGGTGGCGGTGGGGAAAAAGCGGCCTGGCAGACAATGAGTTTTGCCTGTACAGCACGGATGAGCTGCACATCATCATTGTGGGAGTTGGCCTTGCCAGCGATGCAGACGACGCGCAATACCTGACACCGCGCTAATGCCATCGCCGGCAAGGCCGACTCTCGTCTGCATCACAGGAACCAGCGGTACTCCCGGGCGCTGATGTCCTGCATGAACGCCAGATGGTCCTGACGCTTGTTCTCGCAGTACACCATCACGAACTCGCTGCCCAGGCTCTGGTTGACCACCGGGTGCTGGCGCATGGCACTGACGGCACTGAGCATGTCCTTGGGAAACTCGATGCCGCTGCTGCGATCTTCATTGAGCGGGGCAATAGGCTCGCGGGCGGCGTCCAGCCCGTGCTCCATGCCGCTGAGGATCGCGGCCAGCACCAGGTAAGGGTTGGCGTCGGCACCTGCGAGGCGATGTTCGATGCGCAGGTTGCGCGGGTCGGATTCGGGGATGCGGATGCACGCATCGCGGTCCTCAAAACCCCAGCTGGCGCGGCTGGCGGCATTGACCATGGCGCCGTAGCGGCGCATGGCATTGTGGTTGGCGGCGAAGATCGGCATGCAACTGGGCAGCAGATCCAGGCAACCGGCCACGGCATGGCGCAAGGGGCGCTGGTCATCGGCGGCGAGCAGGTTGTTGCCATCCTGGTCATACAGGCTGACATGCACGTGCATGCCACTGCCCGGAGCCTCCAGGTACGGCTTGCTCATGAAGCTGGCGCGCATCCCGTGCTTGAGCGCCACACCGCGGGTGCTGCGGCAGAACAGCGCCGCCCAGTCGGCGGCGCGCAGGCCGTCGTCGCAGTGACCGAAGTTGATCTCGAACTGGCCAGGGCCGAGTTCGGCGGTGATGACGTTGGCGTCGACACCTTGCTCATTGGCGGCCTCGACCATGTCACGCAACACGTCGGAGTAGCGTGACAGACGCTCGATATGCATGTTCGGCTGGTCGTCGGCGTCATCACTGAACGGGTCGCGGGGGAACTGCGGCAGGCCTTCCTTGAGGCTGCGGTCGAACAGGTAGAACTCCAGCTCGAACGCCACCACCGGGCGAATGCCGCGACGCGCCAGGCGCTGCAGGACCTGGGCGAGTACTTCGCGCGGCTCGAACTCGATGGGTGCGTGGGTGCCGTCGGAGCTGATCAGCATCTGCCCCAGTGGCTGGTTCTCCCAGCGTACCGGTTTGAGGGTGCCTGGGATCAGGCGCCGCGGCGCATCCGGGTCACCATCGTGGAAACAGTAGTCGCCAATCGGGAACAGACCGCCCTGAACGCCCAGCAGCACGCAGTTCTGCGGCAGTTTCAAGGGACTGCCGGCGGCGACCTTTTCGAGCATGTCGATGGGGTAGCGCTTACCATAGAAGTGCCCGGGAATGTCCAGGCTGATCAGGTCGACATAGCGCACCTCGGGAAATCGAGTGCGAAATTCACGAACTTCAGTGAGCAGATCGGCACAGCTTTTTGTTGTTGTCATCGATTGCAATCCTGCAGCGTGGTTCAACGGAATACCCAGAGCACCCGTGTCGGTTGCTCAGTGAGGTTGGCGTAACGAAACTGGCTATGCGGCGGAAGCTGGAAGCTGTCGTTGGGGCCCAGGGTCACCGGCTCTTCGCTGTCATCGAGCCACAGGCTCAGCTGCCCTTCGAGGACAAAGCCGCCTTGCTCGGAGCTGTCGTTCAAATGCCCCTCGCCGCTGGTGGCGCCGGGTGCCAGGTGACTTTCGAGCATGGAGAAACTGCCGGTGAGCTTGGGCGAAACCAGCACGTCGGTGATGCCGCCGGCGTAGTAGAGCGTGCGCCGCTCGCCGGGGCGGGTGACCCAGTCCACTTCCCGTGGTTTGCTCAGGTTGTAGAAGTAGGTGGTGGGTACATCCAGGGTTTCGCTGATGGCGGTCAGGTCGGCCACAGTGGGACGTGACAGGCCGCGTTCGACCTGGGACAGAAAGCCCACCGAGCGATCAATGCGCTGGGCCAGTTCGCCCAGCGTCAGGTTGCGGTGTTTGCGCAGGTCACGGATCAGGATTGCCAAGCCTTCGATTTCATCCTGCATGTCCATGGTGCTGTCCTCTTAAAGGTTGTCGCGCAGGCGGTACCAGGCCTTGGCCGCCGCTTCCAGAGGCGCGGCAAGCAAATCGCCGCCGGGGAAGCGGCCGTTGTCGATGGCCTGGTACAACGCCAGCAACTCGGGGTCGCCGAGAATGGCATCGCTGACGGCACGGGCGCCAGCCAGGGTCGGCAGTACGCCATGCCCGGAGAAGCCCTGCAACCAGTAACGCTGACCGCGCTGGCCAATGTCCGGGGTGCGGCGCAGGCTGCAGTCCAGATGTCCGCCCCAGGCATGCTCGATGGCAACCCCGCGCAACTGCGGGAAGGCGCGCTCCAGTACCGGGCGGGTGGCGGCGGCAATGTCGTTGGGAATGCCGCCCAGGTAGGTGCAGCCACCGCCAAACAACAAGCGGTGATCCGGGGTCAGGCGGAAATAGTCCGGTACGAACTGGTTGTCGATGACGCAGCTGTTACGCGGCAGCAGCGAACGCGCGAAGGCAGGGTCGAGGGGGACGGTTGCCACCTGGTAAGAGCCCACCGGCAGCAGGCGGCGTGACAGTTGCCGGTCGAGGTTGTCGATGTAGGCATTGCAGGCCAGGACCAGTACGTCGCTGCGGACTTCGCCGTGTTCGGTACGGGCGACAAAGCCATTGGCGGTCTCGCGGTAATCGAGTACGCGGCTCTGTTCGTACAGGCGTCCACCGGCCTCTTCAATCGCCGAAGCGAGGCCCTGGGCCAATTTCAGCGGGTTGAGGTGGGCGCCTTGCGGGTCGTAGAGCGCGGCCTGGTAGCGCGGGCTGTCGATCCACTCCGGCAACGCCTCGCGTTCGATCAGTTGCAGCTTGTCGTAGCCCCATTTTTCCACCGCCTCGCGCTGGGCTTCGCGCAGCATGCCGACCCGCCTTGGCAATACCGCCGTCCACAAGCTGCCGGAGCGGTAATCGACGTCGAAGCCATGGCGTCCGGGGAGTTCACGCATCTCGCCGGCGGCCCAGCACATGCTGTCCCACAGTTGCCGGGCACGTTCCAGGCCCAGGGCCTTTTCCAGCGGCGGCATGTCGCACGACCAGCCCAGCAGTGCCTGTCCACCATTGCGCCCGGAGGCTGCCCAGGCGACCCGGCTGGCTTCCAGCAGCGTCACCCGCTTGCCCGCCAGGGCCAGGCGCAGGGCCGTGTGCAAACCGCTGAACCCGGCACCGATAATCAGCACCTCGGTGTCCAGGCGCTCGTGCAGGGTAGGGCGCAAGGGGATGGCGCCCGGATAGGTGCGGGCGTAGTAGCTGGCGACATGCTGGGCGGATTGCTTGAACATGGCGAGTCTCGTGAATTCTTATTGGTATATTTTCATGAAAAACTACCAGATAAATTTCACGAGTCCAAGCCCCCCAGAATTTAAAGGTGTTGCCGCGGTAACGCTTATTGCACCTGCAGCCGCCCAGTCCGGGCGTTGAGCAGGCGCTGACGCAGCAGGTCATAGCCCCAGTTGTAGGCCATGGTGTAGGGCAGCATGAAGGCGAAGAAGCCGATCTCCAGCACGAACGCCTGCACCAGCGACAGGTTGAGCATCAACGCGGCAATGGGCACGCCGATCAGCACAAAACCGATCTCGAAGCCGCTGGCATGCAGGGCCCGCACCTTGACGCTACGCTTGACCCGGTCCGCAGGCCAGAGGCGGTCGAACACACTGTTGTAGAGCATGTTCCAGAGCATCGCCACGCTCGACAGGACCACCGCCAGGGTGCCGACTTCGAGCATCGAGCGATTGAGCAACCAGGCGCCGAGCGGGGCACAGATCAGCACCGCAATGGCCTCAAAGCCTACGGCGTGGACAATACGCTCGACGAAGGATTTGTTGGAAGCACGCATGACATCACCTGAACGGTTGGTTTCGATGAGGTGATTGTCATCGCTTTTTTGCTTATGTTAAAAATGGATTCCATCGATAAAAGCGATACACCTATGCGCTATTCCCCTGAAGCACTGCACGCCTTTGTCGAGGCCGTTGCCCTTGGTTCGTTCTCGGCGGCGGCGCGCAAATTGCGCAAGAGCCAGTCGACTGTCAGCGCCGCGATCGCCAACCTTGAAGCGGACCTGGGGGTCAGCCTGTTCGATCGGCAGGCCCGTCACCCGCTGCTGACCGAGGCCGGACGCAAGGTGCTGGGGCATGTCCAGGAAATCCTCGCCGCCAGTGAGCGACTCGACGAGTTGAGTATCCGTCTGGCCGATAACGTCGAGCCACGTCTGACCATCGTGCTCTCGGACATGTATCAGCTCACCCCGGACAATCAGGTCATGCATCAATTCGAGCAGCGTTACCAGGACATCGAGCTCGAATGCATGATTGCCGAGGCGGGGGATGTTCTCGGCCTGCTGCAGAGCGGGCGGGCGCACCTGGGGTTGCTGGCGGCACAAGCGAGCTATCCACCCGACATCGCCGTGCACCGACTGCCGGAGCAGGCGCAGATGGGCATTTTCGTTGCCCGCGATCATCCGCTGGCGGCGTTGGCGCAGCCGACCCAGGCAAACCTGGCCAGCCATCGTCAGCTGTACCTCAACACCTATACCGACAGCGAGAACAAGCCGCAGGGGCGGGTCTGGTCGGCACCGGACTACCTGTTGCTGCTGGAAATGACCGAACAGGGTTTTGGTTGGGCCGAGTTGCCCCACGGTCTGGTGCAGCAGTATGGCCACGGTCAACTGGTGGAGTTGTGTCTGCGCGGCTGGCCACGCCCGATAGCCGTGGACGCGGCGTGGTCGCGGCTTACTCCGCCGGGGCCGGCTGGTTTGTGGCTGCTGGACTGGTTGGTCCGGGAGCACTGACAGCCCCCCGATAGACCTGCACACGGTTGCGGCCTTGATCCTTGGCCGCGTAGAGCGCGTTGTCGGCCATCGACAGCAACCGTGCAAGGTCCTGTTCACCGGCCTGGCTGCTGACGATACCGATACTCACACTCAGTAAACCGGGTGCCAGCAGCGGCAACTCATGGAAGTTGCTGCAGATACGCTGGGCGACCAGCAGCGCGGTGCGTTCGTCGGTATTGGCGAGCAGACAGGCAAACTCTTCGCCACCAATGCGGCCGAGTACATCTTCCTGGCGGATGCCTTGACTGGCGACCTGGCTGAAGGCAATCAGTGCCTGGTCGCCGGTCTGGTGACCATAGCTGTCGTTGAGGCGCTTGAAATTGTCCAGGTCGCACAGCAACAGGGTTACCGGTTCGCCTCGTCGGCTGCATTCGACCAGCAACCGTTCACCTCGAGACAGAAACGCGCGACGGTTGCCGATGCCGGTCAGCGGGTCGGCATAGGCCGCTGCCTTGAACTTGAGTTCGGCCCGCTCGCGGACCATCGCCAGGGTGACATAGGCGATGCCGATGGCGTAGAGCATCGATTCGAAGAGCATGAAGGAAAAAAACGCGGTGCCGCGACCATTGCTGGACATTGCCTGTTCCAGGGACACACCGTGGTCGGCGAGGGTGCGCACAGCATAGAAACCTGTGTGCACCAGGATCAGGACCAGCGCGGGGAGGTAGGTTGCTTCCAGGCGCTGGCGGTTGCGCCACAGTTCGAACACCGACAGCCAGCCGTAGCAGGTGGCCAGCAGCGAATACACCGTCACGCGCAGGCCAAGGTCGTCATAAAAACCAGGAGTGATCCCCCACAGCAGCCATATCAGGGCCCCGGCCAGGATGCCTGGCAGGTGGGGTGTACGCCCACCGAACACGCGCATGGCGGTCCAGTTCATCGCTGCGCTGAGCAGCAGCACAATATTGGCCAGCACCAGGGCAATGAAGTCTGGCGCCAGCCCGCGCAGGCTGATCAGCGCCACCCCGAGGGCCGCGAGCAACAGCATGCCGCCCAGGTAGCCGAGGGTCTGTTCGCGTACACCGCGGCTCCAGGCATGCAGGGTCAGCAGGCCCATCAGGCTGAAGATGAAGATGGCCACCAGCAACAGGGTGGGGATGCTCAGCAGCACGTGTATTGCTCTCCGCATGCGGCCTTGCGGCCCACCGGCCGATGCCGGTTTTCAGCGGCATGCTAGCCGAGCAGATGGTACTTTGCCAGCATGGCGCTGCCTTCAAGTGGCCGCTTCAGCTATGCTGCTGGGCGATTTCAGATCAGCGAGCTTGCGATGCGTCGATTGCCTTCACTGACCGCCTTGCGCACCTTCGAGTGCGCCGCCCGCCATGGCCATTTCGGCCGCGCCGCTGCTGAACTGTGCGTGACTGACAGTGCGGTGAGTCATCAGATTCGTCAGTTGGAGGAGCAACTGGGTGTTGCTTTGTTCGTCCGCGAAGGCCGCCAGGTACGCCTGACCAGTGAAGCCGGGCGGTTGTTGCAACACCTGCAGCAAGCCTTCGAACTGATCGGCAAAGCCTGTGATGAACTGCGCGACCCGGCGTCCCAGGCCGTTCTGCGCCTGGCAGTCACCGCGGAGCTTGCACAGAAGTGGCTGGTGGCGCGCCTGGCGGACTTCAGCAGCCGCTATCCACACATCACCTTGCACCTGCACGAGCAACCGATCGATGCCGGCGCGCCGGCGGCCGACGTCGATATCGCCATCACCTACGGTACCAGCCCGCTGGATGCCAGCACTCATTTCGTCCGGCCCTTGCCGTTGCTGCAATTCTTCCCGGTTTGCAGCCCTGGACTGTTCAATCTCGGTGGGCTCAAGCGTCCTCGCGACCTGGTGCGCCACTGCCTGCTGCACGACGATCAGGACGGCAAGACCTGGACCGCCTGGCTCGCCACCCATGCCGACGACGCGCAACCCGGTCGCCAGCTGTACTTTCCGCACGCGGCGCTGGCGCTGGAGGCGGCGGCGTTGGGGCAGGGCGTAGCGATGGGCGACAACCTGACCTGTCAGGCGGATCTGGTCAGTGGCCGCTTGGTACGGCCGTTCGCCGCCAGTGTCGCGGCCATGGGCCAATATGCGCTGGTGTGCGAACGCTTGCGCCTGGAGCGCGGCGCGGTGGCCGACTTCATAGAATGGTTCACCACTCAGATCAGCGAACCCTGAATTCAATTCATCAATCGCTGAGTTTTCATCGTTGGAAGCCTGAGACCGGGCGGCGTAGCGTGCAGCTATCCCCACCCAATGCAGAGGTTGTCCATGGCGCGCTCGCTCACCACTACTCCCAAGGCTGATGGTTTCCGCTTGCCCGGCGAATTCGAGAACAAGGCCGGCTGCTGGCTTGGCTGGCCGGAGCGCCCGGATGTCTGGCGCAACGGCGCCAAGCCTGCGCAAAAGGTCTGGGTCGACATTGTCACTGCCATCGCCTCGAGCGAGCCGGTCACCGTTTGCGCTTCGGCCGCCCAGTACGCCAACGCCCGGCGTCTGCTGCCGGCCCAGGTGCGGGTGGTGGAAATGACCTGCAACGACACCTGGTTCCGCGACAGTGGCGCCTGCTTCGTGGTCAACGATGCCAGCGGTGAAGTGCGCGGTGTCGACTTCGAGTTCAACGCTTACGGCGGCCTCGATGGCGGCCTGTATTACCCCTGGGACAAGGACGACCAGATTGCCCAGAAGATTCTCGAAATCGAAAAATTCGACCGCTACCGCGCGCCGCTGATTGCCGAGCTGGGCGGTATCCAGAGTGACGGCCAGGGCAGCCTGCTGACCACTGAACAGTGCCTGCTCAATCGCAACCGCAATGCCCATCTGGGCAAGGAGGAAGTCACGCGTCGTCTTGAGGATTACCTCGGTGCCGAGCAGGTGATCTGGCTGCCGCGTGGCTGCAAGTTCGACGAGACCGATGGTCACGTCGATGACCTGGCCTGCTTTGTCCGCCCCGGTGAAGTGGTGTTGCAATGGACCGACAACCGCGACGACCCGCAGTGGGAAATCTATCAGGAGGCTTACGACATCCTGCGCAGCACCCGCGACAGCCGTGGTCGTGAACTCAAGGTGCACAAGTTGGCACAACCCGATGTGCTGGAGTGGACTGCCGAAGAAGCCGCGGGCCTGGATCAGATCGACGGTACCCACCTGCGTCAGGCCGGGACGAAAATCTGCGCCTCGTACATCAACTACTACGCGGGTAACTCGGCCATTGTTGTGCCGCTGTTCGGCGACCGTAACGACTCTGTCGCCCAGGCGACGCTGGCCGAATTGTTCCCCGGCCACCGCATCATCGGTATCGAGAATTCCCGCGAGATCCTGCTCGGTGGTGGCAACGTCGCCTGCATCACCATGCCGCAATATGCCGGAGGGAAAATCTCATGAACCTGCGCGCCTGTGGCCTCGCCCTGGCGCTGGCGTGCGGTATGACGCAGGCGCTGGCCGCCAACGAGCAACCGACCGTGAACCTGTATATCTGGGGCGAGTACCTGGCCCCCGATACCCTGGCCAACTTCGAGAAAAGTACCGGCATCCGTGTGGTCGCCGATCACTTCGACTCGCTGGAAACCGTGGAGACCAAACTGCTCACCGGGCGCAGTGGCTATGACCTGGTGCTCACCGCCGGCCAGCACCTGTCGCGGGCGATCAGCAGCGGGGCGCTGCAGCCGCTGGACAAGGCGCGGCTGCCGCACCTGGCCGGGATCGGCAGCGAATTCCGTCAGCATATGGCGGTGTTCGATCCGGACAACCGCTACGCCGGCACCTATGCCTGGGGTACCACTGGCGTCGGTTACCAAAAGCAGGCCGTGGATGCCCGCTTGCCCTCGGCGCCGCTCGACAGTTGGGCGATGTTGTTCGAACCCGAGGTGGTATCGAAGTTTGCCAGTTGCGGGGTAAGCCTGCTCAACGACCCCAACGAGGTGTTCGCTGCGGCCATGCGTTACCTGGGCCTGGACATCAACCGGCAGCGCATCGAAGACCTGCGCCAGGCCGAGGCCTTGTTGCAAAAGGTGCGGCCGTACATTCGCTACTTTGACAATGATCGCAACATCAACGACCTGGCCAATGGCGAAACCTGCCTGGCCATGTCGTGGAACGGCAACGTTGCCATTGCGCGCAATCAGGCGCAGCAGGCTGGGAAAGCGGTTGACCTTGCTTTCAGCATTCCACGTGAAGGCACCTTGATCTGGCTGGATGCGCTGGTGATTCCCAAGGATGCACCGCACCCAGAGGCGGCCCTGGCGCTGATGGACTACCTGATGCGTCCGGAGGTGATCGCACCGATCACCAACAACATTCAGTACGCCAATGCCATTACCGCAGCCGACACGCTGGTGGATCCGGCGATTCGCAATGATCCCGGTACCTATCCACCCGCTGCCGTACGGGCACGGCTGTACAGCAAGAATGACAACAGCAAGGCCTTCAACCGTGAGCTGACCCGCGCCTTCAGCCGGCTCAAATCCGGGACCTGAGGGCAGACCCGGACGTTGGATGGATGCAGGACTTTTAGGGCGCAGTTCAATCTGTGGGAACTGGCCCAACCGTAGGAGCGGATTTATCCGCGATGGGTCGCAGCGCGGCCCCAAAAATTGGGACTGCTCTGCAGTCCATCGCGGATAAATCCGCTCCTACAGCCCGAGCGGTGCGGGCTGCAGCTTGCCACGACGAACCAGACGCCGCTCGGCAGGCGCTGCGGCTACGGCGGCGGCAGCATTGGGCGCCTTGATCACGATGAAAGTCGCGTCATTGCCCACCTTCAGTCCATAGTCGTTTTTCTCCATCACTGCCGCACCCGCCGTGGTGGCCATGTTCAAGGCAACATTCAGGTCTTCGTCGCTGTAGAAGCCCGAGCGGTAGCCAATCAACATGGCGCGCTGGAGCATGTCGGCGTTGCCGTAGGGCCACCAGGCATCGCGGATATTGTCGTTACCGGCGAACACATTCACCCCGGCGGCACGCAAGCGCAGGATCGGCGGGAAGGCATGATCACCGGGGGCATTGGTCATGATCGATACCCTGGCGTCGGCAAGGGTTAGCGCAATGCGTTCGAGCGCGTCCTCGGGCACCTGGCCCAGGGCATAGGCATGACTGACACTCACACGTCCCTGCAAACCTGCAGCGCAGGTGCGGGCCGCGATCCGTTGCAGTTGCTCGACGCCTTGCAGGCCCGGCTCGTGCAGGTGGATGTCGACTTTTACGCCGTGACGTTCGGCGATCCCGAACACCACTTCCAGCTGACCTTCAGCATCACCATCAAGGGTGGTCGGGTCGATACCGCCGATCACTTCGGCGCCGTCACGGATAGCGGCTTCCAGCACTTCGGCAGTGCCCGGACAGGACATCACCCCGGCCTGGGGGAAGGCCACCAGTTCAATATCGACGACGCCGCGCCACTTCTCGCGCGCTTCCATCACCGCGTGCAGATTGGTCAAAC
>JAVXRI010000080.1:0-24585 GCA_036643775.1 Pseudomonas sp. | reverse complement strand
CGTCCGGAGCTGGAAACCTTTGCTGCCGAGCACAATATCAAGATCGGCACCATCGCCGACCTGATCCACTACCGGATGATCCACGAACGTACCGTTCAGCGGATTTCCGAGCAGCCGCTGGACAGCGAACTGGGCAGTTTCAACCTGGTGACCTACCGCGATGCGGTCGAAGGCGACGTGCACATGGCCCTGACCCTGGGCAACATCTGCGCCGAAGAACCGACTCTGGTGCGGGTGCACAACATGGACCCGCTGCGCGACCTGCTGATGGTCAAGCAACCGGGCCGCTGGAGCCTGCGCGCCGCCATGAGCGCGGTTGCCGAGGCCGGTAGCGGCGTGGTGCTGCTGCTCGGTCACCCGCTGGATGGCGACGTGCTGCTGGCGCATATCCGTGAAAGCGCCGAGGCCTCCCAGGCGAAAACCCCGACCACCTACAGCACCGTCGGTGCCGGTTCGCAGATTCTGCGCGACCTGGGCGTACGCAAAATGCGCCTGATGAGTTCGCCAATGAAGTTCAATGCGATATCCGGATTCGATCTGGAAGTTGTAGAATACGTGCCCTCCGAATAAAGCAGGGGCTTTTTCCCCCGCTAATGATCCGGAACAAAACTCCTACAGGCCGCACCGTTGCGGCCTGGCTCTTTAAGATGAGAATCCCGCAATGTCCCTGAAGACCATCGAAGGTACCTTCATTGCCCCCAAAGGTCGCTATGCTTTGGTGGTTGGCCGCTTTAACAGCTTCGTCGTCGAAAGCCTGGTAAGCGGTGCTGTTGATGCCCTGGTTCGCCATGGCGTGAGCGAAAGCGACATCACCATCATCCGTGCCCCGGGTGCTTTCGAGATCCCGCTGGTAGCACAGAAAGTCGCCCAGCAAAGCGAATATGCCGCGATCATCGCCCTGGGCGCTGTGATCCGTGGCGGTACCCCGCACTTCGAATACGTGGCGGGCGAATGCACCAAGGGCCTGGCCCAGGTGTCCATGGAGTTCGGCGTACCGGTTGCCTTCGGTGTCCTGACTGTCGACTCGATCGAACAGGCCATTGAGCGTTCCGGCACCAAGGCCGGCAACAAGGGCGCCGAAGCTGCCCTGTCCGCCCTGGAAATGGTCAGCCTGCTGGCGCAGTTGGAGGCCAAGTGATTAGCGACGAAAGCGATCGTTTCAACCCGCGCGATCCAAAACCTGCGGATGCTGGCAAACCATCGAAAAGCGCCAAGCGTCGCGAAGCCCGTCAGCTCGCGACTCAGGCCCTGTATCAATGGCACATGGCCAAGCACTCGCTGAACGAGATCGAAGCGCAGTTCCGGGTCGATAACGATTTCACCGATGTCGACGGTGCCTATTTCCGTGAAATCCTGCATGGGGTTCCGGCGAAGAAAGGCGAAATCGACGAAGCACTGAAGCCGTGTCTGGACCTGGCGCTGGAAGAACTCGACCCGGTCGAACTGGCGGTACTGCGCCTGTCCACCTGGGAGTTCATGATGCGCGTCGACGTACCGTACCGCGTGGTGATCAACGAAGGCGTCGAGCTGGCCAAGGTTTACGGCGCTACCGACGGTCACAAGTTCGTCAACGGTGTGCTCGACAAGCTGGCTCCACGGCTGCGTGAAGCCGAAGTAAAGGCGTTCAAGCGCTGATTGCGGCGCTGATTGCCAATGGGTGAGTTCGAGCTGATTCGCCATTACTTCGCCGCTGCGCCCTGCGCGCAAGGCGGTGAAGCGGTGGCGCTGGGCATTGGCGATGATTGTGCCTTGCTCAGCCTGGCGCCTGGCGAACAGCTGGCGATCTCCACCGACACGCTGGTGGCCGGGGTGCATTTCCCGGCTGTCTGCGACCCTTTTCTGCTCGGTCAGCGTTCGCTGGCCGTTGCTGCCAGTGACCTGGCTGCCATGGGGGCCACACCCATCGGCTTTACCCTTGCCCTGACTCTGCCAGAGGTGCGTGCCGACTGGTTGCAGGCCTATGCCAATGGCCTGAACCGGATGGCCCAGGCTTGCCGGCTCAGCCTCATCGGTGGCGATACCACCCGCGGCCCCTTGAGCCTGACCATGACCGTGTTCGGTCGTGTGCCGGCGGGCCAGGCCCTGACCCGCAGTGGTGCCCGCGCAGGTGACCTGCTGTGTGTCGGCGGCGACCTGGGCAATGCCGCCGGTGCCTTGCCACTGGTGCTCGGTGAGCGTCAGGCCGACCCCGCCGTGGCTGAACCGCTGCTTGCCCATTACTGGTCGCCGCAGCCGCAATTTGCCTTGGGCCAGGCACTGCGGGGCAAGGCGACGGCGGCGCTGGACATCTCCGATGGCCTGTTGGCCGATTGTGGGCATATCGCCAAAGCTTCGCAGGTGTCGCTGCAGGTGGAGCGCGATCGGCTACCGTTGTCTGCTGCGCTGCAAGCGTTCTTCGGTCATGACGCTGCCCGGCACGCTGCGCTGACCGGCGGCGACGACTATGTACTGGCGTTCACCCTGCCTGAGGCCGAACTGGCGCCACTGCTGGCGGCCGGCTGGCCGATCCATGTGGTCGGGCGTGCAGGTACTGGCGTCGGCGTCACCCTGGTGGATGGCCAAGGGCAGGACATCACCCCGGCAACCCGGGGTTATCAACATTTTAGGGAGCAACCGTGACCGACCACCCCAATCAGGTGCCTGCGGAGAACGTTCCGCCTTCGGTCTGGAGCAATCCGTGGCACTTTCTTGCCTTTGGCTTCGGTTCCGGAACCTTGCCCAAGGCGCCGGGAACCTGGGGCTCGCTGGTAGCCTTGCCCTTTATCCCGTTGTGGCAGATGTTGCCCGATTGGGGCTATTGGCTGATGCTCGGCCTGACCATGCTGTTCGGCTTCTGGCTATGTGGCAAGGTTGCCGATGACTTGCGTGTGCATGACCATGAAGGCATTGTCTGGGATGAAATGGTCGGCATGTGGATCACCCTGTGGCTGGTCCCGGAAGGCTGGCAATGGCTGCTGGCAGGCTTTTTGATGTTCCGCTTTTTCGACATCCTCAAGCCCTGGCCGATTCGCTGGGTTGACCGCCATGTGCACGGCGGCGTCGGTATCATGCTTGACGATGTGCTGGCGGGCGTCTTCGCTTGGTTGGGCATGCAAGTGCTTGTATGGAGTGTCACTTAAGGGAGTCGTGCGATGCGTGGATGGCGAGTAGTCCTGTTGATCCTGGCGCTGGTCGTCAGCGGTGTTCACGCCAGCGAGACAATCGAAGTGCCCAAGCAGGTGCGCCTGGCCAGCGAGCGCTGGGAGGATTACACCAATGCCGACGGTACCGGCATCGCCTGGGATATCCTGCGCAAGGTGTTTGAGCCTGCGGGCGTCAAGGTAGCGGTGCTCAGCGTGCCGTACAGCCGTGCAATCGGCCTGGTCAAGCGCGGCGAAGCCGATGCCTGGGTGGGTTCCTATCACGAAGAAGACACCGACAATATCTACCCGCGGTGGAATTTCGACACCGACCATATCTACGCCCTGAGCCTCACCAGCAAGCCGGAGCCGACCCTGGAAAACCTGGGCCAGTTCAAACTTTCCTGGGTGCGCGGTTACGACTATCAGGACTACCTGCCCAATGTCGGCGAATACCGGGAAGTGCAGCGGCGCGAAGGGATCTTGCTGATGCTCGAGCGCGGACGCGTGGATTTCTATATCGATGCGCAGACTGAAGTGGACTACGTTCTTGACCAGGCCCCGGCCGATGAACGCAAAAAATTTCGCAGCACGCACATTGCCGAACTGCCGTTGTACCTGGCCTTTGGCAAGACCAAGGAAGCCCGTGCGTTGCAGGCATTGTTTGACCAGCGTATGGACAAACTGGTCGCCAGTGGAGAGTTGCGCGAGATCTTCAGTCACTGGGAGCAGCCCTATCCGTTCGATGAGAAGGGCGGGCTGAAGTAGGTCAAATCGTACCTGTCGATAGGTATGAACAAACATTCGACCTGAGCAGCTCCTCCACATACTGATACAATCGGCTCACTTTATTCTTCAAGCTTTCAAATCAGGAGCACAAAGTGCCCGTCGTCTTTGTTGCCGCTTCCAAGCTGCCCACCCCGTTTGCGACTTTCACCATGCATGGTTTTCTCGATGAAGCCACTGGCCGCGAGCACGTTGTGCTCAGCCTCGGTGATGTAGCCGATGGGCAACCGGTGCTGGGGCGCCTGCATTCCGAATGCCTGACCGGCGATGCCTTGTTCAGCCAGCGTTGCGATTGCGGTTCCCAGCTGGAGGCTGCCCTGCAGGCCATCGCCCGCGAAGGTCGCGGCGTGCTGCTGTACCTGCGTCAGGAGGGCCGTGGCATCGGTCTGCTGAACAAGATTCGCGCCTATGAACTGCAAGATGGCGGCGCCGACACCGTCGAAGCCAACGAGCGCCTGGGCTTTGCCGCCGATCAGCGTGACTATGGCATGTGCCAGCCGATGCTCGAGCATCTGGGGGTCACGTCGCTGCGACTGATGACCAACAACCCGCGCAAGGTCAAGGCACTGACCGGCATGGGCATCCCGGTGGCTGAGCGGGTGCCGCTGCACACCGGCCATAACCCGCACAACAAACACTACCTGGCCACCAAGGCAGGCAAGCTCGGCCATATGATGGGCAACGAGCACCAGGGCGAGGCCGGTCGGGCGTGACCCGCGGCCAGGTTCGTCGCCGTCTGACGGTGTCCTGGTGGCAGTACCTGGCTGCGGCAGTGGCACCCTTGCTGGTGTTGTCCTGGGCCTTTGGTGGTAGCCAGGCGCTGATCCCGACGGTGACCATGACGGTGTTTATTGTCGGCGTGGCCACGATGTTCCTCAGCCTGCCGCGCTTTCATGCGTACAAGCACGCGCTGATTGCCACCGAGAAAGCGCTGAACAGTGAATCCGAGCCCGCCGCCTGGGCTGATCTGGCCCGGGTTCGGCGCCGGGGGATGCTGTTTGCCTGCCTGCCGGCGTGGGTATCGGCCTTGTCGGTGTTTGTCGGCCTGGAAACTGTGCCGCAGATCCTTCTGGTCATCTCCAGCCTGGTACTGCTCTACCTCTACCGTATTCCGCGTCAGCTGGGTTGATGCGTGGCGTTTGGCTGCTGGTATTGCTGATACTGGCCGCACCGCTCGCGGCTGCCCCGCGGGTGGTCAGTCTGGCGCCTTCGCTGTCGGAAATTGTCGTTGAGCTGCAGGCGGCTGACCTTCTGGTCGGGATGCTTGATGGCGGTGAACGCCCGCCAGAGCTAGCCGCAGTACCCTCGGTCGGGCGCTACGGCCAGATCGATATGGAACGCCTGCTCAGCCTCAAGCCGGATCTGTTGCTGCTCTGGCCTGGCAGTGTGCCAGCGGCCCAGCGAGATCTACTCAAACGCCTGGGCATCGCCACCTATACCGCCGAGCCTCACGGGATCGATGAATTGATCGAGCAGATCGAAGCCATCGGCGTGCAAATGGGGCGAGCGCAGCAAGGCAGGGCGCGAGCACAGCAACTGCGCGAGCAGGTGCAGGCGCTCCGTGTGCGCTATCGTCGAGAGCAACCGTTACGGGTCTTTTATCAGGTCTGGGATAAACCCTTGTACACCGTCGGCGGCGGGCAGATCGTCAGCGATGCCCTGGCGGTGTGCGGTGCGCGCAATGTGTTCGACGACCTCAGGCTGCCAGCGCCGCAGGTCAACCTCGAGTCAGTGCTGTTGCGTGATCCCCAGGTGATCCTGGCCAGCGACCAGGCTCAACTCGACGCCTGGAAAGCCTGGCCGCAGGTTGATGCCGTGCGTAAAGGGCATTTATTGCAGGTGCCGGACAAGGGCCTGGAACGGCCCAGTGGGCAGATGATCGAGGCGACGGCGCGCTTGTGTCAGCTGTTGGCTAAAGTGCCGGTGTCCAGGTGATGCCGAGCAGCCAGGTGCGACCCTCTTCGCGGTAGCCGTACTGGGTACCTTCGTATGAATACAGGGCGCGAGAGTAAGCCTTGTCCAACAAGTTATCGACCTTCAGGTCGAGCTTGATTTCAGGATTCAATGTCCAACTGCTGCGCAGGCCGAGAAGACCATAGCCGCCCAGGCTATTGCTGTTGGCCTCATCATCGTAACTGCTGCTCACTGCTTGCCAGCTGGCACCGAGCCCCAGTTGTTCGAATTGCCGGTCAAGATCCAGGCTCAGGGTGCGCCGGGCGCGACGGGCCAGGGTATGACCGCTGTCGCGATCGCGCGGATCGATCATCGCCAGGCCAAGATTGCTCTGCCAGCCAAACCAGGTTTGGTGCAAGGCGGCTTCGAAGCCGTTGATCCTGGCCGAGGCCACGTTACTCGGGATCGAATTCGCGCCGAAGATAATCGCGTCACGCAGGTCAGTACGGTAGATCGAGGCTTCCAGGCGGCTGTCTGCACTCAATTGGCTGCGCCACTGCAGCTCATAGCTTTTCGAGCGTTCAGGTTTGAGGTCCGGGTTGCTGTACTGCGGGTAATACAGGTCGTTGAACGTCGGGGCACGGAAGCCTTCGCTGTAGGACAGCAACAGGTCGTTGTCCAGGTTGACTGGCAGGGTCAGGCTGCCGCTCCAGGTATTCTGCCCGCCGAATTGCTGATTCTGGTCGCGACGCAACCCCAGCTCGGTAGAAAACCAGTCGCCCTTGAAGCGATGCTGGATAAAGGCTGCGCGGTTCCAGCGGCTATCTTCGTCAAAATTGGTGCTGCCATGAACGCGGTCCTGGTACCAGTCGGCGCCGACCATCAAACTGTTTTGCTCGTCGAACGTCAGGTCATTCTGCCAACTGGCCGAATCGCGGTAGGTGTTGAACTCGCTGCTGTCGTTACTGAGCTTGTCGCGCTTCTTGTCGCGGTTTTCGCTATGGCCAACTTCGAGGCGCGAGTACCAGTGCTCGTTGAGCTGTGCGCCCAGGTAGGTGCCCAGACTACTGACGGTGTAGTCGGTGTAGGGGGCCTGGCCAAAACTCTGGAAGGTATCCATGTCGAAGCGCCCGTACGGATTGTCGTACTCGCTACGGCCACGGCTGTCGAGCAGGTTGAGACCGGCTTCAACGTTGTCATTGAAGTTGTGACTGAGGCTCAGGTTGAACGACTTGTTGCGGTAGGCGTCATGGTCGCCATCGCTGGGGTAGGAGGTATGGCTCCAGTCGATACCGGCGCTTTCATCGAGGCTGGCGCCGAGATTGAAGCGAGTGTCCTGATCGCCGCCGGACAGCCCTAGGCTTCGCTGCCAGGTCTGATTGCTGCCGGCCGCCAGGCGCAGGCGTGGTTGCAGACCTTGTTGGGCACTACGGCGGGTGAAAATCTGGATGACGCCGCCAATCGCATCGCTGCCATAGACTGCCGAGCGTGAACCGCGCAGCACTTCGACGCGCTCGATCTGGTCGATATTGAGAAACTGCAGGCCGCTATCACCGGAGGTAGCGTTAGCAATGCGCACGCCGTCCACCAGCACCAGGCTTTGTGCCGTCTTGCTGCCGCGGATGTAGATGCCGGGCACGCTGCCACGTCCACCGGTAGGTGCGACTTGTACACCCGGCACGCGGGTCAGCAGATCCGTGACACTGGAGGGCTGCAGGCGATCGATGTCGGCGCGGGTGAATACCGTGTTGGCGGCACTGGTTTGCGTGCGGTCCTCAACCTGGCGGTTGGCGCTGATCAGGGTGTTGGGCAGCTTCAGGGCGCTGTCGCGGTCGATGGGGTCGGCGAGCAGGGTAGTGGGCAGGCACAGCAACAGGGGGGTAAAGCGGGAGAGCTTCATGGACAGTTCCATTGCTATCGCCGGCAAGGCCGGCTCCTACAAAGTCCTCTGGGTTACAGAAATCTCTGTGGGAGCTGGCTTTGCCAGCGATGAGGCCCTTCCAGGCCCAGTAGATCAAAGACCGAGCAGTTGCATCCGCTGACGCACCGACGCTTCGATCCCGGCAACATCCAGCCCGCATTCAGCCAGCATCTGCGCAGGCTTGGCATGCTCGACATAGACATCCGGCAAGCCCAGGTGCAGCAGTGGTTTGAGCACGGCTTCGCGGGCGAGGAACTCGCTGACTGCAGCACCGGCGCCACCCATGATGGCGTTCTCTTCGATGGTTACCAGCAACTCATGGCTGGCCGCCATTTCGCGTACCAGGGCTTCATCCAGAGGCTTGACGAAGCGCATGTCGACGACGGTGGCATCGAGGCCTTCAGCAACCTTCAGCGCTTCGGCAAGCTGGACGCCGAACACCAGCAGGGCAACTTTGCTGCCTTGGCGGCGAACCACACCTTTACCGATTTCCAGCGGTTCGAGGTTGCTCTCGATGGTTGCGTTCGGGCCGCTGCCACGCGGGTAGCGTACGGCAGCAGGGCCGTTATACAGGTGGCCGGTGCTGAGCATCTTGCGCAGCTCGTTCTCGTCGCTCGGGGTCATCACCAGCATGCCGGGGATGCAGCGCAGGAACGACAGGTCGAAGCTACCGGCGTGCGTCGGGCCGTCTTCACCGACCAGGCCTGCACGGTCGATGGCGAACAGCACGTCGAGGTTCTGCACGGCGACGTCATGGATCAGTTGATCGTAGGCGCGCTGCAGGAACGTCGAGTAGATCGCCACCACCGGCTTGGCGCCTTCGCAAGCCATACCGGCCGCCAGGGTTACCGCGTGCTGTTCGGCAATGGCGACGTCGAAGTAGCGCTCGGGATAGCGTTCGCTGAACGCCACCAGGTCAGAGCCTTCTTTCATCGCCGGGGTGATACCGACCAGACGCTGGTCAGCCGCCGCCATGTCGCACAGCCACTGGCCGAACACCGCCGAGTACTTCGGACCACCAGCCTTCTTCGGTGCGGCAGCCGGTGCATCGACAGGCTCAAGCTTGGTGATGGCGTGGTAGCCGATCGGGTCGACTTCAGCCGGGGCGAAACCCTTGCCCTTTTTGGTCACCACGTGCAGGAACTGCGGCCCCTTGAGGTCGCGCATGTTGCGCAGGGTAGTGATCAGGGTTGGCAGGTCGTGACCGTCGATAGGGCCGATGTAGTTCCAGCCCAGCTCTTCGAACAGGGTGCCAGGCACCAGCATGCCCTTGGCATACTCTTCGGTGCGGCGGGCGATTTCCCAGGCGCCTGGCAGGCGCGAGAGCACCTTCTTGCTGCCCTCGCGCATGCTCGAATAGGTGCGGCTGGAGAGGATCTTGGCCAGGTAGTTGGACAAGCCACCGACATTGCGCGAGATCGACATGTCGTTGTCGTTGAGGATCACCAGCATGTCGGCATCGACTTCCTGGGCGTGGTTCAACGCCTCGAAGGCCATGCCGGCGGTCAGCGCGCCATCGCCGATGACGGCGATCGACTTGCGCGGATCATTCTGCAGGCGAGCGGCAATGGCCATGCCCAGCGCTGCGCTGATCGAGGTGCTGGAGTGACCGACGCCAAAGGTGTCGTACTCGCTCTCGGCGCGACGCGGGAAGGCGGCCAGGCCGTCCTTCTGGCGCAGGGTATTCATGCGCTGGCGGCGACCGGTGAGGATCTTGTGCGGATACGCCTGATGACCCACGTCCCACACCAGCCGGTCGTCCGGGGTGTCGAAAACGTAGTGCAGGGCAATCGTCAGCTCGATGACGCCCAGGCCGGCACCGAAATGCCCGCCGGTTTGACCAACGGTATAGAGCAACTCCTGGCGCAGTTCGTCAGCCAGGTTCTCCAGGTCGGCTTCAGCCAGCCGGCGCAGGCCGGCGGGCGTATCGGCACGGTCGAGCAGCGGCGTGACCGGGCGTTCGCGGGGGATCTCTTGAAACGTCGTGGGCATCAGGCGAATCGTTATAGATATGAAGTGGCGGCAGTTTACCTTATTGCGGTATTGGCTGCCCATTGAGTGCAAAAGCAGGGGTCTTTGGCCCCTGTTGCCAGCAAGGCTCTTGTGGGAGCCGGCCTTGCCGGCGATGAGGCCGGAACAGGCGACTTAGTTGCGTCGCTCGACGATATAACGCGCCAGTTCACGCAACGGCTCGGCCGCTGCGTCGAATGGCCGCAGGGCTTCCAGCGCCTGGTCGCGCAGCTCCAGGGCATAGGCCTTGGCAGCTTCCAGCCCGAGCAGCGCCGGATAGGTCGGTTTGTCCCGGGCGATATCGGCACCCTGGCGTTTGCCCAAGGTTTCGGTGTCGCTTTCTACATCGAGAATATCGTCCTGCACCTGAAACGCCAGGCCGATGGCCCGGGCGTAGGTCTGCAGGGCGTTGAGCTGGGTCTGGTCGGCGCGAGCGCTGGCCAGGGCGCCAAGCCGGACGCTGGCTTCGATCAGTGCGCCGGTCTTGTGCCGGTGCATGAACTCAAGGGCTGCCTGATCAAGCTTGAGCCCTACCGAGCCGAGGTCGATGGCCTGACCGCCGACCATGCCGGCCGGACCTGCGGCCAGGGCCAGGGTCTGGACCATGGCCAGGCGGATGCTGTCGGCCTGCGGGCTCAACTGCGGATCGAGCAGGGCGTTGAACGCCAGGCTCTGCAAGCCGTCGCCGGCAAGAATCGCGCAGGCTTCGTCAAAGGCCTTGTGGGTGGTCGGCTGCCCGCGGCGCAGGTCGTCATCGTCCATGGCCGGCAGGTCGTCGTGCACCAGCGAATAGGCATGGATCAGCTCGACGGCGCAGGCGGCACCGTTGGCTTGCTCGGGGGCAACGCCAAGGGCTTCGCAGGCGGCATAGGCGAGCAGCGGGCGAACGCGCTTGCCGCCGTTCATCACGCTGTAGCGCATGGCCGCGTAAAGGCGGGTCAACTCCACCGAAGGCGGTACGAACAACAGTTCGAGGGCGGCATCGACCCGTGCCTGGCAGCTGGTTTGGTAGTGGCTAATCATTCTGCCTGTTCCGCGTCGAAAGGCTCTGCTTTCAGTTCGCCGTCGCGCTCCAGCAATACCTGGACCTTCTGTTCGGCCTGGACCAGGGCGCTCTGGCAGTCGCGAGTCAGGCTGATGCCTTGTTCGAAGGCGGTCAGCGAGTCTTCCAGCGACAGCTCACCGTTCTCCAGGCGCTCGACCAGAGCTTGCAGGTCGGCGAGGGATTGCTCGAAATCAATAGAGGCTTTTTTTCGGGCCATGGCGGCTGTCTCGGTGGCGGTATAAACGGCGCGACACTAGCAGAGCGGGGCGGGGGGAGCAAATCGATAGGGCGGATCTTTCGTCGCATTCTGTTGCATAAAGACCGGCGGCTAAGCCTTGATTTTCCTGCAAGTCTCGCATTGTGGGGGCTTGCAGCTCTCTGACATAATCGCGACCGCTTTATCTCGCGGGATTCACGCCGGTGGGCCGCTTTTATCTGACGTCACGTAATGGACTACGTTGTGAGTTTCCTTTCGATCGAGTTCGGCCTCAGCTTCATCCTGTTTTTCATCATTTACTGGAGTTTGTGCTGGAGCGTTCGCCTGCAGAATCTGCTTTTGCTGGCGGCCAGTTACGGCCTGGTGGCCAGTTTCAGCCTCGATTCCCTGTATGTGCTGCTCGGCTACAGCGCGCTGGTGTACCTGCTGGGCCTGCTGGGTGAGCGTTACCCGGGGCGGCGCTTCAGTTATCTGCTGACAGGGCTGTTGGTGCTGGGCAGCTTCTATCTGTTCAAGTACCAGGAATTCTTTGTCGGCGGCGTGCAGGGCGCGCTGGTCAGTGCCGGTATTGATGTGTCGCTGCCGGTGCTGGAAGTGCTGGTGCCGATCGGCTTGTCGTTCTACGCCTTTCATTCGGTCAGCTACCTGGTCTCGATCAATCGTCGCGAGATGCCTTCAGCGAGCCTGCCGGACTTGGCCTTGTACCTGGCATTCTTCCCTAGCCTGATCGCCGGTCCGGTCAACCGCGCCGCCCATATGCTGCCGCAGATCCGGCCACAGGCCATGCGTGAGGTACTGGAGCCCCAGCGAGCCCTGGGGTTGATCGCCCTTGCGGTGGTGAAGCTGTTTTTCTGCAGCGCCTGGCTGGCCAGCCAATGGGTCGACCCGGTGTTCGAAACGCCCGGCAGTTATTCCGCGGAGCAGATCCTGCTGAGCGTCTATGGCTACAGCTTTCTGATCTATTTCAATTTCAGTGGCTACACCAACCTGGTGACCGGCATTGCCCTGTTGCTGGGGTTCCGTTTGCCCGACAACTTCAATGCGCCTTATGCCGCACATAACCTCAAGGAATTCTGGGCACGTTGGCACATCAGCCTGTCGCTGTTCATCCGCGACTATGTCTACATCCCGCTGGGCGGCAATCGTCGCGGGGTATGGCGCGGCAATCTGAACATGCTGCTGGCCATGCTGATTTCCGGCTTGTGGCATGGCGCGAGCCTCAACTTCATCATCTGGGGCGCGCTGCACGGTGTGGGCCTGGCCTTGTACAAGGCTTCCACGTATGTCCTGCCGCAACCGATGCGCTGGCCAGGGGCGGGATTGGCGGCGCGTCTGCTGACGTTCCACTACGTGGCCTTTGCCTGGATCTTTTTCCGCAGCGCGAGCCTGGATGAGGCCATGGACATGTTGGCCGGTATCGGCGACTTGAGCCTTAACGGGCTGTTCTCGTCGACCGGACTGCTGTTGCTGGCCAGCGTGCTGTATGTGGCGGTGTACCCGCAGCTGCTCGCCTTGCTGCGCCAGTTCTTTGCCGCGACGACGCGCTTGCCGTGGCAGTTCTATCCGATCCCGCTCGGGGTGTTCGTGTCGCTGGTTATCTTTGCTTCGCAGTCGGGCGTGCCGGGGTTCATCTATGCAAGCTTTTGATTCCGGCCAGCTGTTGCGCGTGCAACTGGATGCGGCCAAAGCCTTCTACGCCATTGTCCTGACCACTGCGCTACTGTTCTGGCTGAACCAGGACTCGATCAGCCTCTACTGCCAGCAGAAGTACCATCAGAGCTGCGAGCTGCCGGTGCTGGGGCAAAGCCCGGCGTGGCGCCTGGGAGGGGATCTGACCCAGGCCCTGGGCGCGGCTCGCGACAGCTTTGTCGCCAGTCTGGAGCAAAGCCACACGGCCGTAGCGCAGGTCGAGAACGTCGAGCTGCCAGCCCCCGTGCCGGTGGTATCCGTGAATCTGTATGCCCCCCACGCCGCGCCGCCGGTGGTGGTGGCGAGCAAGCCGGTCGCGATCAAGGTGGCTGCTCCGACGGTGGCCGCAGCCCCGGCCAAACCTGCCGCAGCCATTGCCCCAAGCCCGTTGCTGAAGGCTACCGTGGTCTCCCTGGCGGCGGGTGACGAGGTATTTCTGGTTGGGGACTCGTTGATGCAAGGGGTCGCGCCGCACCTGGCCAACAGCCTGCGCAGGCGCTACCAGATCAAGAGCGTCAACCTCAGTCGGCAGAGTACCGGGCTGGCGTATCCGGGGTTCTTCAACTGGCCGCGAACCGTGGCACAAACCCTGGATAGCTCACCGAACATCCGCCTGATGGTGATCTTCCTGGGGCCCAATGATCCCTGGGACATGCCCCAGGGCAAGGGCAAGCCGTTTCTGCGCTTCAAGTCGCCGGACTGGGAAGCGGCCTACCGCCAGCGCATCGATGCGATTCTGGAGCAGGCCCGTGAGCATCAGGTCCAGGTGATCTGGGTCGGCCCGCCGAACATGCAAAAGCCGCGACTGTCCACGGCCATGGCCTACCTCAGTGGCCTGTACCAGGAGCAGGCCGGGCGATACCAGCAGCATTACATCTCGGCCAACCCGGTACTGGGTTACAAGAGTGACGAGTTCTCCTATACCTTGCAGAACAGCCAGGGCAAACGGGTCAAGACCCGGGTCGATGACGGCATCCATTTCACTATCACCGGGCAGAAGCTGATCGCCGAGCAGATCTTGTCGATGATCGCCTTCCCGGGCCTCACTGTAACGGGACACTGATGCGTCGACTGCACAACATACTCGGGCTGGCCCTGCTGATCTGTGCGCTGCCGGGCTGCAGTCCGGTGGCGGCCGTCAACACTGCGGCCCAGCCGGTCAATGCTTCGGCGAGGCCGCAAGGCGGCCAGGGCAACGGCAACCTGACGGCGCTGGCCAACAAGTTCAAGAGCGCGAGTCGCGCGCCGGTCACGGTCGTGCAGTTTGGCGATTCGCATACCGCCGCCGACCTCTTCAGCGGCGAGATGCGCCGCTTGCTGCAGGCGCAGTATGGCGATGGCGGCATTGGCCTGGTGTCTGCCACGCCAGTGCCCGGTACGCGCTATGAGCAGGTCATTCTCAAGACCGCCCAGCGCCAGTGGGAACTGGTGTCGGCACGCAACCAGCAGAGTACGCAGTTTCCCCTCGGTGGTTATCTGTCGGTGCCCTTGGTGGCAAAGCCCGGTGTGCGCATCGAAGCCCGGCTACCGAGTGCCCAGCGCTACCGGGTTTCGGCCCTGTATCAGGCGCAGGAAAGCACCTCGCTGTTGCTGCGCGACAGCCGTGGCCAGAACCGTCGGCTGCTGGCCGCCACCGCTGGCCAATGGCGCTTCGGTCCGGTGGTGAACAATCTCGGCCTGCCGCTGGACCTGACCCTCGACAGTCGTCCCGGCACCGTCCTCGGTGGCTGGTACCTGCAGGGACAGAAGAATGCCGGCGTGATCTACTCGGCCCTGGGCATCAATGGCGCCCGGCTCGAAGTACAGAACAAATGGCAGCCTGGCTGGCAGGACACCCTCAAATCGCTGCGCCCGGACCTGGTGATCCTCGCCTACGGCACCAACGAAGCCTTCGACGATACCCTGGACCTGAATCTGTACCAGGCCCAGCTCAAACAGACCCTGGAGCGCCTGCGCCGCGACCTGCCACGGGCGGTGGTGTTGATCGTCGGTCCGCCGGACTCGATCAAGCAGCGCAAGGCGCGCAGCTGTGCGGCGCGTCAGCCTCAGCAACTGGCTGCGGTCATCCGTATCCAGCGTCAGGCCGCTCAGCAAAGCAACGCCCTGTTCTGGGACTGGCAGGCCTTCATGGGCGGACAATGTTCGATTGTTGCCTGGCAGGCCCAAGGCCTGGCCCGTGGCGATCTGGTGCACCTGACAGCCGACGGCTACCGCAAGAGCGCGGCCGCGCTGCACGACTATCTGCGCACGCAACTGAAGTTGAAGTAAGGGCGGGAAAAGGAGAGGCGGGGACAACTCCGGGTTGGCTTGCGGCGCCCCATGGAGTTGTCTCCCCGGCCCTCGAAAAGAGGCCAATCCAGATGCCCGGTGGCACCTGCTCAGCATGTGCCGACTGGCGTCCTGCCAGTCGCGATTCGGTCCTCTGAATACACCTTAGTAGCTGTCTGCTGTACTGTAAATTTATCTGCACGCATTGTGTTTCCGGTTGTAAATACAAGTGCGTCAATCCAGAGGTGTGAAATGAACCTGCTCGAAGTGGCCGGTGGCAAACCGATCAAGCTCTGGACTCAGGGCGTGCCGGTGGAAGACGAGGCCCGTCGGCAACTGATCAACACGGCGAAGATGCCGTTCATCTTCAAACATCTGGCGGTGATGCCGGATGTGCACCTTGGCAAGGGCTCGACCATCGGCAGTGTGATCCCCACCCTGGGTGCGATTATCCCGGCGGCGGTCGGCGTGGATATTGGCTGCGGCATGATTGCCGCGCGTACCTCGCTGGTTGCCGCGGATCTGCCTGACAACCTGCACCGGTTGCGCAGCGCCATCGAAAAGGCCGTGCCCCATGGCAAGACCTTCGGCCGTCATGACCAGGGGGCCTGGGACAGTGTTCCCGCCCAAGCCGACCACGCCTGGAAGGACCTGGCGGGGCGCTTCAGGTTGATCACCGGCAAGTACCCACGGCTGGAAAAGACCAACAATCGGCACCACCTGGGCACACTGGGTGGCGGTAATCACTTCATCGAAGTCTGCCTGGATGAAGCCGACCGTGTCTGGTTCATGCTGCACAGTGGTTCGCGCGGGGTTGGCAACGCCATTGGCAACCTGTTCATCGAACTGGCCCAGGCCGACATGCGCCAGCACATCGCCAACCTGCCGGATAAAGACCTGGCCTACTTCGAAGAAGGCAGCCGTCACTTTGCCGACTATGTCGAGGCGGTCGAATGGGCCCAGGACTTCGCCCGGCAGAACCGTGCCTTGATGATGCACGCGGTGATTGCAGCGGCCCGTCAGGTGCTCGGTCGACCCTTTGAAGCCAGCCTGGAAGGGGTCAACTGTCACCACAACTATGTGCAGCGCGAGCGCCACTTCGGCCAGGACATCCTGGTCACGCGCAAGGGCGCGGTATCCGCACAGAAAGGCCAGTTGGGCATCATCCCCGGCTCCATGGGCGCGAAGAGTTTTATCGTCCGTGGCCTGGGTAACGAGGATTCATTCTGCTCCTGCAGCCACGGCGCCGGGCGGACCATGAGCCGCACCCAGGCGAAAAAGCAGTTCACCCTGCAGGATCAGGTGCGCGCCACCGCGCATGTCGAATGCCGCAAGGACAAGGACGTGATCGATGAGATTCCCATGGCCTACAAGGACATCGACGCGGTGATGCTGGCGCAGAAGGAACTGGTGGAGGTGGTGCATACCTTGCGGCAAGTGGTGTGCGTGAAGGGCTGAGTGAAAAGGACAACTGTTGACCAACGAGGGCAGCCCTGAAGCCGCCCTCACTGAATGCCCGTTAAGGCAACTTGCCTTCGGCGCACAATTGTTCCCACTCACCGATTTGATCATGGGTGATCATCGCTTCTTCGCCGACCTCTTCACGGTACGCAGTCATCCACGCATCCTCGCAGCTCTCGGCAGAATCCGCTGCAGCAGTGGTAAGCAGCGACGGTGCCGATTCCCTCACGCCATTGACCCAGCGCTCTTCGCCTTCAAGTTGGCCGGTTTGCGGGTTATACGAGTGGATGACGCCGTCAGGCACAAGATTGCCCGGATAGTCGCTGTAAAAGTCCTCATCATCCGCTTGCTGAGTACGCACCAGTTTAATTTCCTGGAGCACCTGGCCCTCGGGGATGCTGAACTGACGGAACCATCCGGAAACGGCCGTGCCGTTCTCGTAGTTGACCTCGGACTGCTGCTGAACAATGTCGGTGTGCAGAATGTTCTTGTAGTGTTTCTGTACGCCTTCGAGCTTGCCGTCTTTGTAGTTCTCTTCTGCGGAGACGAACTGCTTCAGGCTACCGACGATGTAGTCGTATTTCGTTTGCGGGCCGTGAAGCTGGCCGTTTGCATAGTTCTGTCTGCCCTCGGAGTCGGTCTCATAGCCACTGAATTTCTCACCGTTTTTCCAGCTGAGTTCAGTGATGACCTTGGAGCCGTCGGCGGTCCAGCGGGTTTCCACGCCATCAGGCTTGCCGTCTTTGAATGACTTCTGGTGGGTCAGAACACCGTTCTGGTATTCCTCGGCAACGCCATCCTGGTGACCATCTTTCCAGTGCTTGACCGAGACCTTGGCGCCGGACTTGGCGTCGAGTACGGTTTCCGTACCGTTCTTTTTGCCAGCGGCATACTCGACTTCGTAAACCTTCTGGGCGTTATAGAAACATTCACTTTTACCGCTGTAGCGACCTTTCTCTACTTCAGTGTTGCACAGGGCACTAATACCCGGCAGGCCCACTGGCAGGTTCACCACTCGACCCGTGAAGGGATCGGTATCTCCATACTTGTAGATCAAGCCGTTTCTATTCATGACTTCTGCGTTGTCGATTTCGGCAGTGCAGCCGGTTAGAACAACAGCGGCCAACGTGGCTACAAGTAGATTTCTCATGTTGCATTCCATCTCAATGAGCATCTTGAAGAGGCGGGAAGTCTCGATGTTAAGGTGGGTGATGTCAATGTAGTGGCGCCTGCAATCGGTCACTACCTTTCAAGTCGGCGTGAGCGAGCCGCGCTGCAGCTCCTGGGTGGTGTCGATAATGAAACTGCGCAGCCAGCGGTTGTGCGGATCGTCGTTGTGCTCCACATCCCAGACCATGAACACGCGAAAGGCCGGGACGAAAATCGGCACCGGGCTGACGGTCAAACGTGCAATCCGCGCATAGGAGAGTGCCGCAAAGGTGGGCAGGGTAGCGATCACGTCGCTGTGTACCAGAGTCGCCAGGGCACCACTGAAATGGGTGAAGGATGCCGACACTCGTCGAGCGACGCCTTCGCTTTCCAGCAGGTCGTCAACAAAACCCCGGCGCCCGTCGAAGGAAATCCGCACATGTTCGTGCATGAGGTATTCATCGCGGGTGAGCGGGCTTTTCAGGTTCAGCCGTGGTCCGTCGTACAGGCATGAGTAGGACGAAGAGAACAGCACCTGTGAGCTGTAATGCGAAGTCAGTTCCTTGGGTTCGGAGCACAGGACCAGGTCGATATCCGGGTCGGCCAGCGAGGTTTTCCACAGTGAACTGTTGCTCTGGTGAAAGGCAAATTTGACCGAAAGTCCGCGCGCTTTTGCTTCGTTCACCAGCCTTGGCGAGACATAGCTTTCGATGTCGTCCGACAGCGCAATATTGAACACCCGGGTCGACGATTCGGCGGAAAACTGCGGGCGCTTGTCGACGATGGAGGCCACGGCGGTGAGCGCTTCAGTGACCTTCGGGGCGATCTCCAGCGCCCGTCGGGACGGCACCATGCCGGTGCTGGTGCGGATGAACAACTCGTCGTGAAACTGTTCGCGCAGGCGCTTGAGCGAAGAGCTGACCGCGCCTTGCGTGACATGCAACACCGCCGCCGCACGGGTCACGCTGCGCTCGTTCATCAGGCACTGAAAAACGATGAGCAGGTTGAGGTCGATTCGGCTGATATTAGCAACACTAATCATGGTCATCTCTTGTATTCGTTTGATTAATTTGCCTCGACATTCTTAATCTCGACCCTGTGCTAACACAACAATAATCGGGTGGCCGGGGATGCAAGATTCAATAGTGCAATCGCAACAGGGTGAGCACACCGTCTCATCGAACGACGCAGCCGAGCTGCGCAAACGGGCCATTGCCGTCGGCATTGGCAACTTCATGGAATGGTTCGACTTTGCCATTTACGGCTACTTTGCCGCGGTAATCGGGCAACTGTTCTTCCCGTCCACCGCGCCGGGTGTTTCGCTGCTGTCATCGTTGGCGGTGTTTGCCGTGGGCTTCCTGTCGCGGCCCTTGGGCGCCGTGGTGCTGGGGCCGATTGGCGACAAGCTGGGACGCCGTGCTGTGCTGATCATCACGGTGTTCGGCATGGGCCTGGCCACCACCTTGATCGGCCTGTTGCCTGGCTACGCCGCCATCGGCATTGCCGCGCCGATCCTGTTGGTCGTGCTGCGTTTTCTGCAGGGCATGATGGTGGGTGGGGAATGGTCCAGCGCCGGCATCTACATCGTTGAAAGCGCACCCGCCAACCGCCGGGCAACCGCAGCCAGCGTGATCACCGGCACCGCGGGCGCGGCATTTTTGTGTGGTACGGCCATCGCCGCGATCATCACCGCGACCCTCTCGGACGCCGACCTCATGGCCTGGGGCTGGCGCGTACCGTTCGTAGCCTCGATCATCATGGCCGGTGTCGCCATGTACATCCGCCGCAAACTGGGAGACACCCCGGTCTACGAAGCGCTGCAACACAAGCGCGCCACCGGTGCCCTGGAGCAGGTGTCGCGTGGGGCCAAGCAACGGGCCTTCGTGGTCTCGTTCGCCTTCTCTGCGCTGTTCGGTGTGTCGCTGTACTACTTCATCACCTACGCCAATACCCACCTGACCCAGACCGTCGGCCTGAGCAAATCGACCGCGTTGGTCCTGTGCAGCCTGGCCCTGGTGCTCTACACCCTGTTCAACCCGCTGGTAGGTCGCCTGAGCGATCGATTCGGCCGTCGTCCGTTTGTACTGACTGCCGCCGCCGGCCTGACCCTGTTGGCGTACCCGGTGTTCCTGCTGATGAACACCGGAAGCTTCGCCGCGATCCTGCTGGGGTTGGTGATCATGGCGGCGCTGGTGGCCATCACCGCAGTGATGGATGTGGTGCTGCTGGTTGAAGTGTTCCCGGCCTCGATTCGTTCGACCGGCGCCGCTGTTGGTCACAACGTCGCCCTGGCACTGCTGGCGGGCCCCGGGCCGTTCATTGCCGTGGCACTGATCCAGGCCACCCACAACCCGAACATTCCTGCGGCCTACCTGGCAGCGGTGTCGCTGATCTGCTTCATCGTGCTCTGGTTCCTCCTTCCGGAAACCAAAGACCGCGATATCACCCGCGGTTAATGCCGACTCACACATTCATCAAGGGAAGACCCATGATCAAGGTTGCTGTTGTTCAAGCTTCATCCATTCCGTTCGAGCCGCAGTTGAGTGCCGAGAAGGCCGCCGGGCTGATTCGCGACGCCGCAGCGCGTGGCAGTGAACTTGCCGTATTCCCCGAGGCGTTTCTCGGTGGTTACCCCAAAGGCGCGGCGTTTGGCACCGTGGTCGGCAGCCGTAATGATGTCGGCCGCGCGCAGTACCTGCGCTATGTGCAAGGCGCCGTCAGCCTCGACGGTCCGGAGCTGGCCAGGCTCTGTGAAGTGGTCAATGAAACCGGCGTCCATGTGGTCATGGGCATCATCGAACGCCTGGGCCGCACGCTGTACTGCACTGCCGTAACCCTGGCACCGGGCAAGGGCGTGGCGGGCTTCCACCGCAAGCTTATGCCGACCGGCCAGGAACGCATCATCTGGGGCTTCGGCGACGGCTCGAGCATCGCCCCGGTGGACACCCCGTTCGGCAAGCTCGGCACCGTCATCTGCTGGGAAAACTACATGCCGGCACTGCGTCAGGCGATGTATGCCCAGGGCACTGAAATCTACTGTGCGCCGACTGCCGACGACCGTCCCACCTGGGCGGCGTCCATGGTCCATATCGCCCTGGAAGGGCGCGTACCGGTGCTCTCCGCGTGCCAGGCGATCACCCTTGGCGAATACCCTGCAGCCTACCGGGAAGATTTCGGCCTGGAGGCCGCAGAAGGGGACTACATCATGCACGGCGGCAGCATGATCGTCAGCGCTACCGGGCAGGTGCTGGCCGGGCCGGTGTTTGATCAGGAAACCATTTTGTATGCCGAGATCGACCTGACCGTGGGGCAGGCCAGCAACCTCGACTTCGATGTATGCGGGCATTACGCCCGACCGGATGTGTTCACCCTGAAGGTCAACACGGCGGCGATGAAACCTGTGGTATTTGACCGAGACTGACACGCCCAACTGTAGGAGCCAGCCTTGCTGGCGATGCCCGGCAAAGCCGGGCCAGGGTCACCACACGTCTCAGTCATACAACCAAGGCTTAAGCTCCGCCAGGTTCTTCACCACGATCTGCTGGGCCTCAGGTTTGGGGTCCAGATTCTTGTGATCGATCTGATAACGCTGCAACACGTATTTGACCAGCGCCCGACGACTGGGAATCTCCAACTGCCCATTTACCATGCCGAAGTCAGTCTGGATGATCGCCTTTTGTGCGGCATCCAGGCGCGGATCGGGCTGGATGATCACTGACACTTCGGTATTCCACACCTCATCAAGCGCAATGCCATGCTCGGTCTTGTCGAGCAGATCCGGTTCCCCGCGAAAGCGGCTGAGAACGAAATCGCGATACTCGCGGTTCTTCTCGCAGTAGGCCCGCACATGCCAGCGCATACCGGTGTTGACCAGCGTATGCGGGGCAATCAGGCGAATCTCTGGCTCAGGATTTTTCAGCGAAACATACTCGGTTTCCAGCCTCAACCCTTCGCGGCACGCCTTGAGCAAAGGGCGCAGCACTTCAGGACGAATCGAACGGTCCGGCACTTCCAGCACCTGCGTGTGGGCATACGCCAGCTTCAGCCCCTCGATATGTTCGGCGCGCTCATTGTTCTGAAACAGCAAGTGCAGATAAGCGCTGGCGCTATCGTCGATAAAGCGTGGCTTGAAGGCTTTCGCCGGGACGTAACCCTTGAGCTGCTTGTCATATGTCAAGTTTCGGGGCGCATGCTCGGTGATGTAGGTGTTGATGTCTTTTGACGCTTGCTGGCGGCTGATGCCGAAGCTCTGCATCAAGTGCCCCGTGGTCAGGCGGCCCTCCCACCAGGCTACGGTTTCAATCAAACGATAGCGAAGTGCCAGGTCCCAGCGAACCTGGGCGATGGATTGTGTGCGTTTCATGACCCCTCCATGTGAGCCATAACTTTACCTGTATAAGTCTACAATCTAGACCTGTAATCAAACACTACATATCGTGTTGCTGGCATCGGGGCAAAAATGACCCTGCGAGGAGCAACAGGAAATGAGCATGAACGAATGGATTGCAGTAGGTGCGCTGGTGATGATCGGAGTGATTCTGCTGGTGCTGCTGTTGCAGTACATGCGCCTGCGGGAGATCTGGCAGCGACTCAGCGGTTGCCGTGAGGCGCTGCGTTGGGCGCGGATCTGGGAGAGTGAGAATCGGGAGTTGAAGCGGAGTTTGCGGGCGGAGCGGGCACAGCTTGAGGAGTTGAAACGGCAGTTGGTTTGTCTGCAGGATTCTTGAGGATGGAACGACTCTGGAATTTCAGGCATTAAAAAGCCGGCTTGTGGCCGGCTCCTAGGGGACGGTCTTGGCTAATTTATGGTAAGCCGCAACCGCCTTAAAATCGTTGCTCCGGCGCTGGGGCCGGGAGGTGGCGGACAGGCAGTGTGTTGCCTCGCCAGGCCCGCTGGCGTGCTATGCAGCCGGGGCTAAATGTGCGGCGTAGCATACTGACTCTCACATCACTTGCCCAGCAAAAAATCACCCGCAGCCGCTCAAACCGGGCGGCTGTCGCGCAAATGTCCCCACCAGAACACCCAGCCCAGCACGCTCAGCTTCTGGCTCTTGAGCTGCGCCGGGCTGTAGGTTTCGGTGGGGTGTTCGTCGCTGTCGTGGCTGTGCAGGCGCAAGGTGCCGTTGGCGCGCTGGCTGAGGTTGTGGATGCGTAAGCGGCCGTTGTGAAGCAGGGCATAGAGCTCGCCTTCGACGACATGGGTCAGGCTGCAGTCGACAGCCAGGGTGGTGCCGCGTGGCAGTAAGGGGTTCATGTTGTCGGACGGCATGCTCAGGCACAGGGCCCGCTCAGGATCGACGCCCAAGGCGTCGAGGGCGCGAAGGGGCAGGTGCAGGTAGCGGTCGGCAATGGGTTTGAGTTGCCGCGATTGCATGCTGTGGAAGGGCAGCTGGATGTCCTCGGGGCTGTTGGCGGCGAGCAGGCTGGGCTCTGGCGGTTCTGCGCCGGGTTTACGCAGCGCGGCGTTCAGACGCGGCAACGGGTTGGGGTGCTTGGGGCCTTCGCCGGTTCGCAGCCATCTGCTGCAGACGCACAGCAGTTCGGCGATTTCATCGAGACGGGCCAAAGGCACGCCGCGTTTGAACCAGTTGTTGACGTGCTGCGGCGTGACTTTGCGCTGCGCAGCAAAATCGGAAGGCGAGAGGCTGCACTCGTGCAGCAGGGTTTTGAGTCGATCACCGGACGTATTCATGAGGTCCGAGTCTAGTGGCCTGGTGCAGGCAGGGAAATAAACGCGAGGTTCATTTTTAGGGCAGGAAAACGCCCGGGTTTACAGGCATTGCCTAGGATCGCGTAGGAGGTTTCCGTTCAAAAAAATTCAACTTGGATGGCTTTCGGAACTATCCTACGCACGCTGCCGCCTTTTCGCTGTTGTTGGGAAGATGCATCAGGGCTAATTTTCTAGGGTCGTCATTTTGGCGACCGGGCGTGAGAAACCCGATGACATTAGAGCAGTCACGTTATGGCGGCTGTGCGCGGGCAGACCTCGGTCTGGCCGAGTTTCCTATGTCCTCGGTTTCTCACCCCGCGTACGGCTGCCACCCTAATCTCGTGAGAAGGATTGAGGTGGAGGCTCCTGAATCGACTGGGAGTTAAACCATGAAAAAAATTGTTCCCGACCCGCCGCTTTCCTCTGCACCTAGCCCCCTCGTAACAACCCCTTACTTCTCCATCCACAGCGACCTGATCCCCCCAGACTCCCTGGCCTTCGCCAGCGAACTCCTGCGCGGCATCCACGAAACCACCGACGAATTCTGCCGCTCCCGCGCCAATGAACCGGGGCAGGGCATGCTGGTGAATGTGCTGCATTCAGCCGAGATGGCCAGGGCGTTGGTCGAGCATGCGCTGAGCAAGCTGCAAGGAGTCAAACCATGAGCAAGGAGACTGGCGAGAACAGTTGGCTTGAAGGCAGTTGAATTCCTGTAGGAGCGGATTTATCCGCGATGGCCTGCGTAGCAGGCCCATTTTTGGGGCCGCTACGCGCCCCATCGCGGATAAATCCGCTCCTACAGTTAACCAGGTGACAGACAGTTGCTCCTACAACGAATGCCAGTCGCTGCAGGCGGTTGCTTGCGCCAATAAACAAAAAGCCCCGCATCAGCGGGGCTCTTTGTTAAGGGTTGCTTAGCCTTTGTAGGCAGCAACCGATTTGGTGATCGCGTCGCGAGCGGCGTCAGCACCAGCCCAGCCTTCGATCTTGACCCACTTGCCCTTCTCCAGATCCTTGTAGTTGGCGAAGAAGTGCTCGATCTGCTGGATCAGCAGCGCTGGCAGGTCGGTGTATTCTTTGACGTCGACGTACAGCTGCGACAGTTTGTCGTGCGGTACGGCGATGACTTTGGCGTCGCCGCCGCCGTCGTCGGTCATGTTCAGGATGCCGACCGGACGGGCACGGATAACCGAGCCTGGAGCTACCGGGTACGGGGTGACAACCAGCACGTCCAGCGGATCACCGTCGTCAGCCAGGGTGTTAGGGATGTAACCGTAGTTGGCCGGGTAGAACATCGGGGTGGCCATGAAACGGTCA
>JAVXRI010000079.1:0-24815 GCA_036643775.1 Pseudomonas sp. | reverse complement strand
TACCTGGAACATCTAACTCGTTGAATCTCAAGGAGTTTTCCGTTCCGACTACGCCGGAAGTGGGGCGAATTATAGAGAGATCCACAGGGGCGTCAAGGACTTATTTCAAATTGGTTTCAAATAGCTATATATAAGTACTTCAACCAATACGCAGCAGGCAGGCAACTAATCGGGCTCGGCGTTGATCTGTAGTAGAGGCCCCCACCAACGAGCCATTGCCATGAGCGAGACCGAAAGCAGCAAAACCCCAGGCCTGTCGGCGGATGAAGAACAGGAAGTCAGTCAAAGCCAGCCTCCCCGCGCGGCAGTACTGCACGAGATCATCCGTGCCCAGGGTGATCAGGAGCTGGAACGCACCCTTGCCGCGCTCTGGTGGTCGGCGCTGGCCGCCGGGCTGAGCATGGGGCTATCGATGATGGCCATGGGATTGTTCTATGCGCGGCTACCGGAAGGCGACAGCAGCCAGGTCATTGCCAGCCTGGGTTATAGCGCCGGCTTTCTCGCGGTGATTCTGGCCCGCCAGCAACTGTTCACCGAAAACACCCTGACTGCCGTACTCCCGGTCATGACCGAACCAACGCTGCGTAACCTTGGACGACTGCTGCGTTTATGGTCGGTGGTTCTGCTCGGCAATCTGGCCGGCACTCTATTAGTGTCCTATGGGATGCTCAACCTGCCGATTTTCGACAGCAAGACCGACGCGGCCTTTCTCGATGTCGGCCACAAGGTGATGGAGAACGATGTCAGCCAGATGTTCGCCAAAGGCATCATCTCGGGCTGGATGATCGCCACCATGGTCTGGATGATCCCCGCCATGGAACACGCCAAGATCTGGATCATCCTGATGATCACCTACCTGATGGCGCTGGGGGACTTTACCCATATTGTCGTCGGTTCAGTCGAGGTCTCTTACCTGGCCTGGGCCGGCGACGTCAGCTGGCAAGTGTTCTGGCTGGACTTCGCCGCCCCCACATTGGTCGGCAACATTATCGGCGGCAGCTTCATCTTCGCCCTGATCAGCCATGCCCAGGTGCGTAGCGACAGCGGCAAGCCCCCTCCTCAGCTACCAGCACTGGAGAGGGAAAAAGCGCGCGACCGTGCCAAGAAGTAAACCGCGCCTTACAACTCTTTCATTGCCATCACTCGCTCACCCGTGCTTTGCAGTTGACGCGACGGCTTCGGCAACCACCAGGCCGGACCGCTGTGGGGCTGGTCCAGGCTTACCCGCTCGCCCATCTGCGGCGTGCTGAGCGGCACCTGTGCCGCATTGGCCAAGGCTAAAATCCGGTCAAAGGGCTCATGCCAGCTGTGCACCGACAAATCGAAGGTGCCGTTATGCACCGGCAGCAGCCAGCGCCCGCGCAAATCCAGATGAGCCTGCAGGCTTTGCTCGGGCTGCATGTGCACGTTGGGCCACTCAAGGTTGTAGGCGCCGGTTTCGATCAGGGTCACATCGAACGGACCGTACTGCTCGCCAACCTGCTTGAAGCCGTCGAAGTAGCCGGTGTCGCCACTGAAAAACAGGCGCAGGTTCTCATCCAGGATTACCCAGGACGCCCACAGCGTGCTGTTGCTGTCGAACAGGCCGCGCCCGGAAAAGTGCTGCGCCGGGGTGGCAACGAAGCGTATGCCCTCAACCCGGGTTTCCTGCCACCAGTCCAGTTGCCGGACCTTGGCTGCGGGAACACCCCACTCGATCAGCAGGTCACCAACGCCCATCGGCGCAAGAAAGTGTTCGGCCTTGTCCGCCAGCTGACGAATCGCCTGTTCATCAAGGTGATCATAATGGTCGTGAGAAAGGATCACCGCGGTCAGTGGCGGCAGCTCTGCAAGCGTGAGCGGAGGCTGGTGAAAGCGTTGGGGGCCAGCCCATTGCACCGGCGAGGCGCGTTCGGCGAACACCGGGTCGGTAATAAAGAAGCGCTCGTGCAGTTTCAACAATACCGTGGAGTGCCCCAGACGCCACAAGCTGCGATCCGGCGCCTCGATCAATTGTTGACGGCTCAGGGGCTGCACAGCGATTTCGACGTCCGGACGGGTGCCCGGTGGCTTGCCGAGAAACAGGAACTTGAAGCCTATGCGCAGCTTTTTCAACACGCTGTCTTGCGGTAGCTGGCGCAGGTTGTGGTATCGCCCATCCTGGCGCGGCGCCGGGTCACCGGCCTTGGGGGTCAAAGGGGCCATGAGTAGAAGCACTCCAAGGATAAGGGCAAGTTTCATGGTACCCCAAGGTGGCTGCATCAACCGTGAAATGGCTTGTAAGGCCATTTTTCAATAGCCTGCGATTGTTCAACAATATTCACACGTTTTATGCGATAAACGGCGCCCCGGAATAGACCAGCAACCATGATGGATAATAGAAGCGGCAAGGGACTTTCATTTGTCAGGAGGATATACCTGCCGCGCATTATTGGCTTGGGCATCGGCATGCTCAGTGTCATGGCCGGCATTTCCACCCTGGACATGCCGCCGTGGGTCTGGGGGCTGCTGCTGTTCAATGGCCTGATCTGGCCACACCTGGCGTTCCAGTTTGCCCGGCGCGCTACCGTCCCCTATCACGCCGAGTACCGCAATCTGTTGGTCGATTCGCTGATGGGCGGATTCTGGACCGCTGCCGTGCAATTCAATCCGCTACCCAGTGTGACCATCCTGGCGATGATGGCAATGAACAATTTCGCCGCGGGCGGCCAGCGCCTGTTCTTCAAGGGACTACTGATCCAGGGCCTGGGTGCGGGATTATCCATCGCCCTGTTCGGCGCCGGTTTGCAGTTGCAGGCCACTCCCCTGCAGGTCTACGCCTGTCTGCCGATGCTGACCCTTTACCCGATGGCGGTTGGCTGGGTCTGCTACACCCTGGCGATGAAACTCGCTGAACATAAACGCCGCCTCAGTGCCCTGAGCCGCACCGACAGCCTGACCGGCCTGCTCAACCACGGCTCATGGAAAGACCTGCTGCAGCTCAAGTTCCAGATCTGCCAGCAACAGCGCTGCCAGGCGGTAATCGCAATCATCGACATCGATCACTTCAAGAGCATCAACGACACCTACGGCCATGTGGTTGGCGATTGTGTGCTGAGCCAGCTCAGCAGCGAGCTCAAACGCAGCTTGCGTGAAGATGATCTGGCCGGTCGTTATGGTGGCGATGAGTTCTGCCTGATCCTGCCCAACACCAACCTGGAGCAGGCCAGTCTGGCCATGGAGCGGCTGCGCGAGCGCATCGGCAGCTACCGGAATCCGCAGCTGCCGGATCTGCGTATCAGCCTGAGCATCGGCCTCGCCAGTTGCCTCGAAGGCCTTGCAGACGCCGAAGCCTGGCTCAACGAAGCCGACAAGGCCTTGTATGCAGCCAAGAAAAGCGGGCGCAACCAGGTCAATTTCGCCCAACTGGAGCTCACAACGCTGAAGCTGGCCTATCCTGATTGAACGTTCGCCCCGTGGCGCAACCAACGGGACGCAACTCACCAAGGATCAGCATGCACATGGACAGGATCGTCGAGGTTTCGTCTACCAGCCCGCCCCCCAGCCTGCAAACACGCAAACTCATTGCCAGTATCGCGGCGTTGTTCGCCCTGGCCTGCCTGATTGCCCTCGGGGCCCTGTTCAACATCGCCTCCTCCCTCAACACTGACGAGCGCGAGAAAAGCAGCTTCTACGCCCACAAAGCACTGGAACAGCGGCTCGAAGCCGCCCGCCAATTTCTCTCCAGCTATGCCGTGTGGGATGCCGCCTATGAGCACCTCAATGGCACTGCGGACCTGAAGTGGGCCTATGAAGAAAAGAACGTCGGCGATTCTCTGTACACCGCCAGCGGCTTTGAAGGGGTGTTCGTGGTTGATGACCACACCACCAAATACACCTTGTTCAAAGGTCAGCTCAGCAACACCCCAGCCAGCACATATATAGATGATCCCCTTGAACCGATCATTGCCCAGGCCCGGGACGTTGCTGCCGAGCGCCAGCAGACCACCCGGCACATTCTGTTCAATGGCTGGCCGGCGGTGCTGGTGGCCGCCGCCATCCGGCCCGACGATGAAGAACTGGGCATTGATCCGCGAACCACCTCGGTGATGATCTTCGTCGATCAGTTGACCCCGGAAAAACTGGCGCACCTGAGCGCAGGTGCGGGCTTGAGCGGCATGCGCATCGAGAAGGCCGGCGCACTGGCAGCCGACGCCTCCAGCCTGCCTCTGGGCGATACCGGTTACCGCCTGGAGTGGCTTACCCCACGCCCGGGCGACACGTTGCTCTGGGCGGTATTACCACCGCTGCTGGGCGCCATGCTGGTGCTGGGCCTGTTGATGGTCTACTTCTTCCGCTACGCCTTGCGCAGCTCACGGGAAATCGACGCTACCCTGCAACGCCTGCAGGCCAGCAACCTGGCCCTGGAGGCCAGCGAACAGCGCTTTCGTGCCGTGGCCGAGGCTGCCTCTGACTGGATCTGGGAAACCGACCGCCAACATCGCTTGAGCTACCTGTCCCAGCGCTTTGTTGCCGTCACCGGTTTCAACACCGAAGACTGGCTGGGCCAGCCGATCAACCAACTGCTCAGCTGCGACACCACGCCCCTGACCCTCTGGCTCGACAACCAGACCGATTCCGACCCCGGGCAAATGGCCAACTTGCGTTGTGGCTATCGTGACCAGAACAATCAGCTGCGGTTTTGCCGGGTGTCGGCGCGCTCGATCATGATCGGCGGCAAGCTGGCCGGCTTTCGTGGCACTGCCAGCGACATCACCGATGAAGTCGCGGCCCACGCCCGCATCCAGCACCTGTCGATGCACGATGCCCTGACCGGGCTGGCCAACCGCAACAAGCTTTCGCGCTTTCTCGAACAAGCGCTGCTCAAAGGCCAGGACGCCGTCCCCCTGACCTTGTTGCTGCTCGATCTGGACAGTTTCAAACCCATCAACGACTCCCTCGGCCATGCCGCGGGGGATGCTGTTCTGCTGGAAGTCGCCACCCGCCTGCGTGAATCGACCCGCGACGGTGACCTGGTGGCACGCCTGGGCGGTGATGAATTTGTCCTGGTAATGAATGGCATGGACAGCCGCAATGAAATCGACCGTTTCTGTGCCCGATTGATCGACAACCTGCACCAGCCAATCCACTTCGAGGAGCAGATCCTGCACATCGGCGCCAGCCTGGGTGTTGCCCAGACCCGCCTGCAGGGCTTCGATGCCGGCGAGTTGATCCGCTGCGCGGATATCGCCCTGTACCAGGCCAAGGCTGATGGCAAGAACACCTGGCGCTACTTTTCACCCGAGATGAACGCGCAGATCCAGTACCGCCGCCAGCTGGAAAACGACTTGCGCAAGGCGCTGAAGAACAACGAGTTCGTTCTCCACTATCAACCCCGCTACCGCCTTGAGACCCTGCAGATCGTTTCGGTCGAAGCCCTGGTGCGCTGGCAGCATCCGGTCGAGGGCCTGCTCGGCCCGGACACCTTCATCCCGTTGGCCGAACAGACCGACCTGATCGTGCCCCTGGGCCGCTGGGTGCTGCGCGAAGCCTGCGAAACCGCACGCAGCTGGCCGCAAGACCTGCTGGTCTCGGTCAACCTGTCACCAGCACAGTTCTCCCGTAGCGATGTCGTCAGCGATGTTTACAAGATCCTCGTCGACACCGGTTTCCCGGCACAGCGTCTGGAGCTGGAGATAACCGAGAACGTGATGCTCAATGATATCGAAGGCGCGCTGGGCACCATGACCGCCCTCAAGGAACTGGGCGTGCGTCTGAACATGGATGACTTCGGTACCGGCTATTCGTCACTGGGTTACTTGCGCACCTACCCCTTCGACAGCATCAAGATCGACAAACGCTTCATTGCCGGCTTGAGCAGTGACGGCAATGACCGCGCCGTGGTCCAGGCGATTATCAACCTGGGCAAGGCCATGGGCCTGACCGTTACCGCCGAAGGGGTGGAAACCGAGCAGCAGCTCAAGGCCCTGAGCAAGGAAAAATGCCACGAAGTCCAGGGCTACTACCTGAGCAAGCCGATCGACAAACACGCCTTCGAACAGCTGTTACGCAATCCCGACAGCAACAGCGCCGGGCAGCGATAGCCGTGGTTTACGCGCGCAAGCGCCGCTGCGCGGCAATCTCCGGCAGGTCGCTACGACGCAGGTAAACCCGCAACGGCTCGCTGACATTGAGTCGTTCGTCGACATTTTGCGCCAGGAGGATTTCGATCAGCGCCCGACTCAAGGTCATGACTTCGCCCTCGCCTTCCTGCCAGACAAATTCGTTGCTGGGGGTGATGCTGTCATCGGCAACGTCCATGCCGAAGGAGTCTTCGCTAAAGCGCACGATGTGCTTGCCCAGCTTGCGGTGAAAGCCGACAAAGCCCTTGAGCTGATCGGCGGCGGCACAGATATCCTGTGATGTGATGTGCATGTCAAACCTCACTGAAGCATCCAAGGGAATGCAGGACGAAAGGGATTGGCACGCGGGGCAATGTTGGTCACTCTCTGGCGGAGCGACTCGAAGCTCAAGGTTAATGGAAAAACCGGGCTGCAGGGTACGGATTTTTCACCCGCCGCAGACTTGCTCGCTAGACTTGATCCACACGTATTGTTCAATTCACCAGATACCGTGGATGGTTCATGAGCAACACCATTACCGCCGATATCGCCACGATAGGCCGGATCAACGCCGTGCCGGCCATTTTGCAGGTGATCTGTGAATCCACCGGTATGCGCTTTGCCGCCGTGGCCCGGGTCAGCGAAAACAGCTGGACCGCCTGCGCCGTGCTCGACACCCTGGGTTTTGGCCTGAAGGCGGGTGGCGAGCTGGACCTGACCACTACGCTGTGCCACGAAATTCGCGGCAGTCACCAGACCATCGTGATCGACAAGGCCAGCGAGGACGCGCTTTACTGCAACCACCACACCCCGCGCATCTACAAGTTCGAAAGCTATATCTCGGTACCGGTGTTTCGTACCGACGGAAGCTTCTTCGGCACCATCTGCGCCCTTGATCCGCGACCCGCGGCTCTCAAAGGCAGCGCCATCCAGCCAATGATGGAATCCTTCGCGCGTCTGCTGTCGATCCAGATCGAGAGCGAGGAAAACGCGCAGAAAACCGAAGAGGCCCTGCAAAAGGAACGGGCCATGGCCGAGCTGCGTGAACAATTCATTGCCGTGCTCGGCCATGACCTGCGCAATCCGCTGTTTGCCATCACGGCCGGGGCGGAGCTCTTGAGCCAGCGCCTGCAGGAAGAAAAAAGCCGCACGATTGCCCTGCACATCCTTACCTGTGGCCGGCGTGCGACACAGCTGGTGCGCGATATCCTCGATTTTGCCCGCGGGCGTCTGGGCAATGGCATCGCCGTCAACATCCAGCCTTGCCCGGACCTGGGCAACGCCCTCGAACATGTCGCCTCGGAACTGCAACGTGTCCATCCACAACGGCAGATCAATCTGCACATCGGTGACTTGAGTGGTATCAGTTGCGATCGCGAGCGGGTCACCCAATTGCTCTCCAACCTGATCGCCAATGCGCTGACCCATGGCGCTCAAGACCAACCCGTGGACGTCAGCGCGCAGATTCGGGAAGGCGCGTTCGTGCTCGGGGTGCATAACTTCGGTGAACCGATTGCTCCGCAGGTCCTGGCGCAGCTATTCCAACCTTTTTCCCATCCCCTCAACGACGCCGTGCAATCCGGCTTGGGTCTGGGTCTGTACATCGCCAACCAGATTGCCCTGGCCCATGGCGGGCGTCTGGAAGTTATCTCAAGCCAGGAGGCCGGAACCTTGTTCAGTTTCCGCTTGCCACTGGATCCAGACGCGGCTCAAGCAACCCTGCCAGCCAATCCATGAAGGCCCGCAGCCGTGGCGGCACATGCTGTTGCCGGGCATAGAGCAACGACACCGGCATCGGCGGCGGAACGAAATCCGCCAGCACTGACACCAGCTCCCCACGTTGCAGATACCCTTGCAGTCCTGCCGCGGGTGCCTGAATCAGGCCAAGCCCGGCAACACAGGCGCTTTCATAGGCCTCAGTGCTGTTGACGGTGACGTTCCCGGCCATGGGCTGAACCTGCAAGGTACCGGCGTGCAGGTACTCGAAACCCGGGCTGCGGCTACCCAGGTTCCTCACATAGTGGATCAACTGATGGTGATGCAGATCGGCCAGGCTCCCGGGGGTGCCGTAACGCTGCAAATAACGCGGGCTGGCGCAGTTGATCTGAGCCAGGCAGCCCAGGGGGCGGGCAATCAGGTCGAGGTCACTCAAGGTGCCGATGCGCAGCACACAATCGAAGCCCTCGCGCAACAGGTCGACCTGCCGGTCCGTGCAACTGATCTCCAGCTCGATTCCCGGATGACAATCAATGAACTGCGCCAGGTTGGGCAGGATGATACGCCGCGCCATCAAGGTCGGCAGATCGATCCGCAAGCGCCCCGTGAGCGCGGCCTTTTCACTGTGAAACAGCCCTTCGATCTCATCCATGCGCGACAGCAGGTCTTTGCTACGCTCGTACAGGTGCAAGCCGTCCTGGGTTGCCTGGACGCGCCGGGTGGTGCGGTTGAGCAAGCGTGTACCGAGCAGACTCTCCAAGGCCCGAACCTGTTCGGAGACCGTTGATCGCGGCAATCCCAGACTCTCCCCGGCCAGGGTAAAACTCGACAGCTCACTGACCCGGACAAAGGTCCGCAACAATTCCAGCTTGTTCATGGTGGCAGGCTCGATTGTTCGCTAGTACCGACCAGTATTTCCGATATCCGTGGATTTATCAGCAGTTAGCCGACCAATAGACTTTCCTCGACTTCCCCGTCTCCCCCGAGGTACAGCACATGAATCGGAAAATCGCATTGATCACCGGCGCCAGCCGCGGCCTGGGTAAAAACACCGCAGTGCATCTGGCAGCTCAGGGCATCGACATCATCGGCACTTACAACAGCAAGGCACAGGAAGCCCAGACGCTGGTGCAAAGCCTGCAACAACAAGGCGCGCGTGCCGCCATGCTGCAACTGGATGTCAGTGACAGTGGCAGCTTCGCAAGCTTCGCTGAACAGCTCCAGCAGACCCTCAGGTCGGTGTTTGGCCGCGAGCAGCTGGACTTTCTGGTGAACAACGCCGGTATTGGCATCAATGCACCGTTCAGCGAAACCACTGAGGCGCAGTTCGACCAGCTGTGCAATATCCAGCTCAAGGGCCCGTTTTTCCTGACTCAGCGTTTGTTGCCGTTGATTGCCGACAACGGCCGGATCGTTAACATCTCCACCGGTCTGACCCGCTTCGCCCTCCCCGGTTATGCGGCCTATGCCGCGATGAAGGGGGCGATGGAAGTCCTGACCCGCTATCAGGCCAAGGAACTCGGGGCGCGCGGCATTCGCGTCAACATTCTTGCCCCGGGCGCCATCGAGACCGACTTTGGCGGCGGCGTGGTACGCGACAACGCCGACGTCAACGACTTCATCGCCAGCAATACCGCCCTCGGTCGGGTTGGCTTGCCCGATGATATCGGCGCGGCAGTCGCCCTGTTGCTGGGCGATGGCGGAGGCTGGATCAATGGACAGCGCCTGGAAGTATCAGGCGGCATGTTCCTTTAAGTGTCTTGCGCACCGCCGAGGGCGTGATGCAACTGTTTGAGGACCGGCAGCTCCAGGGCCTGGACAGCAAAGCACAAGCCCACCCGGCGGGTCAGCGCCGAGTCTTGCCAGGGACGCCACTGCAGCCCGGGATGGCGTTCGACCAACGACTGCGGCAACAACGCCGCGCCCAACCCCGCAGCAACCATTGGCACCGCTTGCTGCAAGGACCCGGCATGCCCGACTTGTTCGCCATTGCCGTAGAAACCGAGCAGGCGTTGATGGGAAACATGCTGTGGGCAGGTGATCCACTGCCCGGCCTGGTTGCTGCCACTGGCCATGGCCAGGACGAAAGGTTCCTCCCACAGCGACAGGAACAATTCGTCTTCACAGCACAGGGCTTCGACTCCGAGCCGGGCATCGCCGACACAACCGTCGAGCAAGGTCAGTTGCACTGCTGGGACGGCTTGGCTCGCCAGGCGGACAAAAGCCTCGACCTGACTGGAGGCGATGTCCGCTTCCACCCCCAGTTGCAGCGGCAGCCGATCCTGCCCTTCGCGAAAGCGCCGGCTCAGGGCCTGCGCCTCTGCAACCATGCGCTGCGCCTGCGGGTACAGTTGCCGGGCCTGCTCGCTGACCTCGACACCTCGCGCCTGACGCAGGAACAACGCCACGCCCAGCTCTTCTTCAAGCTGGCGAATGGTCACCGATAACGTCGGCTGAGCCACGCACAAACGTTGCGCCGCCAAGGTGATGTTGCGCTCTTCGAATACAGCGAGAAACGCCTTCAGATGGCGTATATCCATAGGTAATTCCGATGCCAGCCAGAGAAATAAGCCGTTTTTCAGCCGGAACTCAAGTCAATACACTTGAGCCATTCAAATCGAGTATGCCTTGGAGAATGTCATGCGCAAACCACTGATCATCATCACCGGCGCCAGCTCGGGTATTGGCGAAGCCACCGCGCGCCTGTTCTCGCAAGCAGGTCACCCGCTGTTGCTGCTGGCCCGGCGTCTGGAGCGAATGCAGGCACTGGCGCTGCCTGATTGCCTGTGCCGTGCAGTGGATGTCAGCGACCGCGAGGCCTTTGTTGCTGCGGTGAAAGAAGCCGAAGCGCTGTACGGCCCGGCCGATGCGCTGATCAACAATGCCGGGGTGATGTTGTTGGGGCTGATGCACGAACAGGCCCCCGGCCAGTGGGAGCAGATGCTCGACGTTAACGTCAAAGGGCTGCTCAACGGTATCCATGCGCTGGTGGGCGGTATGATCGAGCGCCGCCAGGGCACGATCATCAATGTAAGCTCCGTGGCCGGACGCAAGACCTTTCCCAACCATGTCGCATACGTGGGCACCAAGTTCGCCGTGCATGGCATTTCCGAGAACCTGCGCGAAGAGGTCGCTGCCCACAACGTGCGTGTGGTGACCATTGCCCCGGGCGCGGTAGAAACCGAGCTGCTTGGCCATACCACCGACGCCGGGATCAAGGAAGGCTACCAGGCCTGGAAAACCGACATGGGTGGCCAGGTACTCAGCGCCGAGGATGTTGCGGCAGCCATCGCCTATGCCTACCAGCAACCGCAACATGTGTGCATTCGCGAAATCGTTCTGGCTGCCACTCGCCAGCAACCCTGATCAGCGCTGCAGCTGATCTTCGCGCACCTGCACGCTGGCCGTCATGCCAGCGCTCAGGGTCACGCCTTCAGGCACCTGGTCCAGTTTGATCCGCACCGGAATGCGCTGGGCCAGGCGCACCCAGTTGAAGGTCGGCTCGACTTCGGCGAGCAACTGGCTATCGGGGTTGGCATTACGGTCGGTAATCCCGCGGCTGATGCTTTCAACGTGCCCCTGCATGGGCTCGCCGGCACTCATCAGCCAGACCTTGACCGGGTCGCCAACACGAATACGCGGTAATTTGGTCTCTTCGAAATAAGCCTGGACATAGAAGGTCGAGTCATCGATCAGCGCCATCACCGGCTGCCCAGCATTGACGTAGTTGCCCTCGGCCAGGCGCAGGTTGGTGATATGACCGTTGCGCGGCGCCTTGACCTGGCTGCGGGCCAGGTTGATGGCCGCCGCTTTGACATCGGCCTGGGCCTGGTGCAATTCGCCACGGGCCACCGCCGCATTGATCTGGGCGTTCTCACGCAGTTCGGCACTGATGGCCTGCGGACCGAGTGCTGCGCGCCGGGACGCTTCATGCTCGCGCAGGCGCAATTGCTGCTGGCGGGTTTCGGCCACCGCATTGGCTTTGTCCAGAGCCGCTTCGAAACGATCGCGATCGATCGACATCAGCAGTTCGCCAGCCTTGACCTGCTGGTTGTCATGCACCTTGAGTTCCCGTACCCAGCCTGAAACGTCCGGGGCGATGATCACTACATCGGCGCGGATTTTCGCATCGCGGGTCCAGGGCGTGAGCATGTAGTACTGCCAGAGCTTCCAGCCGGCAAAAATGGCCACTGCCACCAGGCACAGGGTTACAGCGATACGTACCAATGCACGCATGATCACGCTCCTTACAAAGGCCCCAGCCCGAGGGTTACCAGGGTCAATACACAAATGAACAGCGCACAATCAAACAGCGCCTCGTGCCAGATCCAGCGCCCCAGCGGCGTCAGGCGCAGCAGCAAGCGCACGCCAGCGGTGAGCAGCAGGGCCAGCACGACATAGATCAAAAACGGGCTGAGCAACACACCGCCCAGCGCCCACTCACGCAAACCCATGAATTTCCTCCTGTCGACGGCACCACTTGCCCCAGCTGCGCTGCAACTGCAATACCGCCCCCACCGCCAGGCGCAGGGGATCGCTGGGGGGCTGGCGTTGCAAGGCGTCGATGAATGTTTCGCTGGCGGCGTCCAGGCGATTGCCTCTACCTGGCGCAGGGCCGCGTGCCAACACCGACTCCAGTTGTTGCAAATACTCGCGTTCGGCGGCTGCCAGCGGCGCCTGGGCGACAGCCAGGCAGTGGCGCAGGTGCAACAGCTCATCGCCGATATCCAGGCCGTGCACGCCATCATCCCAGCGACTGCGTTGCTGCTCGGTCAAGGCCGCGTAATGCCGTGCCAGTTGCAACAAGCGGTCAGCCATGCGGCCACCAAACCAGGTTTCGGCGCCCCGCAGGTCGCGGCGGGTCAACCGCACCAAGTCGCTCTGGGTCGCAGCGCGCAGACGCCGACCGTGCCAGGCCGGATTGCGCAACACCAGCAGTTTGAACGCCAGCACTGCCGCAGCCACACCAATCAGCATGGCCTGAGCGCTGTTGAGAAAGGTTGCGACGCCAAAGGTCATGGTGTTGAGCGGTGCCACCAGTACGACGAAATGCAGGCAATAGGACGTCGCCGTGGCGCCGATACGCGGATTGGCCATGCCCAGTGCACCAAAGAACAACGGCACCCCCATAGCGAGGCACAACATGGGAAATCCGCTCCACTGAGGCAGCAGGATCTGCCCGACGACAAAAGCCACAGGAATGGCCAGCAATATTCCGCGCAAGAAACTCATGCCGATCTGTGCACCGTTTTCACGACTGGCAAAAAGGCTGCAGACCACACACGTCAGTACCATCCCGCCAGGCGCCGCGGTCCAGCCGGTGGCCAGCCAGAAACTGGCCATGGCCAGAAACGCCAGGGCACTGCGCGAACCGAACAACAGCGCAAGCGGCAGGTCACGGTGCGCGGCGAGGCTATCCGGAATGTTCTCCGGTGCCTTGCCCTCCTCGACCGCGCGCAGGGCCAAGGTGGTAGCCATGGCGTTGTCCAGCAGCAAGGTCAGCCGCGCCAGGCAATAATGTTCAGCCGAACTGATGCTGTCATCGTGAGCCGCATTCCAGAGCCGTTGACGCAGGAGTAACAGGGCTGCTTGCTCGGGCGTGGCCAGGGCATCATGGACATCGTCGAGCCAGGGTTGCAGACGCTGCGTCTGGGCCTCGTCCAGTTGTTGCCATTGACGCCGTACTGAACGGGCGATGCGCAGGAGAATCAGCAGCTTCTGACTCAAGCCGCGGATAGCCCTGGCACGCTCTCGGCCCAGGCGACCTTCAAACCAGGCATGTTCACGCTGTGCGTCGACAGCGACGATACGCCCGAGAATTTCCAGCAATCCCTGTCGCGCCTGCGCTTCGCCGGTCAGGGTCGCGCTGGCCGCCTGCAAACCACTGATCCAGGCCTGACGCGCCTGGCCACTGAGCTGTTGCTCGACGCGCATGGGCCAGAGCAAGGCGCTGGTCACCGTGGCACAAACAATCCCCAGACAGATTTCGGTACAGCGCGCCACGGCCTGGTCGAATACGGCGAGCGGATGATTGATCGCGGGCAAGGCGATAATCGCGACGGTGTAACCGGCCAGTACAAACGAATAGGCCCAGGCGCTACGCAGCATTGTCGAACAGGCGGTACACAGGGCCAGCCACAGCGCCAAAGCCAGAAGAAACAGCCAGGGCGTCTGGGCGAACATGCCAATGAACAGCACCGACATCACGGTACCGACCAAGGTCCCGAACAAACGCGCCAGGCCCTTTTGCAAAACCATGCCCGACAACGGCTGGGCAACGATGAAAGCGGTCATCAGCGCCCAGGCCGGTTGCTCCAACCCCCAGCGCAGCGCAAGCCACAAGGCCAGGCCACCACCAAGCAAGGTCTTGATGGCAAATTGCACGGCGAGTTTGTTCGGCGCCAACAGGGCCTGCAAAGTGATGGGCACGGGTCGAACCTTGGCTGACTGTGTTGTAAAGATAGACAGGATGGTGATGAAAGAAGCTGGCGCAGATTATTAGCTAGCTAACTAATAAAAGTCCAGTACAGCTGAAAGGTTTCTTGCGGACAAAAAAATGGGCGACCGAAGTCGCCCTAAATGCCTTGCGTGCTCGTGTACCGGAAGAATCAGCGCTGTTTGCGCTTGTTCGAGTCCTTCCAGATGAAAATTCCGAATCCGACAAAGAACAGCAGCATCAGGCCGACTGTAATGACTCCAGCGATAACCACATTATCGAAGAACATGTCGGCCTCCATTTGCCTGCACCTGTCTGATGGGCTCAAGGTAACCAATGGAGGACGAAAGGAAATTGACCGAGGTCAATGGCGCCCGGAACCGGGCGCGCGAGGCGGGTGCAGGTTTGACCTGCATCAAGTTTTCAACGCTTCTTGGGTTTGCCCTTGGGTTTCTTCTTGGCTTTACCCAATGGCATGGCCTGCTCAAAAGCCTGGCGCACTTCATTCAGGCGCTTGTCGTTGAGGTCGTGGACTCGCCGGGCACGCTCGGCGCCGAGGTCGATCAGGTTGTCATCTTGGCTCATGGTTCGGCTCGGAAGCGGACTGCGGTCCGACAATAATGAAGGCAGTTGCCCGCGCTGACCAGTAAGCGCGCCGATCTTCACACTTCAATATCCACCAACAGCCCCTGGCGCGGCTGTTCGCCCATCAGTGGCGCTACCGGCACAGTATTGTCGGCATTGACTTCATCGCCCGGCAGCGGCTGATAGAACTCATCATCCTTGCCCGACTGGCGGCGGCCATGCTGGCGTCGCTGTTCTTCGCGCAACAGCAACGCGGACTTTTCCGGGTCGCGATGTTTCAGGTCAATGGCCCCCTCACTGGAGGTTGGCTGTGCAGGCACCACCGGCTTGATGTCCGGGGTCGGCTTGACCGGGTCCAGTTGCGAAGTCACGGGGGCGGCACTGAGGGGAATAATGGGCGGCAGCATGGGGGATCTCCTGTCGCCACTATGTCGGCTGGCCAGCAGTGGCCTTGAGCCGCGAACCAGGAATAGCTGTGGTTCTTCGCAGCTGTCATTGGTTCGAAGTATAGCCACCGCAGTTTTTGTCGCTGAAATTGCTAGACTCTTTGGTCTGCACAGTCCTATCCGTTAAGATAGTCGGCTTTTCAAAGCGGGAGTCAGGCAGTATGGCGCAGCAGTATCAACCGGGGCAACGCTGGATCAGCGACAGCGAAGCCGAGCTAGGTCTGGGGACCGTTCTGGCACAGGACGGCCGCTTGTTGACCGTGCTCTACCCGGCCACTGGCGAAACCCGCCAGTACTCCCTGCGCAATGCGCCCCTGACCCGGGTGCGCTTCTCGCCCGGCGACCAGATCACCCACTTCGAAGGCTGGAAGCTGACCGTTCGCGAGGTCGATGATGTCGACGGCCTGCTGGTCTATCACGGTCTTGATGGGCAAAACCAGGCCTGTACCCTGCCAGAAACCCAACTGTCGAACTTCATCCAGTTCCGCCTGGCCAGCGACCGTCTGTTCGCCGGACAGATCGATCCGTTGTCGTGGTTCTCGCTGCGCTACAACACCCTGGAACACACCAGCCGCCAGTTGCAGTCCTCGCTGTGGGGCCTGGGTGGCACCCGTGCGCAACCCATCGCCCACCAGCTGCATATTGCCCGTGAAGTCGCTGATCGTATCGCCCCGCGGGTATTGCTGGCCGACGAAGTAGGCCTGGGCAAGACCATCGAAGCGGGCCTGGTGATTCACCGCCAGTTGCTCTCGGGCCGTGCCAGCCGTGTGCTGATCCTGGTTCCGGAAAACCTGCAGCACCAGTGGCTGGTGGAAATGCGCCGCCGCTTCAACCTGCAGGTAGCGCTGTTCGACGCCGAACGTTTTATCGAAAGCGATGCCAGCAACCCGTTCGAAGATGCCCAGTTGGCGCTGGTCGCCCTGGAATGGCTGACCGAAGACGAAAAGGCCCAGGACGCACTGTTCGCCGCCGGCTGGGACCTGCTGGTGGTCGACGAAGCGCACCACCTGGTCTGGCATGAAGAGCAAGTCAGTCCTGAATATGGTCTGGTCGAGCAACTGGCCGGGGTCATTCCTGGCGTCCTGCTGCTGACCGCGACCCCTGAGCAACTGGGACAGGACAGCCACTTCGCGCGCCTGCGCCTGCTCGATCCGAACCGTTTCCATGACCTGGCCGCCTTCCGCGCCGAGAGCGAGCACTATCGCCCGGTGGCCGAAGCCGTTCAGGAACTGCTGGATGAAGGTCGCCTGTCGGCCAAAGCCCACGCCACCATTGAAGGTTTCCTCGGTGCCGAGGGCGAGGCCCTGCTGGCCGCAGTCAACGACGGCGACAGCCAGGCCAGTGCACGACTGATTCGCGAACTGCTCGATCGCCACGGTACCGGCCGGGTACTGTTCCGTAACACCCGCGCTGCCGTCCAGGGCTTCCCTGAGCGCAATCTGCACCCTTATGCCCTGCCAAACCCCGATCAGTACATGGAGCTGCCGCTCGGTGAACATGCCGAGCTGTACCCCGAGGTGGCTTTCCAGTCCCAGGGTGACACCGATGAAGAAGAGCGCTGGTGGCGCTTCGATCCACGGGTCGACTGGCTGATCGATACCCTGAAGATGCTCAAGCGGGTCAAAGTCCTGGTGATCTGCGCCCACGCCGAAACTGCCATGGATCTGGAAGACGCCCTGCGCGTACGCTCCGGCATTCCGGCCACGGTTTTCCATGAGGGCATGAGCATCCTCGAACGTGACCGTGCCGCAGCCTACTTCGCTGACGAAGAGTTCGGCGCCCAGGTGCTGATCTGTTCGGAGATCGGCAGCGAAGGCCGCAACTTCCAGTTCGCCCATCATCTGGTGCTGTTCGACCTGCCAGCCCACCCTGACCTGCTCGAGCAGCGTATCGGTCGTCTCGACCGTATCGGTCAGAAGCACACCATCGAACTGCATGTACCGTATCTGCAGGACAGCCCGCAAGAGCGTCTGTTCCAATGGTACAACCAGGCGCTGAACGCTTTCCTGGCCACCTGCCCGACCGGCAACGCCCTGCAACATCAGTTCGGCCCGCGCCTGCTGCCGCTGCTCGAAAGCGGTGACGACGATGAGTGGCAAGCCCTGGTCGACGAGGCCCGCGCCGAGCGCGAGCGCCTGGAAGCCGAGCTGCATAGTGGTCGTGACCGCCTGCTGGAGCTCAACTCCGGTGGCGCTGGCGAAGGTCAGGCACTGGTCGAGGCGATTCTTGAGCAAGACGATCAGTTCGCCCTGCCGATCTACATGGAAACCTTGTTCGACGCGTTCGGCATCGACAGCGAAGACCATTCGGAAAACGCCCTGATCCTCAAGCCAAGCGAAAAAATGCTCGACGCCAGCTTCCCGCTGGGCGACGACGAAGGGGTCACCATCACCTACGACCGCAACCAGGCGCTGTCTCGCGAAGACATGCAGTTCATTACCTGGGAGCACCCGATGGTCCAGGGTGGCATGGACCTGGTGCTGTCCGGCTCGATGGGCAACACCGCGGTGGCACTGATCAAGAACAAGGCACTCAAGCCAGGTACCGTCCTGCTCGAACTGCTGTACGTCAGCGAAGTGGTCGCGCCGCGCGCCCTGCAACTGGGCCGCTACCTGCCACCGGCGGCACTGCGCTGCCTGCTCGACACCAATGGCAACGACCTGGCCTCGCGAGTGTCTTTCGAGACCCTCAATGACCAGCTCGAAAGCGTGCCAAAGGCCAGTGCCAACAAGTTTATCCAGGCCCAGCGCGATGTGCTGACGCCACGGATCAACAGCGGTGAAGCCAAGATCATGCCGCGCCATGCCGAACGCGTTGCCGAAGCCCAGCGTCGCCTGGCGGCAGAAACCGACGAAGAGCTGGCACGCCTGACCGCGTTGCAAGCGGTTAACCCGAGCGTGCGCGACAGCGAGATCGAGGCGGTGCGCAAGCAGCGTGAACAAGGCCTGGCGATGCTGGAAAAAGCGGCGCTGCGCCTGGAAGCGATTCGAGTGTTGGTCGCCGGCTAACCCTTCCCTGCCCTCCCTTCGCGGGTCAGTTGTGCTCCTTCCTGCAGGAGTACGACTGACCCGCGATTGGTTAGAACCTTCCGCTATTGACGCAATGACCAAATCGTAGAGGTCAAAGTGCCATTAATCAGGATGGGTTAATGCTCTCTTTCTATACTCCTGCAGAACGGTCTCCAGACAGGCTTTGCGGGGACGAGTGCAAACTCGACAAAGAGGCAGGCTATGGAGTGGCTGGGGCTACAGATGCTCGCCGGTCTTCCGGCAACCGGACAGATCATTCTCGAGTGCAGGTACAACCCGTACCTGGTGGTACTTGCCTTCCTGGTCGCCGGCGCTGGCAGCTTCGCTACCCTGAGCATGGCTGAACGCCTGAACCATGTGGAGCAACCCGCTGCCCAGCGCCAATGGCGCCTGCTCGGTGCCTGTTGCCTGGCGGGAGGGGTCTGGGCCCTGCACTTCATCAGCATGCTGGCGTTCCAGGCGCCCATTGAGGTCCACTACGACTTCCCCCTGACGGGTCTCTCTCTGATCGTCATGCTGTTCGCCGGCTGGCTGGCGATGAACACCCTCGGCCGCCGTGACCTGCGCGCCCGCCATTTCCTCCAGGCTGGCACCTGCATCGGCCTGGGCATCGCCGCAATGCACTACATTGGCATGGCCGCCATGCGCTCCAACGCCCAACAGTTCTATCGCCCGGACATGTTGGCCGCCTCGGTTGCCATTGCCATCTTCACCAGCCTGCTGGCCCTGTTGCTGGCCCGCTACTTTCGCTATGGCAGCGGCACGCTTCACCAGTTGCTCAAATACGGTGCCAGCCTGTTGATGGCCGGGGGCATCTTCGCCACGCACTTCACCGGCATGTGGGGCATGACCCTGATCATCCCCAGCGACTCGACCGTGACCCTGCCAAGCGCTGACAACAATTTGCAACTCAGCCTGACCATCGCCTTCATCACCCTGCTGATCAGCGCCAGCAGTATCAGTGCGGCGCTTTCCGATCAGAAGCTGCAAAGCAAGGAGCACGACCTGCGCCGGGTCAATGTCCTGCTCAGCCAGCTGGACCAGGCGCGGGTGTCGCTGCAGCAGGCTGCTCATTACGACGCGTTGACCAACCTCATCAACCGGCGCGGCTTCAATCAGGTGTTTGCCGAGCGCCTGGTCGAACAGACCGTCAATGAAGGCATGCTGGCGGTGATGTTCCTCGACATCGATCACTTCAAACGCATCAACGACAGCCTCGGTCATGATGCTGGCGATGAATTGCTCAAGGTCATTGCCGGCTACATCAAGGCGGCGACCCGCAGTCAGGACGTCGTCGCCCGCTTCGGCGGTGACGAGTTCTGCATTCTGATCGCCTTGAACAGCCGTGAAGAAGCCCGCCACCTCGCCCAGCGCATCATGCAGAAGATGAAAGAGCCGATCGACCTGGCCGGACGGCGCATGGTCATGACCACCAGTATTGGCATCAGCATTTTCCCCGACGACGGCCGTACCTGTGACGAACTGCTCAAGAATGCGGACCTGGCGCTTTATCAGTCCAAGGGCTGCGGGCGCAACAGCCTGAATTTCTTCAACAGCAGCCTCAAGACCCGCGCCACCCTGGAACTGCAACTGGAAGAAGAGCTGCGCATTGCCTTGCTTGAAGAGCGCGGATTGCGCATTCATTACCAGCCGATTTTCGACCTGCATACCGGCCAGGTGGCCAAACTGGAAGCCTTGGTCCGCTGGCAACACCCGCAGCACGGTTTGCTCAGCCCGGAACGTTTCATCGGCATCGCCGAAGCCAACGGCCTGATCACTGATCTAGACCTCTGGGTACTGCGCCATGCCTGTGCGGATCTGGCTCAGCTTAACCGTCACGGTTACAGCGGGCTGAAGGTCACGGTCAATTGTTCGGCATTGACCCTGGGCCGCGAAGAGCTGGCCCGGGAAGTCGAAGACGCACTGCAGCAGGCCGGGCTTTCAGCTCGCCAGCTTGAACTTGAAGTCACCGAAAATGCGCTGATGGGCAACATTCACAGCACCATCGCCCTGCTCAAGGAGATCCGCGCCCTGGGCGTCTCGCTGTCGATCGATGACTTCGGCACAGGCTACTCGTCATTGGCCTACCTCAAGCGTCTGCCCCTGGACACCCTGAAGATCGATCGTTCCTTCATTCAGGATGTGCCACGCTGCCGGCAGGACATGGAGATTGTCCAGGCGATCATCGTCATGGCCCACACCCTGCACCTGCACGTGATCAGCGAAGGCGTGGAAACCATGGAGCAGTATCAGTTCCTCGCCCAGCAGAGTTGCGATTTCGTTCAGGGCTACCTGCTCAGCCGCCCTGTGCCCCTGGGTGAACTGCGCGCCATCCTCAATCAGCTCAACCAGCGAGACGAGCCGGCGCTGGCCAGCTTCAATCCTTACGCCGGTACAGATCAATCAGTGTCGCCGGATCTTTTTGCAGAAAACCCTGACTACCGTGCAAGCGCATCAGCTGTGCGGCCAGGCCGCTGAGCGGCGTTGCCGAGCCCTGTTCGCGCGAGAACTTCACTGCCGTGTCCAGATCCTTGAGCAAGGTTCGCACGTGCCATTTGACCGGTTCGAAGCAGCTCTGCGCCATTTGTGGCGCCAGTATCTGCAAGGGCCTGGAATCGGCAAAACCACCGGCCAGCGCCTCGGCGATCAGGCTGGCATCAACACCGGACTGCTCGGCGAGCGCCACTACTTCGGCAATCACCAAGGCGTTGCAGGCAACGATCATCTGATTGCAGGCCTTGGTCACCTGCCCTGCCCCCACCGGCCCCATATGCGTGACCCGCTGGCCCAGAGTCAGTAACACCGGGCGCACACGCTCAAGGTCCGCCGCATTGCCGCCGACCATGATCGCCAGGCTGCCCGCTTCGGCCCCAGGCGTACCGCCGGAAACAGGTGCATCGAGCCAGCTCATGCCGCTAAGTGCGGCAAGCTCGGCGGCCATCTCCCGGGTTGCGGTCGGCTCCAGGCTGGAAAAATCCACCAGCAATTGCCCGGCCCTGGCGCCCTTGGCAATGCCCTGCGGTCCAAACACGACCTCTCGCACTACCGCCGTGTCGGCCAGACACAAGAGCACCAGATCAGCCGCCTGGCACAGCTCGGCCGGGGTTGACACCACGCGGGCGCCCGCCTCGACCAGCGCTGCACACTTGTCCGGCGAACGGTTCCAGACAGTCAGCGAGTACCCCGCAGCCAACAAACGCCGACACATCGGCAACCCCATCAGACCGATTCCGGCAAACCCCAGTGAAGGACGTGCAGTGCTCATGTACAGCTCCAGGCAGATTAAAGAAGTTGAATGATTGGACGATTCAGTTTGCAGGCGTGGAACAGGAGAACTCCTACAGCACTAGGGTAACCCCCTATCGCACACGCCAAATGCGCACTGATACAGTCGCGAAACTTATCCAGTGATGGCTCTATGATATCTACTAGAACAGCCACCCACCTTCAGGCAAATGGCGCAAAATGACCTCCAAGACTACTTCTGCCAACGCGGTTTCCGAGCTGACATCACCTACTCCCGCGTTCAGCGCTTCAGGCTCCAAGGAATACTACAGCCCACGCGCGCTTAACCCGCAGCAGTACCTGTATTTCACCGAGCCTGATATCCAGCGCATCCTCGACAACCTGGACGGCCTGCGCGATCTGGTGTTTCCACCCAGCGTCCACGTCGAAGACGACAGCCAGCTGCGCCTGGATCAGCAGTTTCCATCGGTCTGCCTGATTGGCCTGGGTCGTTGCGGCTCGAACATCGCTCTGGATGTCGCCGAACTTGTATACAACGCCCGCACCTTCTACCTCAACGAATTCAACAATGAAGACCGTGCCAGCAGTGAACCGAACTACAGCCCGGCACGCTGGATCCGCAATAACCTGCGACTGGTACAGAACAAGGGCAGCAAGCCGGTGTTCCTGGTCGAACCGCTGGTGATGCTCGGTGACCTGGACAAGGACATTGCCGGTCGCATCCGCTTCTCGCGCAAGGGTGAAAAAAGCGGCTTCATTCGCGACTACAGCAAGATGAAGATCATGGACCTCTCCGAAGTCCATGCCGGTGGCGCCGGTAACGCCCCGATCCTGGGTCAGTACCTGGCCAAGATCATCCTCAACAAGGAAACCCATCGTTTCTCCAGCGCCGACTGGAAGCTGATCCACTCCTACCTGATCGACTCCTGCGGGATCAAGGCCAACCAGTCGCGGCTGTACTTCTATATCTTCAGCGCCGGCGGTGGTACCGGTTCGGGCATGGCCTCAGAGTTCGGCCTGGCCCAGCAGTATTCGTACATGAACAAGACCTTCGACACCAAGCCTGCCGACGAGAATGACGGCAAGAGCGGGCATTCGTTTGTCTTCGAACCGATCTTCACCAGCGGCATCTGTGTACTGCCGAACATCTCCGATCACCGCAGCGAAATGTCCGAAGCCCTGCATATCAACGCCGGACGCCTGCTGTGCAAATACCTGTCCGAAGAATGGGACTTCTCCTATAACTTCGATAATGAAGACAGCAGTGAAGCGAGCGTCATGGGCCGCATCCGCCCGTGGAACGCGATGATGCTGATTTCCAACGACATCATGCGATATGCCGAAGAGAACGATGACGGCAACATCCAGAACATTGACGTCAATGCCATGGAAAAGCACGCCAACCAGTACATTTCCCAGCAGATCTTCAACATCCTCACCGCCCAGGCGGTAACCACCGACTACGACCAGAACTATTTCCGTCGTGCCGGCATCGACATCGGTGAAACCATTCGCCTGGACGCCAACGACCTGTTCATGAGCCTGGCCGGCCCGGTGGCGATTGCCTACGCGGAGTCGGTGGTACCGGAACAGCCGTCACCGAATTCGGATAAATTCAAAGTGTTCGAAAAGGAGCAGGCACGCCTGAATATCGACGACCTGTTCTTCCGCTCCATCGACCTGCCGCACTTCAACAAGGTGACCCAGGCGATCGAGGGCATCAGCCTGCTGCCGATTGAATCCAAGCGCTATCGCGCGGCGCTGGAGCAGTACAAGGCCTCAGGCTATGACGCCGCAGCCCTGCACGACCTGCACTTCTTCAAGAACTGCTCTTCGGTGGTGTCGATCGTATCCTTGCCCAAGGATTACAAGCTCTCCTACATGGACCTGAACCGGCTCAAGACCCACCTCAACAGCCTGTTCCCCAACACCACCCTCAAGCGCTATGCCCTGGTGATCGGTGCTTCGGCGAACCTTTCGCTCACCACCCTGATTGCCAAGAGCCCGTGCCTGTCGGACGACTTCCTGACCTTGATCGTGGCCTTCATCAAGCGTTGCTTCGCGCGTAATTCGTACCGCTTCGACGACACCCTGGACAACGCCATCCTCGAATTCATCACCAGCGACACCTTCGATGAAGATCGCATCGATGATTTGCTCAATGAATTCGAAAACCCGGCGAAAATCCTCGACACCAACTGGTACGCGATCAAGCCGATGTACGAGAAGAAGTACCGTGAGCTGATCAACGACAAGAGCAAGTTCGTTTCGATCAATGACATTCGGCTGTCGCGCGAATGCGTGAAGAAGGCGGTGAAATACCTGCGCGAAATCTTCCGTCACCGCATCGGCAAGACGCGGGTGATTTCGCTGAACGGTCATACCGGGAAAGTGGATTACTGATCCCTGTAGGAGCGGATTCATCCGCGATGGACGACAAAGTCGTCCCCATTCCCAGTGAAGGGGGACGCTACGCGCCCCATCGCGGCGGTCCGGCGTCCCGGTGAATCCGCTCCTACAGACTGTTACCGTTAACGTAAAGCACACTCAACTGTTACCAACAGCCACCCTCGCTGAACAGTCCCGCGCACCAAAATCTCCTCGCTGTTTGTTTTCACGCACCAATCTGGAGCGTGCTCAGTCTTTTTTCTTTTCCTGAATCACGATAAACGGCGAAACCACCACTGCCCAGATCTCTGGATCGCGGCTCTGAAGGTCTAGCGCCTGCTCGGCAGACACAGGCCCCACAGTGCCAGCATTGCGCCATGCAGCGAAGGTTTCACTGTGGTTTGCGGCCATTGCCTGTGCAACTTCAATCAGGTCCAGGCTCGCGTCGACCCAAATCAGGTCACCCTTGGCCCAAAAACGCTCCAGGGCTTTCCACTCGATTACTGCCGTCTCGCCGAGCAGTTTGGCATAGAGGGTGCTTGGTTGATCAGTCATGGGTTCCTGCCAGAAATAATTCGACTACTGTAAGAGGTCGGTATTTTTGCAGAAAAACCCGGTTTCAAATAAGTAATTGATCGAAAAGGACTTGAAAGCAAAGGATGGCCACGCAGATTCGGGCATGACCAAGCCGCTTTCTTGTAAGTTTCTGTCAATTAAGCGACACGCGCCGAATTTGCCCCGGCTGGGCTGCTTTTCAAGCGACAAAGCAGCGCTCTACACTGTACCGGTACAGTTGCCAGGGCAAAATCGGAGCACTCCGGTCCTCAAGCTCTGGCCGCCAGGACTATAAAAATTACAACAGAATGAGTGGAGCACTATGAGTAAGGCT
>JAVXRI010000078.1:0-25463 GCA_036643775.1 Pseudomonas sp. | reverse complement strand
GAGTCTGAAATCACGTTGCTACCTGGTAAACACAGTCTGCGCAGCGATGGTCTATCCGTCGATTGGGATTCGTAGGGGGTTGTTCGATGCCGATGAGATTAGAAATTTTCCGAGATCCCTCAAATATCGAATGATCGCATCTGTCTGTCTGACGACCATCGGATTCGTTTGGCTGTTTGTCGGTCTCGGTTTGATCAAGTTATCGGAAGGCTAAAAATCTGCGGACATAAAAAAGGCGAGCCCATTGGGCTCGCCTTTTTTCCGTCTGCGTTATGTCATTCAGCTAATACTGCGAGCTTGCTCGTTCTCCAGGAATTCTTCCTGTAGCAGGCCGTCATTCTGGGCCTCTTCAGCCGTTTGCTGGGCAACGGCGCGTTTGCTGCGTAGCTTGCCGTAGAGGTGCTCCAGGGCGTGGTTAAGCTTGATCGCGGCACCCTCGACAGCCTGGTCGAGCGATGCGGACTTGTGGCTTACGGAAATCGGTTGATGGCCTTTTGGGCGTGCCTCCATCTGGCAGCGTTTGTCATGCGGACCTGGCTTGTCGCCATTCTCGTCGCGCAGGTGGACCTCGACGCGGGTGAGGTCTTCATCAAATCGTTCGAGCGTGCTTTCTACTGTGCTACGGACCCACTCTTCCAGTCGAATGTTGCCTTGAATATGGTTGTCGCTATTGACTTGGATTTGCATAGTTCAATCCCTTATTCAGCTAGCTCGCAAGAGAATCGATGGGCCTTTGCGGCTTGTGGAAACCATCGCCTCTTGACTACAAGGTCAGGCACTTGGCGCAACATTTCAAGTCCTTTTGAAAGATAAATTTCTTGTTGCAAAAAGCCCGGCGTCGGCCGGGCTTTTGCATGCGCTGGATCAGAACGCGATAGAGGTTTGCAGGTATACCGTACGAGGTTCACCGACATACTTGCCCTTGTTGTTGTCATCAAAGGAGCGTGTGTAGTACTGGTGATTGAAGATGTTCTTCACCCCGACGGCGACGTTCAGGTTCGACAGTTGCGGGCCGAAATCATAGGCCGCGCGGCTGCTGAACAGCATGTAGCCAGGGATGCGCCCGGTGCTGCCGTCGGCACTTTCGCTGGAGGTATTGGCGTTGTCGGCGAACTGTTCGCTCTGGTAGGTGCTGTCGAGGTTGAGCTTCCATTGGCCTTCAGTGTAACCGACACCCAGAGTGCCTTTGTGACGTGACGAGAAGGGCACGCGATTGCCCTTGTTCGGTCCATCTTCACGGATTTTAGCGTCGACAAAGGCATAGGTTGCGTACACGTCGAAACCGGCCAGCGCAGGGTTCAGGCCCTCGAGGGCGTACTTGACGCTGGTCTCGATACCCTGGTGGCGGGTTTCGCCACGGGCAATCACCGAGTCGTTGGTCTGGTTGCTTTCGTACTGGTTGTCGAAGTTGATCAGGAACGCGCCGATCTCGGCCTGCAGCAGGCCATCGTCATAGCGGGTACCCAGTTCCCAGGTCCGGGCTTTTTCCGGTTTGACTTCGCCGCTGCTGACCCGGTTGGGCATCTGGCTGTACTGCACACTGCCGAACGAGCCTTCGGTGTTGGCGTAGAGGTTCCAGCTGTCGGTCAGGTGATACATCACGTTCAACGCCGGCAGGGCGGTGTTGTAGTCGCCCTGGTAGCGCTGGCCAGTGAGCTTGTTGCTCTGCTCGGAATCGATCATCTCGTAGCGGATGCCCGGGGTGATGGTCCACTGGCCGATATCGATGCGGTCATCGAGGAACAACGCATGGGCTTCGGTACTGCCACGGGTGTCGCGGTCGTTGCGGCTGGCGGTGGTCGGCAACTGGTTGGCGCTGATCGGCTCGCGGTAGCGCAGTTCGTGGCCCGCTTCGTTGACGTAGCGGTAACCGACGCCGACTTCATGCCAGCTCTCGCCGAGGGCGAAGCCCTGGGAGAAACGGGTTTCGATACCGCGTACCCAATACTCGCGTGGCGACAGCGAGACGAAGCTGCCCTGGTCCAGGTAGCCGCTGCGCAGGGTCTTGGTGAAGAAGCTGTTGACGCTGAACTGGCGGGCATCTTCCTTGTAGTCGTAACCGAAGTTGAACATGGTCCGGCGGCCCCAGAACTTGTCCTGCAGGCGGGTCGACTGGTAAGGGTCGGCATCGTAGTCGGCGACGCTCAGGCCGCCGGGCATCTGCGCTTCACCCTCGTAGTACTGGGCCATGGCGTGCAGGCTGTTGGCCTCGTCGAGCTGCAGCTTGCCCTTGAGGATCAGGTCGTCGATCTGCGTGTCGCTGTGCTCGCGCCAGTCGCCACCGCGGGTACCGGAGTAGAGCAGGGCGCCGCCCAGGCCGTTGTCGTTGGTGCCACCGGCGAGCAGGTTGGCGCTGGTCTTGAAACCGTCGTGGCTGGAGGACGGGCTGGTCTGGGTCTGGAAGCCGGCTTTGACGGTCGGCTCATCAGGAATCGCACGGGTGACGAAGTTGACGATGCCGCCGACGTTCTGCGGACCGTAGCGCACGGCACCACCGCCCCGCACGACATCCACCGCGTCCATGTTGCCCATGCTGATCGGGGCGAACGACAGCTGTGGCTGGCCATAGGGGGCGAAGGGCACCGGAATACCGTCCATCAGGACTGTGGAGCGCGATGCCAGGCGCGGGTTGAGGCCGCGGATGCCGAAGTTCAGCGCCATGTCATGGCTACCGGTGCCGTTGTTTTCCGGCGCGTTGACACCGGGAATGCGGTTGAGCACTTCACGGGCAGTGATCGCGCCCTGACGCTCGAACTCTTCGCGGCGGATGACATCGCGCGCACCGGGATGCTCGAAGACATTGTCCTGCTCGGCTGCCCCCAGCCAGTCGCCGACCACGGTCGAAGCGCCCAGCTCCACTGGAGCGCCGGTGGCTGACTGCGGTTGCAGACTGAAGGCGTTTTCACCTTCGGCACGCGCCTGCAGGCCGCTGCCCTGAAGCAGGATATCCAGCGCCTGCTGTGGGCTGTACTGGCCTTGCAGGCCGGGGCTCTGCACACCGCTGGTGACCTGCGAGCCGAACGAGATCAACACACCGCTCTCCCGACCGAACTGGTTCAGGGCGCTTTCCAGCGACATCGGGGCGATGTGGTAGCTGCGTGCTACAGGTTCGTCAGCCAGGGCAGGGACGGCGGCAACGCTCAGGCCGGCTCCGAACAGGAGTGCGCGAAGGGCTTGGGCAAGTGGGCTCGGGCGAAGGGTCATGCAAGGGGTCCTTGAGAAGGTCAGCGCAAAGGGTTCTGCCTTCTCTGTCACGCGAGATGAAAAAACGGCTCAGGTGTTTTGAATTATTTTCAGGCCCGTGCTTCGACGCTCACCCAGTAGCGGGTAAAACGTCGAACCCGCACCGGCAAGGCAATCTCCAGCAGGTCGAGAATGCGTTCGCTGTCGGCCAGTGGATAACTGCCGGAGATCAGCAGTTCGCTGACGTCCGGTGCGCAGTTGAGCTGACCGCGCCGATAGCGGCCGAGCTCGTCGAGAAAGTCGCCCAGGCGCATGTGCGCGGCCACCAGCATGCCATCGACCCAGGCACCGGCATTGCGCTCGAGCAGCTGCGTGGCTTGCCACTGCGGGCCATTGAAACGTGCCTGCAGGCCAGCGGCCAGGGCGTTGCCGGCAAGGCTGGCGCTACCCTGATGGACGCTGAGCAGGCTGTAGTGCGGGAACTGACGCAGGTTGTAACGACCCGCGCTGAGCTGCAGCACACCGAAATCGCTGAGCAGGCGCAGGGGACGGCTATCCTCGGTGACAGTGAGCTGTATTTCACCTTCGAGCAGGCGCACCAGGCGCTGCTGGCCATCGAACCGCACATCGGCGGCGCTGCGGGTGTTCAGGTGCAACTGGCTGCCGTCGTCCAGTTGCTGACGTCGCCGCTCGCCCACCGGGCTGCGGTAGTCGGCAAGCAGGGTCGGCAACGGGTTGTGCTGTTGCAAGGTCAAGCCAGCGGCGCCACCGACACCGAGAATCAGCAGGGCCTTGAGCGCCCGGCGGCGACTGGCCGAGCGAGGCGCCTGCAACGCTGCATGGGCTAGCGGCGAAGACAACCCGCGTAGGCGCTGGTTGACCCGCTGGATATGTTCCCAGGCGCGGCGATGCTCTTCATGGGCCTGCAGCCATTGCTGCATGGCCTGCTGCTGGTGCGGATCGAGTGCACCACCCTGCAGTTCGATCAACCAGTGCACGGCTTGTTCGGCCACCTGCGGCGAGAACTCCTGATGCAGGTTATTCACAGGGCGAAGTAACAGCGCATGGCCGCCTTGTTCAGGTAGCGCTTGACCGTGGCCAGCGAAATGTTCAGTTGCGCCGCGATCTCGCTGTAACTCAGGCCATCGACCTGGGCCAGCAGAAAGGCACGCTTGACCAGCGGGGCCAGACCGTCAAGCAGACGATCCAGCTCCAGCAGGGTCTCGAAGATGATTGCCCGGTGTTCTTCCGACGGTGCCAGTGCTTCCGGCAACTGCGCCAGCGCCTGGCAATAGGCGCGCTCCAGATCCTGACGACGGTAGTGGTTGAACAGCACCCGCTTGGCGACGGTGGTGAGAAACGCTCGCGGTTCGTTGAGTACCGGCGTTTCACGCGCCTGCAGCAGGCGCATGAAGGTGTCCTGAGCCAGGTCAGCGGCATTGTCCGGGCAGCCCAGACGCTGGCGCAGCCAACCGGTCAACCAGTTGTGATGGGCGTGGTAGAGGCCTTCAAGCGAAGAAGAAGAGGCACTGGGCACCGTGAACACTCCGGCGCCGGGATGCGCAACAGAATAAGAATTGTTCTCATTGTAGTGTTTTCTGTGTGCCGTCGGCAATCAGGTGCTGACTGGCGGCAAAAGCGCAAGGTTGAAAATGTAAATAACGTAAATACGCTTTACTCTCATTTGAGAATAAATAGCATTCGCTCCCTAAGTGGTTTACAAAACCTTTACATTTCTCAGGGAGAGCTCTACGTGTCCCCGCTTTTCACCCGATCGTGCCTCGCAATTACCCTCTGCTCGTTGTATGCCGCCCAGGCCAATGCCGACGACCAGAAGCCCATGGAACTGGACAACGTGGTGGTCACCGCCTCCGGCTTCTCCCAGCAAATCAAGGATGCTCCGGCGTCGATTTCGGTAATTACCCGCGAGCAGATCGAGAACAAGTCCTACCGTGATGTGACCGATGCGCTGAAAGATGTACCGGGCGTAGTGGTCACCGGTGGCGCCAGCTCCAGCGACATCAGCATCCGCGGCATGGCCTCCAAGTACACGCTGATGCTGGTCGACGGTAAGCGCCAGGACTCGCGGGCAACTCGCCCGAACAGTGACGGCGCCGGTATCGAGCAAGGCTGGATGCCGCCGCTTGAGGCGATCGAGCGTATCGAAGTGGTGCGTGGGCCAATGTCGTCGCTGTATGGCTCCGACGCCATGGGCGGGGTGATCAACATCATCACCCGTAAAGTGACGCCGAACTGGTACGGCGGTGTGCGTAGCGAAGCGACCTTCCAGGACCGTTCCGACTCGGGCGACTACAACAGCACCAGCGCCTTCGTCTCCGGGCCGCTGATTGAAAACCTGGTCGGATTGCAGCTCTATGGGCAAACGTCGAATCGTGATGAAGACGACTTCGTCAACGGCTTCAACGAACAGAGCACCGACAGCGGTACGGCCAAGCTGTCGTTCACCCCGGATGAGCACAACGACATCACCTTCGAGGCGGGCAAGTCCGAGCAGGACCGATACGCCCACAAAGGCAAATCGGCGCGATCCGCCGACAGCTTCAGTGACTATGAGCGCACCAACTTCGCGATCAGCCACTCCGGTCGTTGGGAAACCATCACCACTGACACCTACATCCAGCGCGAGAAAGTCGAAAACCCGGGTCGGCGCATGGAGCTGGAAAACACCGTGCTCAACTCGCAGGTGTCGTTCTTCAACGATTCGCACATCACCACCGTTGGCGGCTCGTACAAATACGAAGACCTGACCGATGAAGGTAACCAGTTGGCTGCAGCCTCCGACGTTAACCAACTGACGCGTTGGTCGTGGGCACTGTTTGCCGAAGACGAATGGCGCCTGACCGAGTCCTTCGCCTTGACCGGCGGCATTCGCATGGACGAAGACGAAAACTACGGTACGCATTGGTCGCCACGCTTGTATGGCGTGTACCATCCGACCGAGCACTGGACCGTGAAGGGCGGTGTCTCCACTGGCTACCGCTCGCCGGACATCCGTGCCGCAGTGAATGACTGGGGTCAGATTACCGGTGGCGGTGGTGACCCGGCGATCATTGTCGGTAACTCCAACCTTAAGCCGGAGAAGAGCGTCAGTCAGGAAATCGGCGTGATCTGGGACAGCCTGGAAGGGGTCTCCACCGGTCTGACGGTGTTCAACACCGACTTCAAAGACAAGATCACCGAAACCCGCCGCTGCACCGACAGCACCGGTGGAGCCTCGGGCCAGTGCCAGATCGGCGGTACCTCGTACAAGTTCATCAGTGACCGGGTGAACGTTGATGAAGCGCAGATGCGTGGTATTGAAGCGACCCTGGACTGGGAAATCACCCAGAGCCTGAAGCTGGCCAGCAACTACACCTTCACCGACTCCGAACAGAAGAGCGGCCCGCAAAAAGGCAAGGCCCTGAACCAGATGCCACGGCACATGGTCAACGCCACCCTGGACTGGCAGACCACCGATCAGCTGGGTACCTGGGCGCGCATGAACTATCGCGGCAAGACCTCTGACTACCTGGGTCGCACCACTATGTCCGATGGCACCCCGTCGTACACCTTCGTCGATCTCGGTGGCACCTACCGGGTGACCAAGAACGTGAAACTGCTGGCCGGTGTCTACAACGTGTTCAACAAGGAAGTTGACTACGACAACTACCAGACCGTGCTGGATGGTCGTCGTTACACCGTCGGTGTCGACCTGTCGTTCTGATGAAGTGCTCGGCGGCTTTGCCTATGATAATAAAAATCATTATTATTAGTGGTTCTTCATTTCAAATGGATGGGATGCCATGAAAAGCAAAGCCGCCGGGCTGCCTGTGAGCTATCGCCTGGCAGTGACTTCACGCTGCCTGGCCGCCGTGTTCGGTGGCTACCTGCTGGCAGCGATGGCCAGCGTGTGCATCACCTTGCTCGCACCGATGCCTAAAGCCGAAGCAGTGATCAGCGGCATGATGCTGTCGTTCCTGTTCTACCTGGTGGCCTTTCTCTGGTGCTTTGCCTGCCGCAGTGCCTGGCAGGCATGGCTGGGCGTGTTACTGCCGAGCCTGGTGCTGGGTGCGATCAATGGCCTGGCCTACTGGATGAAAAACTGATGAAAGAGGGTTTTCGCCAGGCCATGGCCTGGCTGCACACCTGGACCGGCCTGATCTTCGGCTGGTTGTTGTTCGCGATTTTCCTGACCGGGACCATGTCCTACTTCAAGGAAGAGATCAATCACTGGGCTCAGCCCGAGGTGCAGGCCCGTCCGCTGGATCCGCTGGCAAGTCTGGCCCTGGCCCAGGACTATCTGGAAAAACATGCGCCCACAGCCGGCAGCTGGTTCATCCGTTTGCCCGAAGCACGCGAGCCCGGGCTGAGTGTCGGCTGGCGCGCGGAAGGTGCCGGGCGGCGCGGTTTCATCGATAAAACCCTCGACCCCGTCACTGGCGCCGAAGTCGAGGCGCGTGAAACCCGTGGTGGCGATTTCTTCTACCGCTTCCATTTCCAGCTGGAAATGCCCCACCCCTGGGGGCGCTGGCTGTCGACCTTTGCCGCGTTCATCATGTTCCTGGGGCTGGTGACCGGGATCATTACCCACAAGAAGATCTTCAAGGAGTTCTTCACCTTCCGCCCTGGCAAGGGCCAGCGTTCCTGGCTTGATGGCCACAACGCCATTGGCGTACTGGTGCTGCCGTTCCACCTGATGATCAGCTACAGCAGCCTGGTGATCTTCATGTCCCTGGTGATGCCGGCGAGCATCATTGCCAGCTATGGCGATAACACCCGCGCATATTTCAACGATCTGTTCGGTACCTCCGAAGAGGTCAAAGTGGCCGGTGTTGCGGCGCCGTTGCTGCCGCTGCCGACGCTGTACCAGGCATTTCAGGAACAGGCGCCGGGCAGTCGCCACGGCTGGATCGAAGTACAAAACCCGGGTGATCAGAATGCTCGTGTGCGCTTCTCGCGCCATGGCGGTGATCGCATTGCCTACCAGCGTGGCGGTGGCTGGGTGTTCGATGGCGTCAACGGCACGCTGCAAAACGACAGCAAGACCGAAGCTACTCCGATAGTAATCGCCGGCGGTATGTATGGCCTGCACATGGGCATGTTTGCCGGCCCCTGGCTGCGCTGGCTGTACTTCTTCTTCGGTGTGGCGGGCACGGCGGTGATCGGCACCGGCCTGGTCCTGTGGCTGGGCAAGCGTCAGCTCAAACACGCCAAGAGCGGCACGCAACCTTTCGAGCTGCGTCTGGTGGAGGTGTTGAATATCGCCAGCATGAGCGGCCTGTTGCTCGGCGTGGCGGCGTTCTTCTGGGCCAACCGCTTGCTGCCGGTTGGACTGGAAGGGCGTGCCGACTGGGAGATCAACAGCTTCTTCCTGCTCTGGGTGCTGTCGCTGATTCACGCCATGCTGCGGCCGGGGCGCCGCGCCTGGGCCGAACAGCTGGGCCTGGCGGCGCTGCTGTGGGCCGGTTTGCCGCTGCTCAATCAGCTGACCACCGGCCAGGGCTTGATCCATTCGATTGCGGCCGGCGACTGGGCCATGGCCGGGTTCGACCTGACTGCGCTGGGCTGTGGCCTGTTCTTCGCCTGGGGGGCGCGCACGATGTGGCGCCCACCGCTGGTAGTCGCCAAGCGTGTGCCCAAGGCAGCCAAAGCAGCCAGTGCCAACCTGATTGAAAGTGAGGTGAGTTGATGCTGGCCGTTGCCCTGTTTGGTTTTGCCGGCTTCGCCTGCCTGTGCCTGGCGATGGAGAAACACTACAAGGAGCTGCTCGGCACCGCCCCCAGCGCAATGCGCTTGCGCGCCTTGCGTATCGGTGGCTGGTTGCTGTTGCTGGTGGCGCTGTACCTGGCCGTGCACAACAGTGGCTGGGCCATGGGGCTGGTCGAGCTCTTTGCGGTGTTGATGGCAGGGGTCACCCTTTGGGTATTCCTGCTGCCTTATCAACCGCGCCTGTTGCTCGGGCTGGTCGGATTGAGCCTGGTGCTTGGGCCGGTGTTGGCCATGCTGTCCAGGTAAGCGGATCTAACGCCTGAAGGCCGCCCGGTAAGCACCGGGCGTTGCCCCCAGCGCCTGGCGAAAGCGGTTGCTGAAGTGGCTGGCGCTGGCAAAGCCGCACTGCAAGGCGACTTCGCCCAAAGGCAGTTCGCCAAAGCGCAGCAGTTTACGTGCCGTGGCCAGGCGCCGGGCCAGCAGGTATTGGTGCGGTGGCAAGCCGAAGCTTTCGCGGAACATCCGTGCGAAGTGGTACTCGGACAAATTGCACAGTGCCGCCAGTTCACCCAGGCTTATGGCCTGATCCAGATGCCCTTCGATGTAGTCGCTCAACTGTCGGCGCTGATGCGCAGCGAGGCCACCTTTGAGACGCAAGCCCTGACGCAGGCCGACCTGATTGAGGACGGCATGGTCAAGAATTTCGTGGGCCAGGGTGCTGGTCAGCAGGCGTTCACCCGGTTCTTCCCAGTTCTGTGCGATCAGTTGGCGAAAGCGCCGGGCTTGCTCGGGGTCGTCAAGGAAGGTCGCTTCCTGCAATTGCAGTTCACGCGGTTCGCGGTCGAGCAGGCTGATGCAGCCGAGGGCGAACTGCTCCTGGCTGATATACAGATGTGCCAGGCGGATCGAGCCATTGACCACCCAATGCGACGCCGAGCCCGCGGGCATGATGCACAGCTTGTCGGGCGACCCTTTGACGCTGGGTTGATCCCGGCGAAAGGTGCCAGTGCCATCGGCGATGTAGCACGACAGGGTGTGGTGGGTGGGCGCTTCGTAGTCGCGAGCGTCGTGACGGTTGTTCCACAGGGCTGCTGCCAGGCCGTCACCCAGGTGCGCGCTGTGTTCCAGGCGGGCATGGGGCGAGTCGTGCATGGCTTTGAAAACTTGCAGCTGGTCCAACGCGGTCATGTGCATTACCTCTGGCGGTCATCCTACTCCGCTGCACAACGCCTGACAGCAGCGGGCAAAGCAAAAGCGCAAGAATCTGCAAGCGCGCACGCCACCTTCAGCCGGAGACTGGCAGCCTGAATGTGAGGAGTGCTGCCATGAACCTGTCGTTGTACCTGCTGACCGTATTGATTTGGGGCACTACCTGGATTGCCCTGAAACTACAGCTGGGTGTGGTCGCCATTCCCGTGTCGATCGTCTATCGCTTCGCTCTGGCCGGGTTGATCCTGTTCGCCATCCTGCTGCTCAGCCGTCGCCTGCAGCCGATGAACCGGCGTGGTCATGGCATCTGCCTGGCCCAGGGGTTTTGCCTGTTCTGCGTCAACTTCATGTGTTTCCTCACGGCCAGCCAATGGATTCCCAGCGGCCTGATCGCCGTGGTGTTCTCCACCGCAACCTTGTGGAACGCGCTCAATGCCCGGGTGTTCTTCGGCCAGAAGATCGCGGCCAATGTTCTCGGTGGCGGCGCGCTTGGCTTGTGCGGCTTGGGTCTGCTGTTCTGGCCGGAGCTGTCGGGGCATGCTGCGAGTCGTGAAACTCTGATTGGCCTGGCCCTGGCCTTGCTGGGTACCTTGTGCTTCTCGGCGGGCAATATGCTCTCCAGCCTGCAACAGAAGGCCGGCTTGCGGCCAATGACCACCAACGCCTGGGGCATGCTCTACGGCGCGGGGATGCTTGCGCTGTATTGCCTGTTCAGCGGCATTCCTTTCGATATGGAATGGAATACACGCTACATCGGTTCGCTGTTGTACCTGGTGATTCCGGGCTCGGTGATTGGCTTTACTGCCTACCTGACTCTGGTCGGGCGCATGGGGCCGGAGCGCGCGGCGTATTGCACGGTGCTGTTCCCGCTGGTGGCGTTGAACGTGTCGGCGTTCTACGAGGGCTATCAGTGGACGGCGCCTGCGCTGTTTGGCCTGGTGCTGGTGATGCTGGGGAATGTGTTGGTGTTCAGGAAGCCCAAGGCCACTGTCGGTGCTGCTGTTGTAGGAGCGGATTTATCCGCGAAGGGCCGCAACGCGGCCCCTAGGTCTGGGCCTGCTGCGCAGTCCATCGCGGATGAATCCGCTCCTACAACAACGAGGTTTACTTCCAGACTTGCGGATTGACCAGGTCCTTCGGACGTTCACCGAGCAGGGCGCTGCGCAGGTTGTCGATGGCGCGGTTGGCCATGGCTTCACGGGTTTCGGCGGTGGCCGAACCGACGTGGGGCAGGGTCAGGGCGTTGGGCAGCTGGAACAGCGGTGATTCAGCCAGCGGCTCCTTCTCGTACACATCCAGCCCGGCACCGCGAATGGTGTTGTTGCGCAGTGCTTCCACCAGCGCGGCCTCATCCACCACCGGCCCACGCGATACGTTGATCAGGAAGGCACTGGACTTCATCAACTGCAGTTCACGGCTGCTGATCAGGTGTTTGGTCTGGGCGCCAAGCGGCACCACCAGGCAAACGAAATCGGCTTCGGCGAGCAACTCGTCGAGGCTGCGGAACTGGGCGCCGAGCTCTTGTTCCAGTGCAGTCTTGCGCGAGTTGCCGCTGTAGATGATCGGCATGTTGAAGCCGAAACGCCCGCGACGGGCAATGGCTGCGCCGATGTTGCCCAGACCGACGATCCCCAGGGTTTTGCCGTGCACATCGCTACCGAACTGCGCCGGGCCGACGGTGGCTTGCCACTGCCCGGCCTTGGTCCAGGCATCGAGTTCGGCGACGCGCCGGGCGCAGCCCATGAGCAGGGCGAAGCCGAGGTCGGCGGTGCTTTCGGTCAGCACGTCGGGCGTGTTGGTCAGGGCAATGCCGCGCTCGTTGAAGTAGTTCAGGTCGTAGTTGTCGTAGCCCACCGACACACTCGACACTACTTCCAGCTTGCTGGCGTTGGCCAGTTGCGCTTCGCCGAGTTTACGGCCGACACCGATCAAGCCGTGAGCTTCGGGCAGCGCTTCGTTGAACTGGGCACTGATATCGCCGAACTTGGGGTTCGGCACGATTACGTTGAAGTCTTGCTGCAGGCGTTCAACCATCGCCGGGGTGATGCGGCTGAAGGCAAGGACGGTCTTTTTCATCGGCGAAATCTCTGCGGGCGGTGGAGAATGGGTAGCACGCTATCATTCCCCGCCGCCTCTGTGCAGCAAGATTTCAGTTGGCGATCAGCAGCTCGTGGGTCTTCAGGTCGGCCTCGTGGGCGGCGAGGATTTCCGGCAGCGAGTTGCGCAGGTACTCGACCCAGGTCTTGATCTTGGCATCCAGGTACTGGCGCGACGGGTAGATCGCATACAGGTTCAGCTCCTGCAGGCGGTACTCCGGCATCACCCGTACCAGCGAGCCGTCGCGCAGTCCGTCGATGGCCGAGTAGATCGGCAATACGCCGACGCCCATGCCACTGCGGATTGCGGTTTTCATCGCGTCGGCCGAGTTCACCTGGAACGGCGCCTGGGTGATGTTCACCACTTCCTGGCCTTCCGGACCGTCGAACAGCCACTTCTCCAGCGGGATCACCGGGCTGACCATGCGCAGGCAGGCGTGATTGAGCAGGTCGCTGGGTTTGTGCGCAACACCGTTGCGCTTCACGTAGTCGGGCGAGGCGCAGACGATGCTGTAGGTGATGCCCAGGCGCTGGGAAACGAAGCCCGAATCCGGCAGTTCGCTGGCCAGCACGATGGACACGTCATAGCCCTCGTCGAGCAGGTCCGGCACGCGGTTGGCCATGGTCAGGTCGAAGGTCACATCCGGGTGGGTTTCGCGGTAGCGGGCGATGGCATCGATGACGAAATGCTGGCCGACGCCGGTCATCGAATGCACCTTCAACTGCCCGGCCGGGCGGGCATGGGCATCGCTGGCCTCGGCTTCGGCTTCCTCGACATAGGTGAGGATCTGTTCGCAGCGCATCAGGTAACGCTTGCCGGCCTCGGTCAGGGCGATGCGCCGGGTGGTGCGGTTGAGCAGGCGGGTTTGCAGATGGGCTTCAAGATTGGAGACCGCCCGCGAGACGTTGGCGGTGGTCGTATCCAGTTGCACGGCTGCGGCAGTAAAGCTGCCGACTTGCGCTACGCAACTAAAAGCACGCATGTTTTGCAGGGTGTCCATGGGTCGCTCTCAAAGTAGACGACAAATTGTGACATGAAGTAACCGAGGCGGTCTTCAGACTAAAGCCGGATTATCGCTGTTTTCGTAACAAAGATTCGCAGTAATACACGCTTATCGCCAGTGCAGCGGCCCCCTAGAATTGCGTCTCCAAGCGTCATCCACCTATTACGTCAGGAATTCGCAGCTGTGCCGCGTCGCATCATCAGAGCGCTCAATGCGCTCAGTGTCTGTGCCCTTAGCTTGACCTTGAGCGGCTGTATCGGAACCTGGGGCATTGCCCCGCAAAGCAAGACGCTGCAAGCCAATACCCTGACCACCGACGAGGCGATCCGCGAGGCCGCCCGTGATGCCCACTGGCCTGACCAGCAGTGGTGGCGCGCCTATGGCGATCCACAACTGGACCGCTGGATCGCCCTGGCCGTCAACGACAGTCCGAGCATGGCCATGGCCGCCGCCCGGGTGCGCGAGGCCAAAGCCATGGCCGGGGTGATCGAGTCTGCCGAGAAACTGCAGGTTAACGGCGAGTCGACGCTCAAGCGCCACAACTGGCCGGAAGACCAGTTCTACGGCCCGGGGGCATTGTCCGGGGCCAACACCTGGGACAACAACGCCGCCCTCGGCTTCAGCTACGCCCTGGACCTCTGGGGCCGCGAGCGCAATGCCAGCGAGCAGGCCGTGGACATGGCCCACATGAGTGCGGCGCAGTTGCGCCAGGCTCAGCTGGAGCTGCAGAACAACATCGTCAAGGTGTACATCCAGCTGTCCCTGCACTTTGCCCAGCGCGATATCGTCAAGGCCGAACTCGAACAGCAGGAGCAGATCCTGGCCCTGGCCGAACGCCGCCTGGCCGGTGGTATCGGCACCCATTTCGAAGTCAGCCAGGCGCAGACGCCGCTGCCGGAAACCCATCGCCAGCTCGATGCGCTGAACGAAGAAATCGCTCTGGCGCGTAACCAGCTGGCCGCGTTGGCCGGCAAAGGTCCGGGGGAGGGAGCGCAATTGCAGCGTCCGCAATTGGCTCTCGGTGCCGCCTTGAATCTGCTCTCGGCGTTGCCCGCCGAGCTGGTCGGCCAGCGCCCGGACGTGGTCGCCAGCCGCTGGCAGGTCGCGGCCCAGGCGCGTGGTATCGACGTCGCCCATGCCGGCTTTTTCCCCAATGTCGATCTGGTCGGCGGCCTCGGCTTCATGGCCACCGGTGGTGGTCCGCTGGAGTTCCTCACCGGGCGCAAATTCAACTACAACGTTGGTCCGGCCATCAGCCTGCCGGTGTTCGACGGCGGCCGTCTGCGCTCGCAACTGGGTGTCGCCTCGGCCGGTTATGACATCGCCGTGGCGCGTTACAACCAGACCGTGGTCGAGGCGCTCAAGGGCATTTCCGATCAGCTGATTCGTCGTGAGTCGATGAGGGAGCAGCAGCACTTTGCTGCCGAGTCGGTGGCTGCTGCACAGAAGACCTACGACATTGCGATGATCGCCTTTCAGCGCGGCCTGACCGATTACCTCAATGTGCTCAACGCCCAGACCTTGCTGTTTCGCCAGCAGCAGATTCAGCAGCAGGTCCAGGCCGCGCGTCTGACTGCGCATGCCGAGCTGGTTACCGCCCTGGGGGGCGGGCTGGGCGCCGGCAACGATGTACCGGATGAAGATCAACAACAGGCGCCGAAAACCCCGGCGACCCTGGCGATCTTCGACAAGCCGGGCCACGCCGAATGAGCGCACTGACCCTGCCGTTTCGCTGGTTGGCCAGCCTTGAGTGGCGTCGTGGTTTCTTCGAGTGGGCGCGCACCGACGGGGTGACCTGGGTCTACATCTTCAAGGTCCTCAGTGCCGCATTCCTTACGTTGTGGCTGGCCATGCGCCTGGAGTTGCCGCAGCCGCGCACGGCGATGATCACCGTGTTCATCGTCATGCAGCCGCAGAGCGGGCATGTGTTCGCCAAGAGCTTCTGGCGCTTGCTGGGCACCTTGGCCGGCTCGTCGATGATGGTGATGTTGATCGCCCTGTTTCCGCAGAACACCGAACTGTTCCTGCCGAGCCTGGCGATCTGGGTGGGCCTGTGTTCGGCCGGTGCCATGCGCTACCGGACCTTTCAGGCCTACGGGTTTGTGCTTGCCGGTTACACCGCAGCGATGGTCGGCCTGCCTGCCTTGCAACACCCTGACGGGGCGTTCATGGCGGCGGTCTGGCGGGTGCTGGAAATCTCCCTGGGAATTCTGGTGTCGACCCTGGTCAGCGCCGCGATCCTGCCGCAGTCGGCCAGTGCGGCGATGCGCAATGCCCTGTACCAGCGCTTTGGGGTGTTCGCCGGTTTTGTCGTCGAAGGCCTGCGCGGCGACAGCCAGCGCGACCGTTTCGAAAGCAGCAACGTGCGCTTTATCGCCGAGGCGGTGGGCCTGGAGAGCCTGCGCAATGTCACCGCTTTCGAAGACCCGCACATGCGCCGCCGCAACGGTCGCCTGGGGCGCATGAACAGCGAGTTCATGGCCATCACCACGCGCTTCAACGCCTTGCACCAGTTGCTTGAACGCCTGCGTCTGCGTGGCCCGCTGCAGATTGTCACGGCGATCGAACCCGGCATCAAGGCCTTGACCGAACTGCTCGATGCCTATGCTGGCCGGGCGCTGACCAGCGCTGATGCGGCGCGCCTGGCCGAGCAACTGGCCGCCTACAAGGAAGGCTTGCCGGAACGGGTGCGCAGTATGCGCGCCGCCTATGTCGAGACCGGGCCGAGTGAGGCCGATCTGCTCGACTTTCATACCGCCTACGAACTGCTGTACCGCTTTGTCGATGACCTGCACAGCTATGCCCTGACCCATGCATCGCTGGCCGAGCACAACCACGCTCGCGAGCAGTGGGACGAACCCTATGTGGCGCAGACCAACTGGATGGTGTCGCTGGCTGCCGGTTTGCGTGCTTCGTTCATCCTGCTGGTGCTGGGCAGTTTCTGGATCATGACGGCCTGGCCCAGCGGGGCGATGATGACCTTGATCGCTGCCGCTACCGTGGGCTTGTCGGCGGCCTCGCCGAACCCCAAAAGAATGTCGTTCCAGATGGCCTGCGGGACCTTGATCGGGGCCTTCATCGGCTTTTTTGAAACCTTCTTCGTGTTCCCCTGGATCGACGGCTTTCCCTTGCTCTGCCTGGTACTGGCACCGGTGTTCGTATTGGGGGCGTTCCTCGCTTCGCGACCGGCGTATGCCGGTGTCGGCCTGGGTTTGCTGATCTTCTTCGCCACAGGTTCGGTGCCGGACAACCTGACGGTCTACAACCCCTACAACTTCATCAACGACTACATCGCCATGGTTATCGGCATGCTGGTGTGTGCCGCTGCCGGGGCAATCATCCTGCCGCCGAACAGCCGCTGGTTGTGGAGCCGCCTGGAACAGGACCTGCGCAGCCAGGTGCTGTTCGCCATCAGCGGGCGCTTGCGTGGTCTCGGCTCGGGTTTTGAAAGCCGCACCCGCGACCTGTTGCATCAGGCCTATGGCCTGGCCGCCGGCAAGCCTCAGGTACAGAGCAACCTCCTGCGCTGGATGTTCCTGGTGCTGGAGGTGGGGCACGCGATTATCGAACTGCGCAAGGAGCAGGCGATCCTGCCGGTGCACCCGTGCTATGCCGAGTCGCAACCCTGGCGCCAGGCAATCCGGGTCATGGGCCGGGCGCTGGCGCGGTTGTTCCTGCAACCGAGCGTGAGCAATCATGAGCGCGCCCTGGTCGCGGTGGACCACGCCATCAGCCGGGTGCAGGCTACCGACGAACCCTTTGCCCGACACTTCGACACCTCGGCCCTGCGCCGGGTGCAGAGCTACCTGCATTTCATCCGTACCTCGCTGCTCGACCCCCAGTCGCCGCTGGCCGCACTGGCCCCGGCCCAAGGACTGCCCCATGCCTCGTGAAATCGCCTTCCATGGCGTCTACATGCCGACCATGACCCTGATGTTCCTGTTCGCCGCCGGGCTTGCCTGGGGCCTGGACCGCTTTATCGCAAGCTATGACGGCTACCGGTTTTTCTGGCACCCGGCGCTGCTGCGCCTGTGCCTGTTTATCTGTTTGTTCGGATCCATGGCCCTGACTCTCTACCGTTGAGACCCCTGTTGATGAAAAAGTTTTTCAGCCTGATCGCCACCTTGCTCGTGCTGGTTGCTGCCGTGGTGATCGGCCGCCAGCTCTGGGTGCACTACATGAACACGCCCTGGACCCGGGACGGGCGGGTACGCGCCGACATCATCAACGTTGCCGCCGATGTACCGGGGTACGTGGTCGATGTGCCGGTGCGCGACAACCAGTTGGTGAAGAAGGGCGACTTGCTGCTGCAGATCGACCCTGAACACTACGAAGTGGCGGTCAAGCAGGCCCAGGCTCTGGTTGCCTCACGCAAGGCCACCTGGGAAATGCGCAAGGTCAACGCCCATCGGCGTGCCGACATGGACAACCTGGTGATCTCCCGCGAGAACCGTGACGACGCCAGCAACATCGCCAACTCGGCGCTGGCCGATTATCAGCACGCCCAGGCGCAACTGGCGGCGGCGGAACTGGACCTCAAACGGACGAAGATCCTCGCCACTGTCGACGGCTACGTGACCAACCTCAACGTCCACCGCGGTGACTATGCGCGCACCGGTGAGCCGAAGATGGCGGTGGTCGACAAGGATTCGTTCTGGGTTTACGGCTTCTTCGAAGAGACCAAGCTGCCGCATGTGAAAGTCGGTGACCAGGCTGACCTGCAGATGATGAGCGGTGAAGTGCTCAAGGGCCATGTCGAGAGTATTTCCCGCGGCATCTACGACCGCGACAACCCGGAAAGCCGCGAGTTGATTGCCGACGTCAACCCGACGTTCAACTGGGTGCGCCTGGCGCAGCGAGTGCCGGTGCGTATTCATATCGATGAAGTGCCGGAGGGCTTTTTGCTGGCGGCGGGGACGACCTGTACGGTGGTGGTCAAGCCGGCGAAAGACCAGGGCTAGGTGGGGTAGCCCGGAACACCGCAAACTGTAGGAGCGGATTCACCGGGACGCCGGACCGCCGCGATGGACTGCGCAGCAGGCCCATTTTTTGGGCCCGCGCTGCGGTCCATCGCGGATAAATCCGCTCCTACAGTGGGCCTTGCCGGCGATGCTCTTCAGGCTTGCCTGGAATCCACCAGCACTGGGCAGCTCACCTGATCGATGACCTTGTTGCTGATCGACGGATCCAGCAACCGCCCCAGGCGGTTCAGGTGCCGATGGCCGATGATGATCAACGCGCAATCGAGCCGTTGGGCTTCACCGACAATCGCCGCCACCGGCTCGTCCTGGGCCAGCTTGCCTTCACTTTCAAAACCCAGCTCCCGCAACCGTCGCAGCGCCTGTTGCACGGCAGCAACCGCATGGCGCTGCTCGTCTGTAGCCGCGGGAAACTCCTGTTGTTCGTACAGGCTGATCGCCCCGGGGCCATCGCTCAAGGCAAAGGCACTGTCGATTGCCAGCAGCACCTGCAGGCGATGGCGGGCGGGCTGGCAGTACTGTTGCGCAAGCTCCAGCAATCCGTGAGAGGCGCTGGAGCCATCGATGGCAATCAAGACGGGACTGAGCATGCACACCTCCACTGGGCCGATATCAAGCCGGGCATTGTTGGCCATGCACTGGCGCGGATAAATGGCCTGGCATGCACTGTGTAGTTGTGTGCGGCGCAACCCGGTGGCGGCTGCCGAGCTGTTAACATCAACCTTTCTCAGCCCATGGATACCTGGCAATGCAGATTCCGGATATGAACCTGTTGGTCGCCCTCGATGCGTTGCTCGATGAGGGCAGTGTGGTCGGCGCTGCACGGCGCATGAACCTGAGCCCTGCGGCCATGAGCCGGACCCTGGGGCGTATCCGCGAAGCCATCGGCGACCCGATTCTGGTCCGCGCCGGCCGCGGCCTGGTGCCGACCCCGCGGGCACTGGCGTTGCATGAGCAGGTGCGGGCGCTGGTCGAACAGGCCGGGCTGGTGTTCCGCAGCCGCGAGGAAGTCGACCTGAGTACGCTGGAGCGGGCGTTCAACATTCGCACCAATGACCTGTTCATCGCCCTGTATGGCGCGCAACTGCTGCGTACCATGCATGAGCAGGCACCGCGTACCGTGCTGCGCTTCGTACCGGAAAGCGGCGGGGATGACGATGCCGTGCTGCGCGATGGGCGCACCGACCTGATTGTCAGTTCAACCGTTGATCTGGGCCCGGAAATCAAGGTGCAGAGCCTGTTCAATACCATCTACGTAGGCCTGGCCCGTCAGGACCACCCGATTTTCGACGCAGCGATCACCCCTGAACGCTTTGCTGCCTACCCGCAGATCAGCGTGTCCCGTCGCGGCCGCGCTAACGGGCCGATCGATATCGAGCTGGCCAACTACAAGGTGCAACGCCACGTCGCGCTGATCACCCCGAGTTTTCATTCGGCGATGTTCTCCCTGCCGGACTCCGACCTGCTGTTGCCCATGCCGGCCAACATCCTCACCAGCGTGACCAAGCTGGGGCTGCCGCTGCGCTCGTTCCGCATTCCGCTGCCGATGGAGCGGGTGACGGTGATGCAGGCCTGGCACCCGCGTTTTGACAACGATCCGGCCCACCGCTGGCTGCGGCAGACCCTCAAAGCCTGTTGCAGCGAGAACCCCTGATAGCAGGCGTGCGTTTGCTGCACTAGTAAACTGCCAATATGTCAGTTTCCGTCATCATTGCCGCTTCATAGACTTCTGCCGGTAGTTGTTTACCCCGGAGATGTCTTCAATGAGTTCGTTAACTGCGCTGCCTTCTGCTGCCGCACCTGTGCCGGTGGCTACTCCCGCCGCACCGGCGGCATTTGGCCTGCGCATTGTGGTCGGGTTGCTGGGTGTGTTGCTGGCGGTGCTCTGCGCCGGCCTCAACGAGATGGTCACCAAGGCGTCGCTGGCTGACATCCGTGGTGGCATGTTTATCGGTGCCGACGAAGGTGCCTGGCTGATTGCGGTGTATGCAGCTGCGTCGGTGTCGGCCATGGCCTTTTCGCCATGGATGGCGGCCACCTTTTCCCTGCGCCGTTTTACCCTCTGCGCCATCAGTGCCTTCGCCTTGCTCGGGCTGTTGCAACCCTATGCCCCGAACCTGGCCAGCCTGATGGTTCTGCGTACCCTGCAGGGCCTGGCGTCGGGCGCTTTACCGCCGATGCTGATGAGTGTCGCGCTGCGTTTCCTGCCGCCGGGGATCAAGGTCTATGGCCTTGCCGGTTATGCCTTGACCGCCACTTTCGGGCCGAACCTGGGCACGCCGCTGGCGGGCTTGTGGACCGAGTATGTCGGTTGGCAGTGGGCGTTCTGGCAGATCATCCTGCCGTCGCTACTGGCCATGGCGTGTGTCGCCTGGGGCCTGCCTCAGGACCCGCTGCGCCTGGAGCGCTTCAAACAGTTTGACTGGCGCGGCCTGTTACTCGGTTTGCCGGCGATCTGCTCACTGGTGATCGGCCTGACCCTGGGTGATCGCATGGGCTGGTTCAGCTCGCCGTTGATCTGCTGGTTGCTGGGTGGCGGCCTGGTGTTGCTGGTGTTGTTCATGTGCAACGAGTGGTCCGAGCCCTTGCCGTTCTTCAAGCTGCAGATGCTCAAGACGCGTAACTTGACCCATGCCCTGGTGACCTTGTTTGGCGTACTGATCGTGCTGACTGCGGCGATCCTCATCCCCTCCAGTTACCTTGCCCAGATCCAGGGCTACCGTCCGGCGCAGACCGGGCCGTTGCTGCTGCTGGTGGCGTTGCCGCAACTGCTGGCACTGCCGTTGACCGCGGCCTTGTGCAACATCCGCGCAGTGGACTGTCGCTGGGTCCTGGCCTTCGGCCTGGGCATGCTGGCGTTGTCCTGCGTGCTCGGTAGCCAGCTCACCAGCGTGTGGATCCGCGACAACTTCTACCTGCTGCAGATGCTGCATATCTTCGGTCAACCCATGGCGGTGTTGCCGTTGCTGATGCTCGCCACCGGTGGCATGACCCCGCAGGACGGCCCGTTTGCCTCGGCCTGGTTCAACACCGTCAAGGGCCTGGCCTCGGTGGTCGCTACTGGGGTACTGGAGGCGCTGACCACGCTGCGCCGGCATTTTCATTCCAACACGCTGGTCGACAACCTGGGCAACTCGCCGTTGACCGACAGCCTTGCGCCGGGACTGGCCAAGCGCATTCACGAGCAGGCGCTGGTGCTGGCCTCAGCTGACCTCTACCTGTGCATGGCCGTGCTCGCCGCAGCGCTGATCCTGCTGATTCCTTTTGTGCCTACACGAATCTATCCACCGCGCGCGGTGGCCTAGGTTTCTGTTCTGAGAGAAAGACATGACGACAATAACTACCCATAGAAAAACCGCCTTGATCGTTGCCGCGCTAGTGGTCGCGGGCCTGGCCGGTGTCTTCGGCCCGATGCTGCTGGGCAGCGATGCCGAGCAGAGCACCAACGATGCCTACGTTTCAGCGGATTACACCGTGGTCGCGCCCAAGGTGGCGGGGTTTATCACCCAGGTGCTGGTCGAGGATAACCAGCAGGTCAAGGCCGGTCAGGTGCTGGCGCTGATCGACGACCGTGATTATCAGGCGGCCCTGGCGGCGGCACAGGCGCAACTGCTGGTGTCCACCGCGCAGCAGCACAACGCCCGGGCGACCCTCGAACGCCAGGCTTCGCTGATCGCCCAGGCGCAAGCTGCGGTGAATGCCGACCAGGCCGAGCAGGCGTTCGCCAACCATGAGCTGACGCGCCACAGCCGTCTCGCCGAGCAGGGCGCCGGTACCGTACAGAACGCCCAGCAGGCGCGTAGCCGGGTCGACCAGGCCAGTGCCCGGCTGGCCAATTCACATGCGGCGCTGGCCGCGGCGCGCAAGCAGGTGGATATCCTCAGCGCGCAGGTGGACAGTGCCGAGGGCGGCCTCAAGCATGCCCAGGCGAGTCTCGATCGGGCCCAGTTGGATCTGTCCTATACCCGCATCGTCGCGCCCATCGACGGCATGGTCGGCGAGCGTGCGCTGCGCGTTGGCGCCTACGTCAATCCGGGAGCCCGGCTGCTGTCGGTGGTACCGCTGGAGCACGCCTATGTAGTCGGCAATTTCCAGGAAACCCAGCTGACCCATGTACAGCCTGGGCAACCGGTGCAGATCCGTGTCGATACCTTTGCCAATGAATACCTGCACGGTCGGGTCGAAAGTATTGCTCCGGCGACCGGGGTGACCTTCGCCGCGGTCAAACCGGACAATGCCACCGGCAACTTCACCAAGGTGGTGCAGCGGATTCCGGTGAAGATCGTCTTCGATGCCGATCAGCCCTTGCTGCAGCGTTTGCGGGTTGGCATGTCGGTGGTGGCGAAGATCGATACCGGCGCGCAGATCACTTCCGGTAAAGAGGTCAGCGCCCGATGAAACCTGCGTTCGCCTTATGCCCCTTGCTGCTCGGCCTGCTGGCCGGCTGCACCCTGGGCCCGGACTTTCACAAACCCGCCAGTCAGGCACCGGCCAGCTGGGCAGCGTTGCAGGAAACGCCAGCGCCGAGCCAGGCCCAGGCCGAACCGCTGGAACAACGCTGGTGGGAGAGTTTTCATGACGCCAAGCTCAGTGCCCTGATCGAGCGCGCCAGCCAGCGTAACCTCGACCTGCAGATTGCCAGTGCGCGCCTGCTGCAAAGCCGTGCGTTGCGCACCAGCATCGCCTCCGAACAAACCCCGGCAGTCGACCTCGGCGCTGGCTACAGCCGCGCGCGCAACAGCGCACAGGGCCTGAGTGACCCGTCCGGCAAGGGCGGCAAGTCGGCTTTCAATCTCTGGCAGGGGGATCTGACGGCCAGTTGGGAACTGGATTTGTGGGGCCGCGTACGACGTCAGGTCGAAGCGGCCGATGCGGTTGTCGAAGTCGCCGAGAATGACCGCCGTGGCGTACTGCTGTCGTTACTGGCCGAGACTGCTGGCAACTACATCCAGTTGCGAGCCGTGCAGAGCACCCTGGCCGTGACCCGGGAAAACCTCGAGGTCTCGCGCCATAGCCTGCGCTTGTCGCAGATGCGTTTACGCGACGGTGTCGCCACCGCCCTGGATGTCGCCCAGGCCAATGCTCAGGTGGCTTCGATCGAGGCGCGTCTGCCAACCCTGGAGGAGCGTCAGGCGCAGTTGATCAACGCCCTGAGCCTGTTGCTGGCCGAACCACCACGCAGCTTGCAGGCTGAACTGCTGGCGCCCGGCGCGATGCCGGCGCCGCAGCAACGCTTTGCCATCGGTGTGCCTTCGGAGCTGGCCGAGCGCCGCCCGGACATCCTCCAGGCCGAAGCGCAATTGCACGCGGCCACGGCCAGCATCGGCGTGGCCAAGGCGGACTTTTATCCGAGCATCCGCTTGTCGGGCAATGTCGGCTTTCAATCCATGCAGTTGTCCGATTTTGGCGCTTGGGACTCACGGCGTTTCGGCATCGGGCCACAGTTGAGTTTGCCTATCTTCGAAGGCGGGCGCCTGCGTGGCGTGCTTGAGTTGCGTGAAGCGCAGCAGCAGGAAGCCGCTTTGCGCTACAAGCAAGTGGTGCTGCGTGCCTGGCATGAAATCGATGATGTGCTGCGCCTGTACAACGCCAGTCAGTTGCGTCGTGATCTGCTGGACGAAGCGGTGCGCCAGAACCGCATTGCCTTGCAGACTGCGCAGCAACAGTACGTCGAAGGCGCGGTGGACTTCCTCAACGTGCTCAGCGTACAGACTGCCTTGCTGGCCAGTGAAGAACAGTGGGTCGAAAGCTCGGCGGCGGTGTCCCAGGCGCTGGTTGGTTTGTACAAGGCCCTGGGGGGAGGCTGGCAGGCCTTCGACCCGGCCATGGGTGTCGCCGTTACAGCGGGCGGCTAAGACCGAAGCGCTTTTTCAGGACGGTATCCAGCAGTGTGCGAGGCAACCAGCGCGCCAGCAGCGGCAGCGCACGGCTGCCGTTGCCCAGGCGCACCAAGGACGGCACAGGCTGCTTTTGCACGGCGGCCAACAGGCCTTGGGCGAAGTCGCTGGCAGAAGTAGGGTGGTCCTGTGAAGCGCGGGCGCGGGCGTGAATCTGTTCGCGCAGCGGCCACCACGGCGAGTCGGCAGCCAGCACCTGTTCAGCCTGGGTCTGGGCGTTATCGGCAAACTGCGTGGCGATGGCTCCCGGCTGGACCTCCATGACCCGGATGCCCATTGGTGCCAGCTCCAGGCGCAGCGCGTCGCTCAGGGCATGCACGGCGGCTTTGGAGGCGCAGTAAGCACCGGCAAAGGGCGTGACCAGTACACCGGATACACTGCCGATATTCACCACCAAACCTTTGTTTCGACGCAACGCCGGGAACAGTGCGCGAGTGACCCCGACCAGGGCGAACACGTTGGTTTCAAACTGGCGCTGCATGGCCTCGACGCCTCCATCGAGCAGCGGGCCCATGGCACCGTAGCCGGCATTGTTGATGAGGATGTCGAGGCCTCCGTGGACAGACTCGATTTCCTCGCTCAAGCCTTGCAGGGCCTGTGCATCGTTGACGTCCAGCTGTCGCCCGGTGAAGCCGGCCGCCTGCAGGCGCGCCACATCTTCGGCTTTACGCGCAGTGGCCCAGACGTCATGGCCGGCCTGTTTGAAGCAGTCTGCCAGAGCGCGGCCAATACCGCTGGAACACCCTGTGATGAGGACGATGGGCATCGACGATCCTTCGTTAGTTGGAAAAGTTGCCGCGCAGCTGTTCGGCCCTGAACTCCAGGGATTGCGGGCGATAGCCCGAGCGCAACGGGGGTAAGGGCAGGCAATCACTCCATTCGGTCCCGGGCTGCAGATCGCCTGGGCCACGATAGCGCGGTGCACTGTAGGTATTTTCGCTGAGGTTGACGCTATCGCCTGGCGCATATGCCGCTACGCGCCAGCGCAATGTCTGCAGGGGTACGTCGTTGCCGTTTTTCATGTGCACGCGCAGAGGGCGGTCGGCCGGGCAACTGTCGGGGGCGTAGGTCAGGCGCAGGTCGAGGCGGGCTAGCTGGCGGGTTTCGCGGTTGTCCTGCCAGACCACCCAGAGCGCCACCAGTCCCAGGCCGAATATTGCCGACAGGGAAATGGGCAGGGCCTTGGCCGGATAACGCAGCAGCAGGACCAGCCAGGTGAGGATGAGCAGGGCACCGATGATCATGGAGCAAACCTTGTTTACGGGTGTGCTTTCATCCTAACCGTAAAAACATCTGGAGGGATGCCTGTAGGAGCGAAGTTTTATTGGGCGATGGTCTTCACCGAAATTCCCCGCTCAAGCGGCGTCGAGCGTCCGTAGATGTCCT
>JAVXRI010000077.1:0-26001 GCA_036643775.1 Pseudomonas sp. | reverse complement strand
CCCGAAGGCATTGTCTGACAACCCGATTAATGAGCAATACCCCATGCTTGAGCTTCAGCGCCCCGACACGCTGGTCGAACGCGTCGTCGGTGCCATCCGTGCAGAGATCGATTCCGGGCGCCTGGCCGCCGAATCGCGCCTGCCCACCGAACAGCAACTGGCCGAACAGCTGAATGTCAGCCGCTCGGTGGTGCGCGAGGCGGTGGCCCAGCTCAAGGCCGATGGTGTGTTGATCGCCCGCCGTGGCCTGGGTTCGTACATTTCGCAAACCCCGACCGGCACGGTCTTTCGCTTCCCCTCCGCCCAGGGCCGCAGCCCGGACCTGGTGCAAATGTTCGAAGTACGCCTGTGGATCGAAACCCAGGCGGCCTCCGTGGCGGCCCAGCGCCGTGATGCCGCCGACCTCGCGCGGATGAACAAGGCGCTGCAGGAGATGCTCGACAAACGCAGCGATTTCGCCGCAGCGGCCGCCGCCGACGTCGAGTTCCACCGTGCCATCGCCGACGCCAGCAAGAATGATTACTTCGTGGCGTTCCACGATTTTCTTCGTGGCCAACTGGCCGCTGCACGCAAGACCGCCTGGGAAAACTCGGCGGCGCACTCGGTGGGCGGCTCGGCTGATGCCAACCGTGAGCACCAGGCGCTGTACCAGGCCATTGCCGATGGCGACCGGCATGCTGCTGCCGCCTGTGCCGAAGCGCATCTGCGTGCCTCGGCCAAACGTCTGAAGCTGGACCTCCCGAGTATCGACTGACCCTTTGTTTACCGTACATAGCGGGCGCTGCTGCACAGCGCCCTTTTGTTTGACCGACTTAGTCTGACAACCTGATAAGCAGACTCTCTGATAAGAACAAGCCAAGGTGACACCTGCATGATCTACGACTACTGCATCATCGGCGGCGGCATCGTCGGCCTCGCCACCGCCATGGCGCTCCTCGAACGCCAGCCAGGCGCCTCGCTGCTGATCCTGGAAAAGGAAGCGAGCCTGGCCAGGCACCAGACCGGTCACAACAGTGGCGTCATCCATGCGGGCATCTACTACGCCCCAGGCAGCCTCAAGGCTGATCTGTGCAAGCGCGGCGCCGAAGCGACCAAGGCGTTCTGCACCGAGCACAAGATCAAGTTCGATGTGTGCGGCAAGCTGCTGGTGGCCTCCACGCCGCTGGAAGTCCAGCGCATGCACGCCCTGTACGAGCGCTCGCAGCAAAACGGCCTGAAGGTCGAGCAACTGGACGCTGCCGAACTGCAACGCCGCGAACCGAACATTGTCGGCCTCGGCGGCCTGTTCCTCGATGCCACCGGCATCGTCGATTACAAGCAGGTGTGCCAGGCCATGGCCCGGGTGATCCAGTCCGCGGGTGGCGAAGTGCACCTGTCGACCACCGTGCGCGCGATTGTCGAGAGCGGCGACGACGTCACCATCAGCAGCGACGACAAAGTCTGGCGCGCCCGCCAACTGGTGGCCTGCGCCGGCCTGCAGTCGGATCGACTGGCGGCACTGGCCGGGGTCAAAATCGACCACCAGATCATTCCGTTCCGCGGCGAGTACTTCCGCCTGCCGGCCAGCAAGAACGACATCGTCAACCACCTGATCTACCCGATTCCCGACCCGGAGCTGCCGTTTCTCGGCGTGCACCTGACGCGGATGATCGACGGCAGCGTCACCGTCGGACCCAACGCCGTACTCGGCCTGGGCCGGGAGAACTACAAGAAGTTCTCGGTGAACTGGCGCGACGTGGCTGAGTACGCCCGCTTCCCCGGCTTCTGGAAAACCATCTGGGCCAACCTCGGCTCCGGCACTACCGAGATGAAGAACTCGCTGTTCAAGGGCGGCTATCTGGAGCAGTGCCGCAAGTACTGCCCCTCGCTGAACATCGAAGATCTGCTGCCCTATGAAGCCGGCATTCGCGCCCAGGCGGTGATGCGCGACGGCACCCTGGTCCACGACTTCCTGTTCGCCGAGACGCCACGCATGGTGCATGTCTGCAACGCCCCGTCGCCGGCCGCCACCTCGGCGATCCCGATCGGTCAGATGATCGCCGACAGAATCTTCAAGACCCGCTGAATCCCTGCTGCACACCATAATTACAAAGACAAAAGGAAACTCCAGATGTCGGTACACGAGACGGCTGCGGCCGCGACAGAAACCCCGCAACAGAAAAAAAAGCGCCTGCGCAAGGTCGCAGCCGCCACCATCTTCGGCTCGATGCTGGAGTGGTATGACTTCTACCTGTACGCCACCATGGCGGCGATCGTTTTCTCCAAGGTGTTCTTCGACCCGAGCAATCCGGCCGTGGCTTCGCTGCTGGCCTTTTCCACTTTCGCCATCGGTTTTATCGCCCGGCCCTTCGGCGGCATCCTGTTCGGTTACCTGGGTGACCGCTTCGGACGCAAACAGGTGCTGGTCATTACCTTCTGCCTGATGGGCGTGTGCACCACCCTGATCGGCCTGATCCCCAGCTACGCCTCCATCGGCATCTGGGCGCCGATCATTCTGGTCCTGGTCCGCATCATTCAGGGGCTGGGAGCCGGTGCCGAACTCTCCGCCGCAGCGGTCACCTCGTATGAGCACGCCAGCGAAGGCAAGCGTGGCAGCCAGGGTGCCTGGCCGGCACTGGGGCTGAATCTGGGCTTGCTGCTGTCGTCGCTGACCGTGTATTTGCTGACCATGAACGGCAACGAGTTCCTGCTCTCCGGTGGCTGGCGCATCCCGTTCATCTGCAGCATCGTGCTGGTCGCGGTCGGCCTGTGGGTACGCAGAAGCATCCCGGAAACCCCGGACTTCAAAGAACTGGACAAGACCGCGAGCAAAGCGCAGGTGTCGCCGCTCAAGCTGCTGTTCAAGAACGACCTCAAGGGTCTGGCGGTGGTGTTCTTCGTCGCCATTGGCTACAACGCCCTGAGCTACATCTTCAAGACCTTCTCGCTGGCCTACCTGACCCAGTACAAAGGTGTTGAAGCCCATGTCACTTCGCTGTCGGTGACCATTGCCAGCCTGGTGGCGATTATTGCCGTGCCGTTCTTCGGCTGGCTGTGCGACAAGTGGAGCAGTAAAGCCGTACTGATGCTCGGCGGGGTTTTCTCGGTGCTGTTCGCCTATCCATTCCTGGCCCTGCTCAATACCGGCGAGCCGATGATGGTCTACCTGGCGATCGCCATCGGTACCGGCCTCCTCGCGCCGATGATGTTCGCGCCGCAGGGCTCGTTCCTCAGTCGTCAGTTCCCAACCCAGACCCGCTCCTCGGGCTTCGGTACCGGCCGCGAGATCGGCACCGCCGTGGCCGGTGGCCTGGCACCACTGGGCGGCCTGGCCCTGGTGGCCAGCTCCGCAACCCACTCCACCGATGGTGTAGCGGTGATCCTCGCCATTGCTGGCGTGTTGGTGGTGGTGTTTGCCTTCTGTGACCAGGGTCGCAAGCACTCCACCTACAAGAACTGAGAACCTGTAGGAGCGGATTCATCCGCGATGGACTGCAAAGCAGTCCCTTCTTTGGGGCCGCTCCGCGCCCCATCGCGGCGGTCCGGCGTCCCGGTGAATCCGCTCCTACAGCCCGGCACACCGGGCATTTGCACAAAATTACGTGACGCCGTTAGTCGCCAGGGCCCCGGATGGATTAAAGTATCAGCCCCCGCCCGGGCGCTTTTACGCGGTACGCCCTGGCTTTTGTCCAGGAACCTTCATCGATGGAACACCGTGAGGCGCTGATCGCGCTGCGCACCTTTCTTTCCACCCAGATCCTGGGTCAGGAAAAACTCGTCGAGCGCTTGCTCATCGTGCTCCTGGCCGACGGCCACATGCTGGTCGAAGGTGCCCCGGGCCTGGCCAAGACCAAGGCCATCAAGGAACTGGCCGAAGGCGTCGAAGCCGAATTCCATCGAATCCAATTCACCCCCGACCTGCTCCCGGCCGACATCACCGGCACCGAGATCTATCGCCCGGAAACCGGCAGCTTCGTGTTCCAGCAAGGGCCGATCTTTCACAACCTGGTGCTGGCCGACGAAATCAACCGGGCTCCGGCCAAGGTTCAGTCGGCCCTGCTCGAAGCCATGGCCGAACGCCAGGTCAGCGTCGGGCGCAGCACCTACGAGCTGTCGCCTTTGTTCCTGGTGATGGCCACGCAGAACCCGATCGAGCAGGAAGGCACCTACCCGCTGCCCGAAGCCCAGCTCGACCGTTTCCTCATGCATGTAAAAATCGGCTTCCCGGATGCCTCCGTGGAGCGCCGGATTCTCCAGCAAGCCCGGGGCGAAGCACTCAACGGCGAAACCAAGCCCGAGCGGCGGGTCAGCCAGCAGGCGATCTTCGCCGCGCGCAAGGAAATCCTCGGCCTGTACATGGCCGATGCGGTAGAGGAATACCTGGTGCAACTGGTCATGGCCACCCGTACCGCAGCCAAATTCGACCTGGAACTGGCTGACTGGATCGCCTATGGCGCCAGCCCCCGCGGCTCCATCGCCCTGGACCGCTGCGCGCGTGCCCACGCCTGGCTCGCCGGACGCGACTTCGTCAGCCCCGAAGACATCCAGGCAGTGCTGTTCGACGTGCTGCGCCACCGCATTATTCTCTCCTTCGAGGCCGAGGCCGCCGGGATTGATCAGGACCGGGTGATCCAGCGCATCCTCGACGTCGTCGCCGTCGCCTGACGCCATGCCCGATCGCCTGCTGGCCGCGCCCGGAATCCGTATCAGCCTCGCCGAGCTGATCGAGATGCGTCATCGCGTACGCGAAGTACAGCTGTTCTCCCGCCCCGGCCAGCGCAGCCCGCTGGTGGGCCTGCACCACTCCAAACTGCGTGGCCGCGGGGTCGATTTCGACCAGGTGCGGGTCTATCAGGCTGGCGACGATGTGCGCAACATCGACTGGCGAGTGACGGCACGCACCCAGGAGCCGCATACCAAACTTTTCCATGAAGAGCGCGAGCGCCCGATCTTTATCCTTGTCGAGCAGAGCCAGCGCCTGTTCTTCGGTTCGGGATTGATGTTCAAGTCGGTACTCGCCGCACAGGCTGCAGCGCTGATCGGCTGGGCGGCGCTGGGCCACAACGATCGCATCGGCGGCCTGGTATTCGGCGACAACGAACACTACGAAATCAAACCGCGGCGCAGCAAGCAAAGCCTGCTGCAATTGCTCAACCGCCTGGCCCGTGTCAACCAGTCGCTGCATACCGAAGCCAGACCCCAGGCCGACAGCCTCGGACTGGCCCTGCGCCGCGCCCGCGAAGTACTGCGCCCAGGCAGCCTGGCAATCATCATCTGCGACGAGCGCGCCTTGAGCCCGGCGGTAGAACAGCAATTGAGCCTGCTGTCGCGCCACTGCGACCTGCTCCTGCTGCCGCTGTCCGACCCGCTCGACCATGCCCTGCCCGCCGCCGGCTTGCTGCGTTTTGCCCAGCACGGCGCACAACTGGAACTCGACACCCTCGACCCGACCTTGCGGCGCAGCTACCGTCAACAAAGCGAGGCACGTATCGAACGCTGGGAGCTGCTGGCGCAAAAACTGCGGGTGGTGCTGATGCCTTTGAGCACCCAGAGCGAAATGATCGAGCAACTGCGCGAGTACCTCAACGCGCAACGACCGGGGAAAGGCCAGTGAACTCACTGGAGCAACTGCAGCCACTGATCGCCCCGCCGCCTGTCAGTTGGTGGCCATTGGCCCCGGGCTGGTGGGCGCTGCTGGCCTTGCTGCCATTGCTGGGTTGGGGCGTGTGGCGCCTGCGTCACTGGCGTCCGGGCAAAAAGCCTGTCGTGCGTGCCGAACTGCCGCTGGATCCGGTCCGCATCGAAGCCCTGGCAGAACTCGCGCGCCTGCCCAAACCCTACGACGGTCAACCGGCCGGCGCCTGGCTGCAGCAAATCAACGCCCTGCTCAAGCGCCTGTGCCGCAATCACTATCCGGGCAGCCACAGTCATACCCTCAACGGTCGGCAATGGCTGGCCTTTCTCGACAACCGCTGCCCGGCCGCGGGCCTGACGCGCTGGATGGTTCTGGTCGAAGGCGCTTACAAGCCTGAATGCAAGCTCGATGACAAGGCCATCACCGGGCTCAATCAAGCGGTTGAAACCTGGATTCGCAAGCATGTTTGAACTGGCCTGGCCGTGGGTGTTCGTGCTGTTACCGCTGCCCTGGCTGGCGCGCTGGCTGCTGCCGGCCGCCGACAGCGGCGAACCGGTACTCAAGGTCAGCTTCCTCAATGAGCTGGAGGGCCTGGCCGGACGCCGCGCCCGCCTGAACCTGCCGACCTGGCGCCAGCAGGCGCCTTATGTACTGATCTGGCTGTTGCTGCTGTTCGCCGCCGCCCGCCCGCAATGGCTGGGCGATCCGCTGCCGGTCTCGGCCAGCGGCCGCGACTTGCTGGTGGCGGTGGATGTTTCCGGCTCCATGGACTTTCCCGATATGCAGTGGCAGGACGAAGACGTCAGTCGTCTGACCCTGGTCAAGGCGTTGCTCGGCGACTTCCTCGAAGCACGCCAGGGCGATCGCGTTGGCCTGATCCTGTTCGGCAGCCAGGCCTACCTGCAAGCACCGCTGACGTTCGACCGGCGCACCGTACGCACCTTCCTCGATGAAGCGCAGGTCGGCATCGCCGGCAAGAACACCGCCATCGGCGATGCCATCGGCCTTGCGCTCAAGCGCCTGCGTCAGCGGCCAGCGCAGAGTCGGGTGCTGGTGCTGGTCACCGACGGCGCGAACAATGGCGGACAGATCCACCCGTTGACTGCCGCGCGCCTGGCCGCCCAGGAAAACGTCCGGATCTACACCATCGGCATCGGTGCCGACCCGGAAGAAACCGGCACCGCCGGTCTGCTCGGTATCAACCCGAGCCTGGACCTGGACGAAGCCTCGCTCAAGGAAATCGCCGAGCTCACCGGCGGTACTTATTTCCGCGCCCGTGACGGCGAGGAACTACGGGACATCGACGCAGCCCTGGACCGCCTCGAGCCGGTAGCCCAGCAACCGACTCAGGCACGCACAGCCGAAGCCTTGTACAGCTGGCCGCTGGCGCTGGCCCTGCTGCTCAGCGTATTGCTGGTGATCCACGAACAATGGCCGGACAACCGCCTGCAACGCCTGCTGCGCCGGCCGAGCTTTCTGGTTCCGCACCCGCAATGGCGTGAGCGGCTCAAACGCCTGCGCCTGAGGAGACGTCGATGACTGCGCTATGGCCGCAATGGCTGCGCCTGGCCTGGCTGATCGTCTTGCCACTGCTCGCCTGGCTGCTGTTCAAGCTCTGGCACCGGCAAAAACGCGCCGGGCGCTGGCAGATGATCCTGCCCCCCCACTTTCATGCCGTGCTCCTCGGCGGTGGCAATGGCCGTGACAGCAAGCTGCCGTGGATTGCCTTGGGACTGGCCTGGCTGCTCACGGTACTGGCGCTGGTCGGCCCCAGTTGGCAGCGCCTGGAAGAAACCCGCCAGCGTCCGGCCGATCCTCTGGTCATCCTGCTCGAACTGAGCCCGCAAATGCTCGCCGAAGACGTCGCGCCCAATCGCCTGGAACAGGCACGGCGCAAGATTCTCGACCTGCTCGAACATCGCCGCGACAGCCAGACCGCGATCATCGTCTATGCCGGTAGTGCCCACACCCTGGTCCCCCTGTCAGACGATCTGGCCACCAGCCGCAACCTGCTTGAAGCCCTCGACCCGTCGATCATGCCCCAGGCCGGTCAGCGCGCCGACCTCGCCGTGCGCAAGGGCCTGGCCCTGCTGGCCCAGGCCGGCCTGGGCCAGGGTCGTCTGCTGCTGGTCGGTTCGTCATTGAGCCCCCAGGAACGTGAAGGCATCAGCCAGTCCCTGGGGCGCCAGGGACCAAGCCTGCTGATGCTGGGTGTCGGCTCCGCTGAAGGCGCGCCGGTCAAGCAAGCCAATGGCGAATTCCTCAAGGACGACCAGGGCGGTATTCTCATGCCGCGCCTGGACAGTGCCAGCCTCAAAGCTTTTCTCAGCAGCACCGGTGGGCGCTACCGTAATGCCCGCATCGACGACCTCGACCTGCGCGGCCTACGCCTGTTCGAAAACCCGAAAAGCCAGCGCGACGATGGGCAGACGCTGCAGTTGGACAGCTGGGCCGACCAGGGTTACTGGCTGCTGTTGCCCCTGTTGCTGCTGGCAGCCTGTGCCGGTCGCCGTGGCTGGCTGTTCTGCCTGCCGTTGCTGTTGGTGCTGCCGCAACCAAGCCATGCCTTCGAGTTCAACGACCTGTGGCTGCGCCCCGACCAGCAAGGACAACGCCTGCTTGAACAACAGCGGCCCAATGAAGCCGCCCAGCACTTCGAGGATCGCCAATGGAAAGGCCTGGCGCTGTATGAGGCCGGTGACTACGACGCTGCCGCGCGCCTGTTCGCTCAGGGCAACAGCGCCGCAGACCACTACAATCGCGGTAATGCCCTGGCGCGCAGCGGGGAACTTGAGGCGGCACTGGATGCCTATGAGCAGGCCCTGGAGCGTCAACCGGAATTGCAGCCAGCCTTGAGCAACAAGGCCCTGGTCGAACAGGTGCTGCAACAACGCCAGGCCGAACAGCCCGAACAACCGCCCGAAGAAAACCAGCAGAGCGACCCCAGCGCGCAAACCGACTCCAGCAGCACGCAGAACAATCAGGACCCGGCCAGCGAAAAGCCTTCGCAACAGCCCAGCGATACCCACAAGGACGAAAACAGCACCAGCGAACAGGCACAGAACCAGGCCGACAGCGCTGATGACGACGAAACCACCCGGCCGCCCCAGCGCCCGCTCGACAGCACCCTGGATGCCGAACAGCGCCAGGCGCTGGAACAATGGCTGCGGCAGATCCCGGACAACCCGTCCGAACTGCTGCGGCGTAAATTCTGGTATGAACAGCAACAACATCAGGAACCCCATCGATGAGTCGCGCCTGCGTCTTGGTATTCAGCCTCTTTCTCAGCCTGCAGGTACACGCTGCATCGCTGCTTGCCAGCGTCGACCGTGCACGCCTGAACGCCGGCGAAACCCTTGAGCTGACCTTGCAGACCCAGGACGTGACCCAGTTCGGCAAACCGGACCTGAGTCCCCTGGACGCCAGCTTCGAAGTGCGTGGCACCCGTCAGGTCAACAGCCTGAACAGCCTGGACGACCAGAATGCTGCCGGCACCCGCTGGATCATTACCTTGTTGCCACGTCACAGCGGCAGCGTGGAGATTCCAGCGCTGCAACTGGGCGAGTTACGCAGCGAGCCGATCAGCCTGCAAGTGCTGACCCAGGAAACCAGCAACGAGAACCACGGTCCGGTGTTCATCGATGCCAGCCTCGATCAACCCGAGGTCTATGTGCAGGCGCAGGCGGTACTGACCCTGAGCATCTATCACTCGGTGCCGCTGTACGATGACAGCAGCTTGAGTCCGCTGCAGATCGACAACGCCAAAGTCGAGCCGCTGGGTGAGTCGCGCACCTTCGAAAAGGTCATCGACGGGGTCCGCCACGGTGTAATCGAAATGCGCTACGCGATTTACCCGCAGCAAAGCGGCGACCTCAATATTCCCGCCCTGGTGTTCAGCGCCACCGCTGCGCAAAATGATGCCGAACAGGAACTCAACGCCCCCCGGGCCGGCAAACAGGTGCAGGTCAATTCCACACCGCTGGTGCTGACGGTCAACCCGATCCCCGCCGACTATCCGGCCAATGCGCCCTGGCTGCCAACCAGCAACCTGAGCCTGGAGGAGCACTGGAGCCCCGACCCGGCCCAGCAACAGACCCAGATCGGCGATTCCCTGACCCGTACCGTAACGGTGCAGGCCGAGGGCCTTTCCAGCGCCCAGCTGCCACCGCTGCCCGCCACTGAAGTGACCGGCCTGCGCCGCTACCCGGACCAGCCGCAACTGCGCAACCAGGTCAACGACCGGGGGTTGCTCGGCATCCGCGAAGAGCGCGAAGCACTGGTCCCGACCCACAGCGGCAGCCTGGAAATACCGGCTCAGGAAGTCTTCTGGTGGAACACCCGTGAAGATCACCTGGAGCACAGCAGCCTGCCCGCGCGCACCCTGCAGATTCAGGACAACCCGGCCCTGAGCGCCGACAAGCCGGCCAATATCGATCCGGTGCGGGTTACCACGCGCCCGCTTTGGCCCTGGCAGCTGAGCACCTTGATATTTGCCCTGACCACCCTGCTCGGCTTTGCCCTGTGGTGGCGCGCCCGTTCGCAACCGGCAGTGCTGCGCGCCGCTCAGGCCGGGCCAAGTCCACGCACCCTGCTGGACGATCTCAAGCGCGCGTGCCAGGCCAACGACCCGCAGGCCACCCGTCAGGCGCTGGATGCCTGGGCCCGGCAACAACCGGAAACCCTGGCCGAAATGGCTGCCCGCTTCGTACCGTTGTCCGACGCACTGGACGGACTCAACGGTGCTCTCTACAGCGAAAGCGGGCAGTATTGGCAAGGTGATGAACTCTGGCGGGCCATTGGCACCATCCCGGCGGCGGAACGAGTCCAGCCGACTGCGAGCGAAAACGGCAGCCTGCCGCCGTTGTACCCCAAATAACCCCAAGGCGTGACGCGCTACGCGTTGCGCCAGCAATCTGCGGAACCCCTCATGCGTCTGTTTCACACCTCCGACTGGCACCTGGGACAAACCCTGCACGGCCAGGAACGCGACTTCGAACACGCCTGCTTCCTTGACTGGCTGCTTGGCCAACTCAAACTGCGCCAGCCGGATGCGCTGCTGATTGCCGGCGACATCTTCGACACGGTCAACCCACCGGTCAAAGCCCAGGAGCGCCTCTACGACTTCATCGTTCAGGCTCATGAGCAACAGCCGAAGCTGAACATCGTGATGATCGCCGGCAACCACGACTCGGGCTCGCGCATCGAGCTGCCCGCGCCGTTGATGCGGCGTCTGCGCACCCACGCCCTGGGCCGGGTGCAATGGCTCGACGACGGCGTGCTGGACAGCGATCGCCTGCTGATTCCCCTGACCAACGCGCGCGGCAAGGTTGCGGCATGGTGCCTGGCGCTGCCCTTCCTGCGTCCGGCCGAAGTTACCGGTGCGCACCTGGGCGATGACTACCTGCGTGGCATCGGTCAGGTGCACGAACGCCTGATCGCGGCCGCACTGGAGCGGCGCAAACCGGGCCAGGCACTGATTGCCGTCAGCCACGCGCACATGGCCGGCGGATCGGTTTCGGAAGACTCCGAGCGCAGCCTGATCATCGGCAACGCCGAAGCCCTGCCCGCCAGTCTGTTCAGCAAGGACATCAGCTACGTGGCCCTGGGTCACCTGCACAAGCCGCAACGGGTCAACCGCGAAGAGCGCATTCGCTATAGCGGCTCGCCGATCCCGCTGTCGTTCTCGGAAATCGCTTATCAGCACCAGATACTCGAAATCGAGCTCGACGGCAGCACCCTGACCAGCGTCGAGTCGCGCCTGGTACCCCGCGCCGTTCACCTGCAACGCCTGGGCCCGGCGCCCCTGGCGGAGATACTTGAGCAACTCGCCGACTTGCCGGTGGTCGACCTGCTTGATGACCCGCAACGCCAACCCTGGCTTGAGGTGCGCGTGCGCATGGACGAGCCGCAGCCGGACCTGCGCCAGCAACTGGAAAGCGCCCTGCATGGCAAAGCCGTACGTCTGGTGCGCATCGGAGCCGAGTACGCCGGCAATCGCGAAGGTGACGAGCTGGATGATGCCGCCTTGGTGGAACTGGGCCAGATGACCCCGCAGGAACTGTTCAGCCGCGCCTGGGCCCAGGCCTATGGCAACGCCGTGGACGAACAGACCCTGGCCGACTTCGCCCTGTTGTTGCAGGACGTTCAGCAACAAGAGGAACAGCCATGAAAATTCTCGCCATCCGCCTGAAGAACCTGGCATCCCTGGCAGGCCCGTTCGAGATTGATTTCACCGCTGAACCCCTGGCCAGCGCAGGCCTGTTCGCCATCACCGGCCCCACCGGCGCCGGCAAGAGCACGCTACTCGATGCCCTGTGCCTGGCCTTGTTCGGCACGGTGCCGCGACTGAACAACATTGGCCGCGAAACCAAACTGCCAGAAGTCGACAGCGACATCCTCACCAGCGATCCCCGCACCCTGCTGCGTCGCGGCACCGGCAGCGGCTTTGCCGAAGTCGACTTCGTCGGCATCGATGGTCGCCGCTACCGCGCACGCTGGGAAGCCAACCGTGCCCGCGACAAGGCCAACGGCAAGCTGCAAGGCAGTCGCCAGAGCCTGCACGACCTGGACAGCGAGCAACTGCTGAGCAACCAGAGCAAAGGCGAATACAAGCAACTGATCGAATCCCGCCTGGGCCTGAACTTCGAGCAGTTCACCCGCGCGGTGATGCTCGCTCAGAGTGAGTTCAGTGCCTTCCTCAAGGCCGACGACAAGGACCGCAGCGAGCTCCTGGAAAAGCTCACCAATACGGCGATCTACAGCCAGTTGGGACGCCGCGCCTACAGCAAGAGCAAAGAGGCCGAAGACGCTCACAAGGCCCTGCTGGATCAAGCTGCCGGGGTCATGCCGATGGCCGCCGAAGCCCGCGCCGAGCTCGACCAGCGCTACGCACAGGCGCTGGAGCAGCTAAAAGGCGAACAGGCGCAATTGCGTCAGCTCGAACTGCAACGCGCCTGGCTGACCGAACTCCAGCAACTGCAAGCTCAGGTGCAGTCCAGCAACGCACAACTGCAAAGCGCCCAGCAGCACAGCGACAGCCTGCAGGGCGAGCGCCTGAACCTGGTGCGCCTGGAAAAACTGGCCCCGCAACGTCATCAGTTCGCCCGACAGCAGGCGTTGAGCAGTCAGCTTTCGCCATTGGCCGCCAGCATCAGCAGCTTGAGCCAACAGCACAACGAACTGCAGACACGCCAACAACAGCTGCAGGATGAACAACACAACGCCCAGCAAGCGCTGAACCAGGCCCTGACCCGGCAAAATGAAAGCACGCCATTGCTACGCCAGGCGTTCGCCGAACAGAACACCCTGGCTCGCCTGTCACAGGAGTTGAGCAACTGCCAGGCATTGAAACAGCAGGCAGAGCAGGCCTGCAACGAAGGCCAGCAGCAGTTGCAGCACCTGGCAGAACAACAGCGACTGACTGCAGAGCGCCTCAGCCAGATCAGTGAACAACTGCTACAGAGCGAATCCCTCGCCGGTCTGGGAGATGCCTGGAACGCCTACCGTGATCGCCTGCAACAACTGATGCAGCTGGGTAACCGGCTCAACCAGGGCCGCGCCGAACTGCCGGGGCTGCAAGCGCGGGTCAAGCAGAGCAACGCCGAACTGGAACAACAGCGTGCGGCCATCGCTCTGCTCTACCACGAAGCCCAGGCCGAACCCGAGGCTCTGGCCGAGCAGATCGGCCTGCTCGGCGAACTGTTGCAGAAAAATCGCCAGCAGCAGCGCGAGGTGGAAGAGCTCAGCCGCCTGTGGAACCAGCAGCAGGAGCTCGAACAACGTCTGAACGCCCTGCGCGAACGCCAGCAGACTGCCCTCAAGCAGCGCGAACAACTGATCAGTGCCGGTCTCAACGGCAAGAACCAGCTGACCGCTGCCGAACAGGCCCTGACGGTCACCCGGCAACTGCTCGAACGCCAGCGCCTGGCCCGCAGCCAGAGTGTCGAAGAACTGCGCGCGCAGCTTGAAGATGACCAGCCCTGCCCGGTATGTGGTAGCCAGGAGCACCCCTACCATCAGCCTGAAGCCTTGCTGCAGAGCCTGGGTCGGCATGACCAGGATGAAGAGCGCAACGCCCAGCAAACGGTCGATGAGCTGAAGCAGCAGCTGGACGAACTGCGCACGCAACTGGGCGGCGTCAACGGTCAGATCAAGGAATACCTGCATCAGCAGGAGCAACTGTCCGAGCAATTGCAGGGCCTGGCACCCAGCCTGCAGGCACATCCGCTCTATCCGGCGCTGTCCGACCAGGAATTCAGCCAGCGCACAGCGTGGCTGGAGCTGCAGTCTCGCCGCCTGAACGATGACATCAATCGCGATCAACAGCGTCAGAGCACCTTGCTGACCCTGCAGACAGACGCTGCCCGCCTGCAGCAGCAGTTACAGGCAGCGAGCGAAGCCAGCCAACAGGCCAGGCAGCAACTGGACCACCAGCAGCAAGCCCTTGGCGCTGATCAAGAGCGTCTGGATCAGGAGCTGACAAGCTTCGCCAGCCTGCTCCCTGCCGACACCCTCGATGAATTGCGCCGTGAGCCAGCCGCCGCGTTCCTGCGCCTCGACCAGCAACTGGCCCTGCGCCTGGACCTGCTGCAACGGCATAAAGATGAGCATCACGAACACAACGAGCGCCAGCAAACCCTGGACAAGGCGCAGCTCCAGCAACAGACAAGGATGCAAAAGCAGCAGGAGCTGCAGACGCAATTTGCCGAACTTGAGCGCCAACAGCAGCAGAGTCAGGCCAGCCTCGCCAGCCTGCTCGGTGAGCAGCCCAGTGCCGAACAGTGGCAACAGCACCTGGATCAGGCGGTAGAGCATGCGCGCCAACAAGAAGCCCAGGCCGGCCAACACTTGCAGCAAACCCAGGCACGACTGATCGAACTGGCAGCCGAGCTCAAGGCCAAAGGCGAACGCTTGAGTGCGCTGGAACAAGAACATGCCGAGGTGCATGGCCAGATCGAGCAGTGGCGCCAAGGCCATCCGGAGCTGGATGACACTGGCCTGGAACAGTTACTGGCCCTGGATGACAACGCTGTCAGCCAGTTGCGCCAGCGTTTGCAAGACAGTGAGAAAGCCCTGGAGCAAGCGCATATTCTGCTCAAGGAGCGCCAACAGCGCCTTGAACAGCACCAGGCCCTGGCCACGCTGGAGGTGCCCGCCGAAGCGCTGGAGCAAGCGCTGCAGACCCTGCAGGGACAACTGGCGAGCAGCGAACAGTCCTGCGCCGAGCTGCGTGCCGAGCAAGCTGACGACCAGCGTCGCCAGCAAGCCAACCAGGCGTTAGCCGAACGGATTGCCCAGGCCTACGCCGAATGGCAACGCTGGGCGCGCCTCAATGCCTTGATCGGCTCGGCCACCGGCGACACCTTCCGCAAGATCGCCCAGGGCTACAACCTCGATCTGCTGGTGCACCATGCCAACGTCCAGTTGCGCCAGCTGGCCCGGCGCTATCGCCTCAAGCGCGGTGGCAGCCTGCTTGGCCTGCTGGTGCTGGATACCGAGATGGGCGACGAACTGCGTTCGGTGCACTCCCTGTCCGGTGGCGAGACCTTCCTGGTATCGCTGGCCCTGGCCCTGGGTCTGGCGTCGATGGCGTCGAGCACCCTGCGCATCGAATCGCTGTTCATCGACGAAGGCTTCGGCAGCCTTGATCCGGAATCGCTGCAACTGGCCATGGATGCCCTTGATGGCCTGCAGGCTCAAGGCCGCAAGGTCGCAGTGATTTCCCATGTGCAGGAAATGCACGAGCGCATCCCGGTACAGATCCAGGTGCATCGCCAGGGTAATGGCCTGAGTACGGTGGAGGTCAGCGGATGATCCTCTACTCCTTCCGTCGTTGCCCCTGGGCCATGCGCGCGCGTCTGGCCTTGCGTTACAGCGAGTGTCCGGTGGAGATCCGCGAAGTCAGCCTCAAGGCCAAGCCACCCGAGCTGCTTGCACTGTCGCCCAAAGGTACGGTGCCGGTGTTGAGTGCAGGTGATCAGGTGCTGGAGGAAAGCCTGGATATCATGCGCTGGGCACTGGCCCGGCATGATCCGCAAGATTGGTTGCTACGCGCCAATCCCCGGGCAGCCCAAGCGGCCGACGCGCTGATCGAACGCAATGATCGCGAGTTCAAGGTGCAGGTCAATCTGTACAAGTATGCCGAACGCTACCCGCAGCACTCACGCGGGTATTACCGGGCGCAGGCCGAAGCCTGGCTGGCCGAACTGGAGGAGCGACTGGCGCAACGGGCGTACCTGTTTGCCGATCACCCCAGCCTGGCCGACGCCGCCTTACTGCCGTTGATACGCCAGTTTGCCGGAGTCGAGCCGGACTGGTTCGCCAGCGCGCCCTACCCGCACCTGCGTGCGTGGTTGCAGGGTTGGTTGGAGTCGGCGTTGTTCCAAGCCGTCATGGCGCGCTGAGCCCATCGCTGGCAAGGCCAGCTCCCACACTGATCGGCCTGTGGGAGCCGGCCTTGGCGGCGATGGGGCCAGAAGTCACACCGCCAGAATCGGCGAAGAATAAAGGAACAGCAACACCGCCAGGATCCGCCATTTCATGTCTTTATCCCCTAAGGACAAACGTCAATAAATTAGCGTCAAATTCAATCACATGGCGATATGCTATTACCAGAATATTTACACGCCTCAGTGCTGCGACTTGTGGTCCAGCGCGGCATAGAAGTTGGCACTTTGTTGCAGGTATTTCTGGGTGTAGCTGAGGGTGGAGGATTTACGTTCGCTGATTTCAACCTGCGCGTGAGCAGGCAGGACAACCGAAGCAGAAATGGCAGAAGCGGCGATGACCGGGAAGAGATTGAAGTTCATGGCGCTGACCTCGAAGTCTGTGGTTTGAAATGGCCGTCTCAGGCCGTGGTCCAAACTTACGCCGCTCGCGCGGCGCACAGAAATTCATTGCAGCAGTAGCCATTATCAAGGCTGTTGATAGTCAGTCGAGAAACTTCAGGTCCGACGGCGCGTCCTGGGGCAGCTTCTGCAGCGTCTCACCGAGCATGCCGCTACGCGGATCACGGCGGATCACCACGATCTCGTTGCTCTTCTGGTTGGCCACCAGGAGGAACTTGCCGGAAGGGTCGATGGTAAATTCCCGAGGATGGTCACCCTCAACGCTACGGCGCTGCACCTGCATCAACTTGCCGCTGTCTTCATCCACGGCGAAAACCACCAGCTCGTTGGCCGTACCACGATTGCTGACATACAGAAAGCGCCCGTCCGCCGACAAGTGCAAGGCGCCCGCGGCCTTGGCCGACGCGTCGTTCTGCTCGGTCAGCGGCAAACGCTGGAGCTCCACCAGCTTGCCGTCCTCATGGGCGAAGACCACCACTTGCGCGCTCATCTCCAGGGTCAGGTAAGCCTGCTTGCCGTCACTGCTGAACAGCAGATGTCGCGGCCCGCTACCCGGCGGCAGGTCGACAGCGGCCGGCTCGGCCGGGCTCAGTGGGTGCTTGGGACTGGCACCGTCATAACGGTAGACAAACACCTTGTCGGCACCCAGGTCACTGGCAAACACATAATGCCCATCCGGCGAGGACACCACCGAATGTACATGCGGCCCGGCCTGGCGTTGCGGGTTGGCGCCGCTGGCCTTGTGCTGATCCTGCTGCACCGAGGCGGCCAGTTTGCCGTCCTTGGCCACCGGTAGCACACTCAGGCTGCCGCCAGGAGTCGGCTGGACACCGTAGTTGGCCACGAACAAGTAGCGCTGGTCATGGCTGAGGCTGGCATGGGTCGGCTCGTCGCCGTTGCTGCTGACCTGATTCAGGGGCTTCAGGGTGCCGTCTTTGGCGCTGATGGAAAAACTGCTGGCCTGGCCCTTGCCCGCTCCATTCTCGTTGACCGCAAACAGCAGGCGATTGTCGACTGAGAGGGTCAGCCAGGAGGGGTTTTCGCTCTTGAGAACTTGCAACGGCTTTGCATCAATCTGGCCGCTGTCACTGTTGAACGCGTAACGGTAGAGCCCTTCGCTGGCGCCATCGGTGTAACTCCCCACCAGCAAGGTAGCGGCGTGGGCGTGGATTGTCAGGCTCATCAGGCTAGCGGTCAGCAGGCTCGTCCAGGTCCGGTTCATCTTGGTCATCATCCGGGGCGCGAAAGGCACTCATACAGACTAGTCGATGCTCGGCGCTGTCGGCAGCGATCAGCCAATCCCCGCCTTCTGCGCGGGCGGCGACGATTTGCTCAGGGGTGAAGGACCACTTCTTCAGAGCGCGGCCGTCCATGCATTCGATGTGCAGGCCGGTGTCGTCGAAGGTGAAGTCGAAGGCGTGCAGGCCGTCGATCAGAAGCATGTCGCAGGACTGCAGGACGTGGGAAAGAGTTGTCATTGGGTGGGTGTCATGGCTGGAAAAGCGCCATCATAACCCATCGCCAAAAGCATCGCCGGCAAGGCCAGCTCCCACAAGGGTCAGGGGATACCCTTGCTGTGGGAGCCGGCCTTGCCGGCGATAGCTACAGCGCCGATCAATGGGCGAAAATCGACCCGCCCGCCTTGCCCGCCATTTTCTCGGGTTTGATCAGGAAACGCGCCAGGGCTGGCAACAGCCACAGTGCACCGAACATGTTCCACAGCAGCATGAAGGTCAGCATCAGGCCCATGTCGGCCTGGAACTTGATCGCCGAGAAGATCCAGGTGCACACACCGATGGCCAGGCACAGACCGGTGAACAGCACCGCTTTACCGGTGGACTTGAGGGTCTGGTAGTAAGCCTCCTGCAACGGCAACCCGGCACGCAGGAAACTTTCCAGGCGGCTGTAGATGTAAATGCCGTAGTCCACACCAATACCGACACCCAGCGCCACCACCGGCAAGGTCGCAACCTTGACGCCGATACCCATGAAGGCCATCAGTGCGTTACCCAGCACCGACGTCAGCACCAGCGGCAGAACGATACACAGGGTCGCGGCAAAGGAACGGAAGGTGATCATGCACATCACCGCCACACAGATGTACACCAGGATCAGGATGGTCAGCTCGGCCGACTTGATCACTTCGTTGGTGGCCGCTTCGATACCGGCGTTACCGGCGGCCAGGAGGAATTCCAGGCCTTCCTTGTTGTGGGTGTCGGCGAATTCCTGCACCGCCTTGACCGCACGGTCCAGGGTCTCGGCCTTGTGGTCGTTGAGGAACACCAGTACCGGCGCCAGCGAGCAGTCGGCGTTGTATAGGCCATCGGCGCGGGAGATGGAGCTGTTGAGCACATCCGGGTTACGCGACAGGCTTTCCCATTTCAGGTTGCCTTCGTTCATGCCCTTGATCATCTGCTTGGACACAGTGACCAGGGAAATCGCCGACTGCACGCCCGGAGTGTTTTCCATCTTCCACATCAGCTCGTCAATCGGCGCCATGGTCGAGTAGATCGAGCACCCCTCGGTTGGGGTCTTGACCATCACCACCAGTACGTCGGAGCTGGTCGAGTAGTTGTTGATGATGAAGCTGTTGTCCTTGTTGTAACGCGAATCCGGACGCAGTTCCGGTGCGCCCTGATCAAGGTCACCGATCTTCAGGTTCTGGCTGTACCAGAGGCCACCACCAAAGGCCAGCAAGGCCAGGACGATGGACACCGGCGCCACTTTGGCGCTGGCAAAGTTGGACAGCAGGCGCCAGAACGGATGCTCGCGGGTCGCGTCCTTCTTGCTGCGTTCGATGGCCTTCTTGCTGATGCCGACATAGGAGATCGCCACCGGCAGCAGGATCAGGTTGGTGAACACGATCACCGCCACGCCGATGGAAGCGCCGATGGCCAGCTCGCGGATCACGCCGATGTCGATGATCAGCAAGGTGATAAAGCCCACTGCGTCCGCCAGAATCGCGATCATCCCTGGCAGGAACAATTGGCGGAAGGTGCGCCGGGCAGCGGTCAGGGCATTATCGGCGTCGCTCGATTGCAGGGCGATACCGTTGATCTTCTGTACCCCGTGGGAGATACCGATGGCAAAGATCAGGAACGGCACCAGCATCGAATACGGATCGAGCCCGAAACCTACCGCATGCATCAGCCCCAGCTGCCAGACCACCGCCACCAGGGTGGTGATCAGCACGGCGATGGTGCTGCGGATACACCAGGTGAACCAGTACAGCAGGACCCAGGTAATCACCAGGGCGATACCAAAGAACATCACCACCATGATCAGGCCATCGATCAGGTCACCGACCTTCTTGGCAAAGCCAACGATGTGCACTTTTACATTGGGGTTCTGGGCCTGGAACTTGTCGCGGATCTTCTCTTCCAGCTGATGGGAGAACTGCTGGTAGTCGAGTTTGATCAGCTTGCTCTGGTCCTGCGGATCCGGGTAGGACTCCAGCAGCGGCACATCGATGATGCTCGACTTGAAGTTGTTGCCGACCAGACGTCCGACCTGCCCGGACTTGAGCACGTTGTTGCGCAACTGGTCGAGGCTGTCGGCCGAGCCATCGTAGGTGTTGGGGATGACTTCGCCACCGGCGAAGCCCTCTTCGGTCACCTCGGTCCAGCGTACGCTGGGGCTCCACAGCGACTTGAGCCCGGAACGGTCAACACCGGGAATGTAGAAGACCTCGTCGTGGATCTGACGCAGGGTCTCCATGTACTCCTTGCTGAAGATATCGCCATCGGTGGCTTCCACCGAGATACGCACGGTGTTGCCGAGGTTGGCCAGGTCGTTGCGGTGTTCGAGCATCTTCTCGATGAAGGGGTGCTCAAGCGGAATCATCTTCTCGAAACTGGTCGAAGGACGGATCTGCGTGGCCTGCCAGAACAGGAACACACTGACCAGCAGGCAGATGAGGATCACCACCGGGCGGTTGTTGAAGATCAGGCGCTCAAGCAGCGTCGCCTTGTCCTGATGGTGTTGCTGCTGATTCATGTTGAACTGCTCCTGCTGGCTCATGGCTGCACTCCTTCGGCGCCCTGGGCCGAGGCCAGGTGTACGCCACCCTGGCCGACCAGCACCAGTCCTCCGCCGTTCTTGCCAGTGACGCCCGCCAGGGCGATTCGGTCCGAACGGTTGTAAACGCTGAAGGTCTGGCCGTCGTCGCTGCTGCGCAGCACGGTGCCGCCATTGCCGACCAATACCAGGCTGCCATCATCGAGAAGCGTAGCGCTTGCCAGGCCAAATTCGAGGGCGCCGCGGGCAGCGTTCAATTCGATCTGTTGCCAGTTGTCGCCGAAATCAGTGGAACGGTAGAGGTTGCCGCGCAATCCATAGGCCAGCAGCGTGCGAGGCTGGGCGGTGCCGATCACACCGAACAGCGAACCCTGGTACGGGCCTTCAAGCTTCTGCCAGGTCTGGCCGTCGTCGCTGGAGCGGAACATGCTGCCCTGTTCGCCGACAATGAACAGGCCGGCGTCTTTCACTTGCGCGATACCGTTGAGGTGGAACTGGTCTTCGTTATCCAGGCGGTCGGCGACGTCGTCCCATTGCTTGCCACCGTCGGTGGTTTCCAGCAATGCGCCGTAGGCACCCACGGCAAAGCCGTGCTGGGTGTCCTTGAACCAGACATCCAGCAGCGGGGCTTCACGCTGCAGGTCTTCGAATTGCCTGGTCCAGGTCACGCCGCCGTCGGCGCTGACGAGAATCTGTGCATCGTGGCCGACTGCCCAACCGTGCTTGGCATCGACGAAGTACACGGCGGTGAGCAGTTGCCGGGTGGGCACCTTGGATTGGGTCCAGGACTTGCCCTGGTCATCGGAGAAGAGAACATGGCCGCGATCACCCACGGCGATCAGGCGGTCACCTGCGCGGGTTACGTCCAGCAACAGGCTCTTTTCGGCTTTGGCCGATTCGGTGGAGTAGACCGGTGTCTCGGACGCTGCCGCCTCGACCGTGCTGGCCCACAGCCCCATTGCCATTACCAGCGCTGCGCTGGCGGCCAATGTCCATGGGCGGACGCGCATTGCGCCACCGGTACCTGCCATGTACGGCTCGGTCATAGATCTGTTCCCCGATTATTGTTATTTGGGTCAATCTATTTGCAGGTACTGCCAAAAACCGTGTTCCAGAGCCCCGCAATAGCTGAGATCCATCCTATCGGGGTTTGTGAAGGGCTGACAACGAACGGGACGTTATGTTTTGTTAAGCGGGGGGGTAACGCGGGCCTGTAGGAGCGGATTCACCGGGGCGCCGGACCGCCGCGATGGACTGCGCAGCAGTCCCATTATAGGGCCGCTACGCGCCCCATCGCGGATGAATCCGCTCCTACACAATCAAGCCAGGCTCTTGCTCACGACTTCGTACACATCGCTGGACAGCGAACCAGAGGCCAGGATGCGCTCAAGCTCGGCCTTCATCAGCGCCTGACGGGCGTCATCGTACTTGCGCCAGCGGGTCAGCGGCGCCAGCTGGCGCGAGGCGATCTGCGGGTTGAGGGCGTTGAGTTCGATCACCAGGTCCGCCAGGAAGCGGTAGCCAGAACCATCAGCAGCATGGAAGTTGACCAGGTTCTGCCCGGCAAAGGCACCGATCAAAGCGCGGACCTTGTTCGGGTTCTTCATCGTGAACGCAGGATGCTGCATCAGCGCCTTGACCCGTGCCAGGCCGCCCGGGAGGGTGCTGGCCGCCTGCACGCTGAACCATTGGTCCATGACCAGCGGGTTGTCCTTGAAATTTTCTGCAAAGACTTCAAGCGCCTTGGCCCGCTCCGCCTCGAACGGCGAGTTGACCAGCACGGCCAGCGCGGTCAGGCGCTCGGTCATGTTGTCACAGGCGTCGAACTGCTCCAGGGTCGCAGCCAGCACCTCAGGCTTGCCACTGAGCATCAGGTACGACAACGCTATGTTTTGCAGACTACGACGGGCGAAATGCTCGGCCTCGGCGACGTACCCGGTGCTGCGCGACAGGCCACGATTGGCCTGGTAGCGCGCATTCAGGGCGTCGAACAGCTGGTCGGCGATCTGCTTGCGGGCGAACTCACGGGCGGCGTGAATGGCATCGACATCTGCCACTTCGCTGATTTCGGTGAGGTAGGCTTCGCTTGGCAGCGAGAGCATCTCGGCGACCATGGCCTGGTCCAGTTGCTCGTTGGCCAGCACCGTGCCCAGCGCGGTAACCAGACGCTGGTCAAGCACCAGCGCACTGCCCTGCTGATGCTGGGCGATCAGTTCCTGCAGCACCTGCACCGACAACTGCTGGCCGGCTTCCCAGCGATTGAAACCGTCGCTGTCATGCTGCATGAGGAACATCAGCTGATCGCGATCGTAGGGGAAGCTCAGCTTCACCGGAGCGCTGAAACCACGCAGCAGCGACGGCAGCGGCTTGGCGGCAACGTCGACGAAAGTGAAGGTCTGCTCGGCCTCGGTCACCGACAGCACGCGCGAGGTGCCGGCAGCAGCCGCTTCACTTTGCAGGCGCAGGGCGATGTCATTGCCCTGGGCGTCGAGCAAGCCCAGTTCCACCGGGATCACGAATGGCTGCTTCTCGACCTTGTCCGGGGTCGCCGGGTAGCTTTGACGGAAGGTCAGGCTGTAGGTCTGCGCTGCGCTGTCGTAATTCTCGCTGACTGCCAGACGCGGTGTGCCGGCCTGGCTGTACCAGCGCTTGAACTGGGTCAGGTCAACGCCATTGGCATCTTCCATGGCCTTGATGAAGTCGTCGCAGGTCACGGCCTGGCCGTCGTGGCGCTCGAAGTACAGGTCGCTGCCTTTGCGGAAACCTTCTGCACCCAGCAAGGTACGCACCATGCGCACCACTTCCGAACCCTTCTCGTAGACGGTCAGGGTGTAGAAATTGGAGATCTCGATGAAGCTGTCCGGGCGCACCGCATGCGCCATCGGGCCGGCATCTTCGGCGAACTGGTGGGTACGCAGGTAGGCGACGTCCTCGATGCGCTTGACCGTGCGCGAGTTCATGTCGGCACTGAATTCCGAATCGCGGAATACCGTGAAGCCTTCCTTGAGCGACAGCTGGAACCAGTCGCGGCAAGTCACGCGGTTGCCCGACCAGTTGTGGAAGTATTCGTGCGCGACCACCGCCTCGACCCGCTGGTGCGCGGCGTCGGTCGCGGTTTCGGCGCGGGCCAGCACGCAACTGGAGTTGAAGATGTTCAGGCCCTTGTTTTCCATGGCGCCCATATTGAAGTCGTTGACCGCAACGATCATGAAGATATCCAGATCGTATTCGCGACCGTAGACCTCTTCGTCCCAGCGCATGGACTTCTTCAGGCTGCTCATGGCGTGCTGGCACTTGTCGATGTTTTCCGGCTCGACATAGATGCGCAGGGTCACATCACGACCCGACTGACGGGTGAACTTGTCTTCGACACACCACAGGTCACCGGCCACCAGGGCAAACAGGTAGGCCGGCTTCATGAACGGGTCTTCCCAGGTCGCCCAGTGCCGGCCATCGTCCTGCGGACCGCTGCCGATCGGGTTGCCGTTGGACAGCAGTACCGGGTAGCGATGCTGCTCGGCGATCACCGTGGTGGTGAACGTGCTCATCACGTCCGGGCGGTCGAGGTAGTAGGTGATCTTGCGGAAGCCTTCGGCTTCGCACTGGGTGCAGAACATGCTGCCAGACTTGTACAGACCTTCGAGGGCAGTGTTGCTCTCGGGGTGGATCTTCACGCTGGTGTCGAGGGTGAAGGTCGCAGCCTTGGGCTGTACGGTCAGGTGGCTATCGTCAAGCTGATAGTCGCCGGCAGCCAGGGCCTGGTCGTCCAGGGCAACGCTGAGCAGCTCCAGCTGCTGGCCATCGAGTACCAGCGGCGGCAGGCCGGCGCCACGGGCAGGGTTGCGGCGCATGACCAACTGCGCGTGGACCAGGCTGTGGTCCTCGAACAGTTCGAAGGTCAGGTGCGTCTCGTCGATCAGGTACTCGGGCGCCTGATAGTCCTTGAGGTAGATCACTTGCGGCTGTTCGGTACGCATGTGGCGGTCCTTTTTACTGATGCACGGCGAGCTGGTACGCCGTGTATTTGCGAATATTGATCACACCGGTATCGAAGATCAGGTACTGGCCCTTGATGCCCAGCAGCGTGCCTTCAGCCACGGGGTTCTTGTCCAGGTTGAAGCTGACGATCTTGCTCGGGTAGGCCTCAACCGGGTAGCGGATTTCCAGCACCTCGCCGTCGTTCAACGGCTGCACGGCCTGTAGGCCAAATCGCGTCTGCAAGGCGTTCAGGCCTTCGGCGCAGCTGGCGAACAGTTGCTCGCGCACGGCCACCAGGTCAACCGCCTCGGCATCGCCCTTGAGCAGCGCACGCCAGTTGGTGCGATCGGCGACCTGGCTACGGAACAGGTCTTCGACCAGCCCCGACTGCTGGCGCGTGGCGACCCGCACGATCGGCAGGGCCTGGCTTGCGCCCTGGTCGAGCCAGCGGGTGGGCAACTGGCTGGCACGGGTGATGCCGACCTTGATACCCGAGGAGTTGGCCAGGTACACCACATGATCGGTCATGCAGAACTGCTCGCCCCACGAAGGTTCGCGGCAGGTGCCCTGATCGTAGTGGCATTTTTCCGGGGCCATGATGCACACATCACACTGGGCCAGCTTGGTCATGCACGGGTAGCAGTAACCCTGGCTGAAGCTGGTCTTGGTCTTGCGACCGCAGTGGCTGCAATGGATGGCACCAAGGTATTCCAGGCGCAGGGTCTTGCCGATCAGCGGATTGACCGGCACTTCCTGCTCGCCCAGACGAAAAGCGTACTGCACCACAGGCGCGTCGAGACGCGCCGACATTTTACTGATGGAGCCGCGGCCAAGTTCGATCAATGGATCGCATCCGACTTGAACAGGATGTTCGGCACTTCGATCGACTTCGATGCACATTCTTGCGGGCCCATGTAACCGGTGCGCTGATCTTCAGGCAGGTTCTGGATTTCCCAGGCGATCATCGCCTGCAACGACAACTCGCGCTGTTCGGCGGTGAGTTTGCCACCGTCCGACCATTTGCCGATTTCCACGGCCAGTTTCAGGCTCTCGTAGATGTCCGGGGTGATGTTCTTGATCATGTCGTTAAAAGAGGACATCTGGGTCTCCGTGCTCTTTATCTACAAACTAAAATTAGATGGCCAGTTTACGGCGGTTATACAAACCACCCAACAAACCGGTGAAGCATCCGATGAGTAACCCGCCGACGTGGGCGGCGTTGGCGATTTCGCCGAAACCGATGACCGAGATCACCCCGGACATGCACACCAGCAACCACACCAGCATCATCACCAGCACGCCGCGCGGCAGGCGATAAGCCGGGTTCGGCGCCAGCAACTGGAAGATCCAGCAATGCCCGAGCAAGCCGTAAAGCACGCCGGACAGGCCGCCGAACAGGGTCGCGCCGCTCCAGACAAATTGCGCGTAGTTGGAAACGAGGCTGAACAATAAGGTCAGGCCGATCAGGTTGATGCTGCCCTGACGCGACTCAATGCGCCGCCCCAGCTCCCAGTACCACATGCCATTCATGGCCAGGTGCAGGAT
>JAVXRI010000076.1:0-27420 GCA_036643775.1 Pseudomonas sp. | reverse complement strand
AGAGCAACTGCCGCTGGCGCGCAACTTCAAGTTGCTGGTGGACACCACCGAGGAAACCACCGGCGACGCCATCCCCTACTACTTCGAACACAACCCGATCCCCAACTACAACCTGGCACTGGATGGTGGCTACCCGGTGGTGATTGCCGAGAAAGGCTACGGCACCATCATGGCCAGCTTCCCGCGCCGCAGTGCAACGGGCAAAGGCTCCGAAATCACCTCGATGACCGGCGGCCTGGCGACCAACCAGATCCCGTCGACTTCGGTCGCAACGCTTGTCACCGACAAGCCTGCGGAACTTGCCGCCAGCCTGCAGAAAGCCGGTGCTGTCTATGTCAAAGACAATGGCGGCAACTTCGGTGTTAGCGCCAAGGTCGTCGGCAAAGACGTGCAACTGACCGTCACCGGCGTTTCCGCCCACTCCTCCGAGCCAGAATCCGGCGTCAACCCGGTGGCCCGTATGCTCGGCTTCATCCACAGTCTCGACGGCAAGGTAGCGCTCAAGCACAACCAGATCACCGACGCTGCCCGCTACGCCGCCGACAACTGGGGCCTGGACTACCTGGGTGGCAAGCTGGGGGTCGGCTTCTCCGATGCCTTCATGGGCCCGCTGACCACCTCGTTGACCTATGTCGGCGAGGATGACAAAGCCTTCAAGCTCGCAGTCAACCTGCGCGTACCGGTCGGCAAGTCGCCTGAGGTGCTCAAGACTGAAATCAGCGAGAAGCTGGCTGCCTGGATCAAACAATCCAAGGTAACCGCGGCCTTCGACACCTCGATCGCCGAGCCGATGTACCGCAACCCCGAAGGTGAGTGGGTCAAGGCGCTGCTGGCCGTGGCCAGTGAAAACCTGGGCATGGAACAGAAATTCGGCACCTCCGCCGGCGCCACCTCTGTGCATGAGTTGCCCAATGGCGTTCAGTTCGGCCTGGCCATGCCAGACGTCAAATACACCGGTCATAACGACAACGAGTTCAAGACCGTTGAACAGTTCATGCTCGACCTGCAGATCGTGACCGAGATGATGGGCCGTATCGGGCAGATGCCGAAACTCTAAGGCGCGTGTAGGCCCGCTCTTGGAGCGGGCCTCTGGTCAGCGTGGTTGTTAGCTCAGTTGAGCGATCAACACCGCATTGCTGTAGATCAGGCTGCCATCACTGGCCCGGTGTCCAACCAGATGAAACTGACCGCGTTGATCCTCGTCCAGGTACACGCGCAACTTGCAGTCGGCCAGAGGCCCATAGCCCTCGGGAATGACCAGGTTTAACGAGGCCATGTCGACATCGAGCATGGTTTCAGGTTCGTGGCTGTTCTGCAGACGCTCTTCGGCTTTCTCCAGGCTCGTATGGGTCGTGCCTTGAATGTCGAAGTGAATGTCGCCCACCGGGATGGATTTCTGCTCGTTGCTGCTTTTGCACCAGCCTTCGATCGTCAGGGTACTCATGGCGATTCCTCATGATGTAAGCCGTTTTGATCACTGCTGAAAGTGTTGACCTCGGTGCTCGTTCAATCGTTCCTAGTTTTTCGGTTTGGACGAGCTCGCAGCGTTGTTATCAGTGCCCATCCCATGGGGTTTCGCCCCAATAAGCATGGCCGGAGGTCGAGGCTGCATGGTGGGACCAGCTTATGTCTCTGTAACGAATAGCAAGGTGCTCCTGGGCCTCTTGGTCGTTCAGAAGGACCGAATGGGGCATCTCCAGCCGTTGGTCAACAATCAAACCATCCCAGATCTTGATGGTAAATATTTTTCCTGATGGCCGCTCAGACTCAAGCGATAGAAGTTCAGGGTGCAATCAACAACCTCACGAGTGGCTACCGCTTGCGCTAACAAAGGGGTCGCCTTATCGATGTACTTGATAATGATCAGCGGGTGATGAGTCGCATGTTTGGTGTTGTCGTGATTGGACAGGCTGTGAGCGAAAGAAAGCACCATGATCTCGTCAAGGTGCCCGGATTGACACTTGTTGGCAATGGAGTCCAGACCGGAACAGCCAGCGGAAATCATTCCCTGTTTCTTGCCAGTAATCGACAGATAGCCATGATGAGCCAAAGTACGTATTCCTTGTAAGTAAAGCACGCAGACTATTACTTAAGTACGAACCGGGTATGTCAGGCGTTTCCGAAAAGTGTTTCCAAGTTGTTACAAACAGCGAATCTAGGATGACTGATTTTCAGAAGCATCCTACATACCTTTGGCAAAAAAACTCGTAGCCTGCGTGGTCCGCCTAAAGGGAGTACGCAGCATGGCCTATCACAACTTCGCGTCGCTCAACCGCAAGTTCCAGGAACCTCCCTTCGCCCACCACTTTTTACGGAGGAGTGCGTAATGGCGAAGTCAAGCGACAAGTCGAAACTGAGCATGAATGACTTCTGGGAAGTCAGCCATGCCGCGGCGCAGTTTACCGGCTTCGCCTGCACGATCAATGCGCGACACCTGAAGGATGACCAAACGCGCATGCAGTTCAATCGTGAACTTGCTTATTTCGCGCGACGGGTGGTGCAGGATGTAGAAGAGCGGCGGTTGAGTCCGCAGGAGGGGTTGCGGGAGTTAAAGGTAGAGCAGCAAAGCCTGCGGGATCAGTCAGGGCGCATCATAATGCAATCAATGGGATTGCTAGGTGGAACGGTTCAAGTCGTAACAGGGGCAGGTATATGCTATGGGTCAGCGGGCACCCTGTGCGCATTCCTCGGAGCACCATTACTGGCACATGGCAGCAACAACATCTACGAGAATGCAAGAAACCTGTATGAAAAACGCAGCGATGTTGTAGGGCCTGTGAGGAAAGCCTATCAAGGTGCAGCGAAGCAGATTGGTTACACCGAGTCGGCCGGAAATATGGCTTATCTGGCGGGGGATCTAGCCATGTCGGGCATTGGAATTATGCGCCCAATGTTAAAACCGGACGCGCGACGGCTTTTCAGATTCATCAATACAGACCGTGAACGGGCATATAAACAAATGAGTCGAAAAGCATTGACGTTCGAGATCGGGGTAGATGCTGTAACAGCAGATCAGCTCTATGATGAATACAAAAAATGAATATTTATGGATTTTCTTTTCTTGTGCTCATCAGCACCACTACTTCGCTGCTGCTAAACCGCTGGCTGATCAAACTTCGGTTTAACACCTGGGGAATATTCGCCAGCCTTACATACAACTCGATGATGATTGCATTTTATCTTGACGCTGCAGCAAACAAAAAATTACTTCGTTTCCAATTCACCCCAGACATCACTGACTACTATCCCGCGATCACTATCATTTCAATGACAATGGTATTCTTCCACGGCTGGGCGCTCCAGACTAAAGCGTAGATGGTAAAAATGACCAAAAGTGTATTCTTTCTACTTGTACCATTCAGCATTTGCAGCGCGTAAATCCGCAGCAATGGTTATTTTCATTGCTTGGCGTTCCGACCTGAAGGATGAGCATGTGCGAATTTTTATGGGGCACATGCGCTGGCGCTCAAAGTGATTTGGGAGACACAGCAGCATACCCGCCCTACGACAAACAAAAGAAATGAATATCATCGAATTTTCTTTCTTTGTACTCTTGAACGCCACCGCTTCCTTGCTACTAAATCGTTACCCCATCAAACTTCGATTTGTCCCATGGGGTATATTTATCAGCTTCATTTATAATTCTTTGATGATCGCATTTTATCTTGATGCTGTAGAAAACAAGACTCTACTATTTTTTCATTTCGATCCAAGTACCTTTGAGTACCGTCCCGTCATCACTATAGTTTCAATGATTATGGTCCTTTTCCATTGGCGGGCGGTCCGAACCAAAGCATAGGTTTCAGCCCGCGCTGGTGAAAAAGGTAGGAGCTGGCTTTGCCTGCGATGTAAGGCAAAACCAGCCATCCCATAGACAATCTGTAACATCGTTTGGCTGCCCTGCTCCAACGCTTGAATCCCACCCCCAACCTCGTTACCCTCCACAACGTCGCTGTAAATCCAGCGACCAGGTTTGGTCACCTGCGAGAAATCAAGGCGCACAAGCGCCCCATCCGATTCAGCTGGCGCTTTTTTTGTGTCTGCTGTTTCGTGTTATGGCGGCTGTGCGCGGGGCGCCTTCGTGCGCGCCGGGTTCCTTGATTCCCGGTTGACCAACCTGCGTACAGCCGCCACCCATCGTTTGGTCACGGTTTGTGGCGGCTCCACCAATCAAGGAGCTCCACAATGACAAAAATGGTCCCCGATCCCCCACTCACCACGCAAACCAGCACCACCTTCGGCTCCTGCAACGGCAGCCACGATCCGCTGTTCGCCGTCCGTGCCGGTGTCTCGTCCGAAGACGCCCTGGTCCACGTCTCCGTCCTGCTCAAAAGCGCCTACCAGACCAACGCCCACGCCTGTGACATGGTCAATGAAGAAGTACGCGGCTTGCTTTGGGCCACAGAGCAATCGCTGGAGATGAGCCTGGCACTGGTGGAAGCACTACTTGATGAAGTCGAAGCACGCTCGGCAACGGCGGCAGTGCTGCGCCGCACGCAGCAGGCGGAGCAAGCCTCGGTGAAGTCATAACCGCAGGTTGCTTCAGGGCCGCCGATGCGGCCCACCGCTCAGGTTATTGCGATAGAAAGCTGACCAGCTCACGCGCATGGGTACCGAGCGCCTCCCAGCCCTTGATACACAACCGCAGCTCAAGCGTCGCCCAGCCCTCTTCAAGCAGCACCACCCGCACCGGCAGTTCCTGCTCCATACGCAACGCGGTAGTCTCCGGCAGCATGGCAATCCCGGCACACTGGGCAACCAGTTGGGCAATAGCTTCAAAGCTGGGGGCGCGGACGCGGATCTGCAGGGGCAAGGCCAGTTTCATCGCCCGCTCTTCGACAAAGCGTTGCATGGCCCGCTCGGCCGGCATGCCGATGAAGGGATAACCCAAGGCATCGGCCAGGCGTGTCTGTTCGCGCTCGGCCAATGGGTGCCCGTTCGGCACCAGCATCACCAGGCGCTCGCTGCGAAACGGCAACGACAGCACCCCATCGCTGATGACGCTGCCGTCATACACGCCGATTTCGCATTCGCCCGTGAGCACGGCACGCATCACGTCTGCGCTGCGGTACTCCGTTAGTTGCAGATCGACTTCCGGATAGTCGGCCAGGAACGAGCCAAGAACCGCCGGCAAAAGGCTGCTGGTAGTCACAGTGGTGGCGGCCAGACGCAGGGTGATACGGCGTTGGCCGGCCAGTTCCTTGAGAGTGTCCTGCAGCTTTTGCGCCTCGCCGAGTACGCTGCCGGCCGCTTCCAGCACCAGGCGGCCGGTCGGGGTGAGTTGCATGCCGCCGGCGGTGCGGGTGAACACGGTGACGCCGCAGCGTTCCTCGAACAGGCGCAGACGGGTGCTGGCAGCCGAAACGGCAACCGGAATGCTGGCTGCGGCTTTGCTCAGGCTGCCGGAAGCGGCAATGGCGCTGAGCAGGCGCAAATCGGCGAGATCAAAGTGCACTGGGGCTTCTCTTTTGGCGAAGGCTTCGTTCTGGAAAATGCGATTCTGCGCTGCTTGCCTTCACTTTAGAATAACGCCTGTACCTTCTCCTCTGTCGGGCTGCTGATGAATAAATTACGTGGGTATTGCCAGCGCTGCGTCGAAAACGGCAGTCTGTTCGCGGTGCTGTCGGCACTCGGCTTCAGCCTCAAGGCGATTTTCGTCAAGTTGTCTTATGCGGCCAGTCAGGTTGATGCAATTACGCTTCTGGCAATGCGCATGGGCTTGTCGTTGCCGCTGTTTGTCTGGCTGGTGTGGGCCAGCCGCGGCCCGGCCAATGCGCCGCTGAGCCTGGGTGACGGTGTGCGGGTGATGCTGCTGGGGTTGTTCGGTTATTACCTGGCGAGCCTGTTCGATTTCTACGGGCTGCAGTACATCAGCGCCGGGCTTGAGCGACTGATTCTGTTCACCTACCCGACCCTGGTGCTGGTGTTCCAGGCCATCGCCCTGCGCGAGCGCCCTACCCTGCGCACCCTGGCGGCGATGGGCTTGTGCTACCTGGGCCTGGGTGTCGCCTTCGTGCATGACGTCAGTGCTGCCGGAATGGGCAGTCAGGTGATACTGGGCGCGGCGTGGGTGTTCGCCAGTGCGGTGACCTATGCCTTGTACTACTCGGGCACCGGCATGATGCTCAAGCGCATGAGTTCCATGCGCCTGGCCGGGCTTGCAGGCAGCGCATCGTCGTTGATGGTGCTGGCGCACTATCTGGTCGCAGCCGATACCCAGCTACTTTGGCACCTGCCCACTTCGGTGTGGATGTACGCGGCGTTGATGGCGCTGATATCCACGGTATTGCCGATCTATTGGGTGGCGCTGGCCATTCAGCGCATGGGCGCAACCCATACCGCAGCGGTCGGCAATCTGGGACCGGTGCTGACCGTGCTGGCGTCGTGGGCAGTGCTTAGCGAAGAAGTATCGGTGTACCAGATGATTGGCCTGGCCCTGGTGTTGTTCGGGGTTTCACGGTTGAAACCAGTACGGGCCAAGGGGGGGCTACAGGTACCTGAACAGGTCGCTGCGGCGGCGCAAAAAACATAGCGTTTCAGGTCAACTAAACTGCAGGGTTCTGGTGCTGAATGTTCGTTAAAGCACCAGTTCCCCCAACAGTAGTTACTTCCACCGAGTTGACCTGAGTACACACCATCATGTGTAAATCATGTGATTCAACTTCCTCTTCAAACCCAACAGATCGTCGTCGCTTTCTTCGCATCGCCGGACTTGGAGCAGGTGCCCTGCTGCTATCCGGCGCGCTGCCTGACAGGCTTGTCACGGCCGCCGAAAAAACGGCTGCGCCCCCTAAACCCCAAAACGCAATCAGCCCCGACCAGGCACTGGAACGGTTGGTTGCAGGCAACGAGCGGTATGTCAGCGGGAACTCGGACACCCACGACTTCAAGGACGAACGTGAAGCCTTGGTGTCTGGCCAGAACCCGTTCGTGGCGGTGCTGAGTTGCTCCGATTCGCGGATCGCGCCCGAATACGCGTTCGACACTGCACGCGGTGATCTTTTTGCCATCCGCGTGGCGGGCAACTTTGTCACCGACGAAGGTCTGGCCAGCCTCGAATACGCCGTCGCGGTACTCGGCGCGCCCCTGATTCTGGTACTTGGCCATGAAAGTTGTGGCGCCATCGATGCCGGGATCAAAGCGGTGAAAGATCAAACCGTGTTCCCCGGGCATATCCCGAAACTGACCGAAGCGCTCAAGCCTGCCATCGAGAAGGTGCTCAAACAATCCGGCAACTTGATGGAAAATGCCACGGCGCAGAATGTCAAAGACTCGGTCCAGCGCCTCAAAAACGCCACGCCGCTGATCACCGACGCACTCGGCAAGGGCAAGCTGAAAATAGTCGGCGGGGTCTATCGCCTGGCCACCGGTAAAGTCGAGCTGATTGCCTGAGCGCATCCACGGGCACGGAAGCCCGTTTGACCGAACGACTAGACTGAATGTCCCGGTCCCTGTTCTGGAGACTCACGATGACCAGCAAAAACACGATTTGCCTGTGGTTTGACGGCACTGCGCTGGACGCTGCGACGTTCTACGCCAAGACCTTCCCCGACAGCGCGGTGGTGGCCGTCCATCACGCGCCTGGCGATTACCCTTCGGGCAAGCAAGGCGATGTGCTGACGGTGGAATTCACGGTAATGGGCATTCCCTGCATGGGCCTCAACGGCGGGCCGATATTCCAGCACTGTGAGGCGTTTTCGTTCCAGGTTGCCACGGATGACCAGGCTGAAACGGATCGCTTGTGGAATGCGATTGTCGGCAACGGCGGCGAGGAAAGTGCCTGCGGCTGGTGCAAGGACAAATGGGGGCTTTCGTGGCAGATAACGCCTCGCGTGCTGACGGCAGCAATAAGCAATCCGGATCGAGCGGCAGCCAAGCGCGCGTTCGAAGCGATGATGGAAATGCGCAAGATCGATGTGGCGGCGATTGAAGCAGCGCTGAAGGGGTGACCTTCAATGCATCAAGCCAGGTAGCATGTCCGGCTGCAACGCTCAGCCATCCAGGACGCCACACATGACATTGACTGTCGAGGGGTTGGTCAGCATCGCCATGACCAACCCGATCAACGCTGAAATCATTTCCCGCCTGCCTGCATTGGGTTTGAACCAATGCCTGCTCACTGCCGGTTGCCTGTTTCAGGCGGTGTGGAATCATCAGGCGAACCAGCCAGCGGCATGGGGCATCAAGGATTACGACGTTTTTTACTTCGACGATGATCTGTCCTGGGAGGCCGAGAACGAAGTCATCCAGACCGCTCAACAGCTGTTTCAGGACCTTGGGGTGAATGTCGAAGTGAAGAATCAGGCCCGCGTTCACCTCTGGTACGGAGAACGATTTGGCCGACCGTACCCTCAGCTTCAGTCAGCCAGAGACGGTGTCGACCGCTACCTGATTGCCGGTACCTGTATCGCGCTGGATGCCGAAACCGCTGAAGTCTATGCACCTTACGGCCTGACCGACATCGAACATGGGTTGCTGCGCATCAACCCGAAAAACGCACAAGCTGACCTGTTCGAACAGAAGGCAAAGAGCTACCAGGCACGCTGGCCGTGGCTGAAGATCCTGGCCCCCTTGTAGGAGCTGGCGACAGCCTGCGATCGAGCGCGCAGCGCTCGTAAACACTAAGTCCCGTATCTGACTGATGCTCCGCGGTCACAGGTTTTACTGCCGCTTTGCGGCAGATCGCGGGACAAGGCCCGCTCCTGCTGGAGAGTGATCAGCCCAGCGCTGGCAGGCTGTAGCGCTCGGCAAAGTACTGGCGGAAAAACTCCACCGCCACCCGCACCTTGGCCGAGCTGGCCAAGGGAGAGGTGTACACCGCCCAGATATCCGCCGGTTGATGATAGTCGCCCAAGACCTGGACCAGACGCCCGTCGGCCAGACTGTCATGCACATCCCACCACGAACGCAGCAAGATCCCGCGGCCGTCCAGGCACCACTGGTGCGCCACTTCGCCATGGTTACTCGACAGGCTGCCGGTCACCCGCACGCTTTCCTCGCCATTGGGCCCTTCCAGCTGCCAGATACCGAACGGATGGTCGCGCTCTTTGATCACCAGGCAATCATGGCTGCCCAACTCGGCCAGCACTTTGGGCATACCGCGCCGCGCCAGATAGGCCGGCGAGGCGCACAACACCCGACGGTTTTTCGCCAGAGGCTTGGCAATCAGGTTGGGCGCAATGGTGTTGCCCACGCGGATATCCAGGTCGACGCCCTCTTCGATCAGATCGACCAGGCGATCATGCACATCCAGACGAATGTCCAGGCGCGGATAGCGCTCGGCCAACTCCGACAACGCCGGCGCCACGAATCGCCGGCCCAGGCCCAAGCTACTGGCAATACGCAGTTGCCCCGTCGGCTCGCGGTGCTGGGCGCTGATGTCGTCGCCCATGCGTTGCACCGCATCGAAGATCTGCTGCGCCCATTGGTAAACCCGCTCGCCCTCCTCGCTCACCGTCACTCGCCGGGTGGTGCGGTGCAGCAGGCGCACTTCCAGGGTCTGCTCGAGCACGCGGATGCGTTTGCTGATGAACGCGGCGGACATGCCCAGTTCATCCGCCACCGCGGCAAAACTGGCGCGTTTGGCCACCTGAAGAAAGATATTGAGGTCGTCGAGGCTCGGAAGATTATTCACGTTTCGTGTTCTAAGAATCTATGAATGGCGAGATTATCTCTGAATGAAGCCCTTATAGCATGGTCCGCACCTGTTCCCTAGACAACGAGTGCGCCCCCATGAGCAAGACTTTCAGAATCGCCGCTATCCCTGGTGACGGCATCGGCATCGAAGTTCTCCCCGAAGGTATTCGCGTGGTCGAGGCCGCTGCCCGCAAGCATGGCCTGGACATCAGCTTCGAATTCTTCGAGTGGGCCAGCTGCGACTACTACCTGGCGCACGGCAAGATGATGCCGGACGACTGGTTCGAACAACTGAAAGATTTCGACGCCCTGTACTTCGGCGCAGTCGGCTGGCCAGACAAGGTTCCGGACCACATCTCGCTGTGGGGCTCGCTGCTCAAGTTCCGTCGCGACTTCGACCAGTACGTCAACATCCGCCCGGTGCGCCTGTTCCCCGGCGTGCCGTGCCCATTGGCCGGCCGCGAGCCCGGTGATATCGACTTCGTGGTGATCCGCGAGAACACTGAAGGCGAGTACTCGTCCCTGGGCGGACGCATGTTCGAAGGCACCGAAAACGAGTTCGTCCTGCAGGAGTCGGTGTTCACCCGCCGTGGTGTCGACCGCATCCTCAAGTACGCCTTCGATGTGGCCCAGACCCGCGAGCGCAAGCACGTCACCTCGGCAACCAAGTCCAACGGCATGGCCGTGAGCATGCCGTACTGGGACGAGCGCACCGCCGCCATGGCTGCCAATTATCCGGAAATCAGCTGGGACAAGCAGCACATTGATATCCTCTGCGCCCGTTTCGTGTTGCAGCCTGATCGCTTTGACGTCGTCGTCGCCTCGAACCTGTTCGGCGACATCCTCTCCGACCTCGGCCCGGCCTGCGCGGGCACCATCGGCATCGCGCCATCGGCCAACCTCAACCCTGAACGCAAGTTCCCGTCGCTGTTCGAACCGGTACACGGCTCGGCCCCGGACATCTTCGGCAAGAACATCGCCAACCCGATCGCGATGATCTGGTCCGGTGCGCTGATGCTCGAGTTCCTCGGCAACGACGGTGCCGACCCGCGCTACCGCACCGCCCACGATGACATCCTCAAGGCGATTGAGCAGGTCATTGCTGCCGGCGACACCACCCGCGACATGGGTGGGCAGAAGTCCACCCAGGAAGTGGGCCGGGCGATCACCGCACTGATCGAAGGTTGATGGGACGGGGCCGATTGTCTGAATTGTCAGACAAGACGGCCCTTTTCCTCTTGCGAGCGGCGCAGATTGTATGCAGAATCTGTTAACCCAAAGATTCACGTTAACTTTTAGTTAACAGCCAAGGAAGGAGCGTTACCGCAACACCCCGGAATGCCTGCCGGGTATAGATAAGTACGCCAACGTCCAGGAGACGATGATGTCGCACAAAAATAAAAAAATAGATGTGTTTTTGATTGCCGCGAGTCTGATTGCCGTGCTGCTCACCGTGATTGGTCTGGCAGCATTCCCCGCCGAAGCCGAACATGCTGCTAACCAGCTGTTCGAACTGTCCACCCGCACCTTCGGCACCAGTGTTCAGGTGCTGGTGTTTGGTAGCTCGCTGGCCGTGCTGTACCTGGCCTTCAGCAAATACGGCAATATCCGCCTGGGCAGTGGCAAACCCGAGTACGCCACGGCGACCTGGGTGTTCATGTTCATCTGCGCCGGTATGGGTTCCTCGACCCTCTACTGGGGCGTGATGGAGTGGGCCTACTACTACCAGACCCCAGGCCTGAACATCGCCGCCGCCACCCCTAAAGCCCTTGAGTACAGCATCAGCTACTCGTTCTTCCACTGGGGCGTCAGCGCCTGGTCGATCTACGCCCTGGCTTCGCTGGCGATGGCCTATCACTTCCATGTGCGCAAGAAGAGCGGCCTGAACCTGGCCTCGATCATCGAAGCGGTAACCGGCTTCAAGGCCACCGGCCCGGTTGGCCGTACTGTCGACCTGATTTTCCTGCTGACCATGATGGGCGCCCTGACCGTGTCGCTGGCCCTCACCGCCTCGACCCTGACCCGCGGCCTGCATGACCTGACCGGCACCCCGGACACCTTCACCGTGCAGTTGATGGTGATCGGCGCCGTGGCGGTGATGTTCTCGCTCAGTTCCTATATCGGCATCGATGGCGGCCTGCAACGCCTGAGCAAGATCGTCTGCATCGGCGCGCTGGTGTTTGCCGGCGTGGTGCTGCTGGTCGGCCCGACCCAGTTCACCATCAACAACACCGCCAACTCGATTGGCCTGATGATCCAGAACTACGTGCACATGAGCCTGTTCACCGACCCGGCCGGCGACGGAGCCTTCACCCGTAACTGGACGGTGTTCTACTGGCTGTGGTGGGTGTCCTACGCCCCGGGTGTAGCGATGTTCGTCACCCGCGTTTCACGTGGCCGGCAGATCAAGGAAGTGGTCATGGCCCTGCTGCTCGGTGGCAGCTTCGGGTGCTGGTTCTTCTTCGGCGCCCTGGAAAGCTACAGCATGCACCAGTTCATCACTGGCGCTGTAGACGTGCCGAAAATGCTCAGCGAACAAGGCGGTGAATCGGCGGTAACCCACCTGTTGCTCGCCCTGCCGTGGGGCCAGGTGTTCCTTGGCGTCTACCTGTTCATCATGGCGATCTTCTGTGCCTCGCACATGGACGCTGCAGCCTACGCGGTCGCTGCAACCAGCACCCGCAACCTGCGTGAAGGCGACGACCCGACGCCGACCCATCGCCTGTTCTGGTGTGTGGTGCTGACCCTGGTGCCGCTGGCCATGCTGTTCGCCAAAGCATCGCTGTCGACCATGAAAACCGCCGTGGTACTGACCGCGATCCCGTTCATGGTGATTCTGCTGGTGAAAATCTACGGCTTCTTCAAATGGATGATCGAAGACTACGGCCAGGTACCGGCCTACCGCATTGAAGAAGAGGCGGCGCGCATGGCGGGTGAGGAACCGCAACACCAGGCCCCGCGCAGCGCTGCTGCCGTGCACTAAACACCCCCTGTGGGAGCGGGCCTTGCCAGCGATTGCGGTGTGTCAGCCGCCATCTATCGCGGGCAAGGCCCGCTCCCACAGTCGATAGACAATTTTTTTTGCCCGATTTGTTAACTGATAGATACGCGTTAACTGATAACTAAAAAACCGAGCTTGAGAGACCCGATCATGAATGACTTCAAACGCCTGCCCGCCGATTTCTGCGCCAACGCCGAAGAGGCCTTCACCATCCCTGCCAGCTTCTACACCCAGCCGGCAGTGTTCGAGCACGAGAAAGAAAGCATCTTCGCGCGCAGCTGGATCTGCGTCGGCCACCGCAGTGAAGTGGCCGAAAACAACGCCTATATCACCCGCGAAGTAATCGGCGAAAGCATCATCGTCGTGCGTGGCCGCGACAGCGTCCTGCGCGCCTTCTACAACGTCTGCCCGCACCGCGGCCATCAACTGCTCAGCGGCAGTGGCAAGGCCAAGAACGTCATTACCTGCCCGTACCACGCCTGGACCTTCAAGCTCGACGGCGAGCTGGCCCACGCGCGCAACTGCGACAACGTGGTGAACTTCGACAAAGAGAACTCGACCCTGGTGCAACTGCGCGTTGAAGAATACGCAGGCTTCATCTTCATCAACATGGACATGCAAGCCGGTTCGGTCGAAGACCAGTTGCCTGGCCTGCAACAGCGTATGCGTGAAGCCTGTGCGGTGATCGACGACCTGCACCTGGCCGCACGTTTTGTCAGCGACACCCCAGCCAACTGGAAGTCGATCGTCGACAACTACCTTGAGTGCTACCACTGCGCCCCGGCCCACCCAGGCTTCGCCGACTCGGTAGACGTCGGTCAGTACAGCCACAACCTGCACGGCAACTGGACCCTGCAATACGGCCTGGCCAAGCCTTCCGAGCAGTCGTTCAAGTTCGACGAGAACGTCAAGGATCCATCCTTCGCCGGCTTCTGGGCCTGGCCGTGCACCATGTTCAACGTGCCGCCAGGAGCGAACTTCATGACCGTGATCTACGAGTTCCCGGTCGATGCCGAAACCACCTTGCAGCACTACGACATCTACTTCCTCAACAAGGACATCAGCGAAGAGCAGCAGAAGCTGATCGACTGGTACCGCGAAGTGTTCCGTCCAGAAGACCTGCGTCTGGTGGAAAGCGTGCAGAAAGGCCTGAAGTCCCGCGGCTACCGTGGCCAGGGCCGGATCATGGCCGACCGTGAGCGCAGCGGCATGAGCGAGCACGGCATCGCCCACTTCCACAACCTGATCGCCGTTGCCCACCTCAACGACTGATAACCACCGCCGCAGGCTGCACAGACAGCCTGCGGCGGCTTTCGGAGTGCCTTGCGTGAAACTCAATGACACTAAGCTGTTCCGCCAGCAAGCCTACATCGCTGGGCGCTGGTGCGACGCCGATGACGGGCGCAGCCTGCAGGTGACCGACCCGGCCAACGGCGAGCTGCTCGGCAGCGTGCCGCTGATGGGCGGCGCCGAAGCAGTGCGCGCCATCGAAGCCGCCGAAGCCGCGCTGGGCGACTGGCGCGCGCGTACCGCCAAAGAGCGTGCGCAGATCCTGCGCCGCTGGTTCGAACTGCTGCTCGAACACGAGCAGGACCTGGCCCGCCTGATGACCTTCGAACAGGGCAAGCCGCTGCATGAAGCCCTGGGCGAAATCCGCTATGCCGCCTCCTTCGTCGAATGGTTCGCTGAAGAAGGCAAGCGCGTCTACGGCGATGTGATCCCCAGCCCCGCCAACGACAAACGCCTGCTGGTGATCAAGCAAGGCATCGGCGTGTGCACCGCGATTACCCCGTGGAACTTCCCGGCGGCGATGATCACCCGCAAGGTCGCCCCTGCCCTGGCAGCCGGCTGCACCATGGTGGTCAAACCGGCCAACGAAACGCCGTTCTGCGCCCTGGCGCTGGTCGAGCTGGCCGAGCGCGCCGGTGTTCCCGCTGGCGTGTTCAGTGTGGTCACCGGCGATGCCCCGGCCATTGGCGCGCAGTTCACCGGCCACCCGTCGGTGCGCAAGCTGAGCTTCACCGGTTCCACCCCGGTCGGTCGCTTGCTGATGGGCCAGTGCGCTGAAACCATCAAGAAAGTCAGCCTGGAACTGGGCGGCAACGCGCCGTTCATTGTCTTCGCCGACGCCGACATCGACGCCGCAGTCGAAGGCGCACTGGTGGCCAAGTACCGCAACGCCGGACAGACCTGCGTGTGCGTCAACCGCTTCTATATCCATGACAGCGTCTACGCGCAGTTCAGCGAACGCTTCATTGAGCGCGTACGCCAGCTGGGTGTTGGTCATGGCAGCGCCGAGGGCACGCAGATCGGTCCGCTGATCAGCGACAAGGCCGTGGCCAAGGTCCGCAGCCTGATCGACGACGCCGTCGGCAAAGGCGCCGAACTGGTACTGGGCGGCCAGGCTCATGCCCTGGGCGGCAACTTCTACGAGCCTACCGTGCTGGCCAATGTCGGCCCGGGCATGGAGTTGCTGGAAGAAGAAATCTTCGGTCCGGTAGCGGCGCTGGTGCGTTTCAACAGCGACGAAGAAGTCATCGCCCTGGCCAACGCCACTCAATACGGCCTGGCGGCCTACTTCTACAGCCGCGACATCGCCCGTGTGTTCAAGGTTGCCGAGCAACTGGAATACGGCATGGTCGGGGTCAACACCGGGTTGATCTCCAACGAGGTCGCGCCGTTTGGTGGCATCAAACAATCGGGCCTGGGCCGTGAAGGCTCCAAGTACGGCATCGAAGATTATCTGGAAATCAAATACCTGTGCCTCGCCGTCTGAGCGAGCCCCAGGTTCCGGGACGCGGCAGGGCCTGCCGCGCGCCCTTGCAGTCGAGGTGAACCATGGCCAACAAATACGAAATGTTCAGCGTGCAGGTAACCGAAGTGGAACAGGCCACGCCGCTGATCAAGCGCTTCACCCTGACCCGCGAAGACGGCGCGCCAATGCCCGCCTTCAGCGGTGGCAGCCATGTCATCGTGCAGATGCAGGGCGCCGACGGCAGCCAGTTCAGCAACGCCTACTCGCTGATGAGCGATCCGCGTGACACCCGCAGCTACCAGATCGGCGTGCGCCTGGAAGAGCAGTCCAAGGGCGGCTCGGCGTTCATGCACCAGCAGGTTGAAGTCGGCACCCGGTTGACCATCTCCTCGCCCAACAACCTCTTCGCCCTCGACCCGAGCGCCGGTCGCCATGTGCTGATCGCCGGCGGCATCGGCATCACCCCGTTCCTGGCGCAACTGCATGAACTCGAAGGCGGCGCCGCCGACTACGAGCTGCACTATGCCTTCCGCGCCCCGGAACACGGTGCGTTCCAGGATCAGCTGGCCAGCGGGCCGCATGCTGACAACACCCATTTCTACATCGACAGCCTTGATCGCAAGCTTGACCTGAACACGCTGTGCGCCGGTCTGGCTGCCGATGCCCACCTGTACGTATGCGGGCCCAAGCCGTTGATCGATGCCGTGATCGCCACGGCTGCCAAGGCCGGTATTGCCGAACAGCGCGTGCATTGGGAGCAGTTTGCCGCCGCCCCTGTCACCGGCGCTGCCTTTACCGTGGTGCTGGCCCAATCGGGTATCGAACTGCAGGTAGAAGAAGGCATGACCATTCTTCAGGCCATCGAAAAATCCAAGGCCGCCAAGGTCGAGTGCCTATGCCGTGAAGGTGTATGTGGCACCTGCGAAACGGCGATCCTCGAAGGCGAAGCCGAACACTTTGACCAGTACCTGAGCGATGACGAAAAGGCCTCGCAGCAGAGCATGATGCTGTGTGTCTCGCGGGCGCGGACGGCACGCTTGGTGCTTGATTTGTAAGGCTTGCCGGCCTCATCGCCGGCAACGCCGGCGATGAGGCCGAGAAACGGCCCCAAGCCTGACCGTCAACCCAAAGTTGACAGCTTAGGTATACTGGCAGGCTCTTGGCTCCCGATCAGGACACCCTGCCCATGTTGGAAAACAGTTTCGCCTTCCGCCTCAAGGAACTGCTCGAGCATCACAAGCTGACCCTGCAAGCCGTGGGCACGGCCCTGGGGATCTCGCGCACTGCGGTGCACAAATGGACCCGCGGCGGCGAAATCGACTACGACAACCTGCGCAAGCTGGCGGACTTTCTCAAGGTCAACTGGATCTGGCTGCGCTACGGCGAAGAAGCCCTGCAGAACATCCAGCAGCCGCAAGTGGTCGAGCTGCCGATGACCGATCTGCGCCGGCGCTACACCGCTGAAATCATGGAAAGCGAAACGCGCATGAAGCTTGCCCAGGAAGGCGCGCGCATCGTCACCTGGGAGTGGAACCTGATCAGCGACGAGGTGACCTACTCGCCCAACGTCGAACAGGTCTATGGCTGGCCGGTGCATCGCAACGAAGACTTCTGGGCTCACCTGCCCGCCGAAGACGTTGCGCACATGCAGGCCATGTACGCCGAGGCGGTGGCCGACGGCAGTGGCTGCGAGTGTGACTTCCGTATCACCCGTCCCGATGGCGAAGTGCGCTGGATCTCCTCCCGCGCCACCGTGGTACGCGACAGTGCCGGACGCTCGGTGAAGATGGTCGGCATCAGCATGGACAACACCGAGCGCCAGGTCGCCGAACAGGCGCTGCGCAAAAGTGAAGAACGCTTTCGGGCGATTTTCGAGCTGGCCTGGGGCGCCCTCGCCTATATCGATCCCGACGGCACTTGGCAGCGGGTCAACAACAGCCTGTGCGAACTCCTCGGCTACCGCGCCGAAGAGCTCTACGCCATGACCTTCCAGCAGATCACTCACCCCGACGACCTGGCGGCCAACCTGCAACTGCTGCAGCGCATGCTGGCCGGTGAAACCGAGCGCTATGAAGTGGAAAAACGGGTACGCCACAAAAACGGCGAGTACATCTGGGTACGTGCCCGCACCTCGCTGCAGCGCCGCGACGATGGCGAACCGGAACACCTGATCAGCGTGTTCGAAGACATCAGCGCCGAGCGCCACGAACACGAACGGCTGCAGGCACACATTGCCGGGCTCGAAGCCAGGCTGGCGCAACGCGCCTGAGTCACTTCACTTCGATTGGGAGCGTAATGGATGCTGCCAGGTTCCTCTTATCTATCCGCCCGTTCCCTGCGCGTGGCCAGGCTGCGCGGCAAGGTCGGTCTGTATTTTGTCGCCGCGCTGTCGGTGCTGGCCGGCATGACCGACGCCATCGGCTTTATGGCCACTGGTGATTTCGTCTCGTTCATGAGCGGCAACACCACGCGCCTGGCGGTTTCGCTGGGTGAAGGTGAACTCGGCCTGGTGCTGCGTATTGGTGTGGTGTTGCTGGCCTTCGTGCTCGGCAACGCCCTCGGCGTGGTGATCGCCCGCCTCAGCGGTCGCCGGCCCTGGCCGCTGCTGTCGCTGATTGCCGCCCTGCTGGCGTTGGCCGGTCTGTTGCCGCTGAGCTGGCAATTGCCGGCACTGGTCGCGGCGGTCACCGCCATGGGCATGATCAACGCGGTGGTCGAAGAAGTGAACGGTATGCCGATCGGCCTGACCTACGTCACCGGCGCGCTGTCGCGCTTTGGTCGCGGACTTGGCCGCGCGCTGCTGGGCGAGCGCCGCCACGGCTGGCGGGTGCAACTGATTCCCTGGACCGGGATGTTTGTCGGGGCCATTGCCGGGGTGCTGCTGGAGCAAGCCTTCGACCTGGCCGCGCTGCTGTTCAGTGCCTTGCTGGCTGCCGCGCTGGGAGTGATCTCGTTGAAGATTCCCCGGCGCTGGCAGCTCGGGTACATGCCCCGTTAGTTACAGGCAGGTGGCCAATGCCGCCATACGCCGCAGGGCGACACTGTCGTTCTTCTGGGCGTAGTAACTGACAGCGGTGCTGGCGCCCTGGGGCTGGATATCGGCGAAGGATTCCGCCTCACGGGTGTAGACCGTGAAGCCACCCTGCTTGCCAGGTTCCAGGTAACCACTGGCATCGACGCCAAACACCGCTTCGTCCTGCCAGCCGAACTGAATGCACTGGGCAACGCGGTCGGCAGGTTTGCTTGAGGTGAAGCTTTTGGTTGGCGCCGCGGTGCGTGCCGCTTCCATGGCCGAAGAGGCACAACCGGCCAACAGTGCTGCAGCGACCATCGCCATTACTACCCGCATGACTCACCCTCGTCGGAAAAAAAGCCGACTTTAGCATTGCCCGGCCGCCAACACCCGCACCTCACACGGTGGCGACGATAAATGTGCGTTTGAACGGAAACAACGTACGTCCGTCCTCCTCGACCGGGTAGTGACCGTGCAACAGCTTCAGGTATTTATTCAGAAAGATTTCACGCTCGAATTCATTCAACGCACTGAGCACCGGACGCAGGGCCGACACCTTGACCCAGTCGAAGATCGGCGAGTTACCTTCGACCACCTGCAAGTGCTCGGTCTCCCAGATATCCAGCTCGCGGGTCAGCGGTGCCAGCAGGCGGTAATAGCTGTCGAGCGACAGCACATTGCGCGAAGCCATGAACTTGCGCAGTGCCAGGGTACCCAGCGGCTGGCCGCTGGGTCCGGGCTCGCTGAGCGCCCTGAGCATCAGTTGATACCAAGGGGCATCGCGCCAGTTGGGCATGTGCGCGGCCAGGCAACCGCCTACCTGCAATTGCCCGAGCAGGCGCGGCAGCAGGCTCTCATGGTCTTCGATAAAGTGCAGCACGGCGGCGGCGAACAGCAGGTTGGCTGGTTTTTCCGCCTGCCACTGGCTGACATCGACGTTCAACCAGTTGACCTTGATAGGTAAGGCCAGCGCCTCTTGCAGCATCTCGACGGAGCTGTCGACACCGAACAGTTCGGCCCGCGGCCAGCGCTCGGCGAGCAAGCGCGTGGCAATGCCAGTACCGCAGCCTAGATCATATATACACTCGGGAGCCTGCAAAGGCAGGCGCTCAAGCAACTCAATGACCGGCCGCTCGCGCAGCCGGGCGAATTGCAGGTAGCTTTTCGGGTCCCAGGCGCTAGTGCCCCCGGGTTCGCGAGTGCCATCGTTGACGAACATGTGCGCATTCCTTTGCGAGCGATCAATCCTGTTTGCCAATGGCGTTCAACACCCCGAGCACCAGGGCACAGCCGCGGCGGGTGTGCGGGTCTCGCAACATCATCAGCAAGCCATACAGGCTGGGCGCGGTGGTGTGTTCGCGGGCCTGGGCCCTGGCGTGGCGAATGGCATTGCCGAGGGTCCAGGTCAGTGCCGTGGCCTCTTCGAACTGCACTGAAAGTTTCTCCACCAGCGCCGCATCCAGCAGATCGACCAGGTCGGACAGCAATGACGCGAGGTCGACCAGATTGTCCAGGCGCCCGCCGTCGAGCAGCGGTTGCAGCTTGTTCAACAAGGCTTCAAGGCCCGGATTGTCACCCTGCAGGGCGAGGGTATCGGTCACTTCCATGTCTATCGGCTCCTCCCGTGGTCGGGTCAAAGCATGCCGCGTGCAGCAGCCCAGTACAGGCCGCGGTTGAATCCATTTCTGAGCAGGCTGCCAAGCTTGGTCGGCGGCGTCGGCAGCACATCGTGGCGATAGTCGTAAGTCAGCGGCATGCCGGCGTTCAGTCCCATCTGCGCGGCGGCCTGGACCTTGCCGTCATACACCGCCACCGGTCGCCCGAGGCGAATCTCTCCGGCTATGTTGTTGGCAATTACCGGTGCCTGATTGTGGCAAGCGCCGCCAGCTTTACTCACGGGTAGATCGACCGTATCGCCGATCACATACACCCCGTCCAGGCCATACACCTGCAAGGTCTCATGGTTGGTGGGCAGCCAGCCTTCCTGGTTCGCAGCGTGGGACACGCCACTTTCCAGCACTGCGTCCACTGCGCGGATCGGCGGTGTGGCCATGAGAATGTCGTACGGTTGTGCATCGCCTTCTTCGGAGTAGGCCATGCGCTGGTCGGGGTCGACCTTGGCCAAGGTGAAGCCGCGCTGAAATTGAATATTTTTCTGGGCAAAGATGCTCGGCAGAATCTCGCCAGTGGGGCGCTGCAGAAACAGGCAATTTCGCAACAACTGCGCGGTGGTCGGGTAGGTGTAGATGATCTCGACCTTGTCACGCACACCACGGCGGCGCAGGTAGTCATCGAGCATCAGCGTGGTTTCCACCGGCGCGATCCCACATTGATGAGGCACGTTCGGCGTCTGCGGGAAGGACACGGTGATGAAGATCCGTCCTTTCTCGATACGCGCCAGACGCTGCGCAAGTTGACGCGCCGGGTCGTACTGATAGAAGTGATCACCGCCCTGCGGCAGACCTTCAATGCGCTCCGGGGCCGGAACACAGCCGGTAGCGATGACCAGAAAGTCATAGCCAAAGCGCTTGCCACTGCGCGTGTGCAGGGTCTGCGCGGCAAACTCGAAACGGGTTACCTCCTGCACCTGAAAATCGATTTCCGGTCGCAGCAACGAGCGCTCGGGGCGCTTCAGTTCGTCCTGAAAGAACAGGTCGAAGGCCACGTACATGAACGCCGGTTTGTAGAAATGCTCAGGAGAATTGGACAGCAAGGTGATGCGCACCTGATCGCGCAGAATCTCTGGATAGAGTTTGCTGACCAACTGGTTGGCGAGCATGGTGCCGCCGACACCACCGCCCACGATGAGAATATGTTGTGCCATACGTGCGCTTCCCTGCGAACAAAGCCATCCATCACTGCGGGCTATAGTTGAAGAAGCCGAAGTGATTAGCCAATAACCCTTTGCTATATAGGTTAATTCGTTCCCTTGATTTTTGCCGAAGATAGCCGCTGATACCGGATCAGATGCCATTACTTCCATGAAGAAAGGACAAACCGCATGTGCGGAAGACTCAGTCAGTATCACGGTATTCATGATTTCGTTGATGCGCTGAGCATGCCCGGCGCCCTGGCCAACGACGTTGGCGATCAGCCCTTGGCGCACTTCAACGTCGCGCCCAGCACCCAGGTTGCCGTGTTCACCTCCCATCAAGCCCGCTGGCTACGCTGGGGCTGGCGTCCACACTGGGCCAATGATCGGGCACCGCCGATCAATGCACGGGTAGAGAAGGTTGCGCATTCGCCGTTCTTTCGGGCGATCTGGGGGCATCGTCTGATCATACCGGTCGATGGCTGGTTCGAATGGGTCGATGAAGGCGAGGCGAAAAAGCAGCCCTACTACATCCACCGCCGCGATGGCCTGCCGGTGTTCTGTGCCGGCATTGGCCAATGGGGCGTGGCCGACGACGATGGTTTTGTCATCATCACCGCCGACAGTGCCGGTGGCATGGTCGACATCCACGACCGCCGCCCGGTCGTACTGGCGCCCGCATTGGCCAAGGACTGGCTGAACCCGGGATGTGACAAGGCCCAGGCCGAACAGATGCTGCTCAACCTGGGCGAGCCGGCCGAGTCGTTCACCTGGTATCGGGTCGACAAAGCGATAGGCAATGTGCGCAACCAGGGCGCTGAATTGCTGAGACCTTATGCGTAAGAGCGCTTACGCAAATCAATGAACCACCCTCCACTTTCTGCCAGACTTCCAACCTTCAAGGATCGGGAAGATTGCATGAACCACGAATTGCTCTGGGTGCTTGGCCTGCTGTTTACCAGCGTGGTCTTGTTCATCGCCAACAAGCCACGCATGGATGTCGTCGCCCTATTGGTGATCGTGGCGTTACCGCTGACCGGTATTCTCAGCGTCCAGGAAGCCCTGGCCGGTTTCAGTGACCCCAACGTGGTGCTGATTGCCGCGCTGTTCGTGATCGGCGAAGGCCTGGTGCGTACCGGCATTGCCTACCGCATCGGCGAGTGGATGGCCGACCGCGCGGGCAACAGCGAGGTGCGCTTGCTGGTGCTGCTGATGGTCTGCGTGGCCGGGCTGGGGTCGGTGATGAGTTCCACCGGGGTGGTGGCCATTTTCATTCCGGTGGTGTTGAGCATTGCCGCACGGATGAAGGTATCGCCCAGTCGCTTGATGATGCCGCTGAGTTTTGCCGGCCTGATCAGCGGCATGCTCAGCCTGGTGGCCACACCGCCCAACGTGGTGGTGCACAGTGAGCTGGTGCGCCACGGTGAGGCCGGCTTCAGCTTTTTCAGTTTTACCCCGTTCGGCCTGGTGATCCTCGCCCTCGGCGTCGGCTACATGCTGCTGACCCGCCACTGGCTCAGCGGTGAAGTGCGCAAGGACGGCAGTGCGCAAACCCGTCGCACCCTGCTCGACCTGATCATCGACTACAAGCTGGCCGGTCGTGAGCGACGCCTGCGGGTGCGCCCGGATTCACCCTTGATCGGTCACAGCCTCAGCGAGTTGAAGCTGCGCACGGTGCATGGCGCCAACGTGGTCGGCATCGAGCGCCAGCACAAGTTCACCACCCGGGTTATCAGCCCCGACTCCAGCACCACGGTGCACGAGGGCGATGTGCTGTTGCTCGATCTGTTCGCCCCTCGTGACGATCTGCGCAGCCTGTGTCAGACCATGAAGCTCGAACCATTGCGCTTCAAAGCAGCCTATTTCATCGACCAGTCGCATGCCGTGGGCATGGCCGAAGTGGCGGTGGTGCCCGGCTCGCAACTGATCGGTAAAAGCGTACTGGATTTGAACTTTCGCAGCCGCTGGGACCTGAACGTGGTCGGTCTGCGCCGCGGCCAGAACGCGATTGAAGAACAGTTGGTGGAAGAAAAGCTCAAACTGGGCGACACGCTGCTGGTGATCGGCCCGTGGAAGTCGGTGCGCCAGTTACAAGCCCAGCCCAAAGACTTTCTGGTATTGAGCCTGCCCGCGGAAATCGACAATGTCGCCCCGGCCCTGAACCAGGCGCCTTATGCCCTGATCAGCCTGGCGGTGATGGTCGGCCTGATGATCAGCGGTGTGGTGCCCAATGTCATCGCTGCATTGATCGCCTGTCTGCTGATGGGTGCCGGGCGCTGCATCGACATGAACAGCGCCTACCGCGCGATCCACTGGCAGAGCCTGATATTGATCGTCGGCATGTTGCCGTTTGCCCTGGCCTTGCAGAAAACCGGCGGGATCGCGATTGCGGTGAATGTGCTGGTGCAGTTGCTCGGCGATGCAGGGCCTTATCTGATTCTCGCCTGCCTGTTCGCCATCACCGCGATCATCGGCTTGTTCATATCCAACACCGCTACAGCGGTACTGATGGCCCCGGTGGCGATCAGTACCGCTGAACAGTTGGGCGCCTCGCCCTACCCCTTCGCCATGATCGTCGCCCTGGCAGCTTCGGCGGCGTTCATGACCCCGGTGTCGTCACCGGTCAATACCCTGGTGCTCGGCCCCGGGCAGTACCGCTTTGCCGACTTCGTCAAAGTCGGCGTGCCCTTCACCTTGCTGGTGATGGTGGTCAGCGTGTTTATGGTGCCGTGGATTTTTGCCCTGTGAAGGCCGCGGCGTTTTGCTGCTTGAGGGCAACGGCAGCGTTACGCCAGTCCTGCGCCCAACCGTCGAGAACCATTTTCAGGTTTTCCGCGGTCATCACCTGATCGTCGTTCTCCAGCGGCAGGCCGGTGCCCTTGCGTACCACTTCGGCGACCACGGCCCGACTGCCGCCATCGAGGAAGGCCGCTTCGGTGGCGATCACGCTGTCCAGGTCGCGGATGCCGACGGCGCTGCTGACCCCGGCGGCCACCAGGGTCACCGGCAGGTACTCATAGAAGTGCAGTGACTGGGTGTGAGCGTCGACCGAGGTGATTGCCGGGCGGATGATCAGGGTGTTTGGTCCTGGTTGCTCGACCAGAGTCAGCACCTTGCCAAGCTCACGCTTGAGTGCTGCATCGTAGTAGGTGGTCACAGCCTTCAAGGTCGCCTCGGGGATTCGCGTGCTGGGCTTGGGCTGCGGGTAGAACCGGCTTGGTGCGATATACACCTGAGTGTATCGCTCCATGCGCAGTTTCGGGCTTACCCAGCGCAGCACCGACTCGCCCGATGCGGTCTTGTGCTCGCTCAACTGGTCATAGTTGCGCAGAAAGCCGGAATACTCCTTGGGCGATACCTTGTTCTGGCTGCAACCGACCATCAGCAGCGACAGGCACAGTACCGGTGCGAACAGCTGATTACGCATGACGTGCACTCCCGCTCTGCTGGCGAACGGCCCGCGGGGCAGTGCCGGAGCGATCAACGCGCAATTGCCCATTGGCCATGATCCAGTGCACAAGTTCGGCCAGTGGTACGGTGTAGCTGTATTCCATCCATTGACTGCTGCTTGGACTGTAACGCTCGAAATAGTGGCTCAAAATCATCTGCGTACCTTCGCTGCCAAGCCCCAGGCGCGAGTCCTGGTAGCTGAGCAGCGCGTTGCGCCACAGATCCTGGGTGCGCAGGTCGAGGGTCAGGAATTGGCTGCAGTCAAGGCCGTCGATTGGAGGTTGTGCCGGCATGGAAGATACCCTTGGTTTGGACTGCCGTCAGGATCGCCCAGGGCCTTTGCTGGCTGATGTCCGCTTTGTGTCGCGGCTGCAGCTTTATTGCATATTTGAAATATATGACCAACACCGCAGAATGGTTTTAGATACACACTTTTCACGCCCCACTGGACCTAACCGTGAGCAGACTGCTGATCGTCGATGACGATGTGGAAATTTGTGCCCTGCTGAAGAAGTTTTTTGTCATGCATGGCTACGAAGTCGACCTGGCCGCCAATGGCACAGCGATGTGGGCGGCTATCGAAAAACAGCGCCCGGACACCATCATCCTCGACCTGATGCTGCCTGGCGAAAGCGGTCTGCACCTGTGTCAGAAGCTGCGCAGCAGCACCGGCATCCCGATCATCATGCTCACTGCCATGGACGAGCTGAGCGACCGCATTGTGGGCCTGGAGCTGGGCGCCGATGACTATGTCGGCAAACCTTTCGATGCGCGTGAACTCCTGGCCCGGTTACGTGCCGTGCAGCGCCGGGCTGGCGAACAGCTGCGCAGCCTGAGTGAAGAAACCCGTCCGCTGATCCGCTTCGACGACTGGCAGCTGGATGTTACCCGCCGCGAACTGCGCACCCCGCAAGGGGTGATGGTGCCGTTGTCGGCCGGTGAGTTCGATTTGCTCCTGGTGTTTCTCGAGCACCCGCAGCGCATCCTCACCCGCGAGCAATTGATCGACCTGGCCCGAGGCCAGGGCCATGAGGCCTACGACCGGAGCATCGATGTGCAGGTCAGCCGCCTGCGACGCAAGATCGAACCGGACAGCAAGCGCCCGGCATTGATTCGTACGGTACGTAACGGCGGCTATCTGTTCGACGCCAAGGTCAGCCGCACATGATCCGCCTGGGCCTGCACCACGACGGCATCAGCCGGCGCATCGCACTGACCATCATTGCCGCCATGCTGATCTCGGTGGCGCTGAACATCCTCTTCGTGCAACTGGCCGGGGTCTGGGCGCGACCGCCCTTGAGTCATACCGGGCTGCTCGAGCAGATCGCCGTGACCACCCGGATACTGGAAGCTGCACCCGTTGCGCAGCGCGAGCAACTGGCCAACAGCGCGAGCAACCCACTGCTGCAAGTACAGTGGAGCCCTAAGCGCGAAGCACTCGCCCTGCCCGGCCCAGGCGAGCTGATCGACCCTGACGCGGTACCGGAATTGCAACAGCTGCTGGCCACACGCCCGCGCCTGCTGGAAGGCTTCCAGCCCTCCAACTGGCCCGACGGCAGTCCGGACGCACACTACAAGCTGGTTATTCAAATGGCCGATGGCAGCTGGCTGGCGTTTACCCCACCGTACCGCAGCTGGGGCCTGAGTTCAGCGATGCGTTTCACCATCATCGGCATCCTCGCCCTGATTGCTGCCGTGCTGGTGGCCTGGATTGGTACGCGCCAGCTGGCCGGTCCACTGCAGCGTTTTGCCCGTGCCGCGCGACGCTTTGGCAGCGACCTGCGCGCCCCGCCGATTCGCCCGGAAGGCCCCTATGAGCTGCGTCAGGCGATCACCGCGTTCAACACCATGCAGGCGCAGATTCAGCACTTCATCGCTGAGCGCACACAGATGTTGGCCGCCATTTCCCACGACCTGCGCGCGCCGCTGACACGCATGCGCCTGCGTGGCGAGTTCATTGAAGACGCCGAGCAACAGCGCAAGCTGTTCCGTGATGTCGATGAAATGCAGAGCATGATCAATGCGGCGTTGGGTTTCTTCCGCGACGAAACCCACCTGGAAACCACCACGCCGTTCGACCTCGCCGAACTGCTGCAGACTCTGGTCGATGATTACCGCGACCAGCAAATAGACGTGGACTTCGAAGGACCGGCGAACCTGGTGTACCTCGGCCGGCCGCTAGGCTTGAAACGCGCGGTAACAAACCTGATAGACAATGCCGTCAAATATGCCCAGGCACCGGCAATTCGCTTGAGCAGCAATGCTCACAGCCTGTTTATCGAAGTGCGTGATCACGGCCCGGGGATTCCGGATGCGGCCCTGGAGGAAGTGTTTGTGCCGTTCTTTCGTCTGGAAACCTCGCGCAATCGCGACACCGGAGGCGTCGGCCTGGGCTTGCCGTCGGCGCGTACGGCGGTTCGCGAGCAAGGCGGCGAGCTGACCTTGCGCAACGCGCCTGGCGGCGGATTGCTGGCGTGCATCGAGTTGCCACGGCTCAATGACTGACTGCGATACGCGTTAACGTCCACTTAACGGCAGGCCTTTAGATTAGGGTCTCTTCCCTTCAGAACGTCGACTTTGGCTCACCTCGTGTGAGCCTTTTTTTTGGTTCTTCACGAAGTTCTGAGGACTCTGATCCTTGGGTTGGGTGTTGTGGATGGGAGCTTATCCATTTGCTGTGGCGCTGCTGCCGGCCCCTTCCGCCCTTACGGCGGCCTACTTTCCTCTTGGGGAAAGTAGGCAAAGCCGCCTGC
>JAVXRI010000075.1:10229-28523 GCA_036643775.1 Pseudomonas sp. | reverse complement strand
GGACCTTCCTGGGTGCCATGGGTGGCCCAGAAGTTATCGACATCTTCGATGCGCATCGGCTCCAGCATGAAACCGGCATCGCCCAGGCGTTGCATCATCTGTTTCTGGCAGTCGAAGTCCAGGGGGGTTACCGAAGGACGACGGATCAGGTCGCAGGCCAGTTCAAGGGTAGGCGAGAGGTCGGCTGGGGCCGTCATTGAAGGAACTCCGGGGGCAAGGCAGGGCACGAATTCGAGGGGCGTTATCTTATAGCAATTCGATCAGCTGAGGGGGGCTCGCTGTAGGAGCGGATTTATCCGCGATGGGGCGCGAAGCGGCCCCAAAAGATGGGCCTGCTACGCAGTCCATCGCGGATAAATCCGCTCCTACAGTTATCACCCGATGGTCAGGAAGCCTGCGCCGGCTGGGCAGCATCCACGGGCTTGGGCAGCGACGACAGCATCGCCATGATCAGCGCCGCCAGGTACGGCAGCGACTGCACCAGCAGCATGGTCACCCAGAAGCGCATGTCATTGCTCGGCAGCCCCTGGACCAGGTAGATCCCGGCGGCAGCACCCCACAGCAGCAACATGATGAACAGCTCTTCGCGGGCTTCGGAAAGCGCCACCAGCAAACCATGGCTGTCGGCGTTTTTCGGCGTGCGGAAGAACGGAATGCTGCTGGTGAAGAAACCGTACAGCACCGCTTTGGCGATGGTATGCGACAGGGCAAGACCGGCCAGTGCCGCGGCAAAGGCATCCTTCATGTTGACCCCGACCGCACGGCGGTAGAGGAAGACGATCTTGCCGACCTTGAAGACGAACAGCGCCAGCGGTGGAATGGCGAAAATCAACAGCGGTGGATCGACCCGCTGCGGGACGATGATCATCGCCGCCGACCAGAGCAGGGCACCGACGGTGAAGAAGATGTTCATGCCATCGGCAATCCACGGCAACCAGCCTGCCAGGAAGTGATAGCGCTGGCCGCGGGTGAGTTCCGAATCCTTGCCACGCAACAGGCTGGCAGCATGGCGCTTGATGATCTGGATGGCGCCATAAGCCCAGCGGAAGCGTTGCTTCTTGAAGTCGATGAAGGTGTCGGGCATCAGGCCCTTGCCGTAACTCTCGTGGGAGTAAGCCGCCGAGTAGCCCTTCTCGAACACGCGCAGGCCGAGTTCGGCGTCTTCACAGATGCACCAGTCCGCCCAGCCCAGCTCTTCGAGCACCGAGCGCCGGGTCATGGTCATGGTGCCGTGCTGGATGATCGCGTCCCGGTCGTTACGGGTAACCATGCCAATGTGGAAGAAGCCCTTGTACTCGCTGTAGCACAGCTTCTTGAAGGTGCTTTCGTTCTGGTCGCGGTAGTCCTGTGGCGATTGCACCACGGCGATTTTCGGGTCGCTGAAGTGCGGAACCATGTGCTTGAGCCAGTTGCGGTCCACGCAGTAGTCCGAGTCGATCACCGCGATCACTTCGGCATCCTTGGCGGTGTGCGGGATCAGGTAGTTCAGCGCGCCACCCTTGAAGCCAGCCAGAGGGGAAACGTGGAAGAACTTGAAGCGCTCGCCGAGCATTTCACAATGTGCCTTGATCGGCTCCCAGACCGCCGGGTCCTTGGTGTTGTTGTCGATGATCAACACTTCGTAGTCCGGATAATCCAGCGCAGCCAGGGCGTTGAGGGTCTGTTTGACCATCTCCGGTGGCTCGTTGTAGCACGGCACATGCACCGAGACTTTCGGCCGGTAGGCGCTGTCGGCCTGCACCGGTAGGAATTCGCGGCGGCGTTTGTGCGTCCACACCGCCTCGGCCAGTTCATGGGCTTCGGTGAGCAGGACGATGAACACACCGAAGGCACCGATGCCCAGCAGCAGGCCGACTATGGTGCTGAACCAGGTGCTGTACTGCTGGCTGTAGTCGTAGCCGATCCACACCAGCACCGAGCCGCAGAGGAAGGCGATAAACGTCAGGAACGTCCGACCGCGTTGACGCAGGGCCGAGCCGTCGATCAGCAGCAAGGTCAGCGAGAGCATCGCCAACACCACCGAACCCACCGCCAGCACGCGCCACTGCGGAATGGCCACTACCGGGCCTTCAAAGTTGAATTTCTGCTGGCGGGCGGCGTTGAACACGCCCCAGTAAGCACCGACCGAGCCTTCGTCGCTGGCCTTCCACGGCTGGTCATAGGCTTCGATGACGAAGTAGTTGTAGCCCTGACGGTTGAGTTTGTTGACCAGGGTGCGCAGGTAGATGGCCTGGTCAGCCGGGGTGGCGTCGGCGCCGCCACGCATGCGCCCGTTGCTTGGCCAGCCGACTTCGGACAGCAGCAGCGGTTTGCGCGGGAATTGCTGTTTGAGGTCACGGGCCCGGTCCAGCACGAACTGGCCGGCATCCTTCATCGGGATGAATTCCCAGTACGGCAGGATATGCGCGGCGACCAGGTCGACGTGTTTGGCCAGCTCCGGATGCTCTTTCCAGATATGCCACTGTTCACTGGTGGTGACCGGAACTTTCACCGCCGCGCGTACCCGGTCCAGGTACTGGATCAGCGCTTCAGGGGTGATTTCCTTGCGGAACAGGGCTTCGTTACCGACCATCACCCGCACGACGCTGCGCGAGCTGTTGGCCAGTTCAATGGCTTTCTGGATTTCCCGCTCGTTACGCTCAAGGTCCGGGCTGATCCACACCCCGAGGGTCACCCGCAGGCCGAATTCTTCGGCCAGGCGGGGGATCTCGGCCTGGGTGCCTTCGACGGTATAGATACGAATACTGTCGGTCAGCTTGCTGAGCTGTTCGAGGTCCTGGCGCAGTTCATCCTCGGTAGGGTACTGGCCTTTTTGCGGGCTTTCTCCGAGGCGGAACGGCGAGTAGGAGAAGCCGGAAATCTGCTCCGGCCAGTTGGGGGCGGAAACCGGGCGGTTGATCAGCGCCCAGAACCCGGTGAATAGTGCGGCGATGGCCATGACTATTACCAGGTTGATACCAAATTTACGCGATGACATAGATAGTTCGGGTTCCGAAAGGTGGAACGGGCGAGCGCCACAGGGCGCAGGTTCTGCTCTTTGTCCGCCTATGCTGTGTAGGAACAGGTTGGCGGCAATGGTTAGATTGACTTCAGGCGTTGAAGTTCTGAGGCCCGTGCTGTTGTCGTCCTGGACTAGGGATTGCTGGGGACATTAAAGCAGGATTACAGCGGACTTTACCAATTCGTACAGGGTGACTGGTCCGAAGCAGGATGGCATCGGGCCGCAACAGGCCTATAATGCGCGCCGGTTTTTTCGGGGTTTGGCCATGAGTACAGATGATCCACGCTTTGCCGGTGTTGCCCGGTTATACGGTGACAGCGGCCTGCAGCGCTTGCGCGAGGCCCATGTGGCTATCGTCGGCATTGGCGGGGTCGGCTCCTGGGCGGCTGAAGCCATGGCGCGTAGCGGTGTTGGCGAAATATCGCTGTTCGACCTCGATGACGTCTGCGTCAGCAACACCAACCGCCAGTTGCACGCCCAGGAGGGCAATATCGGTCGTGCCAAGGCCGAGGTCATGGCCGAACGCCTGCGGGCGATCAATCCGGCGTGCAAGGTGCATGCGGTGGTTGATTTCGTCACCAAGGAAACCCTCCCCGAGTACATCGGCGAGCACATCGATTGTGTCATCGACTGCATCGACAGCGTCATGGCCAAGGCCGCGCTGATCGGTTGGTGCAAGCGGCACAAGGTAACCATCATCAGCACCGGTGGCGCTGGCGGGCAGATCGACCCGACCCAGATCCGCGTCGCCGACCTGAACAAGACCTTCAACGACCCGCTGGCTTCGCGGGTGCGTTCGACCTTGCGCCGTGACTATGGCTTTTCGCGCACGGTGACGCGCAACTACAGCGTGCCTTGTGTGTTCTCTACCGAGCAGCTGCGTTATCCCAAGGGTGACGGCAGCGTTTGCCTGCAGAAGAGCTTTGTCGGTGAGGGGGTCAAGCTCGACTGCTCAGGTGGCTTTGGTGCGGTAATGATGGTGACGGCGACCTTTGGTATGGTCGCCGCCAGCAAGGCGGTGGAAAAACTGGTAGGCGGCGCCCGTCGGCCCTCCGAGCGCAAGGTTCAGTTGCCGGCAGCAAGTTGAGCCATGCGCTGCAGCACGGCGTTCAGACCGTTGCTGCGTGAGGGCGAGAGCTGCCGGCCCAGGCCCAGCTGGTTGAACCAGCCGGGCAGGTCCAGTTGCTGAAGTTCGGCGCTCGACAGCCCCTCTACCCGAACCAGCAACAGTGCCAGCAGACCACGAATGATCCGCGCATCGCTGGCGCCTTTGAAGCGCCACTGACCATCCTGGTGCTCGGCTACCAGCCAGACCTGGCTTTCGCAGCCATGAACGCGGTTGGCTTCGGTCTTTTCAGTGTCGCTCAAGGGCGCCAGGCGCTCGCCCCATTGCATCAACAAACGCGCCCGTTGTTCCCAGCCGGCCGCCTGTTCGAAGTTGCTCAGTGCATCCTGGGCGGTTTCTGACAGGCTCATCGCAGCAGCTCCAGGGCTTGATCCAGCGCCTCGAAGAAGCGTTGCAGGTCGTCGGAATCGTTGTACAGGGCCAGCGAAACTCGAATTGCCCCATCCAGCCCGAAGCTCTTCAGCAACGGCATGGCGCAATGATGTCCGGCGCGCACGGCGATCCCCTGTTCAGTCAGCAGGTGTGCGAGGTCGGCATTGTGCACCCCCTCGACTACAAAGCTGGCCAAGGCGAGGTGTGGCTGGCCGAGCAGGCGAATGCCTTCGCGATCATTCAGGCCACGCAGCAGGCTGCGGTGCAGGCTGGCTTCGTGCTCGGTGACGGCGTTCGGATCGAGCCCTGTCAGGTAGTCGAGGCTGGCGCCCAGGCCAATCACACTGGCGATTGGCGGGGTGCCTGCTTCGAATCCCAGCGGCGCCGGGCGAAAGCTCGCACTCTGATAGTCGGCGTCCTGGACCATTTCGCCACCGAACTGCCAGTGGCGCAGGCGTGCCAGCGCCTCGGTGCGGCCATAAAGCACGCCAACACCGTCAGGGCCATACAGTTTGTGGCTGGAGAACACGTAGAAGTCGCAGCCCAGTTGTTGCATGTCCTGGCGACCATGTACCACGCCCTGAGCGCCGTCGACCACGGTCAGCGCACCTTGGGCCTGAGCGTGGGCCAGCAATGGCGCCAGTGGTTGCCAGGCACCCAGTACGTTGGATAACTGGCTGACGGCCAGCAAACGGGTACGCGGGCCGATCAGTTGCAGGGCTACATCCAGGTCAATCAGGCCACGGTTGTCCAGGGGCAGAATCACCAGTTTGAGCTGGCGGCGCCGGGCCAGTTGCTGCCAGGGCAGCAGGTTGGCATGGTGCTCCAAGGCGCTGATGGCTATTTCATCACCGGCTTCGAACAGACTTTCAATGCCATAGGCCAGTAAGTTCAGGGCCGACGTTGCACCATGGGTAAAGATGATCTGTTGGGTATCAGTGGCATTCAGCCAGCTGGCAACTTTTTCCCGGCTTCGTTCAAAGGCCTGTGTGGCCAGGGCGCCAGGAAGGTGTTGGGCGCGGTGCACATTGGCGGCACCGTGACCGTAATAATGGCTCAAGGCATCGAGCAGAAGTTGCGGTTTTTGCGTGGTGGCAGCGTTGTCCAGGTAGGTCTGGTGCTGCCGTTGCAAGGCGGCGATGGCTGGGAAATCAGCGCGCCACGGAGAAGGCTGGAACATGATGATCGGACCTGAGAATCGGGCCTGGCGTTAGGCCAGACCCGATGGTACCACTTAGTTGTGGGCGTGCAGCGCTTCGTTCAGCTCGATCGCCGACTTGTGGGTCTTGCACTCCACGGCGCCGTTCAGCGAGTTGCGGCGGAACAGCAGGTCGGTCTGGCCAGCCAAATCACGGGCTTTGACGACCTTGACCAGCTGGTTGTTCTCGTCCAGCAGGTTCACCTTGGTGCCGGCAGTGATGTACAGGCCGGCTTCGACGGTGTTGCGGTCGCCCAGAGGAATGCCGATACCGGCGTTGGCGCCGATCAGGCAGCCTTCACCAACTTTGATGACGATGTTGCCGCCACCCGACAGGGTACCCATGGTCGAGCAACCGCCGCCCAGGTCCGAACCCTTGCCGACGAACACGCCAGCCGAGACGCGGCCTTCGATCATGCCCGGGCCTTCGGTGCCGGCGTTAAAGTTGACGAAGCCTTCGTGCATGATGGTGGTGCCTTCGCCGATGTAGGCACCCAGGCGCACACGGGCGCTGTCGGCGATACGTACGCCGGCAGGCACGACGTAGTCGGTCATTTTCGGGAATTTGTCTACCGAGAACACTTCCAGCAGCTCGCCTTTCAGGCGTGCTTCCAGCTGTTGCTCAGCCAGTTCAGCCAGATCGATGGCGCCCTGGCTGGTCCAGGCTACGTTTGGCAGCAGCGGGAAGATGCCGGCCAGGCTCAGGCCGTGCGGCTTGACCAGGCGATGCGAGAGCAGGTGCAGCTTCAGGTAGGCTTCCGGAGTGGAGCTCAGGGCGGCGTCTTCGGCCAGCAGGGTGGCGACCAGCGGCTTGTTGCTTTCGGCCAGGCGGGTCAGCAGGGCGGCCTGAGCGGCGTCGACACCTTTGAGGGCATCGGCCAACTGTGCAGCTTGAGTGTTGCTGAAGGCGATGGCCTGATTGCCACCTTCGTAACCCAGTACCGGGGTGATCGCGGCGACCAGTTCTGCGCTCGGGTTGATCAGTGGTTGCGCGTAGAAAACTTCCAGCCACGCGCCTTGGCGGTTCTGGGTGCCGACACCGAAGGCCAGGCTGAACAGAGTAGTGGACATGCAGTTACCTCTTGCGAATTAGAGTGAAAGCGTGGCGCCGCGTTATTGCAGGGCGGCTGCGTACAGGTCCGGCTTGAAGCCGACCAGCGTCCGCTCGCCGAGATCAAGCACCGGGCGCTTGATCATCGACGGTTGGGCCAGCATCAGTTCGATGGCCTTGGCCTGGTCGAGGTCGGCTTTCTGGGCGTCTTCGAGCTTGCGGAACGTGGTGCCAGCACGGTTGAGTACTGTCTCCCAGCCGTGCTCGTCGCACCAGCGGGTCAGGCTCGCACGGTCGATGCCCTGGGTCTTGTAATCGTGAAAGTCGTAGCCCTGGCCATTGTCTTCCAGCCAGGTACGGGCTTTCTTCATGGTGTCACAGGCCTTGATTCCATAAAGGTGCAATGGCGTGTCGCGTTTGGTCATGTCTTGCCCCTCCTGGGAAAAAATGGTCAAGGATTATGCCACGGTCGGCTGGATTGGGTTGTCCTTGCCGAGGCACTTTGTAGCATTGTGTTACAGGTTTTGGCAGCCTCTGCGACTTTTGTGCAGCGGTGCGCCAGCAGCCTGAACGGCTACCATGTCGTTTCAATGGCAATGTCCAGAATGGGCAAGTGGTGCGCCGTTGACTATTTGAATTGATAGGAACACGCCGTATGCAATCAGCCTACACCGTGCTCATCCTGCTGATGCTGGTGAGTGTCTCGAAACTTGTCGGCCGGGTGATCCCGTTGCCGTTGCCGTTGGTGCAGATCGCTGCGGGTGCTTTGTTGGCGTGGCCGACTCTCGGGTTGCATGTGGCTCTGGACCCGGAACTGTTTCTGTTTCTGTTTCTGCCGCCGTTGCTCTTTGCCGATGGCTGGCGCATGCCCAAGCGCGACCTCTGGCGCCTGCGTGGTCCGATCCTGACTCTGGCGGTGGGGCTGGTGCTGTTCACCGTGGTGGGTGCCGGTTACTTCATCCATTGGATACTGCCGAGCATCCCGCTACCGGTGGCCTTCGCCCTGGCCGCCGTGCTTTCGCCAACCGACGCGGTAGCCGTATCGGCCATTACCCAGGATCGTCTGCCAACCCCCTTGATGCACATGCTTCAGGGTGAGGCGTTGATGAACGATGCCACCGGCCTTGTGACCTTCAAGTTTGCCCTGGTCGCAGCCATTACCGGCGCGTTCTCTCTGGCCGAAGCCAGTGCCACGTTCGTCTTGGTGGCACTTGGCGGTCTGGCGATCGGTGTGGCTCTGAGCTGGTTGGTAGGGCGTCTGCGCGCCTGGATGATCGCTCGTGGTTGGGACGACCCGGCCACCCATGTGGTGTTCATGTTGCTGTTGCCTTTTGCCGCCTATGTCCTCGCCGAACGCCTCGGCGCTTCCGGGATTCTCTCGGCGGTGGCTGCTGGCATGATGCAGAGCTGGCTCGATCTGTTGCCGCGCCAGACCAGTACCCGGTTGCTCAATCGCAGTGTCTGGTCGCTGCTGGAGTTCAGTTTCAATGGCCTGATCTTCCTGCTGCTGGGGCTGCAACTGCCCGACATCATCAAGGCCGTCACCAGCCACGAGGCCTCGCTGTGGCCGACCCTGCTGTGGCGTTGCCTGGATGTGGTGGCGATCTTTGCGGTGCTGGTGGTGTTGCGTTTTGTCTGGGTGCAGAGCATCTGGCGTTTGTCGGTGTTGCTGCGGCGTGTGCGCGGCAAGGAAGATCTGGTGCTGGTGCCTAACGCCCGTTCTTGCTGGCTGCTGACTATCGGTGGGGTGCGAGGGGCGGTGACCTTGGCCGGTGTCATGTCGGTGCCCTTGCTGATCAGTGCGGGTAAGGCTTTCCCGGAGCGCGATCTGCTGATTTTCATTGCTGCCGGGGTGATCCTGCTGTCGCTGGTGTCGGCCTGCATCGCCTTGCCACTGCTGTTGCGCGGGGTGACCAAGAGTCCCGACGACACCTTGCGTCAGGAGGCCAAAGAAGCCTGGCGACGGACGGCGGAAGCGGCTATTCATGCCCTGGAAGCCGAAGACCTGGCTGAGCCGGGTGTGCCCCAGGATGCGGCTCAGGCTGCTTTGGCAGCGGAATTGAAGGCGAGGTTGATGGCCGAGTACCGTCATCAGCTGGACAGTTTCAACGACAGCGCCGAGGCCCAGGCCCTGGCCGAACAGATGGACCAGCTGGAGCGGCGCTTGCGTCTGCGTGCCTTGCGGGCCCAGCGGTTGGAACTGTACAAACTGCATCGGCATCATCAGGTGGGCGATGACGTGGTGCGCCAGGTGTTAGGTGAGCTGGATATGAGCGAGGCGAATCTGGGGGCGGTGAAGTAAGGTTCTGTAGGAGCGGATTCATCCGCGAAGGGGCGCAGCGCGGCCCCAATAAATGGGACTGCTGCGCAGCCCATCGCGGCGGTCCGGCGTCCCGGTGAATCCGCTCCTACAATTTCGCCTTTACTTCTGCAGGAACGTGCGAATGCGCTCTGCGGCCTCGACGCACTCGGCCAGCGGAGCGACCAGCGCCATGCGCACACGCCCGGCGCCCGGGTTGACACCATCCACCTCACGGGACAGGTACGAACCCGGTACCACGGTCACGTGCTCAGCTTCGAACAGGTTGCGGGTGAAGGCGACGTCATCGCCAGGCACCTTGGCCCACAAATAGAAGCTGCCATCCGGGCGCTGCACGTCCATCACCGGCTGGAGAATTTCCAGTACCGCGTCGTACTTGGCTCGGTACTGGTCACGGTTGGCGCGTACGTGGGCCTCGTCCTGCCAGGCGGCAATGCTCGCCAGCTGGGTCTGCACCGGCATGGCACAGCCGTGGTAGGTGCGGTACAGCAGGAATGGCTTGATGATTTCGGCGTCGCCGGCGACGAAGCCCGAGCGCAGGCCCGGCAGGTTGGAGCGCTTGGACAGGCTATGGAACACTACGCAGCGCTTGAAGTCGCTGCGGCCCAGTTCCACGCAGGCACTGAGCAAACCCGGTGGCGGGCTTTGCTCGTCGAAGTAAAGCTCGCTGTAGCACTCGTCGGCGGCAATCACGAAGTCGTGCTCGTCGGCCAGGGCGATCAGTTTTTTCAGGGTCTCCATCGGCACCAGCGCGCCGGTGGGGTTGCCCGGAGAGCAGATGAACAGGATCTGGCAGCGCTTCCAGGTCTCGGCTGAAACGGCATCGAAGTCCGGATTGAAGCCGTTGCTGTCCAGGCATGGCAGGTAGTGCGGGGTGGCACCGGCCAGCAGGGCAGCACCTTCATAGATCTGGTAGAACGGATTGGGGCTGATCACCAGGCCATCGGCGCTACGGTTGACCACGGCTTGAGTAAAGGCGAACAGCGCTTCGCGGGTACCGTTGACCGGTAGCACGTGTTTGTCGGCATCCAGCCAGCCGCTTGGCACGCCAAAACGACGCTCGCACCAGTGAGTAATGGCCTGACGCAGTGCTGGCAGGCCAACAGTGGTCGGGTAAACCGCCATCTTCTGGAGGTTGTCGGCCAGGGCCTGGGCGACGAACGCCGGCGATTCATGCTTGGGCTCACCGATCGACAGGGCAATGGCGCGTTTGTCGGCGGCAGGCTGGACGCTGCCGAGCAAGGCGCGGAGTTTCTCGAACGGGTAGGGCTGAAGCTGAAGCAAATCGGTGTTCATCGGCGCTGGGTCTCGTCAAACGTTAAATGGTCAGGCGGGAAATGGTTGTCGCTGCGGCCTGGTTGACGGTCAGTTGCTCGACGATGGCATCCTGCAGGCGGCTGCACAGCTGCGGGTCGGACAGCGGTTGGTTGTCGGCGTCGGTGATGAAGAACACGTCTTCGACCCGCTCGCCGAGGGTGGCAATCTTGGCATTTTGCAACGACAGATCGAACTCCAGGAAGATCTTCCCGATCCGCGCCAGCAGACCCGGGCGGTCGGGGGCGCTGAGTTCGAGAATGGTCACCGGCCGCTGGGCGTCGTTGTGAATGGTCACCTGCGGAGCAAAGGTGAAGTGCTTGAGCTGGCGCGGTACCCGGCGCTTGATGATGGTCGGGTAATCATCCGGGTTACGCAGGGCATCGGTGAGGCCGTCGCGGATCTCCTTGACGCGTTGCGGATTGTCGCCGATCGAACCACCATCGTTGTCGAGCACGATATAGGTGTCGAGGGTGAACTGACTGCTGGACGTAATGATCCGGGCGTCATGAATGTTCAGGTTGAGCTGGTCCATGGCCGCTACGGTCACGGCGAAGAAGTCGTGCTGATCGGGCGCGTAGATGAAGATCTGCGTACCGCCCTCGAACTCGCGCTGGGTGGTTTCCTTGATCAGCACCAGCGGGCCGCCGTCGGCCGGTTGCTGGAGGATCGCGTCGCTGTGCCAGGCCACGTCGGCGGCGGTGTGACGCAGGAAGTAGTCGTCGCCCAGTTGCGCCCAGAGTTGCTCGACGTCGTCCGGGTCGGTGCCCTCGCGGATCAGGATATCCAGTGCCGCGCCTTGCGTCTGGCGGATCTGCTCTTCGCGATCCAGCGGGTTTTCCAGGCCGCGGCGCAGGGCGCGCTTGGTCTCGGTGTAGAGCTGGCGCAGGAGGCTGGCGCGCCAGGAGTTCCACAAGCTGGGGTTGGTGGCGTTGATGTCGGCCACGGTCAGTACGTAGAGGTAGTCCAGGCGGGTCTCGTCGCCGACCTGTTGGGCGAAGTCGTGAATCACCTGCGGGTCGGAAAGGTCCTTGCGCTGGGCGGTGGTCGACATCACCAGGTGATTCTGTACCAGCCAGACAATCAGGCGGCTGTCCCACAGCGGTAGCTGGTGGCGCAGGCAGAACGCCTGGGCATCGACTGCGCCCAACTCCGAGTGATCGCCTTGGCGCCCTTTGCCGATGTCGTGATACAGGCCCGCCAGGTAGATCAGCTCAGGCTTGGGCAGGCGCCCCATGAGCTTGCTGGCCAGCGGGAATTTTTCTGACACCGGGGTGTACTGCAGTTTGCGCAGGTGCTTGATCAGGTTCAGGGTGTGGGCATCGACGGTATAGATGTGGAACAGGTCGTGCTGCATCTGCCCGACGATCAGGCCGAACTCCGGCAGGTAACGACCGAGAACGCCGTAGCGGTTCATGCGCCGCAGGTTGCGATGGATACCGATTTCGCACTTGAACAGCTCGATGAACAGGCTGGTGTTGCGGATGTCGTTGCGAAAAGCGTCGTCGATCAGGTGCCGGTGTTCGCGCAGCAGGCGAATGGTGTCGGCGCGCACCCCTTTGATCTCGGGGTGCTGGGCCATCAGTACGAAGATTTCCAGCATGGCGAACGGGGTGCGCTTGAAGACGTTCGGGCGCACGGCCTCGATGTAGCCGTCATGCAGGCGAAAGCGTGCGTTCAGTGGCTGGGTATTGCCGCTGTCGTCGTCGAGGATGACCTCTTCGAAATGCTGGATGATCAGGTCGCTGAGCTCGGCGATGCTCATCACCACCCGGTAGTACTGCTGCATGAACTGTTCGATGGCGCGCTTGGGGTTTTCGTCGCTGAAGCCGAGCAGGGCGGCAATACTGCGCTGGTGATCGAACAGCAGGCGGTCTTCGGCGCGGCCGGCAAGCATGTGCAGGGCGTAGCGAACCTTCCAGATAAATTCCTGGGAGGAGGCCAGGAGGGCGTTTTCGCTCTCCAGCAGGAAGTCTTCGTCGGCCAGGGCGTGCAGATTCAGGGTGCCGTACTGGCGGCGGGCTATCCACAGGATGGTCTGAATGTCCCGCAGGCCGCCCGGTGAGCCTTTGACGTTGGGCTCAAGGTTGTATTCGGTGTCGTTGTACTTGTGGTGCCGGGCTTTCTGCTCGGCGCGTTTGGCCAGGAAGAATTCCTTGCTTGGCCACATGTGGGCGGTGCTGGTGACCTCCAGCATGCGCTGGCGCAGGCGTTCGGGGCCGGCAATGGTGCGGCTTTCCATCAGGTTGGTGACAACCGTCAGGTCGGCGCGGGCCTGCTCGGCGCACTCGTCGATCGAGCGTACGCTCTGGCCTACTTCCAGGCCGATGTCCCAGAGCAGGGTCAGGAAACGTTCGATCGAGTCGCGAAACACCTCGTGATCAGCACTGTCGAGCAGGATCAGCAGGTCGATGTCGGAGTAGGGGTGCAACTCGCCCCGGCCGTAACCGCCAGTCGCCACCAGGGCGATGTCGGCTTCATCGCTCCAGTCGAACTGGTTCCAGGCCTGTTGCAGGATGTTATCGACGAACCAGGCGCGGTCCTCGATTAGCCGGCGGATTTCGCGGCCGTCACGAAAACGCTTGTCGAGCACTTCGCCAGCTTGGCGGATGGCCTTCTTGAAGGCAGCGATTGGGCTAGCCTTTAGGGCCAGTTCCGCCTGGAACTGGCCGCGGTCGAACAGCTCGGGATCCACCTGGGGCATCGAATCACTTTCCTGTTTGAATCAGGCCGACGTGCGGGGAATGGTGTCGTCTTTACGCAGGGTGAAGATCTCATAGCCGGTCGCGGTCACCACCAGGGTGTGTTCCCACTGGGCCGAGAGCTTGCGGTCCTTGGTGATAGCGGTCCAGCCGTCGCCCAGCACCTTGGTGTCGGCACGGCCCTGGTTGATCATCGGCTCGATGGTGAAGGTCATGCCTTCCTTGAGCTCCATGCCGGTGCCCGCGCGGCCGTAGTGCAGGATCTGCGGTTCTTCGTGGAACACCTTGCCAATGCCGTGGCCGCAGAACTCGCGGACTACCGAGAAGCCGTTCTTTTCTGCGTGCTTCTGGATCACTTCGCCGATGTCGCCCAGGCGGCAGCCCGGCTTGACCAGCTCGATGGCCTTGTACATGCATTCCTGGGTGACCTGGGACAGGCGCTCGGCCCAGACCGGCACGTTGCCGACATGGAACATGCGGCTGGTGTCGCCGTGGTAGCCATCCTTGATGACTGTCACGTCGATGTTCAGGGTGTCACCGTCCTTGAGCGGCTTGTCGCCCGGGATGCCGTGGCACACCACGTGATTGACCGACGTGCAGATCGACTTCGGAAAACCTTTGTAGTTGAGAGGTGCCGGGATCGCCTTCTGGACGTTGACGATATAGTCGTGGCACAGGCGGTCGAGTTCTTCGGTGGTGACGCCAGGCTTGACGTATTCCTCGATCATCTCCAGGACTTCGGCGGCCAGGCGGCCGGCGATGCGCATCTTTTCGATGTCTTCGGCGGTTTTGATGGTAACGGTCATTGCAGGCTCTCTACGGCGCATGGGGGCGCGAATAAACTGAGGAAAGGCCGGATTCTACCAGAGCAGCGCCAACTCGGGCGGCTATGGCAGCGATACAGCCTTTATATAGAGGCATTCTGGCGCGATTACCGTGCCGGTGCAAAAGGCGCTGACGGGCGATGTTAATTCGGGTTCCGTTCGGCCCGCTTCTGTGATATAAAATGCGCCGCTTTACGGGGATAGCCCCGCAAGCTTAAACCCACACACGTGTCGACACGATGACCTGGGTGCCTTTGATCTACGGATCCTGGGTTGGTCATTGGGATACGTGGAGGCCCAACCCGACTTATCAAGGAACTATCATGTCCCAAGTCAACATGCGCGATATGCTGAAGGCCGGTGTGCACTTCGGTCACCAAACCCGTTACTGGAACCCGAAAATGGGTAAATACATTTTCGGCGCGCGCAACAAGATTCACATCATCAACCTTGAAAAAACCCTGCCAATGTTCAACGAAGCTCTGACTTTCGTAGAGCGTCTGGCCCAGGGCAAAAACAAGATTCTGTTCGTCGGCACCAAGCGTTCCGCTGGCAAGATCGTTGCTGAAGAAGCAGCACGTTGCGGTTCGCCGTACGTCGATCACCGCTGGTTGGGCGGCATGCTGACCAACTACAAAACCATCCGTGCTTCGATCAAGCGCCTGCGCGACCTGGAAACCCAGGCCGAAGATGGCACTTTCACCAAGCTGACCAAGAAAGAAGCGCTGATGCGCTCCCGTGATCTGGAAAAACTGGATCGCAGCCTGGGTGGTATCAAGGACATGGGCGGCCTGCCTGATGCCCTGTTCGTGATCGACGTTGACCACGAGCGCATCGCTATCACCGAAGCCAACAAGCTGGGCATCCCGGTCATCGGCGTTGTCGATACCAACAGCAGCCCAGAAGGCGTTGACTACATCATCCCAGGTAACGATGACGCCATCCGCGCTATCCAGCTGTACATGGGTTCGATGGCTGACGCCGTTATCCGTGGTCGCAACAACGTTGCCGGTGGCACCGAAGTTTACGCTGAAGAAGCGGCACCAGCTGCTGAGTAATTGACGCCTGGCGTCTACTCGGCACGCAAAAAGGGGGCTAGGCCCCCTTTTTGCCACCTTGAAATCCTCTTGTCAGCATCGCCGTTGCAAGCTTGTCCGGGCATGAGTGTTGATGAGTGGATTTACAGAATTGAACGCCCGTCAAGTATCGGGTGGAATGGTTGAAAACCTATCCAAGAGGAATTTGAAATGGCAGCAATTACTGCAGCGCTGGTTAAAGAACTGCGTGAGCGTACCGGCGAAGGCATGATGGATTGCAAAAAGGCCCTGGAAAAGGCTGGCGGCGACATCGAAAAAGCCATTGATGACATGCGTGCTTCGGGCGCCATCAAGGCTGCTAAAAAGGCTGGTAACGTTGCCGCTGAAGGCGCTATCGCCATCAAGGCCGACGACAAGTCTGCCGTTCTGCTGGAAGTCAACTCGCAGACCGACTTCCTGGCTCTGCAAGACGACTTCAAAACTTTCGTAGCCGAAAGCGTTGAACAAGCCTTCGCCGAGAAACTGACCGACGCAGCGCCGCTGATCGCTTCGCGCGAGTCGGCTCGTGAAGCCCTGGTTGCCAAAGTTGGCGAAAACGTCAACATTCGCCGTCTGGTGCGTGTTGAAGGTGACGTCGTTGGTACCTACCTGCACGGTAACAAGATCGGTGTTGCTGTTGTCCTGAAGGGCGGCGACGTCCAGCTGGCCAAAGAAATCGCCATGCACGTAGCTGCAAGCAACCCAGAGTTCCTGCTGCCGTCGGAAGTTTCGGCTGAAGCGATCGAGCGCGAAAAAGCTGTGTTCCTGCAGCTGAACGAAGAGAAGATCAAAGGCAAGCCTGAGAACATCGTCGAGAACATGGTCAAAGGCCGTATCTCGAAGTTCCTGGCCGAAGCCAGCCTGGTCGAGCAAGCGTTCGTCATGAACCCGGAAATCAAGGTCGGCGAACTGGCCAAGAAAGCCGGCGCTGAAATCGTTTCCTTCACCTACTTCAAAGTAGGCGAAGGCATCGAGAAGCCAGTCGACAACTTCGCTGAAGAAGTTGCTGCACAGCTGGCTGCTGCCAAGCAATAAGACAGACTCACCTCTGTCGCCCCGAAGAGGCTGCCCGCTCACGCGCGCAGCCTCTTTGTCAAAGCGGGGGCGGTTTACGAGACTGCCTTTCGCTGGCGCAGTAGCTGCGCCACGCTAGAGTTACGCGCAGGCTGAAAACAGCCCGCAAGATTTTTTTCAAACGCCGCAGGAGAGATTCGCAATGGCTCAGCAGGGCAGTGGTTATCAAGCTCGCTATAAACGCATTCTACTCAAGCTTAGCGGCGAGGCCCTGATGGGGTCGGAAGAGTTCGGGATCGACCCCAAGGTCCTGGATCGCATGGCGCTGGAAGTCGGCCAACTGGTTGGTATCGGCGTTCAGGTCGGCCTGGTGATCGGTGGCGGCAACCTGTTCCGTGGTGCAGCGCTTAGCGCGGCTGGCATGGATCGCGTTACCGGTGACCACATGGGTATGCTGGCTACGGTAATGAACGCCCTGGCCATGCGTGATGCGCTCGAGCGCGCGAACATCACCGCTATCGTCATGTCGGCGATCTCCATGGTAGGCGTGACCGATCACTACGATCGCCGCAAAGCCATGCGCCACCTGAACTCAAAAGAAGTAGTAATCTTCGCTGCCGGTACTGGCAACCCGTTCTTTACCACCGACTCCGCAGCCTGCCTGCGCGCCATCGAAATCGATGCCGACGTGGTATTGAAGGCAACCAAGGTCGATGGTGTATACACTGCAGATCCATTCAAAGACCCACATGCCGAGAAGTTCGATCATCTGACCTACGATGAAGTGCTGGATCGCAAGCTGGGCGTAATGGACCTGACGGCAATCTGCCTGTGCCGCGACCACAAGATGCCGCTGCGCGTCTTCAACATGAACAAGCCCGGCGCCCTGCTGAACATCGTGCATGGCGGCGCGGAAGGAACTCTGATCGAGGAAGTTCAAAAATGATCAACGAAATCAAGAAAGATGCCCAAGCGCGCATGCAGAAATCCCTGGAGTCTCTGGCTTACGCGTTCGGCCAGATTCGTACCGGTAAGGCACACCCAAGCATCCTGGCAAGCGTGATGGTGCCTTACTACGGCACCGACACCCCGATCAGCGGCGTCGCCAACGTCACCGTGAAAGATTCACGCACCCTGCAGGTCGTGGCTTTCGAGCGCAACATGCTCGCTGCCGTTGACAAGGCCATCCAGAGCGCCGGTTTGAATCTCAACCCGACCAACCTGGGTGAGTTGCTGCTGATCACCATGCCAGCCCTGACTGAAGAAACCCGCAAGGGCTTCACCAAGCAGGCTCGCAGTGCGGCCGAAGACGCTCGCGTTGCTGTGCGCAACATTCGCCGCGATGCTCTGGGTGAACTGAAGAAGCTGGTCAAAGACAAGGAAATCAGTGAAGACGAAGAACGTCGCGCTATCGCTGATATCGACAAGCTGACGAAAGATACCGAGGCCCAGATCACCAAGGCCACCGAAGAGAAAGAAAAGGACCTGATGGCCGTTTAAGGGTCGGGACTTTTTTAATGGAAAAGACCAAACAGGGTGTGTCCTCATCGGTGCCGCGCCATGTCGCGATCATCATGGATGGGAATAATCGCTGGGCGAAGAAGCGCCTGTTGCCCGGTGTTGCCGGGCACAAGGCAGGCGTCGACGCCGTGCGCGCGGTTATCGAAGTGTGCGCTGAGGCCAAGGTCGAAGTCTTGACCCTGTTCGCCTTCTCCAGCGAAAACTGGCAGCGCCCGGCCGAAGAGGTCGGTGCGTTGATGGAGCTGTTCTTCTCGGCCTTGCGCCGGGAAGCCAAGCGCCTCAACGACAACAACATCAGCCTGCGCATCATCGGTGATCGCTCGCGCTTTCATCCGGAGCTGCAAGCCGCCATGCGCGAAGCTGAAGCGCTGACCGCTGGCAGCAATCGCTTCATCCTGCAGATCGCCGCCAACTATGGCGGCCAGTGGGATATCGCCCAGGCCGCCCAGCGCCTGGCGCGTGAAGTTCAGGCCGGTCATCTGCGCCCGGACGACATCACCCCCGAGTTGCTGCAGACCTGCCTGGCAACTGGCGATCTGCCGCTGCCCGATCTGTGTATCCGCACCGGCGGCGAGCATCGCATCAGCAATTTCCTGTTGTGGCAGCTGGCCTACGCCGAGCTGTACTTCTCCGACCTGTTCTGGCCGGACTTCAAACACGAGGCCATGCGCACAGCGCTGGCCGATTATGCTTCGCGCCAGCGCCGCTTCGGGAAAACCAGCGAGCAGGTCGAAGCTGGAGCCCGTGCTTAATGCTTAAACAACGCATCATCACT
>JAVXRI010000075.1:0-10220 GCA_036643775.1 Pseudomonas sp. | reverse complement strand
CCAGCGCCGCTTCGGGAAAACCAGCGAGCAGGTCGAAGCTGGAGCCCGTGCTTAATGCTTAAACAACGCATCATCACTGCGCTGATCCTGTTGCCGATCGCCCTGGGAGGCTTCTTCTTGCTCGATGGTGGGGATTTCGCCCTGTTCATCGGCCTGGTAGTCAGCCTGGGTGCCTGGGAGTGGGCGCGTCTGGCGGGCCTGGTGGCACAAACTGTGCGTGTTGCCTACGCCGCTGTGGTAGCCGGGCTGCTGATGCTGCTCTACCTCATGCCGGACCTGGCGCCTTGGGTGCTGGGGGCTTCGGTGTTGTGGTGGGGCATGGCGACCTGGCTGGTGCTGACGTATCCGCGCACCAGCGAGCTCTGGTCCAGCGTCGCTTGCCGTTTGTTGATCGGTCTGCTGATTCTGCTGCCCGCCTGGCAAGGCCTGGTGCTGCTCAAGCACTGGCCCCTGGGTAATTGGCTGATCATGGCGGTCATGGTGCTGGTCTGGGGGGCGGACATTGGCGCCTACTTCTCAGGTCGTGCTTTCGGTAAGCGCAAGCTGGCGCCGCAGGTGAGTCCGGGCAAGAGCTGGGAAGGTGTCTATGGCGGCCTGGCACTGAGCCTGGTGATTACCCTGGTAGTCGGTCTTGGCCGCGACTGGAGCATCACCGAACTGCTGCTGGGGCTGTTGGGCGCTGCCATCGTTGTGCTGGTGTCGGTGGTCGGCGATCTGACCGAAAGCATGTTCAAGCGTCGCTCCGGGATCAAGGACAGCAGCAACCTGCTGCCAGGTCACGGTGGTGTGCTGGACCGTATCGACAGCCTGACCGCTGCCATTCCATTGTTTGCCGTGTTGCTCTGGGCAGCCAATTGGGGCGTGATGTGAACAGCGTGCAGCGTATTACCGTACTGGGTGCTACCGGCTCCATTGGCCTGAGCACCCTGGATGTGATTGCTCGTCATCCCGACCGCTACCAGGTGTTCGCCCTGAGCGGTTATTCGCGATTGCAGGAGCTGCTAGCACTGTGCTTGCGGCATGCGCCGACGTTTGCCGTGGTGCCCTCGGCTGAAGCGGCTGCGCAACTGCGCGCGGGTCTGGCGGCAGCCGGTTCCGCAACCGAAGTGCTGGAGGGCGAGGCGGGATTGTGTCAGGTGGCAGCAGCTGCCGAGGTCGACGCTGTGATGGCGGCGATTGTCGGTGCGGCGGGCTTGCGCCCAACCCTGGCGGCAGTTGAAGCTGGCAAGAAGGTCCTGTTGGCGAACAAGGAGGCGCTGGTCATGTCCGGCGCCCTGTTCATGCAGGCAGTGCAGCGCAGTGGCGCGGTGCTGCTGCCGATCGACAGCGAGCACAATGCGATCTTCCAGTGCTTGCCGGGTGACTATGCCCGCGGCCTGTCCCAGGTGGGGGTGCGGCGCATCCTGTTGACGGCCTCCGGTGGTCCGTTTCGCGAAACCCCGCTGGCCGAGCTGGCCGAAGTCAGCCCGGAGCAGGCCTGCGCGCATCCGAACTGGTCGATGGGGCGCAAGATCTCGGTCGATTCGGCGAGCATGATGAACAAGGGGCTTGAGTTGATCGAAGCGTGCTGGTTGTTCGATGCGCGGCCGAGTCAGGTCGAGGTGGTCGTGCATCCGCAGAGCGTGATCCACTCGCTGGTCGACTATGTCGATGGATCGGTTTTGGCCCAGTTGGGCAATCCGGACATGCGTACGCCAATTGCCAATGCCCTGGCCTGGCCGCAGCGGATTGATTCCGGGGTTGCGCCGCTGGATCTGTTCGCGATTGCCCGCCTGGACTTCCAGGCGCCTGATGAACAACGTTTTCCCTGCCTGCGCCTGGCGCGTCAGGCCGCCGAGGCGGGCAACAGTGCGCCGGCAATGCTCAATGCTGCCAACGAAGTGGCAGTGGAGGCATTTCTCCAGCGGCGCATTCGCTTCCCGCAGATCGCGAGTATGATCGAACAAGTGCTCGATCAGGAACCGGTCGTAGCAGTGCAGACGCTGGATGCGGTGTTTGCCGCTGACCAGCGCGCCCGGCAACTGGCCGGGCAGTGGTTGAACCATCACGGGTGCTGAGGCCGGGCGCCTGGTTGGGCTGAACGTCATTCGGAGAAAGATATGAGTGCGCTCTACATGATTATCGGCACCCTGGTGGCATTGGGTGTGCTGGTTACCTTTCACGAATTCGGTCACTTCTGGGTGGCCCGGCGTTGTGGCGTCAAGGTTCTGCGTTTTTCCGTCGGTTTCGGCATGCCATTGCTGCGCTGGCACGACCGCCATGGCACCGAATTCGTCGTGGCGGCCATCCCGCTGGGTGGCTACGTCAAGATGCTCGATGAGCGTGAAGGCGAGGTTCCACCCGAGCAGATCGAGCAGTCCTTCAATCGCAAGTCGGTGCGCCAGCGTATTGCGATCGTAGCCGCCGGGCCTGTGGCCAACTTTCTCCTGGCCTTTGTGTTTTTCTGGGCGCTGGCAATGCTCGGCACCCAGCAGGAACGTCCGGTCATCGGTGGGGTCGAAACGGGTAGCGTGGCAGAAGCGGCCGGCCTGAAAGCTGGCCAGGAAATTGTTTCCATTGATGGCAAGGCAACCAGCGGTTGGTCTGCCGTCAACTTGCAATTGATTCGTCGTCTGGGCGAAAGCGGTCAGCTGCATATCAATGTGCGCGAAGAAGGCGCAACCGTCGACAGCGCTCATGTGCTGACCCTTGATAACTGGCTAAAAGGGGCTGACGAGCCTGATCCTATCCGTTCTCTGGGATTGCGCTTGTGGCGCCCGGCGTTGCCGCCGGTGCTGGCTGAGCTGGACCCCAAGGGACCGGCCAAGGCCGCTGGCCTGCAAACCGGAGATCGCCTGCTGACCCTTGATGGCAAGGCCCTCAATGACTGGCAGCAAGTGGTCGATACCGTACGTGGGCGTGCTGGCAGTAAAGTCGTGCTGCAGGTCGAACGTGACGGCGCCACGCTTGATATACCTGTTACCCTGGCCAGTCGTGGCGAGGGTAAGTCGGCCAGCGGTTATCTCGGAGCTGGCGTTAAGCCAGTGAAGTGGCCGGATGCCATGCTTCGGGAGGTCAGCTTCGGGCCGTTGGAGGCCGTAGGCGAGGGGCTTTCACGGACCTGGAACATGAGCGTCCTGACCCTCGAATCGTTGAAGAAAATGCTGTTCGGCGAGCTCTCGGTAAAAAACTTGAGCGGACCGATAACCATTGCTAAAGTGGCGGGCGCTTCAGCCCAGTCAGGCGTTGGGGATTTCCTGAATTTCCTCGCCTACCTGAGCATTAGCCTGGGGGTTCTTAACTTGCTGCCCATTCCAGTACTGGATGGGGGGCATTTGCTGTTCTACCTGATCGAATGGGCGCGTGGTCGTCCGCTTTCGGATCGGGTGCAAGGTTGGGGGATCCAGATCGGTATCAGTTTGGTAGTCGGGGTGATGTTGCTTGCCCTGATCAACGATTTGGGTCGACTGTAAAGCTTCGCTCAATTGCGAACCTGCCGCGTCCCGCGGCGGGTCGTTTATTGCCAGTTGGAATAAGAAAGGACTTCATGAAACGTCTGCTGCTAACTGCGGTTCTCGCCGTACTGATGATCGCTGAAGTTCACGCCGAGTCCTTCACCATCTCCGATATTCGTGTCAATGGTCTGCAGCGGGTTTCCGCGGGCAGCGTTTTCGGTGCTTTGCCATTGAACGTCGGGGATGAGGCCGATGACCGTCGCCTGGTGGATTCCACCCGGGCGCTGTTCAAGACCGGTTTCTTCCAGGACATCCAACTGGGCCGTGACGGCAACGTCCTGATCATTACCGTGGTTGAGCGTCCTTCGGTGTCCAGTATCGAAATCGAAGGCAACAAGGCCATCAGCACTGAAGACCTGATGAAAGGTCTGAAGCAGTCTGGCCTGTCCGAGGGCGAGATCTTCCAGCGCGCCACCCTTGAAGGTGTGCGTAACGAACTGCAACGCCAGTACGTTGCCCAGGGTCGCTACTCGGCGGAGGTCGACACCGAGGTCGTGCCGCAGCCGCGTAACCGCGTGGGTCTGAAGATCAAGATCAACGAAGGCACCGTTGCCGCTATCCAGCACATCAACGTGGTGGGTAACACCGTCTTCCCTGAAGAAGACCTGGTCGGCCTGTTCGAGCTCAAGACCACCAACTGGCTGTCGTTCTTCAAGAACGATGACAAGTATGCCCGTGAAAAACTCTCCGGTGACCTGGAGCGTCTGCGTTCCTACTACCTGGACCGCGGCTACATCAACATGGACATCGCTTCCACCCAGGTGTCGATCACCCCGGACAAGAAGCACGTCTACATCACCGTCAACGTCAACGAAGGTGAGAAGTACACCGTTCGTGACGTGAAACTGTCCGGTGACCTCAAGGTGCCGGAAGAGCAGATCAAGTCGCTGATGCTGGTGCAGCCGGGTCAGGTGTTCTCGCGTAAAGTGATGACCACCACCTCCGAGCTGATCACCCGTCGTCTGGGTAACGAAGGCTACACCTTCGCCAACGTCAACGGCGTGCCACAGCCGAACGACCAGGATCACACCGTCGACATCATGTTCGTGGTCGATCCGGGCAAGCGTGCCTACGTCAACCGTATCAACTTCCGTGGCAACACCAAGTCCGAAGACGAAGTGCTGCGTCGTGAAATGCGTCAGATGGAAGGTGGCTGGGCGTCGACCTACCTGATCGACCAGTCCAAGACCCGTCTGGAGCGCCTGGGCTTCTTCAAGGAAGTCAACGTCGAGACCCCGGCTGTTCCGGGTACCGATGACCAGGTCGACGTCAACTACAGCGTTGAAGAACAAGCGTCCGGTTCGATCACCGCCAGCGTCGGTTTCGCCCAGAGCGCCGGTCTGATCCTCGGTGGTTCGATCAGCCAGACCAACTTCCTGGGTACCGGTAACAAGGTGTCCATCGGTCTGACCCGCAGTGAATACCAGAGCCGCTACAACTTCGGCTTTGTCGACCCCTACTGGACTGCCGACGGCGTCAGCCTGGGCTACAACGCCTTCTACCGCACCACTGACTACGACGACCTCGACGTCGACGTTGCCAGCTATGCGGTCGACAGCCTGGGTGCGGGCGTCAGCGTCGGTTACCCGATCAGCGAAACCTCGCGTCTGACCTTCGGCCTGACCGTACAACAGGACGAGATCAAGACCGGTAAGTACACCGTCGACGAGATCTTCGACTTCGTTAACGAAGAAGGTGACAAGTACCTGAACTTCAAGGCGTCTGCCGGCTGGTCCGAGTCGACCCTGAACAAAGGCGTGCTGGCTACCCGTGGTCATTCCCAGAGCCTGGTGCTCGAGGCAACCACGCCAGGCAGCGACCTGTCGTTCTTCAAGCTTGACTACCGTGGCCAGCTGTTCAAGCCGATCACCAACGAATACACCCTGCGCCTGCACACCGAGCTGGGCTATGGTGATGGTTTCGGCGGCACCTCGGGCCTGCCGTTCTACGAGAACTACTACGCCGGTGGCTTCAACTCGGTTCGTGGTTTCAAGGACAGCAGCCTGGGCCCGCGCAGTACCCCGAGTGACGGCCATAACCCCGGCACGATTGCCGACCCGGACCAGGATCCACTGCCGTTCGGTGGTAACGTCCTCGTTCAGGGTGGTGTAGAACTGTTGTTCCCGCTGCCGTTCGTCAAGGACCAGCGCTCGCTGCGTACCTCGGTATTCTGGGACGTGGGTAACGTGTTCGATACTAACTGCGGTTCCAAGCCGGATTGCGAGAAGGTCGGCCTGTCGGGCCTGGCCAGCTCCGTCGGCCTGGGCGTGACCTGGATTACTGCACTCGGTCCGTTGAGCTTCAGCCTGGCCATGCCGGTGAAGAAACCGGACGAAGCCGATACCCAGGTGTTCCAATTCTCTCTGGGTCAGACCTTCTAAGGTCTGCCCCTTGCTAACGACAACGGATTCTGTAGGAGTGCATCGTGCGTAAGTTGACCCAACTGGCAGTACTGGCTGCGACCCTGATCGCAACCCCGGCTTTCGCCGAAATGAAAGTTGCCGTTCTGAACTATCAGATGGCCCTGCTGGAGTCGGATGCGGCGAAGAAATACGCTGTCGATGCCGAGAAGAAGTTTGGTCCACAGTTGACCAAACTGAAGAACCTGGAAAGCAGCGCCAAGGGCATTGCCGACCGCATCCGTGCCGGTGGCGACAAGATGGCCCAGCCAGAGCGCGAGCGCCTGGAGCTTGAATACAAGCAGAAAGCCCGTGACTTCCAGTTCCAGTCCAAGGAACTGAACGAGTCCAAGGCGGTTGCCGACCGTGAAATGCTCAAGCAGCTGAAGCCCAAGCTGGACGGCGCTGTTGAAGAAGTGATCAAGAAAGGCGGTTTTGACCTGGTGCTCGAGCGTGGTGCGGTGATTGATGTCAAACCTCAGTACGACATCACTCGCCAAGTCATCGAGCGCATGAATCAGTCCCGTTGAACATGACTGTGACCATGAAACTCGGTCAGTTGGCCGAGTTCCTCGGTGCCACCCTGAGTGGCCCCGCGGAGAAAGAAATCACTGGGCTAGCCACCTTGCAGGAAGCCGGGCCGGGGCAATTGAGCTTTCTCGCCAATCCGCAGTACCGCAAGTACCTCGGTGACAGCCACGCAGCTGCGATCCTGCTCAAGCCAGCCGATGCCGAGGGCTTCGCTGGCAACGCGCTGATCGTCCCTGATCCGTACCTCGCCTACGCACGCATTTCCCACCTGTTCGATCCAAAGCCCAAGGCTGTAGCGGGAATTCATCCCAGCGCCGTGGTTGCCGCCGATGCCCAGGTCGATGCCAGTGCCAGTGTCGGTGCCTGTGCGGTGATCGAGAGCGGCGCGCATATCGGTCCAGGTGTGACTATTGGTGCCCAGTGCTTCATCGGCGCGCGTTGCGTGATCGGCGAAGGTGGCTGGCTTGCTCCGCGGGTGACCCTGTACCACGACGTGCGCATCGGTAAGCGTGTGGTGATCCAGTCTGGTGCTGTCATCGGTGGTGAGGGCTTCGGCTTTGCCAACGAGAAAGGTGTCTGGCAGAAGATCGCCCAGATTGGTGGTGTCAGTATCGGTGACGATGTCGAAATCGGTGTGAACACCGCAGTAGACCGTGGCGCCCTGGCAGACACACGGATCGGCGACGGGGTCAAACTCGACAACCAGATCCAGATCGCCCATAACGTACAGATCGGTGATCACACTGCGATGGCGGCCTGCGTCGGCATTTCCGGCAGCACCAGGATTGGCAAGCATTGCACCATCGCCGGCGGTGTCGGCATGGTGGGGCATATCGATGTATGCGACGGCGTTTTCGTGTCCGGCATGACCATGGTCACGCGTTCGATCACCGAGCCTGGGGCCTATTCATCCGGCACGGCGATGCAACCGCTGGGCGAGTGGCGCAAAAGTGCCGCACGGATTCGCCAGCTCGACGAGATGGCGAAACGCCTTCAACAGTTGGAAAAGCGTGTCGAGGTCGTGACCTCGGGCAGCCAGCCTTCATCAGAAGGCTGATACCATTTCCTGATCGAGAGTGAATAGCCGCAGGCTGACTCTTTGATTTGCAAAAGGAGCGCCTGGCAAAAGCGGGCGCTCCCTATCTTTACTACAGGCTTCCCCCCGAAATGATGGACATCAACGAGATTCGCGAATACCTGCCTCACCGTTACCCGTTCCTGCTGGTGGACCGGGTAGTGGACCTGGATGTCGAGGCTCAGCGCATTCGTGCCTACAAGAATGTCAGCATCAACGAACCTTTCTTCAATGGCCACTTCCCGGCGCACCCGATCATGCCCGGTGTACTGATCATTGAAGCCATGGCCCAGGCGGCCGGTATCCTTGGCTTCAAGATGCTCGACGTGAAACCTGCGGACGGTACGCTGTACTACTTCGTCGGTTCCGACAAGTTGCGTTTCCGTCAGCCTGTCCTGCCGGGTGACCAGTTGATCCTCGAGGCCAAGTTCATCAGCTGCAAACGCCAGATCTGGAAGTTCGAATGCCAGGCGTCGGTCGACGGCAAGCCAGTGTGCTCGGCCGAGATCATCTGCGCGGAACGTAAACTATGAGTTTGATTGACCCTCGGGCAATCATCGATCCTTCGGCGAAGATCGCCGACGGCGTCGAGGTTGGCCCTTGGTCTATCGTGGGAGCCGGGGTCGAGATCGGGGAGGGGACCGTCATTGGTCCGCATGTGATCCTCAAAGGTCCGACCCGTATCGGTCGACACAATCGCATCTACCAGTTTTCCTCGGTAGGTGAGGATACCCCTGACCTGAAGTACAAGGGTGAGCCTACACGCCTGGTAATCGGTGACCACAATGTCATCCGTGAAGGCGTAACCATCCACCGTGGCACCGTGCAGGATCGCTCGGAAACCACCTTGGGTGATCACAACCTGATCATGGCCTACGCCCACATCGGTCACGACAGTGTCATCGGCAACCACTGCATCCTGGTCAACAATACTGCGTTGGCCGGACATGTACATGTTGACGACTGGGCAATCCTCTCGGGATTCACCCTGGTGCATCAGTTCTGTCATATCGGCGCTCACAGCTTTTCCGGCATGGGCACCGCGATTGGCAAGGATGTACCGGCGTATGTGACGGTTTTCGGCAATCCGGCCGAGGCACGCAGCATGAACTTCGAGGGCATGCGCCGTCGTGGTTTCAGTGAAGACGCCATTCACGCCCTGCGTCGCGCCTACAAGGTGGTCTATCGCCAAGGCCTGACGGTAGAGCAGGCCATCGCCGAACTGGCCGAGCCTGCATCGCAGTTCCCTGAAGTCGACGTATTTCTCAAGTCGATCCAGAACTCCACTCGCGGCATCACGCGCTGATCATGGCTGAATTCTGTGTAGCGCTGGTGGCGGGTGAAGCCAGCGGCGATATCCTGGGTGCCGGATTGATGCGTGCGCTCAAGGTGCGCCACCCTCAGGTACGGTTCATTGGTGTTGGCGGGCCGTTGATGCAGGCCGAGGGCCTGGTGTCCTATTTTCCCATGGAACGCCTGGCAGTCATGGGCCTGGTCGAGGTACTGGGTCGCCTGCGTGAGCTGCTCAAGCGGCGCAAGGCTTTGATCCAGACCCTGATCGAAGAGCGCCCGGATGTCTTCATCGGCATCGACGCGCCGGACTTCACCCTCAATATCGAATTGAACCTGCGCAAGGCCGGGATCAAGACCGTGCACTATGTCAGTCCGTCGGTCTGGGCCTGGCGGCAGAAGCGCGTGCTGAAGATCCGTGAAGGCTGCGACCTGATGCTGACGCTGTTCCCCTTCGAGGCAAAGTTCTACGAAGAGAAGGGTGTGCCCGTACGTTTTGTTGGGCATCCGCTGGCCGACAGCATTCCGCTTCAGGCTGACCGCGACGCTGCCCGAGCGCAGCTGGGTATCGGTGAAGGCCCGCTGGTGGCCTTGATGCCCGGTAGCCGTGGCGGTGAAGTGGGGCGTTTGGGTGCGCTGTTTCTCGATACTGCGCAGCGCTTGCGTGAGCTGGTACCGGGCGTGCGCTTCGTTTCGCCGTGTGCCAATGGCGAACGCCGGGCCCAGCTGGAGCAGATGCTGGAAGGGCGTGATCTGCCATTGACCCTGCTTGACGGTCAGTCGCATCAAGCGCTGGCAGCATGCGATGCGGTGTTGATCGCCTCGGGTACCGCCACTCTGGAAGCGCTGTTGTTCAAGCGGCCGATGGTGGTTGCCTACCGTTTGGCACCGCTGACTTACTGGATTCTCAAACGACTGGTCAAAAGCCCCTACGTGTCCCTGCCCAATCTGCTGGCCCAGCGCATGCTGGTGCCCGAGTTGTTGCAGGAAGCCGCCACCCCCGAAGCACTGGCCCAAACCCTGGCGCCGCTGGTTGCAGGTGGTGCGCAGCAGACAGAAGGTTTTGACCAGATTCACCGTACCCTGCGCCGCGATGCCTCGAATCAGGCAGCTGACGCGGTGCTGGCCTTGCTGGAAACCCGATAGATGCAAATGGGACTGGACTTCAACCTGGTCGAGGACCTGGTCGCCGGCGTCGACGAAGTCGGCCGCGGCCCGCTGTGCGGTGCGGTAGTGACCGCAGCGGTGATTCTCGATCCGCTGCGGCCGATTCTCGGTCTGAATGACTCGAAGAAACTCACCGAGGCGCGTCGCGAAAAGCTCTTTGACGAGATTTGTGAAAAAGCCCTGAGCTTTTGTATCGCCCGCGCCGAAGTCGAAGAAATCGACGAGCTGAACATCCTGCATGCCACCATGCTGGCCATGCAGCGG
>JAVXRI010000074.1:0-28702 GCA_036643775.1 Pseudomonas sp. | reverse complement strand
GTCGACGAAGATCAGGTCGGCAGGCTCGGCGCTGTCGAGCAACTCCATCGCATCGCCGATACGGATATACAGCCGCGGGTCGTCATCCAGCCCCAGGTACTCGATGGCCAGGCGCGGCACATCGGGGCGCAATTCGATGGCCTCGACGTCCTCCAGCGGCAGGAACTTCAGGCAGGCCTGCGTCAGGGTTCCCGCCCCCAGGCCGAGGAACAATGCACTCTCGGGCTCCGCGTGGCACAGCGCAGCAACCAGCATGGCGCGGGTATAGTCGTACTCCAGCCAGCTCGGGTCGGCCGTAAACACGCAGCTCTGCTCGATTGCGTCGCCAAACTCGAGAAACCGGTAGTCCTCGACTTCCAGCACGCTGATAGTGCCGTATTGATCCTGCACCTGAGCCAGCACCCGTTCAACCCGTTCCACTGTCATGCCGTCTCCCGGCTCGCGCCGTTGCCCCAAGCAAAAACCGCCATTGTCCGTCAACGGCGCCAGTGCAACAAGGCGCGCAGCAACTGTTACCATGGCAGACAGCCCATTTCCGACCTGACCGAGCCTGTGATGAACCAACCCTGGAGTCCTGACAGCTGGCGCGCCCTGCCGATCCAGCAACAACCGACCTACCCTGACGCTGCGCACTTGCTCAAGGTCGAACAGACCTTGGCCAGCTACCCGCCGCTGGTCTTTGCCGGTGAAGCCCGAGAGCTGCGCCGGCAATTCGCCGAGGTCACCCAGGGCCGGGCCTTTCTCCTGCAAGGTGGCGATTGCGCGGAAAGTTTCGCCGAGTTTTCGGCGGCGAAAATCCGCGACACCTTCAAGGTACTGCTGCAGATGGCAATCGTCATGACCTTTGCCGCCGGCTGTCCGGTGGTCAAGGTCGGGCGCATGGCCGGGCAGTTTGCCAAGCCGCGCTCGGCCGGCGATGAAACCATCGCCGGAGTGACCCTGCCGGCCTACCGTGGCGACATCGTCAACGGCATCGGCTTCGACGAAAAAAGCCGGGTGCCGGACCCCGAGCGCCTGCTCCAGGCCTATCACCAGTCAACCGCCAGCCTCAACCTGCTGCGCGCCTTCGCCCAGGGTGGTTTTGCCGACCTGCATCAAGTGCACAAGTGGAACCTGGACTTCATCGCCAACTCGGCGCTGGCGGAAAAATACAGCCAACTGGCCGACCGCATCGACGAAACCCTGGCCTTCATGCGTGCCTGTGGCATGGACAGCTCGCCGCAATTGCGTGAAACCAGCTTCTTCACCGCCCACGAAGCCCTGCTGCTGAACTACGAAGAAGCCTTCGTGCGCCGCGACAGTCTGACCAACGACTACTACGACTGCTCGGCCCATATGCTCTGGATCGGTGATCGCACCCGCCAACTGGACGGTGCCCATGTGGAGTTCCTGCGCGGGGTGAACAACCCGATCGGGGTCAAGGTCGGCCCGAGCATGAACACCGAAGAGCTGATCCGCCTGATCGATGTGCTCAACCCGGACAACGACCCCGGCCGCCTCAACCTGATTGTACGCATGGGTGCCAACAAGGTCGGTGAACACCTGCCGGCATTGATCCAGAGCGTCGAACGCGAAGGGCGCAAGGTGCTGTGGAGCTCCGACCCGATGCACGCCAACACCATCAAGGCCAGCAGCGGCTACAAGACCCGGGATTTCGCGCAGATTCTCAGCGAGGTCAAACAGTTCTTCCAGGTGCACCAGGCCGAAGGCAGCCATGCCGGGGGTATTCACATCGAAATGACCGGCCAGAACGTCACCGAATGCATCGGTGGTGCCCGCCCGATCACCGAGGACGCCTTGTCGGATCGCTATCACACGCACTGCGACCCGCGGATGAACGCCGATCAGTCCCTGGAGCTGGCGTTCCTGATCGCTGAAACCCTCAAGCAAGTCCGTCGCTGAAGACACTGCGGGCCAGCGCCAGGCGCAATCGCGCGGCGCTGGCCCGCGGACAGTTGAGTTGCATCCGGCTCAAGCCAAGCCAACTGGCCATGCGCCACAGACTGTCCGCCAAGGCCTGCATTCCGGCTTCATCCAGCCCCTGTGTTTCCTCATGCACGGCATGGATTGCCAGGCGATCGCTAGCCCGTTCGGCACGCAAATCAACCCGTGCAGCAATTCGTTCGTTGTACAGGAACGGCAGCACGTAATAGCCGTAGACGCGTTTGTGGGCCGGGGTATAGATCTCCAGCCGGTAGCGGAAATCAAACAACCGCTCCGTGCGCTCACGCTCCCACACCAATGAATCGAAAGGCGACAGCAACGCACTGCTGGCAACCTTGCGCGGCAGGCGGACACTGTCCAGGCAGTAGGCCGGTTGCGACCAGCCCTGCACAGCACAGGCTTGCAACTGCCCCTCCTCCAGCAACTCGGCAACGCGGGCACGGCTGTCTGCCGGGCTGAGCCGAAAGTAGTCGCGCAGGTCTTTCTCGGTTGCCACGCCCAAAGCAGTAGCGGCCTGCAACAACAGACCGCGCTGAGCCTGCGCCTCGTCGAGCGACGGCTGTTGCAACAGCGCAGTCGGCAATACCCGTTCCGGCAAATCGTACAAACGCTCGAAGCCACGCCGCCCGGCCACCGTCACCAGGCCCGCAGCAAACAGCCATTCCAGCGCATGCTTTTCCACGCTCCAGTCCCACCAGGGGCCGGCGCGCTCTTCACGGGTCGACAGGCTACCGGCGCCCAAAGCCCCCTGCTCGGTGACTGCCGCAAGGACGCGGGCGATGGTCGGCTGCTGTTCACGCCCGAAACGTGCCATCTGTTGATAAATCCCTTGCCCCTGGCGTGCACGGTCCATGCGCCAGCGTAACAATGGATACAGCTCCAACGGCAGCAACGAGGCTTCATGGCCCCAGTATTCAAAGAGTTTGCGCTGGCGACTGCGGCCCCAGGCAAGCTGGTCGAACAGTGCCTGTGGATAACTGCCCAAACGGGAAAACAGCGGCAGGTAATGTGAGCGCACCAAGGCATTGACCGAATCGATCTGCACCACACCAAGACGCTCGAACACCCGCTGCAGGTGTGCTGCGCCTACCGCTGAGCGCGGTGCACGCCCGGCGAAGCCCTGCGCCGACAGCACCAGGCGGCGCGCCTGCAGCAAGGAAAAAAATTGCGTAGTGGGCATGCCCGACTCCTTCAGAACAAGCCCACTCAAGGTAGTAGCGACACCGTCATGGCGCGACTCATTTTTTCAACGGGTCATCCCAGAAGGGGCGCTCCACTTCCTGCAGGACATCGACACGACTCATGCCGATATCGTGCAGCGCTGCATCACTCAACCGCGCCAGTTCCATGCGCTGATGATGCAGTTGCCGCCAGCGTGCCAGTTGCCGGATAACGCCCGGGATCAGGTGGGAGAACCCGCCGTGGTGAGGCTGGGGATACATCAGGAGCAGCGATTTCTGACCTTTCATCGTCTTACCCTCCGTGTGGGATGACGATAGTGTCAGGGCAGGAATAAGATCAATCCAACGAATGTTCCTGATGTCATACATCTAGGAGATTGATGCCTTGTCCCAGTATCAGAGTATCGACTCCGAAGTGTTGCGCACCTTCGTCGCCATCGCCGAATACGGTGGCTTCACCCGCGCCGGTGAAGTGGTCAACCGTACCCAATCGGCGGTGAGCATGCAGATGAAGCGCCTGGAAGAGGACATCATCCAGCGCCAGCTGTTCGAGCGTGACGGCCGCCAGGTGCGCCTGACCGCCGAGGGACAAGTGTTGCTCGGCTACGCCCGACGCATCCTCAAGTTGCATGGCGAGGTGTTCAACACCCTGCGCATGCCGCATATGGTCGGTATGGTGCGCATCGGCACACCGGACGACTATGCCATGCGCTTTTTGCCCGGCATTCTCTCCAGTTTCGCCCAGGCCTACCCGCTGATTCAGGTCGAGGTGCATTGCGAGAGTTCGCGCCAGCTGATGCAACGCCAGGATCTGGACATGACCATCATCACCTGCGAGCCCGGTCATGAAGTCGGCCAGTTGCTGCGCCGTGAGCGCGCGGTGTGGGTCCAGGCCCAGGGGTTCTGCCCACACGAACACAATCCGTTGCCGCTGGCCGTGTTCAACACCGATTGCTGCTGCCGCACCTGGGCCTGCAATGCCCTGGATGCGATCGAAAAGGAATACCGGATCGCCTACACCAGTGCCAGCACCCCGGCAATCATGGCGGTGGTCAGCGCCGGCCTGGCAGTCACCGCACAGCTGCACAGCCTGATCACCAGCGACTTGCGGGTGATTGGCGAGGCAGAAGGCCTGCCCGCATTGCCGACCGCCAGCATCATGCTGCTGCGCAACAACAGCAGCCAGTCACAGATGACCGACTGCATGGCCGACTACATCGCCGAAGGCTTCAGATCTTGAACGCGAGCATCACTGCGCAGAGCACCAGGAAGCCACAGAACAACGAACGCAGGACTTTCTCCGGCAAGGCGTGAGCCAGTTTCACGCCCCAACTGATACTCAACAGGCCACCCACTGCCAGCGGGATGCCCATGCTCCACTGCACATGCTGGTGAATGCCATAGGTCAGCAAGGTCACCGCAGTACTCGGCGCAGCCAGGGCCAGCGACAGCCCCTGGGCCACCACCTGGGTGGTGCCGAAGACGCTGGTCAGTACCGGCGTTGCGACGACCGCCCCACCAACCCCGAACAATCCACCCAGTACGCCCGCACCGCCACCCAGCACCCCAAGCCATGGCCAGGGATGACGCAATTCACTGCTCGGCTGCGCGCTGCGCATGAACATGCGGACCAGGTTCCAGACCGCCAGGGCGACCAGGAACACCACGAACCCCAGGCGCATGGACTGTGCATCGACACCCACAGCCCAGATCGAACCAAGCCAGGCAAAGACAAAACTGGCTGCCGCCAACGGTATGGCATGCTGCAGCTCGATGCGGTTGCGCTGGTGATAGCGCCACAGCGCCAGCAACACGTTGGGCACCACCATCACCAGCGCCGTGCCTTGGGCCAGTTGCTGATCAAGACCGAACAGTACGCCAAGGGCCGGAATCGCGATCAGCCCGCCGCCGATGCCGAACAAGCCGCCCACCGTGCCCAGCGCAGCACCCAGCGCTATGTACATCACCCACTCGATCATCACTGCCTCTCACCGAAATCCAATGGTTGCATGCTACCGGCCCGGTGCTAGCGGGGAAACGCACAGCAACGCACAATGGCTTTGCCATTTACGCACAAGCAGAGCAAGCGAGATGAACCCCGACGCCCTCACCGAACAACTCAGCCTGTTTCTCGATGTACTGGAAACCGGCAGTTTCTCTGCCACTGCCCGGCGTCACCCGCTGACCCCGTCCGCCGTGGCCCGGCGCATCGACAACCTGGAAACGGCTGTCGGCAGCCGCCTGTTCATACGCAGCACCCATGCCGTGCGCCCTACCCCAGCCGGCAATGCCTTTGCCGAACGGGCCCGGCGCATCGTCGAAGAACTGCGTCTGGCCCGCGCCGAGGCGGTGTCGTTGAGCAACGCGCCGGAAGGTTTGATCCGCATCGACGCGCCGGCAGCATTCGGCCGCCGTCATCTGGCACCCGCCATCGCCGACTTTCTGGTGGCCTACCCCGGGCTTGATGTGCAATTGCGCCTGATCGACAGCTTTGTCGACCTGCACGGATCGCACCTGGGTGAAGTCGACCTGGTGCTGCGCGCAGGCCCGCTGGCCGACACCCGCCTGGTAGCCACGCCATTGGCCTACATGGTACGCATTGCCTGCGCCAGCCCGGCCTACCTCGCGGCCCGCGGGGTTCCGAGCAGCCCCGCCGAACTCCCCGAACACGACGGCCTGGACTGGGACGGCCTGGCCCCACCGTTCGCCTGGCGCTTTGCTGTAGACGGCCAGCTCCGGCTATTTCGGCCTACACGCATGCGCATGAGCGCCAACAATGCCGAAACCCTGCTGTTCGGGGCGCTGGCCGGTCTTGGCATCGCTCATTTGCCGACCTGGCTGATCAGCGACTACCTGCTGCGTGGCGAACTGCTGCCACTGTTCTGTGAAAACGGTCTGCCGTCGGCCGAGTCCAGCGGCATTTATGCCTTGCGCCTGGAACATGAAACGAACTCTCGCAGCCGTTTGTTGCTCGAATTCCTCAAGAGCCGCTTCAGCCCGATTCCACCCTGGGACCTGGCCTTACGCAGTGAACTGCGCGAGTAATGCGCGCACTAATGACCAGCGTGCTAAATTCAAAGGACCTAACCAATCAAAGGATGTGCATGAACGCCGACTCGAAAGCGCCTGCTCCCTGCAGTGAACTGCTCCTGGACAACCAGGTGTGCTTTGCCCTGCACTCGACTTCGCTGCTGATGACCAAGGTCTACAAGCCGCTGTTGCAGAAACTCGGCCTGACTTATCCACAGTATCTGGCGATGCTGGTGTTGTGGGAACAGGATGGTCTAACCGTCGGAGAAGTCAGCCAGCACCTGCTCACCGATCCGGGTTCACTCACCCCGCTGCTCAAACGCCTGGAAGCTGAGGGCCTGCTCAGCCGCAGCCGCAGCCGTGAAGACGAACGCGTGGTGCTGGTGCAACTGAGCGAAAAGGGCCGGGCCCTGCAAGCCCGGGCCAAGGAGATTCCTGCCTGCATCCTCGCCGCCAGCGGCGAGAACATTGAACGCCTGCAACAGCTTCAGAACGACTTGCTGGAACTGCGCGCGAACCTGCAAAAAAGCCTCTGACAGCTATGCTGTGATGACCGCTGATAAGCGGGACGAAAAATTATCTTGCGCGCTAATTAATTGCGCGCTAATTTAATTTCCACACCCACTCAGCGCCACGGCGCACTACACAAGCGAGGCTCAACATGCAAAAGGTCACTCCGCTGTACATCGCCGAAGCCACGTCCACTGGCGGTCGCGACGGTAAATCGCGCTCCAGCGACGGCAAACTCGAAGTCAAGCTGAGCACCCCCAAGGAACTGGGTGGCGCGGGTGGTGAAGGCACCAACCCTGAGCAAATGTTCGCCGCCGGCTACTCGGCCTGCTTCATCGGCGCCCTGAAGTTCGTGGCCGGCCAGCAGAAAAAAGCGCTGCCTGCCGACAGCTCGATCACCGCCAAAGTCGGCATCGGCCAGATCCCCGGTGGATTTGGTCTGGACATCGACCTGAACATCGACCTGCCAGGTCTGCAACAAGCCGAGGCCCAGGCGCTGGTAGACGCCGCTCATCAGGTCTGCCCGTACTCCAATGCCACCCGTGGCAATGTCGATGTGCGTCTGAACGTCACCGTCTGAAGGTAAATCCCAGGCATAAAAAAACCCGGCCTAGGCCGGGTTTTTCGTGTTCGCGCAGAACGCCAGGCTTAAGCCTTGGCGCGGCCCTTGTAGGAGCCACCGTCGCGGGTATCGATCTCGATCATGTCGTCGATTTCGATGAAGTCGGCAACGCTCAGCTCGGTGCCGTTGCTCAGCTTGGCAGGCTTCATGACCTTGCCGGAAGTGTCGCCGCGAGCGGAACCTTCGGTGTAGGCAACTTTACGAACGATGGTGGTCGGCAGTTCAACCGAAACCAGACGCTCTTCGAAGAACACGGCTTCACAGACGTCGGTCATGCCTTCTTCGATGAACGGCAGAACGGCCTCGATGTCTTCGGCGTTCAGCTCGTACATGGTGTAGTCGGTGGTGTCCATGAAGGTGTAGGTGTCACCGTTGATGAACGACAGGGTCGCTTCTTTGCGATCCAGGATCACGTCGTCCAGCTTGTCGTCTGCCGAGTAAACGGTTTCGGTCTTGTAGCCGGTCAGCAGGTTCTTCAGCTTGGTCTTCATGATCGCGCTGTTACGGCCCGACTTGGTGAATTCAGCTTTCTGAACCAGCCACGGGTCGTTGTCGATCCGCAGTACGGTACCGGGTTTCAGTTCTTTACCAGTTTTCATTGCGAGATATCCGAATTTGGATGGATTTACAAAAATCGAGGCCGCATATCATAGCCAATTTCGGTAAAACTGTACCAGCGTCGTGGCAAGGTCCGGCCGAGCGGCCTGAACGGCACTCCAGCGGCGGGCATGCTGATCGAGCTCGTCCCAGTGTTCGAGCACCTGTTGCCAGGCCTGCCCCATATCCCGATCCATGTTCCAGCCGCGCCACAAATCGACGATGGCAGCCTTGGCCGGCAGCGAAAGCCCCTCAACGTAGTGATCGAGGAACGCCTCGAGTTTTTCCCAGTGGGCGTACTCTTCTTGCGCATAGATATGCCAGAGCAATGGACGCCCCGCCCATTGCGCACGGACAAACGAATCTTCGCCACGTACGGCGTTGAAGTCGCAGCACCAGAGCAAGTGATCGTAATCATCCTGGCTGACGAAGGGCAGGATCTGCACGGTCAGGGCGCCACGCGTTGCCACACTGCCCACCGGCAAGGCGTCCATACCCAGCCAGGCCTGTACGTCCCCCAACACACGTCCCTCGGGCACCAGCAGATGGTTCGCACGCGTGTCGGCGGCCAGCGCATCGAGCCAGCTGCAAAGGCTCGGGTTCTCATAGGCAAACAGCGAGATCAGACGAGCGTCGCTGACCGGTTCCACGCCAAGACGTTGAAGAAATGCCTGGCGCGCCAACGGGTCTTGCTCGAACGCCTCGCGCCGTGCAACCAAGCTGGCCTCGCGCAGCAAGCCACCGGTTTTGGCGGTAAAGCCTGGAAAGAAAAACACCTTGCGCAGGCCATTGGGTTGCGGGGAAGGCAAGCCATGGCAACCTTCGACCCAGCTTTCAGCGCTGAGGTAATCCAGATTCAGCCACAACGGCGAACGTGGGCAATCGAGCATCGCCTGCACATAGGCAGCCGGTAACTGACAGGCGAAAGCGCCAATGACCACGTCCGCTACCGGCGTTTCCTGCCAATCCGCACGCCAATGACAGACCTCCACACCCTGATGCCATTGGCAGGGGGCCTGGACATCCGCTTCGGGACAGAGGCGTGCGAAGGCGCTCAGATCATCCACCCACAGGCGCACCGCCAGCCCCTGCTCGGCGACCAATTGCCGGGCCAGACGCCAGGTCACGCCGATATCGCCGTAGTTATCGACGACACAACAGAAGATGTCCCAGTGCGCTTTCATCGCTGGCCCCTTGGCAAAAGCGCCGATTGTCCGGGTAAATCATCGCAGACAAAAGCGTAGGCCGAAAAAAATCCGTTGGGCCATGCCACAATGGACGTACCTGACCCGGCCAGGAGGCCATCATGCCCCGCCCTCGCGACCTGAACATCCCCCTCAAGCCAGGGCAGTTGATCCTGTGCATCGCCCTTGGTCTGTGGCTAGGCGCCGTAGCCATTGCCTTGAGCCTATGGCTGGCCTGGCGCCTGCTTCCCGAAACCGTACAGCCCTTGAGCCAGGTGCTGATTCCGCCAGCAGTCACGGCGAACCCTGGCAACCCGTCGGACCCGCAGAGCCAGATGTTCGAGCAGTACAAACAGATCTTGCGCAATCAGGACATACAACAGGCCGAGGACCAGGCCGAAAGCAGCGTACGTAATCTGTCCGACCCCAAGTGCCAGTTCTGGCTGCAACAGAACCGCAACCTGCCCACCGAAAAAAGTCGCGCCCATGTCCTGGAATTTTGCAACTGACACCATGAACAAAGCCGAACTGCTGCAACGCATCATCGACACCCTGAGCCTGGACCTGGACGTGGTCCAGCGTGCGGCCCAGACCGCTTATGAAGCGGCCACCGCCGAAGAGAACATCGCCGAAAACAAGTACGACACCCTGGGATTGGAGGCTTCCTACCTTGCGACCGGACAGGCCCGGCGCATGGAAGAGATTCGTCAGGCGCGGGCGGCCTACCAGCAACTGGTGGTGCGCGATTACGACCCGGCGCGCGGTATTCAGATCAGCAATCTGGTTACTCTGGAGGCCGAGAATGGTAGCTGTCAGCGTCTGTTTCTAGGACCGGAAGGCGCGGGCTTGAAGATTGGTCAGGGGGAACAGCTGATAACGGTAATCACGCCGCGTTCGCCGCTGGGGCAGAGCTTGATGGGTAAGGCTGAAGATGACGAGATCAGCTTGACCCTGGGCGCCAAGCAGCAGCGCTTTGTGGTGGTAGAAGTCAGCTGAGCATCTTTTGATCAAACCAGCGCATTGAAGCGCTGCGCCAACCCCCGGGCGGCAAATTGCTCGATGATGAATTCGACAAACGCCCGGGTCTTGCCCGGCAACAGTTTGTGCTCGGCGTAGTACAGACTGATGTTGCCATCATCTACATACCAGTCCGGCAACACTCGTACCAAGCTGCCAGCCTGCAAGTACGGCACCGCGAACGGCATGCTCACCAGGGCCACACCCAGGCCCTGCTGCGCCACCGCACAGGCCGCCTCCGAGTCGCTCATGGTCATGCGCAGGCGAATGTTCAGCGGACTCTGCTCCTGCTGGCGATTGGTCAACGGCCAGGAACGCACCCGCCCGGTTTGCGGTGAGCGGATCAGGATGCCATCCAGTGCCTGCAGATCGGCCGGCTGACGTATCGCCGGGTGACGCTCAAGGTAGGCCGGGGCGGCCACCAGAATCCGGTGAGCCGGGGTCAACTTGCGCGCCACCACACCCTGAGGCAGGTCGAAACCGCCACCGATGGCCGCATCGAAACCCTGGCCGATCAGGTCGATCTGGCGATTGTCAAAATGCCAGTCCGGGCTGATGGCCGGATAGCGCTGCAGAAACTCACCTAACAGCGGCACGATGTACAAACGCCCGAAAACAGTCCCCATACTCACCTTCAAGGTCCCGGCCGGCTGCCCTTCGGCACTGGCGAGGTTGGCCACGGCATACTGAATGGTCTGGAAGCTGCTGGCCACTTCACCGAGAAAGCGCTGCCCGGCTTCGGTCAGGGTCAGTCGTCGGGTGCTGCGCTGAAACAGGCGCACGCCCATCCGCGCCTCCAGTCGGGCAACGTTTTTGCCCACTGCGGCCGGGGTCAGACTCAAGCGCCGCGCGGCCTCGGCGAAGCTGCCCACTTCAGCGCTACGCACGAAGCATTCGATACTGCTGAAGGTTTCCATCGATGCGATTCCATACTTATGGTTTACACAGACTATAGCGATTACCGGCTACTCAGAGGGTAATCGGCAGCCGATACTGAGCCCCATCCAAGGCATCCGGCCTTGTTCTTTCGGGAGCACAACATGTCGACTGAAACTCGCCTCAACGGCAAAGTGGCCCTGGTCCAGGGCGGATCACGCGGCATCGGCGCAGCCATCGTCAAACGCTTGGCCGCCGAAGGTGCCAGTGTCGCCTTTACCTACGCCAACGCCACGGCACAGGCTCAAGCGCTGCAGGAAAGCATCATCGCCAGCGGAGGCAAAGCCCTGGCCATCCAGGCCGACAGCGCCGATGCCAGTGCCGTGCAGTCCGCCGTGGAAAATACCGTGGAGACGTTTGGCCGGCTGGACATCCTGGTCAACAACGCCGGTGTCCTGGCCGTCGCGCCACTGCTGGAGTTTGACCTGGACGACTTCGACCGCACCCTGGCCGTCAACGTACGCAGTGTCTTCGTCGCCAGCCAGGCAGCCGCCCGGCACATGGGCCAGGGTGGACGCATCATCAACATCGGCAGTACCAATGCCGAGCGCATGCCTTTTGCCGGTGGCGGCCCCTATGCCATGAGCAAGTCAGCCCTGGTCGGCCTGACCCGTGGCCTGGCCCGCGACCTCGGTCCTCTTGGCATCACCATCAACAACGTACAACCAGGTCCGGTGGACACCGAAATGAACCCGGCCCATGGCGAGTTTGCCGAGAGCCTGATGGGCTACATGGCCGTAGGTCGCTATGGTGAGGTCGAGGAAATCGCCAGTTTCGTTGCCTACCTGGCCAGCCCGGAGGCGGCCTACATCACCGGCGCCAGCCTGACCATCGACGGTGGCTTCGCCGCCTGATCGCCTCAGCTGTCGTCCCGGCTCGCCAGGCTATGATCGATCATCTCGACAAACGCCCGGGCAGCCGGCGTCGGGTTGTTCGACCAGATCGCGTAAAGATGACGCCGGGGAGCATCTTGAACCGCCACCGTGACCACATTCCTGAAGCTACTGGCGATACGCTCCGGTACCAGACCGATCGCCAGCTCGCGCTGGACGAACTTTTCCACCAGATGGATGTTGGTCACCTCGAATTGCACTCGGTGGCGCAATCGTGCAGCAGCGAAGGCTTCATCGGTCTGCCTGCGGGCGCAACTACCGGCAGGGAAGTCCACCAACGGCAGGTCTTCCAGCTGATTCAACGACAAGCGTTCGAGCGCGGCCAATGGATGGGCAACGGGCAACACGGCCACCAGTTCTTCTTCAGCCAGCAGACGGTACTCAACACCCTGCGGAGGCTCTCCCGGCCAGATCCCGACAAAGCCCACATCGAGTCGCCGCTCGCGTACATCGGTAATCAGCAGTTCGCTCTTGGCCATCAGCCAGCGAATATCCACTTTCGGATAGCGGCGATGAAACCCGGCCAGCAGGTCGACCAGATCGAGCTCGGTCAGGGAAGTAATTTCGCCGATGGACAACTGTCCACGCACCTCGCCACAGGCTGCCGCAACATCCTCGGCAATGCGCCGGGTCGCCTCCAGCGCTGGCCTGGCGCTCTGCACAAAGGCTTCCCCGGCGGGTGTCACACGCACCCGCCGCGAGCTACGCTCGAACAGGCTGACACCGAGGGTTTCCTCAAGCCGGGCGATCTGGTGACTCAAGGCCGACTGCACCACATGGCACTGCTCGGCGGCACGGGTGAAGCTGCCGGTGTCGACCACCGCCAGGGCATACTCGATCTGCTTCAGGTTCATGGAACGATCTATTTTCAAGATGGATAGAATGAAAACGATACATTGGCGTCATGCTAGCGCATTTCCGATAATGTCACTTCCTAACTGCCACTGATCGAGACGGTCCATGACCTCCTCCACTGCTACCTTGAGTCGCGGCCTGATTCTGCTGATGGCTACCGCCACCGGCCTTGCCGTGGCCAGCAACTATTACGCCCAGCCGTTACTGCACAGCATTGCCGAGCATTTCGGCCTGACCACCGCCAGCGCCGGGGCCATCGTTATTGCGGCGCAACTGAGCTATGGCGCCGGCCTTCTACTGCTGGCCCCGCTGGGCGACCTGTTCGAACAGCGTCGGCTGATCGTCAGCATGATTGCCATCAGCACCCTGGGCCTGTTGATAAGTGCCTTCTCGCCGAGCCTGGTCTGGCTATTGCTGGGCACTACGCTGACCGGGCTGTTCTCGGTCGTAGCCCAGATACTGGTGCCGATGGCCGCCGGCCTGAGCGATCCGGGCCAGCGCGGCCGGGTGGTAGGCACGCTGATGAGCGGGTTGCTGCTGGGCATCCTGCTGGCCCGCACCGCTGCCGGCTTCATGGCCGAGCTGGGCGGCTGGCGCAGCATCTATCTGCTGGCGGCAGCGTTGATGGCGGTGTGTGCCATTGCCCTGGCGCGCGCCCTGCCGGAACGTCACCAGCACGCCGGGCTCAGCTATCCGGCGCTGATCGGCTCGGTGTTTCGCCTGTTTGTCGATGAACCGGTGCTGCGCCTGCGCTCGTTGCTCGGACTACTGAGCTTCAGCCTGTTCGCGCTGTTCTGGACGCCGTTGGCGTTCCTGCTGTCAGCCGAACCCTACCAGTACTCGGATGCGGTCATCGGCCTGTTCGGTCTGGCCGGTGCCGCGGGCGCACTGTCAGCCAACTGGGCCGGTCGCCTGGCGGATCGCGGCAAGGGTTCGCTGGGCACCACCGTCGGTTTGCTGGCCCTGCTGCTGTCGTGGATACCACTGGGTTTCGCCCAATCGTCGCTGGTGGCGCTGTTGATCGGCGTGCTGCTGCTCGACCTGGCTGTGCAGTTGGTCCATGTCAGCAACCAGAACGCCGTGATTGCCTTGCGACCGGAGGCGCGCAACCGCCTGAACGCTGGCTATATCACCTGCTACTTCATTGGCGGTGCGCTGGGTTCGCTGCTCGGCACCCAACTGTTCCAGAACTATGGCTGGAACGGCATCGTTCTCGCCGGGCTTGCGATCGGTAGCTTGGCCTTGCTGGTCTGGGCCCTGGCCGAACGTCAACGCAGCTTGCGTACGCGCACGGCTTGAGAAGACACCCTCAGGCGACCCTCCGTCGCCTGAGGATTGACTTGTAGCGGCCCCGAGCGCTGAGTAGGGATTGGTCAACAGCCCTTTTCTTACGGATGACACTATGACAAGACTCACGGTTCAGTCCGGCGATTTCTTGCAAGGTGAAGGCGAGTACCGCAATGGATCGCTCACACTCAAGACCTGCCGCAGCCCTTCCCCCGGCGAGAAAATCGCCCTTAACCGCATCAGTGAACTGATTGTTGCCAATCAGGAGTCCAGTCGCAGCCTCAGCAGTGCCCTGGGTTGGGGCATGGCCGGCGCTCTGGTGGCAGGCCCGGTGGGCCTGATTGCCGGGTTCTGGCTGGGCGGCAAGGAAGAAGAAGTAACCTTCCTGGCCACCTTCAAGGATGGCCGCAAGCTGATGGCGATCACCGACAGCAAAACCTGGGCGAAGCTCAACGGTCACTGGCAGCGCCATGCGTTACCGGCCGCCAATCGCTGAATCGGCACTCGTCTGATTCGTTACATCACCTGAGTACAGCAGGAACAGGGGCACCGTGATCCGGTCGCCCCTGCTAAGATGCGCGCCCGCCTGCCCGGCGCAATGCCGGCAGGCTTGTTCCCTACGCCACACATTGGACTTGCGCCGCTGATCAGCACGCGAACGCTGACGGTGCGTCTGCTGCACGCCTTCAAGGAGCTTTCTGCATGACCCTGCCCCGCCCTCGCCTGCCCTTGAGCCTGCTCGGCTTGAGCCTGGCCCTGCCTGCCTGTCACAGTCTGGCTCAGGACAGCATCACCCTGGCCCCGGTAAAAGTATCCGAGGCCTATAGCGAGGGCTACCAGGTACAGGAAGCGGCGGTGGCCGGTTTTGCTCCGGCCCCGCTGCTCGATACCCCGGTATCGGTAGCCGTGTTCAGCGAGCAACTGCTGGCAGATCGGCAGGTACGCAAGCTCAGTGAAGTGCTGCAAAGCGACGCCTCGGTAGGCGAAAGCTATGCGCCGATCGGCTACTACGAAAACTTCAATGTGCGCGGCTTCGAACTCAATGCCGCCAGCAGCTACAAGATCAACGGCCAGACCATCGCCGGCGAGCAGAACGTGGCGCTGGAGAACAAGCAACAGGTCGAGTTGCTCAAGGGCTTGTCTGGATTGCAAAGCGGCGTTGCCGAACCGGGCGGGCTGATCAATTACGTAACCAAACGCCCTGAGGATGTGCGCTCGGTGACCGTATCGAGCAACGAGCAAGGTGAACGCTACATCGCCACCGACCTCGGCGGCTGGTTTGGCAGTGAACGCCAATTCGGCCTGCGCGCCAACCTCGCCCATGAGGACATACGTTCCTATGTCGACCATGCCGACGGCAAGCGTGATTTCGCTGCCCTGGCCTTCGACTGGCAGATCAACCCCGATGCCCTGCTGCAACTGGATGCCGAGTACCAGCATCGCCAACAGCGTTCGGTGCCGGGCTATCAACTGCTAGGTGGCACCAGCCTGCCGCATGACATCGACCCGCATGATCGCCTGGCCTACCAGCAGTGGGCCAATCCTGTAAGCATCGACTCGCTGAACCTGGGCGGGCGCTTCGAGTATCGTTTTAGCGACAACTGGACAGGTACGCTCAGCGCGTCGCGCAGCAAGGTGGTGATTGATGACTACAGCTCGTTTGCCTGGGGTTGCTACGGCGCCCCTAGTTGCGCCGACAGCAGCGTGCCTAACTATTTCAGTCCCGAAGGCGACTACGACATCTATGACTACCGTAGCCCCGACGATACTCGCCGCACCGACGAAGCCCAGGCCGCGCTTAATGGTCGCTTCGACGCCATGGGCCTGGATCACGAACTGACGGTAGGCGCCAGCGCCCAGCGCCGCACGCTGGACCAGCGCCCCTATTTCAACGAATTGATCGGCAGCGGCAACATCTACCAACCGACACCGGTACTGCCACCGTCCGACAAAGCCATCGGCCCCAGCACCCGCCGCCTGGACAGCCGCCAGTACGGCCTGTTTGCCAGTGACCGGATCAGCTTCAATGAGCAATGGCAGACGGTTCTCGGCGCACGGCTGGTGCGCCTGGACGAAAAAACGTTTGCCCAAGATGGCACCCCTGGCCGCCATACCCGCGACTATCAATTGCTGCCCAACGCCGCAGTGATCTACAAGCCGCGCCCGGACATTTCGCTGTACACCAGCTACAGCAAGGGGATCTCTTCCGGCGGTACTGCACCCTGGTTCGCCAGCAACAGCGCCGAAATCCTCGCCCCCACCCTGTCACACCAACTGGAAGTCGGCATCAAGCGCGACTGGCAGCGCCTGAGCTTGAGCGCGGCAGTGTTCCAGCTGCGTCAGGCCTATCAGTACTCGCGCCCGGACGGCGCGGGCAACTTCACCTATGTGCAGCAAGGCCAGCAGAAGAACGTCGGCCTGGAGCTGGGCGCCAGCGGCTGGCTGACCGAGCGCCTGCAGATCAACGCCAGCGCCGCGGCGATCCGTGCACGGGTGAAAAATAGCGGCTCTGCTGACTATGAAGATCACCAGGCACTCAACGTGCCGAACTTCCGTGCCGCGGTGCAGGCGGACTACAGCCTGCCGATCCCTGGCCTGGCCCTGCTCGGTGGCGCACGCTACAGCGCCAGCAAGTACGCCAACCAGGCGGGCACGGTGGAAGTCGGCAGCTATGCCGTGTTTGATCTGGGCAGCCGGTACAGCACCAAAATCGGTGGCTACGACACGACACTGAGGCTGATGGTCGATAACGTGTTCGACAAGCGTTACTGGCGTGATGCCGGGGAGTACCTGGGCGACGGCTATCTATTCCAGGGTGCGCCGAGGACGGCGCGGGTGTCGGCTTCTGTAAGCTTCTGAAAGTATTTTGTAGGAGCGGATTCATCCGCGATGGACTGCGTAGCAGGCCCATTTTTAGGGCCGCTACGCGCCCCATCGCGGATGAATCCGCTCCTACAGGGAAATGCAAAAAGCCCCCGGCCTTGTTCAGATCGGGGGCTTTTCTAAATGTGGCGGTGAAGAAGGGATTCGAACCCTTGATACAGTTTCCTGTATACACACTTTCCAGGCGTGCTCCTTCAGCCACTCGGACACTTCACCGTTTCTCTTCAAGCTGTTCAGCCTGTCGAGGCGCGCTAATGTAGTCGAAACAGGTTCTGATGGCAAAGGTTTTTTTCAGAATTTTCATGCGCTTAAGCCAACCCGGCAAAAAAGCCGGGGGCACAGGGCAAAGTCGCCAATCTCTGGAGTGCTTCGGCAGCCCATCCCCCACCACCCCCGACTTGCATGGAAAAGCCGCACAAGGCTGACCGGCCAGTCAGTCACAGCGCTTTACCTCCCCGCCCGGCGTGAGTAACGTCTGCCTCACTCTCCCTTTAGGAACTGTGTCATGAGTGAGCTGATTACCTACCACCTCGAAGACGGCATCGCGACCCTGACCCTGAACAACGGCAAGGTCAACGCCATCTCGCCAGACGTCATTGCCGCGTTCAATGCTGCCCTGGATCAGGCGGTGACGGATCGTGCAGTAGTCATCATCACTGGCCAGCCAGGCATTCTTTCCGGTGGTTACGACCTCAAGGTGATGACCGCCGGCCCAAAAGAAGCGGTCAGCCTGGTCACCGCCGGTTCCACCCTGGCCCGGCGCATGCTGTCGCACCCGTTCCCGGTCATTGTCGCCTGCCCGGGTCATGCCGTGGCCAAAGGTGCGTTCCTGCTGCTGTCGGCCGACTATCGTATTGGCGTCGAAGGCCCTTTCAGCATTGGCCTGAACGAAGTGCAGATCGGCATGACCATGCACCACGCCGGTATCGAGCTGGCCCGTGACCGCCTGCGCCGCTCGGCCTTCCACCGCTCGGTGATCAATGCCGAGATGTTCGACCCGATCAGCGCCGTGGATGCCGGCTTCCTCGACAAAGTGGTGCCGGTCGAACAACTGCAGGAAACCGCCTTGGCGGCGGCGCGTCAGTTGAAAAAGATCAATATGAATGCGCATAAACACACCAAACTCAAAGTGCGCAAGGCGCTGCTCGACACCCTCGACGACGCAATCATTCGCGATCAGGAACACCTGGGCTGACCCCTACCAAGGCCTGATTGCGTTTGCTTACACAATCAGGCCGCCCAGACCGCATTGAGCGTTTGCCCGCGCAAGTGCACACCCGTACACTGCGCCGCGTTTGCTTATGTGAGTCGTATAATGCTTTTTCTTACTCGCATGTTCCTGCTGGGACTGCATTTTGTTGTGATCGGTGTTGTCGGTGTCTTGATCGGCCTGTGTCGGCCATTCAACCCGGACAATAGCCGTATATACGCACGCCTGTACGGGCTGCCCGCCACCTGGCTGATGCGCCTGGACGTCAAGGCCGAAGTCGGTCCGCTGTTCGACCAGCCCCCTGGTTGCGTGATCATCGCCAATCACCAGTCCAACCATGACCTGTTTGTTCTGGGGCATGTGGTGCCACCGCGCACCGTGTGCATCGGCAAAAAAAGCCTGAAATGGGTACCGCTGTTCGGCCAGCTGTTCTGGCTGGGCGGCAATGTGCTGATTGACCGTGGCAACTCCTACCATGCGCGCCGCGCCATGCAGACCACCACGCGCACCCTGCGCGAAGACGACACCTCGATCTGGGTGTTCCCGGAAGGCACGCGCAATCCCGACGAGCAACTGATCCCGTTCAAAAAAGGCGCCTTCCACATGGCCGTCGAGGCCGGTGTACCGATCGTACCGGTGTGTGTCAGCCGCTACGCCCAGCGCCTGCGCCTGAACAGCTGGCGTCGCAGCAAGGTGATCATCCGCTCCCTTGCGCCCATTGCCACCAGCGGCCTGACCCAGCAGGACGTCCCTGCCCTGGCCGAGCAATGCCGGATACAAATGCAACGCTGCATCGACCTGATGGAAGCTGAACTGCAGCACACCTGAACGGTTGCTCAATTCTGTGTGTCAGACCAAGCTACTGGCACGGTCATCAGAAGAAGCGAACCACCATGGGACGAGTCGTTGCGGCGGCGGTGTACAGCGCCGGCAGAAAAGTCACCAACATCAGTATCGATGAAGGCAGCCAGTGGGCCAGCAAACCCGGGCATTTCGTCTGGATAGGGCTGGAAGAGCCCAATGCCCAGGAGCTGGCCAACCTGCAATGCCAGTTCAACCTGCATGAACTGGCCATTGAAGATGCCCTGGAAAAACACAGCCGGCCGAAGCTGGAAACCTTCGGCGACGCGCTGTTCATCGTCACCTACTCGCCAGTGCGCCATGAGGGCAAGCTGGAGTTCATCGAAACCCACATTTTTGCCGGCAACGGCTACATCATCACCTGCCGCAATGGCCACTCCAAGTCCTACGCCCTGGTGCGCCAGCGCTGCGAAGCGCGGCCGCTGCTACTGGAGCATGGCGAGGACTTCGTGCTCTACGCCCTGCTCGACTTCGTCACCGAAAACTATCAACCCATCGGCGAAGCCATCCACGGCGAGATCGAAGAACTGGAACAGACCGTGCTGAGCAGCTCGCTACAAGAGGATGATATCCGCCGCCTGCACAGCCTGCGCCGCGACATTCTGCGTCTGCGCCGCTACGTTGCGCCGATGGTCGAGGTCAGCGAAGAACTCCAGCGCCTGACCTTCCCCTTCATCGACAAGAACATGCGCCCGTACTTTCGCGATGTACAGATTCACGTAACCCGGCAGATGGAAGACCTGGCCGGGATTCGCGACATCGCCAGCCAGACCATCGAGATCGGCATGTTGCTGGAGTCATCCCGGCAAAGCATCGTGCAGCGCAAGTTCGCCGCCTGGGCGGCGATCCTGGCATTTCCCACCGCAGTGGCAGGCATCTACGGGATGAACTTTCAGAACATGCCGGAGTTGAGCTGGCACTACGGTTACTTTGCCGTGCTTGGCGGGATTGCCGTTGGGTGCACGGCGTTGTTTGCCAGCTTCAAGCGCTCGGGCTGGCTATAAGCCGCAGCCTCAGGTCGGGATGCCCTGGGGTTTATGTGCAACGAAACGCATCATCCATTCGGCAACCGTGCTGCCCTGGTGCTCATGCGCCAGGCTGTCGATGCCTTTACGGTAGACCTCTTGACCCAGCTTGTCCTGGCGCAGCTCAAGCAGCGCTCGCGAATAGTCGTGGATAAACTCCGGGTGCCCCTGAAAACACAGCACCTGATCACCAATGTGGTAAGCGGCGTTCGGACAGAAATCGCTTGAGGCAATCACGGTGGCGTTTTCCGGCAAGCGGGTGACCTGGTCCTGGTGGCTGATCAACAGGGTCAGCTCCTCGACCTGCGGACTCATCCACGGTGCCTTGGCATTCATTACATAGCGATGGGTACCCACCCCCCAGCCCTGGCTGGCACGCTCGCTCTTGCCACCGAGCAGCAGCGCCAGCAGTTGATGACCGAAACACACACCCAGCAACTTGTCGCCACGCTGGTAGCGTGCCAGCAAAAACGCTTTGAGGGTTTCGATCCAGGGATCATCGCCGAACGAGTCGGCCTTGCTGCCAGTCACCAGGTAGGCATCGAATACCTGGTCATCCGCGGGGTATTCGCCGTTCATCACGTTGTATACGTCAAACTCGGCGGCGATCGGTTGCCGGGTGAACAACTGCTCGAACATCCGTCCGTAGCCCTGATACTGCCCGATCAGCTCGGGTCGCAGGACGTCGGTTTCCAGGATGCAGATGCGTAGCGACATAAAAATAGTCCTGAACGACAAAGGCGGGATTGCCCCCTAGAGCCTGCCCCGAATAAGGCTTGCAAGCAAGTATGCTGCACTGACGAACGGTCACTTGAAGTGGATCCAGGTGCAGAACCATTGCAAGTGTCTAGCAAGGGGAATAGTTACCAGATGGCATAACGCCTCATAGCCTGAAAGCACAAATTTCTCTATTTAAAGACCAAAGCGTTCTAAAACACCAGTAACGTTGACCCTAAGGTTAGAGGTATACCCATCAGCAAAGGTTCGCGTCTGAACGTCAAACCGCGTTACCCATGTTTGCCGGATCGACGACAAGGAAGCCACTGGGCACTCAGGAATAACAACAAGAAGGCGGTCAGCCATGTTCAAACAACACAAAGTACGTCAAGCCGGACTCATTCTCTTCGCCACCACCTTGCTGTTGATTCTGCCGAACCTGTCACGTCTGTTCGGCTGATCCTCACTATGGTCCTCTACGGCCCTGTGCAGGTACTCTGCCAGCCCTGATCTGCTGGAGATTGCCCGTGCGCCATTGCCTTACCCTGTGTTTGATACTGCTCTGCCTGCCTCTGCAGGCGGCGCAACTGACGCTGGAACTGGGAGCTACCAGCCGTCACTGGCAAAGTGCGGAGTTACTTGCCCACCCCAAGGCACAGGAGATCCAGATCGATAACGACGTCTCCTACAAAAGAACCATGCACTACCGCGCCGTGCCGCTGGCGGCACTGCTCGAAGGCATAGCGCCAGAGGATCACCTGCAAGCCGTGGCCGATGACGGCTTTGCCGCCGAAATGCCAGCGGCACCCTTGCTCAAGGACGGTCCGGCCCGGGCCTGGCTGGCGATCGAAGACCCGGCCAGGCCCTGGCCTGCACTGGGCGCCGGCAAGCACAGCGCCGGGCCGTTTTACCTGGTATGGACCGACCCACAAGCCGGGCGTATAAGCCCGGAACAATGGCCCTTCCAGGTCGCCAGCATTCGCCGCCTGGCACCGGTCGCCGTACGTTTCCCGGCCCTGCTCCCGGCTGCACAGCTGGCCAGTGACGACCCGGTCAACCTGGGCTTCGCCCTGTTCCAGAAAAACTGCCTGGCCTGCCACCGCCTCAATGGCGCTGGCGACGCCCAGTTCGGCCCGGACCTGAACCTGCCGCACAACCCCACCGAGTACTTCCAGCCAGCCTTCCTGCGCAGCTACATCCGTGATCCGCAGAGCCTGCGCCAGTGGCCGCAGGCAAAAATGCCCGGTTTCACCAGCGCCGTACTCAGCGACCCGGAGCTCGATGCCCTGCTCGCTTACCTCGCGCACATGGCCACACGCAAGCAGCCCTGACCCTCATTGCTGCTGAGCGCTCGGCGTCACCAGGACCTTGGCGTGCATCTGTTCAAAACCGCCACCCCGGCGCATGCCTCGCACCGGGCAGGCGTCGAGGTAGTCCAGGCCAACAGCCAGCTTCAAGTGGCGCTCGGGCCTGGCCAACTGATTGGTCACGTCAAAACTGTACCAGGCATCGTCCAGCCAGGCTTCGGCCCAGGCATGACTGGCCATCTGCTGGCTTTGACTGTCGAACAGGTAGCCTGAGACATAACGCGCGGGGACCCCGAGACTACGCACACACGCCAGGAAGGCATGGGTATGGTCCTGGCAGACGCCAGCGCCGCCGGCAAACGCCTGAGCGGCACTGGTGTCCACCGCCGTACTGCCAGGCTGGTAGGCCATGCGCTGATTAAGGGCGTTCATCAGTTCAATCAGTGCCGAACGGTCACGACGCTTACGGCATTGCTGGCTGGCGAAGGCACGCAAAGCTTCATCGGCCTCGGTCAGGCGGGTGAAACGTAGAAACGGCAGCGGCGACTGCGCTTCGTGCTCGGCTTCACGGGTTTCGTCAATCTCCACCAGACCGCGCGCACTGATGACCAGATCCGAATGCGGCTCTTCCAGGCTCAACACGTGGAGGATGTTGCCGAACGGGTCAAGTTGCGCCCGCACCGGACGCGGCAGGTCCAGTTGCCAGGCCAGTACCTGCTGACGCTCGCTGTCATGGGGCGTCAGGCGCAGGTACTGGATGCTGGCACGCACCTGGTCTTCATAGTGGTAGGCGGTTTCATGGCTAATGGTCAGTCTCATACTGCCTCCAGGTAAGCGCTTTGGATGGCGTTGCCCAACTGGCGCACCAGCGGGATGTAGTGGGTCAACCAAGGGTGCAGCCCTTCGGCAAGAATCTCGTCGATACCGGTATAACGCAGTCGTGCATCCACCTCGGCGGCGAGGCGCTGGGCAGCCCGGCCGTTGCTGCCCGGAAGGCTGGCGAGAATCAGATCGATCTCTTCGGTGCAGGCCCGCAGCGAACGCGGCACATCGGCGCGCAGCAGCAACAATTCGGCCACATGACGGGCTGCCGGAGCATCGCGATAAATCTCGGTGTAGGCCTCGAACGAGGACAATGCCCGCAGCAAGGCACTCCACTGATAGTAACCACGGGCCGAACTGTCGCTGACCGCCTCGGCTTCTTCGCCGAGCATTTCGTAGCGCGCATCGAGCAGGCGCAGGGTGTTGTCGGCGCGCTCGATGAAGGTGCCCAGGCGAATAAAACGGAAGGCGTCGTTGCGCATGATGGTGCCGTAGGTGGCGCCGCGAAACAGGTGCGAACGCTCCTTGATCCACTCACAGAAGCGGCTCATGCCATAACGGCCCAGCCCCTGCTCGGCAATACCGCGAATTTCCAGCCAGGTGGCGTTGATGTTTTCCCACATGTCGGCGGTGATCCGCCCACGTACCGCATGAGCACTGGCACGCGCGGCGCCCAGACAGCTGTAGATGCTCGCCGGGTTGTCCGGGTCGAGAGCAAAAAAGTGCAGCAGGCGCTCGGCATGCAACTGGCCGTGGCGCTCAAGGTAGTCGTCCAGGGTGCCAGTGATCAGCAGTGGCATGGCCATTTCATCCAGGCCATCACCACGACCGTCCTGGGGCATCAGTGATAGCGAATAACTGACGTCGAGCATCCGTGCAAGGTTTTCCGCGCGCTCCAGATAGCGCGACATCCAGTACAAATCAGAGGCAGTTCTACTCAACATGGCTTAATCCTCGACCACCCAGGTGTCCTTGGTACCGCCGCCCTGGGACGAGTTGACCACCAGCGAACCTTCGCGCAGCGCAACCCGGGTCAGGCCGCCAGGCACCACCCGGGTCTCGCGACCGGACAGCACGAACGGACGCAGATCGATATGCCGCGGGGCAATGCCGTTCTCCACAAAGGTCGGACAGGTCGACAACGACAGCGTCGGCTGGGCGATATAGGCTGCAGGTCGAGCTTTGATCCTGGCAGCGAAGGCGTCGATTTCAGCCCGCGTCGCGGCCGGCCCGACCAGCATGCCGTAGCCACCGGAGCCCTGGGTTTCCTTGACCACCAGCTCTGGCAGGTGTGCCAGCACATGGGACAGTTCTTCGGGCTTGCGGCACTGCCAGGTCGGTACGTTCTTGAGGATTGGTTCTTCGTCCAGGTAGAAACGAATCATGTCGGTGACATAGGGGTAGATCGACTTGTCGTCGGCCACGCCGGTGCCGATGGCATTGGCCAGCACCACGTTGCCGCAGCGATAGGCCGATAACAGCCCCGGCACGCCGAGCATCGATTCGGGATTGAAGGCCAGGGGGTCAAGGAATGCGTCATCCAGACGTCGGTAGATCACATCCACGGCCTTTGGCCCGTCGGTGGTGCGCATGAACACCCGCTCGTCACGCACGAACAGGTCAGCCCCCTCGACCAGTTCGACGCCCATCTCCCGCGCCAGAAAAGCGTGCTCGAAGAACGCGCTGTTGAAGCGGCCAGGGGTCAGCACCACAACGCTGGGGTCATCCAGGGGGCTGGCGCTTTTCAAGGTGTCGAGCAGCAGGTTGGGATAGTGATCGATCGGGGCGATGCGCTGGGCGGCGAACAGCTCCGGGAACAGGCGCATCATCATCTTGCGGTCTTCGAGCATGTAGCTGACGCCACTGGGGGTGCGCAAATTATCTTCGAGCACGTAGTAGCTGCCGTCACTGTCACGTACCAGGTCGATCCCGGAGATATGCGAATAGATGTCGCGGTGCAGGTCCAGGCCCTGCATGGCCAGTTGGTACTGCTCGTTGGCCAGCACCTGCTCTGCCGGGACGATCCCGGCGCGAAGGATACGCTGACCGTGGTAAAGGTCAGCCAGGAACATGTTCAGGGCTTTGACCCGCTGGATACAGCCCCGCTCCACCACCCGCCATTCACTGGCCGGAATGCTGCGCGGAATGGTGTCGAACGGGATCAGGCGCTCGGTCCCCTGTTCGTCGCCATAAAGGGTGAAGGTGATACCGGCGCGATGGAACAGCAGATCGGCTTCACGCCGACGTTGCGCCAGCAGTTCCGGTGGGGTGTCGGCCAACCAGCGGGCAAACTCCCGGTAATGCGGACGGACCTGGCCATCTGCGCTGTACATCTCATCGTAAAAGGTGCGGATCATGCCGAACTCCTTGTCACCCGTGCACCCGAGCCATCGCAAGCCCCGTGCCAGCGGCATAATTCCTTTGATTTCAATAGGTTGTATTTTCAATAAAGAATGGTTGCACCAGATGCGTGCAACCATTCCAGCTGCTGCGGGCTCAACGCCTCATTGCGAAGCGTCGTTCAGGCCAGCGGGCGTTCGTGTTTCACGCCCCAGCCTTCGATTTCGCCACCCAGAGGGGCTATCAGCGCTTCGAAGTCCTGCTCGAACTCGTCGATACCGCCGTAGGTGGCGTACATCACCTTGCTCAATTCCAGGTGCCAGGCACCATCATCGCGCTCATGTACCTGGGCGCTCAGCGACTCTCCACGAAACTGTCCAGCTGCCCGTCGTGCCCGTGCCTCATCGGGGAAAACCGCATAAAATTCAATGGGATGAATCTGGGCAAAGTTGAAGCCGCCCTCTTTCATCTGACGCAATACCGTGCTGCTGATGTCCTCGTATTGGCTGCTCATGAATCGTCCTCCTAACTACCGATGGATAGACTTTCAGTGCAAAACGCACCTGCCCGCCACACAAGCTGTGCGGGGGCAATTCGAGCTGAATGCATGACGTGGATCGGCAAGCCCGGGCTATCACAAAAAACGGCCCGACCTTGATTGCAGCGTAGCGCCTACTTGCCAAGCGCGCCAACCAGAGGCTTCAGGGCGCCTCGGTAATGGCGGTAATTTCAACGCCGTTCTGCTCCTTCAGCCATTTGGCCGTGGGCATTGTGGCGCGATCCTGGAAATCATTGAGGTCCAGTTCGTCCATGACTGGAAACAGATGGGCACGAATCAGCCGTGCGGCCTCTTCGATACTGGGCTCCTGCTCAGATGTGAATGGCAGCGAGGTACGCTCGCCTTTCTGATCAACAAAGGTAATGACCCATGCTTTCATTTGATTCTCCTCTGTACTGACGTTCAGGGTGAATCTGCCCTACTTTCCGTTGACTGCAGGTAGGGGTGAAATGTTCAGTCGCAGATTGCCCACCGCATAAAAAAAGAGGCCCGAAGGCCTCTTTTCAGTTTAACGCAACATGCTGGATGCGTTAGTCCGGCACACCGTGGATAACACCGGCGGTGTTGTCCAGCAGACTCTTGGTCGCGGTCTGGATGAACGACTCAAGCTTGTGGGTCAGGTCCTTCTGGTCCGGGCTTTCGATCAGCTCGGCCTTGAAGTTGGCGCCCAGCTCGTAGCGGTACATGCGTGGAGACATGTCCTTGGACTCGATCAGGATGCGGTCACCCTTGACCAGGCCAACGATCTGCTCGCTGCCCGACGGCTTGATCATGCCGAAGCCCGGATCGCCAGCCGGCAGGTTGAGCAGGTCACGCCCCCAGCACTGATGGCGGGTTTCGCCGCCCAGGCGGCCCATGATGGTCGGCACGATGTCGATCTGGGTGCCCACGGTGTGGTTCACCGCACCGAACTTCTCCTGAATGCCCGGAGCGATCAGCAGCAGCGGCACGTTGAAACGGCCCAGGTCCAGCTCGGTCACTTGCTGATGGTTGCCAAAACCGTGGTCACCGACGATGACGAACAGGGTTTCCTTGAAGTACGGCTCCTTGCGTGCCTTCTCGAAGAACTGGCCCAGGGCCCAGTCGGAGTAGCGCATCGCGGTCAGGTGCTGATCGAGACGGCCCTGGCCGGTGACCGGCTCCACCGGCAACTGCGCTGGCAGCGCATACGGGGTGTGGTTGGACAGGGTCTGCAGCAGTGCATAGAACGGCTTCTTGCCGTAGTTCTTGGCCAGTTCTTCGGCACCACGGTCGAACATGTCCTGGTCGGACACGCCCCAGGTCGGGTCGGAGAACACTGGATTGACGAAGTCATTACGGCCAATGAAGGTGGTCATGCCCTGGTTGCCGAAGAAGCCTGACTGGTTATCCCAGGCAAAGTCGCCGTTGTAGACATAGACATCGTCGTAGTCACGGGCGCTAAGCAATGCTGGCAGGCCAGACAGCTTGTGGCCGCCTTCCGGAGTCTGCATCAGGTATTCGAAACCTGGCAGGTTCGGGTAGCAGGCCATGGTGGCGAACATGCCCTGGTGGGTATGGGTGCCGTTGGAGAAGAAGCGGTCGAACAGCACGCCTTCTTTGGCCAGCTTGTCGAAGTACGGGGTGATGTTGTTCGGGCTGCCCAGCGCACCGACCGAATGACCGGCGAAGCTCTCCATCAGGATCACGACGACGTTCTTGATCGGCAGGGTGTTGGCAGGCGGCGGAGTGAAGTCACGGCGCACTGCAGCGCTATCGGCATCGACCAGCTTGTCGTTGTCGGTCAGCAGCATGTCGCGCACGGTCTGGGTCGCCAGAGTCTGCTCGATGGTCGACTTCCAGACGTTGGCGCGGTCTTCGCCAAAACGGCTCTTGGCCGCATCGATCAAGGTCAGGGTGCCATTCAGGCCCAGCTGATTGACGAAGTTCGAGTCGGTCGTGAAAGCGTCGCCCCAGCGCATCGGCGGGCCCTGACGCAGGGTGCCACGAGCAGCGATCACAGCCACCAGCAGGATCATGAAGAACACCACGCCACGCACGTACCACGGGGCAACTGCACGGCTACTGGCGGTCTGGTCCTGATAGGCGCCACGTGGACGGGTCAGGCGGTCGATGCCCTTGAACAGCAGGCTCAGCAACCAGGTGCCGAAAATCCACGCCAACAGGTAGCGCACCACCGGGAAACCGTACCAGAGCATGCTCAGCACGGTCTGGGGATCTTCCTTGATGTACTGGAACACCAGGCCATTGAGGCGCTGGTGGAACTCGCGATAGAAATCCAGCTCCATCAGGCCGAGGAACATGACAATGCTCGAGGCCAGGGTCAACCACACCCGGAACAGGCCGCGGGCAGCCATGGCGCGAGCACTGAGGGTGGCCAGCAGTAGAGGAATGCTCAGGTAGACGACAACGCGCAAGTCAAAGCGCAGGCCATTGAGGAAACCCTCGGCCACGGTCGACATCGGTGTGTCACCGATCATGTCGCTGTTGTAGATCAGCAGGCCCAAACGGACCAGGCTGAGCATCAGCATGATGACCAGGCCACACAGCAGGGTGTAGGCCAGGTGCGATTTTAGCGTCGGTTGCAGCGGGCGCGACGCAGCCCGCTGATCACTCAAGGCGTCCGTGTTAGCCATGAATGGGAAGGTCCTAGGATTGCGGTTTGCGGAGAGGCGGTGGCGCTAGACCAACGCAGCATTGTGCGGGAGCGGATTCTGTTTAAACCAATGTGAAAATTTTGTCACTGGGATGTTGCGGCTTTTGTCGGTGGCGGCCCTTTCGCGGCTTACCCGCGAAAGGGCCGGCACATGCTTTCAGATCCGCACATTCCCCCGCGGCCCGGCAATCGCCCAGATCACCAGCCCTACCACCGGCAGCAAGGCGATCAGCAATATCCACAACACCTTGATGCCCACTTCGCTGCCACTCTTGATCACATTGAGG
>JAVXRI010000073.1:0-29398 GCA_036643775.1 Pseudomonas sp. | reverse complement strand
CTACGTTCGGTCACCTTGGGCCAGCGGGTTTTTACCGGCGTACTGGTGGGCTTTGTGTTCCGTATCGCCCAGGACCTCCTTGACGATCTGCACCACCCAGTCCTTCGGCAGTTTCAGGTCCTTGCCGTACTCGCCGTCGGCGCCGAGCATACGGGCTACGTCAGGGTTCTTGGTGGCTTTGGCTTCCGCCTCGACGTTCTTCGAGCTGATGCCCATCTCTTCGGCATTGAGCATGGCGAACAGGGTCCACTTGACGATGCTGAACCACTCCTCATCGCCTTTGCGTACCACTGGGCCCAGCGGCTCCTTGGAAATGGTTTCCGGCAGTACTACATAGTCGGCCGGGGCGGCCAGCTTGGAACGCTGTGCGTAGAGCTGCGACTTGTCCGAGGTGAGCACGTCGCAACGACCGGATTCCAGCGACTTGGCGCTTTCGTCGGAGGTGTCGAAGGTGATCGGGGTGTACTTCAGGCCATTGGCGCGGAAGTAGTCGGAGACGTTGAGTTCGGTGGTGGTACCGGCCTGGATGCAGATGGTTGCACCGTCCAGCTCCTTGGCGCTGGAAACGCCGAGCTTCTTGTTGACCAGGAAGCCGATGCCGTCGTAATAGGTGACACCGGCGAACACCAGGCCCATGCCGGCATCGCGGGAGCTGGTCCAGGTGGTGTTACGCGAGAGCACATCGACTTCGCCGGACTGCAGCGCGGTGAAGCGCTCCTTGGCGTTGAGCTGGCTGAACTTGACCTTGGTGGCATCGCCGAATACCGCGGCGGCCACCGCGCGACAGACGTCTGCGTCGATACCGACGATATTGCCCTTGGCATCCGGAACCGAGAAGCCCGGCAAGCCGTCACTGACGCCACACTGAACGAAGCCCTTCTTCTGTACGGCGTCCAGGGTCGCACCTGCTTGTGCGATACCGCTGATACCCAGCACGGTAGCAGCGGTAACCACTGCCAGGGTGGATTTCAACATCTTCATTCAAACCTCCAGTTTTGCTCTTATTGTGTTGAGCCGGGATTGCACCGCACCCTTATGAGGCGCATCCGACCCGTGTTGGCTTGTTTTTGGGTCAATTGGCGCAATGCGCTGTTCTGTGACAGCCTTGGGGACCGCTAACGGGTGTTACCGTCCAAAACGTGTAACCTCGCATCAGGAGTTCCATAGCAAAGCGCGTACCAAACTGAACGGCTAAAGCGTTTCAGTACTCGTCAAGAGGGAAACTTGCAGCGTTGCGACAGGTTTTTCCCGGATTCACCCGACGCGCCTTCATTTCATGCACGCAAACAAGAGCGCGCGCACTTTTTCGGAGCAGTCATGACCCACCCGCTGATTCTCGAGCCACAAAAAACCGCAGACGCCTGTGTGATCTGGTTGCACGGCCTGGGGGCCGATCGTTACGACTTCATGCCGGTGGCCGAAGCCCTGCAGGAGGTCTTGCTGACCACCCGGTTCGTCATGCCCCAGGCACCAACCCGCCCGGTGACCATCAACGGTGGCTACGAGATGCCCAGCTGGTACGACATCAAGGCCATGACCCCGGCGCGGGCCATCGACGAAGATCAACTGAAGGCCTCGGCCAACCAGGTGATCGAGCTGATCAAGGCCGAACAGGCCAAAGGCATCGACCTGGCACGCATTGTTCTCGCCGGATTCTCCCAAGGCGGCGCGGTGGTGCTGCACACTGCCTATATAAAGTGGCAAGAAGCCCTGGGCGGAGTGATTGCCCTGTCGACCTATGCGCCGACCTTCAGCGACAGCGTTGAACTGACGGCCAGCCAGCAACGCATCCCGGCCCTGTGCCTGCACGGTGTCTACGATCCGGTCGTGCTCCCGGCCATGGGCCGCACCGCTTATGAGCACCTCAAGCACTGGGGCGTGAACGCAGGTTGGAAGGAATACCCGATGGAGCACGCCGTACTGCCCGAGGAAATCAACGATATCGGCGTCTGGCTGGCTGAGCGCCTGCGCTAAAACAGCACTTCCCTGTAGTTGTCAGTGCAATCCACTACGCCGCGCCCGATTCTTGCATTACACTGGCCGGCGTACATTCCTTAACCAATTGATGAGATGACCGTGCTCAAAGCACTCAAAAAGATGTTCGGCAAGAGCGAGGTTGAGCAACTCGCCGCCGAAAGCGCTGCCACCGTGAAGCAGCCCCCGGCACCACCCAAGGCCCCTGCCCCGGCCGCCCCGCTCAAGACCGAGGCACCGGCACCGGCACCTATCGAGAAGCCGGCCGAGCCCAAACCGCGCCGTGAGCGCAAGCCAAAACCTGCAGCCTCCACCTGGAAGCTGGAAGATTTCGTGGTCGAGCCGCAAGAAGGCAAGACCCGTTTCCATGACTTCAAGCTCTCGCCCGAGCTGATGCATGCGATCCATGACCTGGGCTTTCCATATTGCACGCCGATCCAGGCGCAAGTGCTGGGTCATACCCTGCGCGGCAAGGATGCCATCGGCCGCGCCCAGACCGGCACCGGCAAGACCGCAGCCTTCCTGATTTCGATCATTTCCCAGCTGCAGCAGACTCCACCGCCGAAAGAGCGTTACATGGGCGAGCCACGGGCGCTGATCATCGCCCCGACCCGTGAACTGGTGGTGCAGATCGCCAAAGACGCCGCAGCGCTGACCAAGTACACCGGCCTGAATGTCATGACCTTCGTCGGCGGCATGGACTTCGACAAGCAGCTCAAGGCTCTCGAAGCGCGCCACTGCGACATCCTCGTCGCCACTCCAGGCCGTCTGCTGGACTTCAACCAGCGCGGTGAAGCCCACCTGGACATGGTCGAGGTGCTGGTACTGGACGAAGCCGACCGCATGCTCGACATGGGTTTCATCCCCCAGGTACGGCAGATCATCCGCCAGACCCCGCCGAAGAGCGAACGTCAGACCCTGCTGTTCTCCGCCACCTTCACCGAAGACGTGATGAACCTGGCCAAGCAGTGGACCACCGACCCTTCCATCGTCGAGATCGAGCCGGAGAACGTCGCCAGCGAGACCGTCGAGCAGCATGTTTATGCCGTAGCCGGCAGCGACAAGTACAAGCTGCTGTACAACCTGGTAACCGAGAACAAGTGGGAACGGGTGATGGTCTTTGCCAACCGCAAGGATGAAGTGCGGCGCATCGAGGAACGTCTGGTACGCGATGGCGTCAACGCTGCCCAGCTGTCCGGTGACGTGCCCCAGCACAAACGCATCAAGACCCTGGAAAGCTTCCGCGAAGGCCGCATTACCGTACTGGTCGCAACCGACGTGGCTGGTCGCGGCATCCACATCGACGGTATCAGCCATGTGATCAACTTCACCCTGCCGGAAGATCCGGACGACTACGTGCACCGTATCGGCCGTACCGGTCGTGCCGGTACCAGCGGCGTGTCGATCAGCTTCGCCGGTGAGGATGACTCCTACCAGTTGCCGGCCATTGAAGAGCTGCTGGGCCGCAAGATCAGCTGCGAGATGCCGCCGACCGAGCTGCTCAAGCCAGTGCCGCGCAAGCATCACTGAGTGCTGACAGTCGTCTGAAAACGCAGCCCGGGCTGCGTTTTTTTATGCCACCGATATTGTCCAAATAAACAAAGAGTCCATAATGGACAAAATAGTTTAATTGGAGTCTCGTATGTCCGCGCCTCTCGTCATCGATCAACAGCTCGCTCGCCAACTGCTGACGCAGGTGGATGTTGTGCAGATCCTGCGTAACCTGTTCCGTGACCTGGCGGCCGGGCAAGCGGTGCAACCACCGCAACAGCTGGTGGAGTTCCCTGCGGGCCAGGGCGACTTCATCAACTACGGCGGGGTGCTGGCCAAGGAACGCGTGTACGGGGTCAAGACCTCGCCCTATATCGTCCGCGAGCAAGGCCCGCTGGTCACCGCCTGGACCCTGCTGATGTCCATGGACAGCGGCCAGCCTCTGCTGCTGTGCGACGCTGGTGAACTGACCACCGCCCGCACGGCTGCCACCACTGCCGTGGCCGTCGATGCCCTGGCCCCGGCCAGCGCCCGACGCCTGACTCTGATCGGCAGCGGCCCGATTGCCCGCGCGCACCTGCACTATGTTCGCGGTTTGCGTGAATGGCAGGACATCCGCCTGTTTTCGCCAAGCCTGGCCGCGCAAAGCGCCGAGCAACGTCAGGCGTTGCTTGACCTCGATCCACGCCTGAGCCTCAGCGACAGCCTCGAACAAGCATTGCAGGATGCCGATGTGATCATGCTGTGTACCTCTTCGGCCACCCCGGTCATCGACCCGCGCAGCTTGAACAAACCGGCACTGATCACCTCGATCAGCACCAATGCCGTGCGTGCCCATGAAGTACCACCGGCCAGCCTCGGCGCAATGGATGTGTATTGCGACTACCGGGTAACCACTCCGGGCAGCGCGGGCGAGATGCGCATCGCAGCCGAGCAGCATGGCTGGCAACCCGAGGCGATCGTCGGCGATCTGGCACAGTTGTTGAGCAACCAGGCCCCTGCCCCAACTTACCAGCGTCACGCCTTCTTCCGCTCCATCGGTCTGGGCCTGGAAGACATCGCCCTGGCCAACGCCCTGTACCGTCTGCAGCGCGCCGACTGAGGAGACTTCCATGCAACAGGCTGATTTCATCATCATTGGCGCCGGTATTGCTGGCGCCTCCACTGGCTATTGGCTGGCCAGCCAGGGCCGGGTGCTACTGCTCGAACGCGAGTCGCTGCCTGGCTATCACTCCACTGGCCGCTCGGCAGCGCTTTACACCGCCGCCTACGGCACCCCACAGGTACGTGCGCTGACCCTGGCCAGCCGTGAGTTCTTCGACCACCCACCGACAGGCTTTGCCGAGCACCCGCTGCTCAGCCCGCGCGGGGAAATGACCGTCGACCTCACTGGTGACCCCGAAGAATTGCAGCGCCAGTATCAAAGTGCCAAGGCCTGCGTGCCTGAGGTCGAACTGCTCAGCGCCGACCAGGCTTGCGCCCGCCTGCCGGTGCTGCGCCGCGACAAAGTCCATGGCGCCCTCTACGACCCAAGCGCCAGCGACATCGACACCGATGCCCTGCACCAGGGCTACCTGCGCGGTATTCGCCGCCAGCAGGGTGAAGTGCACAGCGATTGCGAGGTCCAGCAACTCAGCCGCGATACCGACGGGCTCTGGCAGGTACAAACCAGCCGCGGCACGTTCAGCGCGCCAGTGCTGATCAACGCTGCCGGCGCCTGGGCCGACCACATCGGCGTGCTCGCCGGTGCGCAGCCGCTTGGCCTGCAACCCAAACGTCGCGCGGCCTTCATCTTCGCTGGCCCCGAGGGCGTCGACAGCCATGCGTGGCCGATGCTGGTCAGTCTCGACGAATCCTTCTACATGAAGCCTGACGCGGGCATGCTGCTCGGCTCGCCAGCCAACGCCGACCCGGTCGAGCCCCACGACGTGCAGGCCGAAGAGCTGGACATCGCCATGGGCATCTATCAGATCGAAGAAGCCACCACCCTGACGATTCGCAGGCCAACCCGCACCTGGGCCGGCTTGCGCAGCTTCGTTGCCGACGGTGATCTGGTGGCGGGCTTCGATCCCCAGGTGCCCGGTTTGTTCTGGGTAGCGGCGCAAGGCGGCTATGGCATCCAGACTTCACCTGCCATGGGCCAGGCCAGCGCCGCCCTGGTGCGTGGCGAAGACCTGCCCGAGGCCCTCAAGGGCTTTGGCCTGAACGCCGCGATGCTTTCCCCGCGCCGCCTGCAGGGATGACGCGCCGCCGCGATTGCGGCACACTCGCAGCGCCCTTGTACCCGGGGCGCTGACACCGCCTGGAGCCTGCCTGAATGTCGACACCTCGCCGCGATCCTGTCCTGGAAAACTACCGGGCCATCGCCGATGCCATTGCCACCCTGTTCTTCCCCCACGCCGAGGTGGTGCTCCACGACCTGCGCAGCCAGAAGATCGACTACATCGCCAACAACCTGTCCAAACGCGAGATCGGTGATGATGCAGCGCTGGAAGACATGCTCGAGACCGGTACCGACGAAACCAACATCGGCCCCTACGAGAAGCTCAACTGGGACGGGCAGAAGATTCGCTCGTTGAGTACGGTACTGCGTAATGAGACGGGCACGCCGCTGGCGGTACTGTGTATCAACCTGAACATTTCCCTGTTCGAGAATGCCAAGGCCGCGCTGGACCTGTTCCTTTCTCCGAGCAGGCTGATCCCGCAGCCCGATGCGCTGTTTCGCGATGACTGGCAGGAGCGTATCAATACCTTCCTCAACAACTGGCTGCGTCAGCGCCAGCTGAGCCTGAACCTGCTGACCCGCGAACATAAGCGCGAGCTGGTCCTGGCTCTGCACGCCGAAGGCGCGTTCAAGGGCAAGAGTGCCGCCAACTATGTGGCCAATGTGCTGGGGATGGGACGGGCAACGGTGTACAAGCACCTGAAGGAACTCAAGGCCTGAAGGGCTTCAGGCCTTGAGCGTGGCGATCAATCGCCGTAGATATCGGTCTTGAAGTACTTCGACTGAATCTTCTGGTATTCGCCGTTGGCGCGGATGTCGTCGATGGCTTTGTTGAGTTTGCTCACCAGCGCCTCGTTACCTTTGCGCACCGCGATCCCGGCGCCTTCACCGACGTATTTCGGATCCTTCAGCTCCGGACCGACGAAGGCATAGTCTGCGCCTCGCGGCATCGACAGGAAGTCATCCAGCGGAATGGTGTCGGCGAAGATCGCATTGACACGCCCGGATGCCAGGTCCATGTAGATCTCTTCGTTGTTGCTGTAGCGCTTGATGACGATGCCCTTGGGTTCGAGCACTTCAGTGGCGTAGCGATCGGTGGTGGTGGCGCGTTGCACACCCACGGTCTTGCCCTTGAGGCTGGCGTACTGATCATCGACCGTTGCGCCCTTCTTCATCACCAGCCGCGATGACGTGAAGTAGTACTTGTGGGTAAAGTCGACGGACTTCTTGCGCTCGTCGGTGATGGTCATCGACGACAGGGCAGCGTCAATTTTCTTCACTTTCAGCGACGGGATCAGACCGTCGAACTCCACCTCGTTCCACACGCACTTGACCTGCATCTGCGCGCACAAGGCATTACCGATGTCGTAGTCGAAACCAACGATTTCACCTTTGTCGTTTTTCGAAGCAAAGGGCGGATAAGCGGCTTCGATGCCAATACGCAAGGTGTCCTCGGCGGCGAACAGGCTGCTGGCCACCAGGCTCAGGGCCAGACCGCCGATCAGGGTGAACTTCTTCATGCTGGGTCTCTCTCGCTCGTTGTTGGAGGTGTGTTGCAAGACAGAGGAAAAGCGGCAGGCACGCGGCGCCCTGGAATTATTTTGTACTTATAATTCCATACTGGACTTTATTGTATAAAAACTCAAGCACCGCGGGGTTCTCCGGTGGTGTGCTGTCTGTAGGAGCGGATTCATCCGCGATGGCGCGCAGCGGCCCTAAAAGACGGGCCTGCTACGCAGTCCATCGCGGATAAATCCGCTCCTACAAGGTGCTACCAGCGCCCTGCCGCGTCCTCATCACTCTGCTTGCCCTCGACCCAGCGAGGGCCGTCACCGGTCTGTTCCTTCTTCCAGAACGGTGCACGGGTCTTGAGGTAATCCATGATGAAGTTGCAGGCATCGAACGCTGCCTGGCGGTGAGCACTGGCGACGCCAACGAAGACGATCGGCTCACCGGGCTCGAGGGCACCGATGCGGTGCAGAACCTCGACCTTGAGCAGCGGCCAGCGCTGCTCGGCTTCAACGACGATCTTGGCCAGGGCCTTTTCGGTCATGCCCGGATAGTGCTCCAGGAACATGCCCGCCACCTCCTGGCCGTCATTGAAGTCGCGCACGTAGCCAACAAAACCCACCACGGCACCGACACCCACATTGGCCGCGTGCATGGCATTGACTTCGGCCCCCGGATCAAAGGCCCGAGTCTGGACGCGAATGCTCATCTCAGCCTCCGGTTACGGGGGGGAAAAACGCTACTTCGTCACCGTCTTGCACCGGCTCATCGAGCTTGCACAGCTCTTCGTTACGCGCGCACATCAGATTCTGTTCGCTCAGCACCTCATGCTGGCCACCCTTGGCGACCAGCGCCTTGCGCACGTCGTCCAGGGTCGCGAAGGAACCTTCAAGCTTCTCGGCATCAACGCCCAGCGCTTCGCGGTAACGCGCGAAATACATTACCTTTATGCTCATTTCAGCTCATCCGCCTGGTAATGGCCGCTCTTGCCACCAAGCTTCTCCAGCACCCGCACACCGTCGATGATCATGCCGCGGTCAACCGCTTTGCACATGTCATAAATCGTCAGTGCGGCGACGCTGGCAGCCGTCAGGGCTTCCATTTCCACGCCGGTCTGCCCGGCCAGCTTGCAGCGGGCGACGATGTACACGGTGTCGTTGCCTTCGGCGCTGAGCTCGACCTTGACGCTGGTCAGCATCAACGGATGGCACAACGGAATCAGATCGCTGGTCTTCTTCGCGGCCTGGATACCGGCAATGCGCGCCACGGCGAAGACATCACCCTTGGGGTGCTCGCCATCGACAATCATCTGCAGGGTTTGCGGGAGCATGCGCACCCGCGCTTCGGCCACAGCCTCACGCGAGGTCACGGCTTTATCGGTGACGTCGACCATAGTGGCCCGACCTTGGGAATCGAGATGAGTCAGCACAGCCTTCCTCCTGTTCAGGAGCAAAGAGTGTAAACCCTGGGGTGAGGTCTTCGTAGCAAAAAAAACCGGGCGGCAGAGCCGCCCGGTGGTTGCGGGTTACAGGTGGGATTCGGCGTATTCGGCCAGGATCGAGCGCGGCACACCTTGCAAGGTAATGTGCACGCCGTTGGGGAAGTCCTTGAAGCGCTCGGTCAGGTAGGTCAGGCCGGAGCTGGTCGCGGACAGGTAAGGGGTATCGATCTGCGCCAGGTTACCCAGGCAGATTACCTTGGAACCGGCGCCAGCACGGGTGATGATGGTTTTCATCTGGTGCGGGGTGAGGTTCTGACATTCGTCGATCAGGATCAGGCTCTGCTGGAAGCTGCGGCCACGGATGTAGTTCAGGGATTTGAACTGCAGCGGTACCCGCTCAAGGATGTAGTCGACACTGCCATGGGTGTTTTCATCATCCATATGCAACGCTTCGAGGTTGTCGGTGATAGCCCCCAGCCATGGTTCCATTTTCTCGGCTTCGGTGCCGGGCAGGAAGCCGATTTCCTGGTCCAGCCCCTGTACGCTACGGGTGGCGATAATGCGCCGGTAGCGCTTGCTGACCATGGTCTGCTCGATGGCGGCGGCCAGGGCCAGGATGGTTTTACCGGAGCCCGCAGCGCCCGTCAGGTTGACCAGGTGAATATCCGGGTCAAGCAAGGCGAACAGCGCCAGACTCTGATAGATGTCACGTGGTTTCAGGCCCCAGGCCTCCTGGTGCAACAGGGGCTCCTGATGCAGGTCGAGCAACAGCAGTTCGTCATCCTTGATGCCTTTGACCCAACCAACGAAACCCTGCTCATCGATGATGAACTCGTTGATGTGCACCGCCGGCAAGTTGTCGATCATCTGCACCCGATGCCAGGTACGACCGCGTTCCTGACGGGTCTCGACCTTGCTGACCCGGTCCCAGAATGAACCGGTGACACTGTGATAGCCCTTGGACAGCAGGGCAACGTCGTCAACCAGTTGGTCGGTGCTGTAGTCCTCGGCCGCGATCCCACAGGCGCGGGCCTTGAGGCGCATGTTGATGTCTTTGGTCACCAGCACCACATCCATGTCCTTGCGCCGGCTACGCAGCTCAAGCAACTGGTTGATGATGATGTTGTCGTTGAGGGTTTCCGGCAGCAGCCGATTGGGCTCGTTGCGCGGGCTCATGAGGATCGACAGGAAGCCCTTGGGCCCGCTCTTGCCACGCTGGATCGGCACGCCCTGCTCAACGTCAGCTGGCGTGGCATCGCCCAGAGTCTGGTCAATCAGGCGGATGGCCTGACGACACTCGGCGGCGATGGTGTGCTTTCCGGTCTTGAGTTTGTCGAGCTCCTCCAGCACCGTCATCGGTATGGCGACGTGGTGCTCCTCGAAATTGAGCAGGGCGTTTGGATCGTGGATCAGTACATTGGTATCGAGCACATAAAGGATTGGCTGGTTGGAGGAATTGGTGCGTCCTTGATCATCCATACTCGGTCACCTTTGTGGAAGCCATACAACGCAATACCTTGACGGTGCTGCGCCGTGAAGTGGCCGCCGGTTCTCCCCTGGTCCGCGTCGTTACGGGTGGAGAGCTGCCCTCACAGAAATGGTGCCCAATGACGCCACCTGTGATGCAGGGTTCGGCGGTCTGTCTTCTTGATACCGCAAAACCCATGACCGGAAAAAGCATTTTTACGTATTTTTGAAGTTTATTTTTCGTGATGACACTTAGCCCTTGGCGCAGGGTCAAAGCACCGCTAAAGTCATTAATCAGGCTCTGTAAAATGCGTGCCGCATTTTACTCCTGAACCGGCTCTTCCCTACCCGATTTCAGTTTTTAGCGGCGTAATGCCGGCAATCTTCCCAACCAATTCCGCTTTGTGCCGTCTGCTTGAGCAGCCAGGCCAGGGCCTCCTGCGCCTTGGGCTGGACGTCGTGAAACTGGATCAGTCCGCGCCGCCAGAGCAGCATCAGGGTCAGTACCCGTTGTGCCGACTGCTCGGCGCTGAGGCCGCCCTGATCCTGGGCATCGATGTTCCACAGCACCACCTGCAACCCCTGGCTGGCAAAGAACCCCTGACTGTCAGCCCGACGCTGGCCATAGGGTGGCCGGAACAAGGGCACATACTGATCGGGCAGGTCGGCCTGGACCCGGGCCTGACTGCGCACCACCGAGTCCTGCCAGTCCTGCCACTGCCCGTGCGAGCGGTACTGCCAGCCTTGAATGCCGACGCACTGACCCTGGTAGAGGGCACGCAGGTCCATCAGTGAAGTCCTGTCGCGGCGCATCTGCACGCTATTGCCGAGCACGAAGAAGGTCGCGCCGAGCTTCTGTCGACGCAGGTAATCGGTCAGGGAATCGGTGCCAGCGCCGACAGGGCCGGGGCCCGAGTCGAAGGTCAGCATGAACAGCCGGTCGTTGAGCTCATCGCCGTTGCGCTCAAGGTCCGAGTAACGCTCGATCTCGCTGGCGGTCTGCGGAAACAGTGCGGCCTTGCGCAACAACTCGTCCAGATAGCGCTCATGAAACGCGCGGCTGGGTTCGACCCAACCGGCATAGAAGGAGTCGCTGGCGACTTCGAACTTCGCCGCTTGCTGGCGCAACTCGGCCTGGCTGTCGATGGCATAGCAGAACGAGGCATCCTGCTCGCAGCTCTGCTGAGCCAGGTCGTAGTTGCGCCATAACTGCTGCCACAGGCGCAAGCGCACCTGATTGACCGATAGCAGATTGAGCTGCTTGAGCCCCAGGCGTGCGGCCAGGGCCGGCTCGTCGAGAGCTTCGCTGGCTTCCAGGGCGCGGGAAAAACCGAGGATCTCGGCGCGCGAGGCAACATCGAACAGCGCCGGGCTGTCGAGTGGCTCTGGCCAGTGACCACGGTCGAAGGTCGGCGGCGGCACCGGCGCTGCCTGCGCTGCAACACTCAACAGTCCGCTCAGTAGTAGAAAAGCAATGCGCACGATCGAACTCTCCGATTTCTTCGCCGCGCACTATAGCGTCAAGCGTCGGGATGGTCTGTGGCTATCAACGTCATAGCTGGAGATCAGCGCCCCCGCCCCGTAGAATCGGGCCCACGATTTCAGGAGCCCGACCGATGCTGACGGTGATTTCCCCCGCCAAGACCCTCGACTACGACACCCCGCCGGTGACCCAGCGCTACACCCAGCCGCAGTACCTGGATGACTCCCAGGAGCTGATCGTGCAACTGCGCGAGCTGTCCCCGGCGCAAATCAGCGAACTGATGCACCTCTCCGACAAGCTCGCCGGTCTCAACGCCGCACGCTTCGGCAGCTGGACCCCGGCCTTCAGCCCGGAAAACGCCAAGCAGGCGCTGCTGGCCTTCAAGGGGGATGTGTACACCGGGCTGGACGCCGAAAGCCTCAGCGAAGATGACTTCAGCTACGCCCAGGAGCACCTGCGCATGCTCTCCGGGTTGTACGGGCTGCTGCGCCCGCTGGACCTGATGCAACCTTATCGCCTGGAAATGGGTACCAAGCTGGCCAACGCCCGCGGCAAGGACCTGTATGCCTTCTGGGGCACGCGTATCAGCGAATGGCTGAACCAGGCCCTGGCCGACCAGGGTGATGACCTGCTGCTCAACCTTGCCAGCAACGAGTACTTCAGCGCGGTCAAGCGCACTGCGCTGAAGGCGCGGATCATCAACACCGAGTTCCGCGACTTCAAGAACGGCCAGTACAAGATCATCAGCTTCTACGCCAAGAAAGCCCGCGGGATGATGAGCCGCTTCGTGATCCAGGAGCGTATCAACGATCCCGAGCAGCTCAAGCAGTTCGATGTGCAGGGTTACTACTACAGTGCCGAGCAGTCGAAGGCGGATAACCTGGTGTTCCTGCGCGATCATCCGGACGAGTGAGTCGAACCGATGTAGGAGCGGATTTACCGGGACGCCGGACCGCCGCGATGGGGCGCGTAGCGGCCCCAAAAAGATTGGACTGCTACGCAGTCCATCGCGGATAAATCCGCTCCTACAGACGACGTAAATATGACGCCAGAAAACCAGCCATCCTGTTTTATTGCAAACTGCCATCAAATCCATTCGTAATTTTTTGACGAATTTCGAAAAATAATTTTCGATACTGGCAATAAAACATCCCTCTCCGAGTTCGCCCTTTATATACAGGGACGAAACTGCCCAGTGCCATCAAATTGAAAGCAATGGCACTTTAATAAATATTTAAAATTCTTTCACAGACACTGAACCGCCCTCGGAACTTATCCCCTCGCCCATCGCTCATACCACCGGTAACGATTCTCGAGCATCGTGTGAGAGATAAGCTACAGCGAACCCAGGAGATCCGCGCCCCGACAAAATCGTCCTAGTGGTTGATTTCAAAGGATTTTATCCACTTGAAAGAGCAAGCACTGCAGTATCCGAACACGGAACTGCAATAAAGACGGCTGCATTTAAGGGCACGTCCACAATTATTGGCCATTGGCTGACAACTTTGAGTGCAGATTAATTTGCACTCCACATTTATATGCCTGCGCACGGTGAAGTGACATCTTTTTGCCACAACTCCGCTCGCCCGGACATTGCTGGTTAATCAATCCGGTCTGGCTCTGCTAGTTGAGCCGGCATGATAAACACATGAGGTGATAGCGATGCGTATCAGCATTTTTGGTTTGGGTTATGTAGGTGCAGTCTGTGCTGGCTGCCTGTCCGCAAGGGGTCATGAAGTGATTGGCGTGGATGTCTCCAGGACCAAGATCGACCTGATCAACCAAGGCAAATCGCCCATTGTCGAACCCGGGCTTGAAGCACTCTTGCAACAGGGCATCGACAACGGTCGCCTGCGGGGTACCACCGACTTTGCTGCGGCAATTCGCGACAGCGACCTGTCGATGATCTGCGTCGGTACGCCGAGCAAGAAGAACGGCGATCTGGGCCTGGAATACATCGAGTCGGTGTGCCGCGAAATCGGTTACGTACTGCGCGAAAAAGCCAGCCGCCACACCATCGTGGTGCGCAGCACCGTACTGCCAGGCACCGTGAAGAACGTGGTGATCCCGATTCTTGAAGAGTGCTCGGGGAAAAAGGCCGGCGTCGATTTCGGCGTGGCGGTGAATCCTGAGTTCCTGCGTGAAAGCACCGCGATCCAGGATTACGACCAGCCACCGATGACCGTTATCGGTGAACTGGACAAGGCCAGCGGCGACGTCCTGCAGTCGCTGTATGAAGAGCTCGAGGCACCGATCATCCGCAAGGACATCGAAGTGGCCGAGATGATCAAGTACACCTGCAACGTCTGGCACGCGGCGAAAGTGACCTTCGCCAACGAGATCGGCAACATCGCCAAAGCGGTCGGTGTCGATGGCCGCGAAGTGATGGACGTGGTCTGCCAGGACAAAACCCTGAACCTGTCGCAGTACTACATGCGCCCGGGCTTTGCCTTCGGCGGCTCGTGCCTGCCCAAGGACGTGCGCGCCCTGACCTACCGGGCCAGCAGCCTGGACGTGAAAGCACCGCTGCTCAACTCGCTGATGACCAGCAACGAATCCCAGGTACAGAACGCCTTCGACATCATCGAAAGCCACGACAAGCGCAAGATCGCCCTGCTCGGCCTGAGCTTCAAGGCCGGCACCGACGATCTGCGCGAAAGCCCGCTGGTGGAACTGGCCGAGCGCCTGATCGGCAAGGGCTACGAGCTGAACATCTACGACAGCAACGTCGAGTACGCCCGCGTCCACGGGGCGAACAAGGACTACATCGAATCGAAGATTCCTCACGTCTCCTCCTTGCTCAATGCCGACTTCGACCAGGTCATCAACCACGCCGACGTGATCGTCCTGGGCAACCGCGACGAGAAGTTCCGCGCCCTCGCCCAACAAGCACCTGAAGGCAAGCAGGTCATCGACCTGGTTGGGTTCATGAACAAGGCCACCTCCCCGGCCACCCCCACCTATGGTAGCTGCGGGTAACCCGGCCGGCGGCGCCGGGCCGGGCGGCCCTGCGCACCACCCTACTCTTCTCACTGGATACGGATGCAGAACATGCAAAGGCTCAAGCACGGCCTGCTACAGGTCGCCGGTTGGCTGTTCTACGTGAGCCTGCTCATGTTGATCGCCCTGGCCTTGCCCAACTCCATTTTCGACCCCGACTCGAAGGACTTCATTTTCCTCGTCGGCGCCGTCGGTATCTGGCGCTATTCCATGGGTGCCACGCACTTTGTGCGCGGCATGCTGTTTCTCTACGTGGTCTACCCGCTGCTACGGCGCAAGGTGCGCAAGCTGGGCAGTGCCGCGGATCCGTCCCACGTCTACCTGATGGTGACCAGCTTTCGCATCGACGCCCTGACCACCGCACAGGTCTACAGCTCGGTGATCCGCGAGGCGATTGCCTGCGGCTACCCGACCACCGTGGTCTGCTCGCTGGTGGAAATGTCCGACGAACTGCTGGTGAAAAGCCTCTGGGAAAAATTCAATCCGCCAGACCGCGTCACCCTCGACTTCGTACGTATCGCCGGTACTGGTAAACGTGACGGCCTGGCCTATGGTTTTCGTGCCATCTCGCGCCACTTGCCTGACGACAACGCTGTCGTTGCGGTGATCGATGGCGACACCGTGCTCGGTGAAGGCGTAGTCCGCAAGACCGTGCCCTGGTTCAAGCTGTTCGGCAATGTCGGCGGCCTGACCACCAACGAATTCTGCGAAGTGCGTGGCGGCTACATCATGAGCGAGTGGCACAAGCTGCGCTTCGCCCAACGCCACATCAACATGTGCTCCATGGCCCTGTCCAAGCGCGTGTTGACCATGACCGGGCGCATGTCGGTGTTCCGCGCCGCAGTAGTGACCAACCCCGAATTCATCGCCGACGTCGAGAACGACTCGCTGCAACACTGGCGCCTGGGCCGTTTCAAGTTCCTCACCGGGGACGACAAGTCCAGCTGGTTCAGCCTCATGCGCCTGGGCTACGACACCTTTTACGTGCCGGATGCGGCGATCAACACGGTCGAGCACCCGCCGGAAAAGAGCTTCCTCAAGGCCAGTCGCAAGCTGATGTACCGCTGGTACGGCAACAACCTGCGGCAGAACTCGCGGGCCCTGGGCCTGGGTATCCGGCGCCTGGGCCTGTTCACCAGCGTGGTGCTGTTCGACCAGCGCGTGTCGATGTGGACCAGCCTGCTGGGCCTGACCGTGGCGGTCATTGCCAGCCTGAAATTCGGCCCGGCGTTCCTCTTGGTGTACCTGCTGTGGATCGGCATCACCCGCCTGATTCTGACGCTCATGCTGCTGTGCTCGGGGCACAACATCGGCCCGGCCTACCCGCTGATTCTTTATTACAACCAGATCGTCGGCGCGATCATGAAGATCTACGTGTTCTTCCGCCTCGACAAGCAGTCCTGGACGCGCCAGCCCACTGCCCTCAAACGCGACCTCGCCAGCTTTCAACAATGGTTCAACACCTGGTCTTCCCGGACCATGACCTTCTCGGCGGCCAGCATCTTCATTGCTGTGCTGTTCATGGTCGTGTGAGCCGGAACCCGATTGGATTAAACAGGAACAAATCGCCATGAATACCGCCGTGAACGTCAATGTCGTGCATGAGTCAGAAGCCCAGCGCCAGCACGCCCGGGTGCGCATCCCGGCCAAGTTGCGTTACCTGGGCAGCAACCGCGAAACCCTGGAGGTGAAGGTCGACGACCTCTCCGCCGGGGGCCTGAGCTTCCATGCCAAGCATCCGCTGAAAGTTGGCGATGTGCTGCGCGGCCGCTTGCAGTTCACCGTCGACAAACTCGGCCTGGCCATGGACATCGAGTTCCAGGTGCGCTCCTTTGATCCGTCCAGCGGCCGCAGCGGCGTACAGTTCCAGAAACTTGAGCCGCGCGACATCGCCACCCTGCGTCACATCATCACCTCGCACCTGTCTGGCGAACTGATCACCATCGGCGATGTGCTGAGCACCCTGCAACGCGACAACTTCACCAAGGCGCGCAAGCACAAAGACGCCAGCGGCGGCATGAGCGCCTTCGGCCGCCTGCGCGCAGTGACCTTCAGCCTCGGTGTGTTCGTGGTCGGTGTCGCCGCGTTCGGCTTTATCGCCAAGTCGGTGTATGGCCTGTACTTCGTCAGCCATGCCCAGGCCGGCGTGGTCAGTGTACCGACCACCAACGTCACCATGCCCCGCGACGGCACCGTGCAAAGCCTGGTGGAGAATGCTGGCCAGGTAGTCAAAGGCGCGCCGCTGGCATCGTTCAGCACCAGCATGCTGGACATGCTCAAGGGCCATCTGGACGACCAGCAGCTTGAACCGAGCAAGGTCGAAGAGCTGTTCGGCAAGCAGATGAGCGGCACCCTGACCAGCCCCTGCGATTGCGTGGTCGCCCGCCAGCTGGTGGATGACGGTCAGTACGCAAGCAAGGGCCAGGTGATCTTCCAGCTGATTCCGCGCAGCGTTACTCCAACCGTCGAGGCGCGCTTCAGCTATCGCCAGTTCGACGACGTCCAGCCGGGTACCCGGGTCAACTTCCAGGTCGCTGGCGAAGGCGAATGGCGCACCGGTGAAATCGTCAGCAGCTCCAGTCTGAACAGCGAAGACCTGTCTTCGGATATTCGCGTGCAGATCAAGCCCGAGGGTGCACTGCCCAGCGAACTGGCTGGCCGCCCGGTAGCGGTAGACAGCAACCGCGGCCCGTCGCTGGACTGGCTGATCGACAAAGCCGTGGCCCGTGGCCTTTAAGGAGGACATGCCGGTGAACCTCAAAATCACCCCCATTCCTGTGGGAGCCGGCCTTGCCGGCGATGGGCTGCGCAGCAGCCCCAGTGGATATGGCTCGCGCCTGACGCTGTGCAGCCTTGCTTTGGCCATCAGCCTGGCCGGTTGCGCCGGCCTGCCCGACCAGCGCCTGGCCAACGAAGCCCTCAAGCGTGGCGACACGGCCCTGGCCGAACAGAACTACCGGCAACTGGCCGACCTCGGTTACAGCGAGGCCCAGGTAGGTCTGGCCGATATCCAGATGGAAACCCGCGACCCGGCCAAACTCAAGGAAGCCGAAGCGACCTACCGCGCCGCCGCCGATATCTCGCCGCGTGCCCAGGCCCGCCTTGGTCGCCTGCTGGCGGCCAAGCCGGACGCCACCGAAGCCGAGCGCCAGGAAGCCGAAACGTTGCTCAAGAAGGCCTTCGCCAATGGTGAGGGCAACACCCTGATCCCCCTGGCGATGCTCTACCTGCAATACCCGCAGAGTTTCCCCGGCACCAATGCCCAACAGCAGATCGATCAATGGCGTACTGCAGGCTACCCGGACGCGGGCCTGGCGCAGGTCCTGCTGTACCGCACCCAGAACACCTATGACCAACACCTGGCGGACGTCGAGCGCATCTGCAAAGCCGCGTTGACTACTACCGACATCTGCTACGTCGAGCTGGCAACCGTCTACCAGAAACGCGGCCTGGCCGATCAACAAGCCGCGCTGCTCGAACAGCTGAAAAGCGCCTATCAGCGCGGCGCAATTGCAGCCACGCGGGTCGACAGCGTGGCCCGTGTACTGGCTGACCGCAGCCTGGGCCAGACCGACGAAAAAACCGCGCAAGCCCTGCTGGAGCAGGTCGCACCGGTCAATCCGGGTTCCTGGGTCAGCCTCGCGCAATTGCTCTACGACTTCCCCGAGCTGGGCGACACCGACAAGCTGATGGCGTACATCGACAAGGGCCGCGCCGCTGAGCAGCCTCGCGCAGAACTGTTGCTCGGTCGCCTGTACTACGAAGGCAAGACCGTCCCCGCAGATGCACAGCAGGCCGAAACCCATCTCCTCAGCGCCGCCAATGCCGGCGAAGTCAGTGCCCATTACTACCTGGGGCAGCTGTATCGCCGTGGGTACCTGGGCAACGTCGATCCACAGAAAGCCGTCGACCACCTGCTCACCGCCGCCCGCGGCGGCCAGCTCAGCGCTGACTACGCCCTGGCCCAGTTGTTCAGCGAGGGCCATGGCATTCGCCAGGACCTGGTCAACGCCTGGGTCTTCAGTCAGCTGGCGCAAGCCAACCCCAGCGATCAGTCGCGGGAAATGGCCAGCCAGCTCGACCAGCAACTCACACCGGCGCAGAAAAGCCAGGCCGAACGCCTGTTGCAACAAGAGCGCCAGGCCCGTGGCGCCAACGGTCAAGGCCCTGGCGCCCTGGCTCTGCAAGCCGTGCTAGCACCTGAACAAGGCGAGGACTCCCTATGACACTCAACCCGTGGATGAAAGCCGGCCTCGGCCTTGGCTTCGCCCTGCTCTGGTCGTGCCCGACCCTGGCAGCGATGACCGCTGAAAAGAACTTCGGCCTGGACGTGAAAATCACCGCCCAGTCCGAAGACGACCGCGATCTGGGCACCCGCTCCGGCGGTGACGTCAACGGCCTGGGTCTGGACCTGCGCCCTTGGGTCTATGGCGAGCGCGGCAACTGGAGCGCCTATGCCATGGGCCAGGCGGTGACGGCGACCGACATCATCGAGACCGACACCCTGCGCCAGTCTGGCGACGAAGCCGAGTCCGACAGCGGCCGTGCCGATGGCCGCGAGGCCGAAAAAAGCTACCTGGCCATGCGTGAGTTCTGGGTCGGCTACAGCGGCCTGACCGCCTACCCCGGCGAACAACTGCGCTTCGGTCGTCAGCGCCTGCGCAATGAAGACGGCATGTGGCGCGACACCAACATCGAAGCCTTGAACTGGACCTTCGACACCACCCTGCTGCGCGCCAACCTCGGCGTCGCCGAACGCTTCAGTGAATACCGCACCGACCTCACCGAGCTGGCCCCGGAAGACAAGGATCGCCTGCACGTCTACGGCGATATCGCCACGCAATGGACACCTGGGCACTGGGTCGGCGTACGCGCTCACCACACCCACGACGACGGCAACCTGAAAAGCCCCGGCGAAACCGTCGATGCGCTGGACAAGACGCGCACCGGCGACCTTACCTGGCTGGGCCTTGAGGCCAACAGCGACGCCTACAACTGGCGCAACCAGAACCGCGTCAATTACTGGGGCAGCGTGACCTGGCTGACCGGTGACCGCGACAGCCTCAACACCACCCCGGTCAACGGCGAGCAAGTGGCCAGCGGCAAGCAAAGTGGTGACGTCAACGCCTGGGCTACCGACCTCGGTATCCGCCTGCGCCTTGACCCCAACTGGCAGGTCGGCGCCGCCTATGCCCGCGGCAGCGGTGGTGGCGGCAGCGACGGTTCGAGCAACTACGAGCAGACCGGCCTCGAGAGCAACCGCTCCAACTTCACCGGCACCCGCTCGCGTGTACACCGTTTCGGCGAGGCGTTCCGTGGCGAGCTGGGTAACCTTCAGGCGGCAACCCTGTTCACCTCCTGGCAACTGCGCGACGACTACGACGCCAGCCTGATCTACCACAAATTCTGGCGCGTCGATGGCGACCAGAACATCGGTAGCAGCGGCATCAACGCGGTCGTCGAAGACAACGGCATCAACCGCCCGCTGATCCAGGGCGAGAAAGACCTCGGCCAGGAAATGGACGTGGTGGTCACCAAGTACTTCAAGCAGGGCCTGTTGCCAGCGGGCCTGAGCCAGTCGATCGACGAACCGTCAGCGCTGGTGCGCTTGCGTGCTGGCGTGTTCAAGCCGGGGGATGCCTACGGCAAAGAAGCGGACTCGTACATGCACCGCGCCTTCGTCGACGTGGTCTGGCGCTTCTGATGCCTGGAGTGCACTGATATGAGCCTTCAATCGAACACCCTACAGCGCCTGCTGGCCGGCAGCCTGCTGCTGGCCAGCAGTATCGCCCTGGCCAACGGCCAGGCACCGGTGCCGGTGGCCAAAGGACTGCAACAGGCCAAGACCTACACGGTCAGCAGTGCGCCGATCGAGCCGCTGCAGATTCCGCCGCCGACCCTGCCCGACCTGTCCGGCTATACCGCTGAAGCCGTGCAGAAGAAAATCGAGCGCACGCACAAAGGCAAGGTCTCGGTGCGGCGCATGCTGCAGGAAACCGCGCTCAAGGAGTTCATCGGTGGCGACAACAAGATGGCCGAGTGGGTGGCGCGTCAGCACGGCATCCCTCAGGCGATCTTCATCGATGACGGCCATGTCGACTTCACCGAGCTGAGCAAGCGCGTGCCCAAGCAGTACCTGAGCGAAACCTCGCCGGGCGTGTACCTGGCGCGCCTGCCGATTGTGGTCGGCGCCAAGGGTGTGCTGGAGATCGACGCCAAGGTCAAGGAACTGCGCCTGTCCCAGGAAGGCGGTTCGTTCATCGTCAACGACGGCAAGCTGTTCGTCACCGATACCAAAGTGACTGGCTGGCGCGAGAAGGACAACGGCCCGGCGACGTTCCGTGCAGCCAATGAGTTCCGCCCGTTCCTGCTGTCCTGGGGCGGCACGCAGACTTACATCGTCAACAGCCAGATGGCCAGCTTCGGCTACGCCAAGAGTAAGTCCTACGGGGTGAGCATTTCCCAGTACACGCCGAACATGGCCAAGCAGATGGGCCGCGCGGAACCTACCGGCTGGATCATCGGCTCGCAATTCAGCGACATGTGGTACGGCTTCTACTGCTACGAAACCAGCGACTTCGTGGTCAAGGACAGCACCTACCGCGACAACATCGTCTATGGCATCGACCCGCACGACCGTTCGCACCGCCTGATCATCGCCGGCAACACCGTGTACGGCACCAAGAAGAAGCACGGGATCATCGTCTCCCGTGAGGTCAACGACAGCTGGATCATCAACAACAAGAGCTATGACAACAAGCTCTCGGGCGTGGTGATCGACCGTAACAGCGTCAACAACCTGATCGCCTACAACGAGATCTACCGCAACCACACCGACGGCATCACCTTGTACGAGAGCGGCGACAACCTGATCTGGGGCAACAAGCTGATCAACAACCGCCGCCACGGCATTCGCGTGCGCAACAGCGTGAACATCCGCCTGTACGAAAACGTCGCCATGGCCAACGGCCTGGTCGGTGTGTACGGGCACATCAAGGACCTCTCCGACACCGACCGTGACATCGCCCTCGACCCGTTCGACACCAAGGTCTCGCTGATCGTCGTCGGTGGTGAACTGGCGGCCAACGGCAGCGGCCCGCTGTCGATCGACTCGCCGTTGAGCGTGGAGCTGTACCGGGTCTCGATGCTGGCCCCGAGCAAGGCCGGCGGCATCAGCTTTTCCGGGGTGCTGGGTGAACGTCAGGACGAGATTCTCGACCTGATGGTGCGCCAGCAGAAAGCCGTATTGATCGACCCGGTCGAGCGCCAGACCGAAATGGCGGATTAAGGAAGCCACGACATGACTCCACATCTGATAAAACTGCTTGGCCTGAGTGCTGCCTTAATGGCAATCAACAACAGTGCACACGCCGACACCGTCCAGGCGCCGACCTTCAGCGCCGAACCCTGCTGCCAGTTGTGCCCCGAAGCGCACGACGCCAGCCGCTACACCACGCGCTATCAGCAGAACTTCACCACCCTGGTGCAAGCGCAGGGTGACTGGCTGTTCCGTACCCGCGAGGATCTGCGCACCGAATTCCAGACCACCCCCGCCGGCTACAAACGCCTGCAGCAGCTGCATGATGCCTTCAAGGCACGCGGCATCGAACTGGTGGTGGTTTACCAGCCGACCCGTGGCCTGGTGAACCGCAACATGCTCAAGCCGGCCGAGAAAGCTGCGTTCAATTACGAAAAAGCCCTGGGCAATTACCAGGCGATGCTCGCCCGCTTCAGCAAGATGGGCTACAACGTGCCCGACCTGTCACCGCTGACCAACGAACAACTGGCCGCCGCCGACCAAGGCAAGGACTTCTACTTCCGCGGCGACCAGCACTGGACACCTTATGGTGCCGAGCGCGCGGCGAAGATCGTCGCCGACACCGTGCACAACATGCCGGCCTTCGCCGATGTGCCCAAGCGCGAATTCGAGAGCCACAAGTCCGGACGCATGGGCAAGACCGGGACCCTGCACAACGTTGCCGGGCAACTGTGCGGCACCAGCTATGCGGTGCAGTACATGGATCAGTTCATCACCGAGCCCAAGGGCGAAAGTGGCAGCGACGACCTGTTCGGCGACTCCGGTAATCCGCAGATCACCCTGGTCGGCACCAGCCACAGCGGCAAGAACTACAACTTCTCCGGTTTCCTCGAACAGTACATCGGTGCCGACGTGCTCAACGTCGCCTTCCCTGGCGGTGGCCTTGAAGGCTCGATGATCCAGTACCTGGGCAGCGACGACTTCAAGAACAACCCGCCGAAGATCCTCATCTGGGAGTTCTCGCCGCTGTATCGCCTGGACCAGGAAACCATCTGGCGGCAGATGCTCGCCCTGCTCGACAACGGCTGCGAAGGCCGGCCTGCGCAAATGCACGCCAGCGCCACGCTCAAGCCGGGCAAGAACGAACTGATGGTCAACGGCAAGGGTGGCGTGATCAAGGACCTTACCAATGGCCGCCACCTGCTGGACTTCAAGTTCGAAGACACCTCGGTCAAGGTCCTGCAGGCCACCCTCTGGTACCTGAACGGCCGTCACGAAAACGTGAAGATCGAAAAGCCCGAGACCTCCGACACCGATGGCCGTTTCGCCTTCCAGCTGCGCGAGGATGAAGACTGGGCCAGCCAGACCCTGCTCGCGATTGAAGTCCAGGGCCCGGAGAGTGGCACCCAGAAAGTCGAGGCCACACTCTGCAAACGCAATAACTTCGCCGCCGCGCAACGTACCGCGCAGGCCGGCCAGTGAGGCACGCCATGCACATCAGCAAACTGACGGCTCCGGCCCTGCTCGCCCTGGCCCTGTTCGGCCCGGCTGCGCAGGCCGCCGGACTGGTTCCGCCTCTGGGCTACTACGCCGGCATCGAGAAACTCAAGACCGGGCCCAGCGACTACAAATGCGAGGCGATCCCCAAGCCTTACACCGGCAAGCTGCAATTTCGCAGCAAGTACGAAGGTTCGGACGGCGCCCGCGCAACGTTGAACAAGGCCTCGGAAAAAGCCTTTCGCGACTCCACTGCAAGCATCACCACGCTGGAGCGCGGGGTCAGCAAACAGGTCATGCAGTACATGCGCGACGGACGCCCGCAGCAGCTCGATTGCACCCTGGCGTGGCTGGGCAGCTGGGCACGCGCCGATGCGCTGATGTCGACGGACTACAACCACACCGGCAAGTCCATGCGCAAATGGGCGCTGGGCAGCTTGAGTTCGTCCTGGCTGCAGCTGAAATTCTCCAACTCCCAGCCCCTGGCCGCACATCAGCAGGAAGCCGAACTGATTGAAAAATGGTTCGCGCGCCTGGCCGATCAGGTGGTCAAGGACTGGAGCGGTCTACCGCTGGAAAAGATCAACAACCACTCCTACTGGGCTGCCTGGTCGGTGATGGCCACCGCCGTGGCGACCGACCGCCGCGACTTGTTCAACTGGTCGGTGAAGGAATACCGGGTGGCGGCCAACCAGGTCGACGCCCAGGGCTTCTTGCCCAACGAGCTCAAGCGCAAGCAACGCGCCCTGGCCTACCACAACTACGCCCTGCCGCCACTGGCGATGATCGCCAGCTTTGCCCAGGCCAATGGTGTCGATGTGCGTCCGGAGAACAACGGCGCGCTTGAACGCCTGGGTAAACGAGTGCTGTCCGGGGCGAAAGACCCGAGCCCGTTCAAGGCCAAGAGTGGCGAGAAGCAGGCCATGGGCGACCTCAAGGTCGACAGCAAATACGCCTGGCTCGAACCCTGGTGCAGCCTTTACCGCTGCAGTGCCGATGCGCTGAAGAAAAAGCACGACATGCAGCCGTTCAGGAATTTCCGCCTCGGCGGCGACCTGACCCGGGTCTACGAAAAGAAATAAAGCTGTAGGAGCGGATTCATCCGCGATGGACGACAAAGTCGTCCCTATTCCCAGTGAAGGGGGACGCTATGCGCCCCATCGCGGATGAATCCGCTCCTACAGTGAGTCAGTTTGGTTGCCTCCGGTGATTTTTCACGGGGGGTTTGGGGGGCTGCTGCCCCGATTGTGGATAACGACAAGGAGAGATCGGGATGGTGTTCTCGTCCAATGTGTTCCTGTTCCTGTTCCTGCCGATCTTTCTCGGCTTGTACTACTTGAGCGGGCAACGCTATCGCAACGCACTGTTGCTGCTGGCCAGCTACCTGTTCTACGCCTGGTGGCGGGTGGACTTCCTCGCCCTGTTCGCCGGGGTCACCCTGTGGAACTACTGGATCGGCCTGAAAGTCGGCGCCGCCGGCGTGCGTACCAAACCAGCCCAGCGCTGGCTGCTGCTCGGGGTGGTGGTCGACCTGTGCATCCTTGGCTACTTCAAGTACGCCAACTTCGGTGTCGACAGCATCAACGCGATCATGACCTCCTACGGTCTTGAGCCGTTCATCCTCACCCACGTGCTGCTGCCGATCGGCATCTCGTTCTACATTTTCGAGTCGATCAGCTACATCATCGACGTCTACCGCGGCGATACCCCGGCCACCCGCAACCTGATCGACTTCGCCGCGTTCGTGGCGATCTTCCCGCACCTGATCGCCGGCCCCGTGTTGCGCTTCAAGGACCTGGCCGACCAGTTCAACCACCGCACCCACACCCTCGACAAGTTCTCCGAAGGCTGCACGCGGTTCATGCAGGGCTTCATCAAGAAGGTGTTCATCGCCGACACCCTGGCGGTGGTCGCCGACCATTGCTTCGCCCTGCAGAACCCGACCACGGGCGACGCCTGGCTCGGCGCCCTGGCCTACACCGCGCAGCTGTACTTCGACTTCTCCGGTTACAGCGACATGGCCATCGGCCTGGGCCTGATGATGGGTTTCCGCTTCATGGAAAACTTCAAGCAGCCCTACATCAGCCAGTCGATCACCGAGTTCTGGCGGCGCTGGCACATCAGCCTGTCGACCTGGCTGCGCGACTACCTGTACATCACCCTCGGCGGCAACCGTGGCGGCACCTTCGCTACCTACCGCAACCTGTTCCTGACCATGCTGCTGGGCGGCCTGTGGCACGGTGCCAACTTCACCTACATCATCTGGGGTGCCTGGCACGGCATGTGGCTGGCCATCGAACGTGCGCTGGGCCTGGACACCAACCCGCAACGTTTCAACCCGGTCAAATGGGCCTTCACCTTCCTGCTGGTGGTGATCGGCTGGGTGATTTTCCGCGCCGAAAACCTCGACGTGGCAGGACGCATGTACGGCGCCATGTTCAGCTTCGGTGACTGGCAGCTGTCCGAACTCAACCGCGCCAACCTCACTGGCCTGCAAGTGGCAACCCTGCTGCTGGCCTACGCGACTCTGGCGTTCTTCGGCCTGCGCGATTTCTACCGCAACGCCAGGCCTGAGCCAAAAGCCAGCCCGGTGGCCGTGCATGCCGACGGCAGCCTGAGCCTCGACTGGGGCCTGTACGCCACCCGTGCGCTGATACTGCTGCTGTTCGTCGCCTCGATCCTCAAGCTCTCGGCACAAAGCTACTCGCCGTTTCTCTACTTCCAGTTCTGAGTGAGCCGACCATGACCCGATCATTACGCAAACTCTACTCCGTGTTGTTCCTCGCCCTGCTCCTGGGCCTGGGTATCTGGTCGCTGGGGGGCTTGGGAAGCTTCCAGCGCACCGCACAGATGAGCGTGCTCGACGGCAAGCTGGCCAAAGCCGCCGAGACCCACTACGACGAGCAGTTCCCGCTCAAGCGCATCGGTACCAACTTGTGGGCGGCGCTGGATTTCAAACTGTTCAACGAAGGCCGCCCTGGTGTGGTGCTCGGTCGCGAGCACTGGCTGTTCAGCGACGAGGAATTCAAACCGGTCGCCAACAGCGATCAGTTCGAACAGGAAAACCTGGCGCTGATCCGCGGCGTACGCGACACCCTGCAACAACATGGCGTGCAGCTGGTACTGGCAATCGTGCCGGCCAAGGCGCGGCTGTACAGCGAGTACCTCGGCGAACAGACCCCGGCCAGCTTGCACGCTGACCTGTACAACGAGTTCCATGCCCAGGCCCGTCAGGCTGGCGTGTTTGCCCCCGACCTGCTGGCCCCGCTGCAGAGCGCCAAGGCCCGCGGCCAGATCTTCCTGCGCACCGACACACACTGGACGCCGCTGGGCGCCGAGGTGGTCGCCCAGCACCTGGCCGAAGCCGTCAACCGCCAGAACCTGCTCAACGGCACGCCGCAGCAGTTCATTACCGAACAGCGCCAGAGTGCGCCGTACAAAGGCGACCTGACCAACTTCCTGCCGCTCGACCCGCTGTTCAGCGACCTGCTGCCACCGCCGGACACCCTGCAAAAACGCAGCACCCGTGCGGCGGCTGAAGGTGAAAGTGGCGACGCCCTGTTCGCCGACAACGACATCCCGGTGGCGCTGATCGGCACCAGCTACAGCGCCAACCCCAACTGGAACTTCCTTGGCGCCCTGCAGCAGGCACTGCGCAGCGACGTGGTCAATTACGCCGAAGACGGCCATGGCCCGCTGCTGCCGATGCTCAAGTACCTGCAAAGCGACGCCTTCAAGGACAGCGCCCCGCAGGTGCTGATCTGGGAGTTCCCGGAACGCTATCTGCCAATGAAAAACGACCTCAGCGACTTCGATCCGCAGTGGATCGCCCAGCTGAAGAAAACCCGTAATGCCAATCACGATCTGGCCCTGTCGTCCAATCGGACGGAACACTGAGAGGTAACGCACATGACCACCAAGCACCGTATTGCCAAAGCCTTTGCCCTGACCGCCGGCATGAGCCTGCTCTCGCTGCAGGCCTGGGCCGGCGCCGATGCCGCCCTGTACGGCCCGAGTGCGCCGAAAGGCTCGACCTTCGTGCGCATCTACAACGCCGGCAACCAGGCGGTCAGCGCCAGCGTCGGCAACACCCAGATCAACGACGTGGCGGCCCAGGCCAGCAGCGACTTCAGCTTCATGCCCCAGGGCGACTACAGCGCCAAGCTCGGCAGCCACAGCCTGCCGGTCAAGCTCGCCTCCGACCATTACTACACCCTGGTCAACAACGCCTCGGGCGCACCGCAACTGGTCGAGGAACCACCGTTCAAGAACAAGCAGAAATCCCTGGTGCGAGTACAGAACCTCAGCGACCAGGCCCTGACTCTGAAGACCGCCGACGGCAAGACCGAAGTGGTCAAGCCGGTGGCCGCCAAGGCCCGTGGCGAGCGCGAAATCAACCCGGTCAAGGTCAGCCTGGCGCTGTATGAAGGCGACAAGAAAGTCAGCGATCTGAAGCCGGTGGCTCTGGAGCGCGGCGAAGCAGCGGTGCTCTACGTCACCGGATCCGGCAGCAACCTGTCGCCGGTCTGGGTCAAGCGCCCGGTATCGACCCGTTAATCAACTGCCCAATTCAATCTTCGGAGAACACTCATGATTCCAGTCATCCTGTCCGGCGGTAGCGGTTCGCGTCTGTGGCCACTGTCGCGCAAGCAATTTCCCAAGCAGTTCCTGGCCCTGACCGGTGAACACACCCTGTTCCAGCAAACGATCGAGCGCCTGGTGTTCGACGGCATGGACACGCCGATCGTGGTCTGCAACAAGGACCATAAATTTATCGTCAACGAGCAACTGAGCAGCCTCAAACTGCAAACCCAGGCCATCCTCCTCGAACCCTTCGGCCGCAACACTGCACCGGCTGTGGCGCTGGCGGCGATGAAGCTGGTCAATGAAGGCCGTGACGAGTTGATGCTGGTGCTGCCGGCCGACCACGTGATCGACGACCAGAAAGCCCTGCAACGCGCCCTGGCGCTGGCCACGGTGGCTGCCGAGCGTGGTGAGATGGTGCTGTTCGGTGTGCCGGCAACCAAACCGGAAACCGGCTATGGCTATATCCGATCGAGCCAGGATGCATTGCTGCCTGAAGGCGTCAGCCGGGTCGCCCAGTTCGTCGAGAAACCGGATGAGAAACGCGCCAAGGAGTTCGTCCAGGCCGGTGGCTATTTCTGGAACAGCGGCATGTTCCTGTTCCGCGCCAGCCGCTTCCTCGAAGAGCTGAAAAAACATGACCCGGACATTTACGACACGTGCCTGCTGACCCTGGAGCGTAGCCAGGAAGAAGGTGACAACCTGAGCATCGACGATGCCACGTTTGCCTGCTGCCCGGACAACTCCATCGACTATGCAGTGATGGAAAAGACCCAGCGCGCCTGCGTGGTGCCGCTCAGTGCTGGCTGGAGCGATGTCGGTTGCTGGTCGTCGCTGTGGGATGTGCACGAGAAAGACAGCAATGGCAACGTCACCAAGGGCGACGTCGTCGTCCAGGACAGCCGCAACTGCATGATCCACGGCAACGGCAAACTGGTGTCGGTGATCGGCCTGGAGAACATCGTCGTGGTCGAGACCAAGGACGCCATGATGATTGCCCACAAGGACAAGGTCCAGGGCGTCAAACAGCTGGTCAACACCCTCAACGAACAGGGCCGCAGCGAAACCCAGAACCACTGCGAAGTGTACCGGCCGTGGGGCTCCTACGACTCGGTGGACATGGGTGGGCGTTTCCAGGTCAAGCACATCACCGTCAAGCCGGGGGCCTGCCTGTCGCTGCAGATGCACCACCACCGTGCCGAACACTGGATCGTGGTGTCGGGTACGGCCGAGGTGACCTGCGACGAGAACATCTTCCTGCTCACTGAAAACCAGTCCACCTACATCCCGATCGCCTCGGTGCACCGCCTGCGCAACCCGGGCAAGATCCCGTTGGAGATCATCGAAGTGCAGTCGGGCAGTTACCTGGGTGAGGATGATATCGAGCGTTTCGAGGACATCTACGGACGCTCGACGCCGCTTGAGCGGGGAATTTCGGTGAAGACCATCGCCCAATAAAACTTCGCTCCT
>JAVXRI010000072.1:2174-29936 GCA_036643775.1 Pseudomonas sp. | reverse complement strand
GTAGTTCTGCAGCTCCGGCAATTGCACGTAGACCACATCGCCGAGGGCGTTTTGGGCGAAGGCAGTGATGCCCACGGTGACACTGCCGTCGGCTTCGACGCGCAGCCATTCGTGATCTTCGGTGAAACGCAACTCGCTCATGGGGAATCCTCGGGAAGCAGGGCGTTGGGCGCGGTACGTCCGCGCTCTTGGGTTGAGAATTCCTTAGCAAAAACACGGCCAGTATCAAAAAATGCTTAAAAATCAGTATGTTGAGATATTTATGTGAAAGTTCGCTCATTCTGATGGAATGAAAACGCTACGGATCGGAAGGTGAGGAAAAGATTCGGAGGATCAACCCCTTGCATATGGGGACTTGCATGGGGGTGGAACAGATTCGTTACGGTGTAGCGTTTTCGATACGGCCCTTGCGCGGAATTCTTTGCGCAAGGGCCTGAACACTGAACCGGATTTCAAATGGCGACGAAGAATGGCAACGCCAGGTACAACTTGATCACGATGACATTGACGATGTCGATGAAGAACGCGCCGACCATCGGTACCACCAGGAAGGCTATCTGCGACGGCCCGAAGCGTTGCGTAACGGCCTGCATGTTGGCGATGGCCGTTGGCGTTGCACCAAGACCGAACCCGCAATGCCCTGCAGCCAATACGGCTGCATCGTAATTGCTGCCCATGATCCGGAACGTCACGAATATCGCAAACAGCGCCATGACCAGTGTCTGTGCAGCCAGCAGAATGAAGAATGGCAATGCCAGTGCGGCCAGATCCCATAGCTTGAGCGACATCAGCGCGATCGCCAGAAATAGCGACAAACTGACGTTGCCCAATACTGAAACTTCGCGCTCGAATACTTGATACACGCCTAATATTGAAAGTCCGTTGCGCAGCAGGACACCCACAAACAAGACGCAAACAAATGTCGGCAATTCGAATGCGGTGCCGTGCAGCAGGCTATTCAAGAGGGTGCCTGCCATCAGACTGACTGCGATCAGCGCGAGCGTCTCGATCATTGTGAAGGGCGTAATCAAACGCTCTTTGTTCGGCTGTTCAAAGCCCTTTGGCACGCGGGGCATTTCATGATCCATGCCGGGTGTCTGCACACGCTTGATGAGCAGGCGTGCAACCGGCCCGCCAATCAGCCCGCCCAGCACCAGGCCAAACGTGGCAGCGGCCAGTGCCAGCTCACTGGCGGACGCCAGGCCGTATTTCTCACTGAAGGTCGCGCCCCACGCAGCGCCCGTGCCGTGACCGCCCGACAAGGAAATCGAGCCGGACAGCAAGCCCATCAAGGGATCGAGCCCCAGCGCCTTGGCCAGGGCGATACCCATGGCGTTCTGGACCAGCAACAGTCCGGTGACTGCCAGCAGGAAAATACCGACTATGCGTCCACCTTTCTTCAAACTCGAGATATCGGCACTCAAACCGATGGTGGCAAAAAAAGCCAACATCAAGGGCGTTTGCAGGGACGTCTCAAACTGAACGTGCAGCTCCATGGCGCGCAGTCCCAGAAGCAGCAGGGCAACCAGCAGCCCCCCGGCTACCGGTTCGGGGATATTGTAAGTGCGCAAGAAACCAACGCGTGTAACAAGCCCGCGCCCAAGTAGAAGCACCAGGGAAGCGGCCACAAGTGTGCCGTAGAAATCGAGTGCAAGCATTCAGATTACTCTTTGCTCTGATTAGAGGCGAACATTGCCTGGGGACGCCTTTGAGGGGGGCGAGTTTATGGGCAATGTCAGCACTCTACGGCTAGGAAAATTCTGAATAACCTTGCGATTTTGCCCTGTAGGTAAAAAGGCTTACATCGAACAATTCAGGCTTTGTCTGGAATGCCATATTTGCGCAACCGCTGGGCAATGGCAGTGTGCGATGTCTGCAAGCGCCCCGCCAACTGCCGGGTGGACGGATAACTGACATATAGACGCTGCAGCAGCTCGCGCTCGAAATCACCCACGGCCTGTTCCAGGCTCGCCACCTCACCATCCTGACCGCGCGCTACCGAGGTCCCGGCGATGTCCAGGTCGCCGATGTCCACCAGGTTGCTTTCACAGATGGCCGCAGCACGGAATATCACGTTCTGCAGCTGGCGTACGTTGCCCGGCCAGGGGTTGGCCAGCAGTGCCGAGTGGGTGGCTGGTGTCAGGCGGCAGGCCGGGCGCTGGATCTGCGTGCAGGCCTGCTGCATGAAATAGTGCGCGAGCATGAGGATGTCCTGGCCACGCTCGCGCAGTGGCGGCACCTGCAGGTTGAGCACGTTGAGGCGGTAGAACAGGTCTTCACGGAAGGTGCCTTCGGCGACCATGCGCTCCAGGTCGCGGTGGGTGGCGCTGATGATGCGCACATCGACCTTCACCTCACGGTCGCCTCCCACGCGGCGGAAGCTGCCGTCACTGAGAAAGCGCAACAGTTTGGCCTGCAGGTAAGGTGACATCTCACCAATCTCGTCGAGAAACACCGTGCCCTGGTTGGCCAGTTCCATCAGCCCGGGTTTGCCACCACGCTGCGCGCCGGTGAACGCGCCGGGTGCATAGCCGAACAGTTCGCTCTCGGCCAGGCTCTCGGGCAGCGCTGCGCAGTTGAGGGCAAGGAATGGCGCCGTGTGGCGGCTGCTGGTGGCATGGCAGGCGCGAGCCACCAGCTCTTTGCCGGTGCCTGTCTCGCCATGCACCAGCAGTGGCGCGTCGAGGGTCGCGACGCGCAGGGCGCGGACTTTGAGGGTGCGGATCGCCGGGGACTCGCCGAGAAGTGCATCGAAGCTTTCGGCATGTTCGTGGTGCAGGGCCGACAGGCGTTCGCCCATGCGGTTGGGCGGGTAGAGGGTCAGCAGGCCGCCAGCATGGGTGATAGGGGTGGCATCGAGCAGCAGGCTCTGGCCGTTGAGCTGCATTTCGCGCATCGGCAGGTGGAAGTTGTTGTCCACCAGGGCCTGCAGCAGCGCGGGGTCATCGAACAGCTCGCCTACCGAACGCCCGGCCGACTCACGGCCGCACAGGGCGATCAGCGCGGGGTTGGCCAGCAGCACCTGGCCGGCACTGTCCACGGCCAGCACCGGGTCGCTCATGGCGGCCAGCAGGGCATCGAGCTGCAGATGGCGGCGTTGGCCGGGGAGAATGTCGACCACGTCCACCGACTGCACGCCACGCACTTCCAACAGCGCGTCGTGCAGTTCTTCGAGCACGGCTGGGCTGAGGGTCGGGGCGTCGATGTAAACGTTTGGCGGCACCATCTCCACCGCGTCCAGATTGAGGTTGCGGGCACCGAGCAGGGCCAGCACTTCCTGGGTGATGCCGACGCGGTCGATGAAGCTGACGTGGATGCGCATGGGGAGAGGTGTTCAAGGCTGCCGAAGAGGGCAAGTATGCCTTGCGACCGCTTTGCGGTCGAATCGCCGGCGAGGCCGGCTCCCACAAGGGCGGTGCCTGCAGAACCTGTAGGAGCCGGCCTTGCCGGCGATGAGGTCCGAGTCGTTACTCGAAATGTTCCGGCTTGATTGGGTCGCCAGATTTCATGTTCAGTTGAACACGAATATCTTCGAACATCAGGTCGTAGTGCTTGTGCACGGAACCGATGTTGCTCAGGTGTTTGGGGATACCGTACTTTTCAGCGATTTTTGTTACGTTGCTGGCGAAGTTATAAGCTTCCTCCTTGGGCAGGAAGAAGGTCTCCTTCAAGTCCTTGCCTTGAATCGAGCCATGCATCGTGAACTGCATGCCTTTGCCTTTGCTCGGGTCTGTGAAGACTTCGTAATTGAGGGTGATGTCGTAACTGACATCGTCTTTGGTCAGCGCATGGCGCTCGATGTGCAATTGACCGGGGGCGAATGTGGCCATGGCAGGCTCCTCTGGAGGGTTGAAACGGGCGGACCCGAGGTCCGCCCAACTGCATCAACGGTAGCTTATTCCAGGCTTGGCAGTAGTCACACGCGTGCCTTTGGTGCCCTGGACGATGCCTTCGATATCGGCTAGCGAGCCGATGACCGCCACTTTGCCGGTTTCACGGGCAAATTCGCAGGCAGCCTGAACTTTCGGCCCCATGGAGCCGGCAGCAAAACCAAGACGCTCCAGCTCATCCGGATGGGCCTCGGCGACCGCTTTCTGGGTGGGTTTGCCCCAGTCGATGTAAGCGCCGTCGACGTCGGTGGCGATAACCAGCAGGTCGGCCTCCAGCTGTTGAGCCAGCAAGGACGAGCACAGGTCTTTGTCGATCACTGCCTCTACGCCACTGAGGACCTTGCCGCTCTGGTCGTAGATGGTCGGGATGCCACCGCCACCGGCACAGATCACCACGGTGCCTTTTTCAAGCAGCCATTTGATCGGACGGATTTCGAAAATTCGTTTTGGCCGAGGGCTGGCGACGACGCGACGGAATTTGTCGCCGTCCGGGGCAATGGCCCAGCCTTTTTCTGCGGCCAGACGCTCGGCATCTTCTTTGGAGTAGACCGGCCCGATCGGCTTGGACGGCTTCTGGAAAGCCGGGTCCTTGCCATCGACTTCAACCTGGGTCAGCAGGGTGGCGAACGGCACTTCAAAGGCCAGCAGGTTGCCCAGCTCTTGCTCGATGATGTAGCCGATCATGCCTTCGGTTTCAGCCCCGAGGACGTCCAGCGGATAGGCTTCGTCCGGCTTGTAGGATTGCGCTTGCAGCGACAGCAGGCCCACTTGCGGGCCATTGCCGTGAGCGATGACCAGTTCGTTGCCCGGATGGATCTTGGCGATCTGCTCGGTGGCGATGCGGATATTGGCGCGCTGATTGTCCGCAGTCATGGGTTCGCCACGGCGCAGCAGGGCGTTACCGCCCAATGCAACAACGATACGCATGATGAAGTGTCCTTTAGCGAAGCGAATAGAGGCGATGGCCCCGGGAACAGCTTGAACCCTGTAGGAGCGGATTTATCCGCGAAGGCGTCCGTCGCCGCACTGGCGATGCCTGATTCGACGCATTCGCGGATAAATCCGCTCCTACAGTGGAACAGGTGTTCCACAGGGGCCAGTCGATGGTTACAGGTCGGCGAGGGTCGAAACCAGGATGGCCTTGATGGTGTGCATGCGGTTTTCCGCTTGCTCGAAGGCGATGCAGGCTGGCGATTCGAACACGTCGTCGGTGACTTCAATGCCGTTTTTCAGATTCGGATACTGCTCGGCGATCTGTTTGCCGACTTTGGTGTCGGAGTTATGGAACGCTGGCAGGCAGTGCATGAACTTCACGTTCGGATTGCCGGTCGCTTTCAGTACCGCAGTGTTGATCTGATAGGGCTTCATCAGGCTGACGCGCTCAGCCCAGGCTTCTTTCGGCTCGCCCATCGACACCCAGACGTCGGTGTGGATGAAGTCGACGCCCTTGACCGCAGCTTTCGGGTCTTCGGTCAGGGTGATGCGCGCGCCGCTTTCTTCTGCGTAGCCTTTGCAACGGGCAACCAGGTCGTCGTGTGGCCACAGCGCTTTAGGAGCGCAGATGCGCACGTCCATACCGAGTTTGGCACCGATCAGCAGCAGCGAGTTACCCATGTTGTTACGGGCATCGCCCAGGTACACGTAGCTGATCTCGTGGATCGGCTTGTCGGCATGCTCACGCATGGTCAGCACGTCGGCAATCATCTGGGTCGGGTGGTATTCGTCGGTCAGACCGTTGAACACCGGTACGCCGGCGAACTTGGCCAGCTCTTCGACGATTTCCTGTTTGAAACCACGGTACTCGATGGCGTCATACATGCGGCCGAGGACCCGTGCGGTGTCCTTCATGCTTTCTTTGTGGCCGATCTGCGAGGAGTTGGGGTCGATGTAGGTGACGTTGGCGCCCTGGTCGTAGGCGGCGACTTCAAAAGCGCATCGGGTGCGGGTCGAGGTTTTCTCGAAGATCAGCGCGATGTTGTTGCCTTTGAGGTGTTGCTGCTCGGTGCCGGTGTACTTGGCACGTTTCAGGTCGCGGGACAGGTCCAGCAGGTAGCGCAACTCGCGAGGGGTGTGGTGTTCCAGGCTCAGCAGGTTACGGTTGTGAATGTTGAACGCCATGATGATTCTCCTTGGATGCGGTGATCGGCCCGGCCGGCACCGGGTAGGTGCGGCCGGGTTGATGGTCGTTTCAGTAGTCGATAGGGTCGCGAACGATTGGGCAGGTCATGCAGTGACCGCCGCCGCGACCGCGGCCCAGTTCCCCGGCGCTGATGGTGATGACTTCGACACCGGCTTTGCGCAGCAGGGTGTTGGTGTAGGTGTTGCGGTCGTAGCCGATGACCACGCCTGGCTCCACGGCCACCACGTTGTTACCGTCGTCCCACTGCTCGCGTTCGGCAGCGAAGCTGTTGCCGCCGGTTTCGACGACGCGCAGTTTCTTCAGGTTGAGAGACTCGGCTACCACGTCGAGGAAGGTTTTGTTCTCGCGGCGCACGTCCATGCCGTAAGGCTTGCTGCTGTCCGGGCGGATGACGAACGGTACGATTTCCTTGACCACTTCCGGGAAGACCGTCACCAGGTCGCGGTCGCAGAAGCTGAACACGGTGTCCAGGTGCATGGCGGCGCGGGATTTTGGCAGGCCGGCCACGACGACTTTCTCTACAGCGCCTTTGGCGAACAGCGATTGCGCCAGTTGGCCGATGGCCTGACGTGAAGTGCGCTCGCCCATACCGATCAGCACGACGCCGTTGCCGATTGGCATGACGTCGCCGCCTTCGAGGGTGGCTTTGCCATGTTCTACATCAGGGTCGCCGTACCAGACTTCAAAGTCGGCCCCGGTAAACTCAGGGTGGAACTTGTAGATGGCGGTGGTCAGCAGGGTTTCCTGACGTCGCGCCGGCCAGTACATCGGGTTCAGGGTCACGCCGCCGTAAATCCAGCAAGTGGTGTCACGGGTGAACTGGGTGTTCGGCAGTGGGTCGAGCAGGAAGCTGGAGTGACCCAGGTAGTCGCGGTACATCTTGATCACGCCGGAGCCTTCGCTTTCTGGCATGTCCTCACCGGCCACACCGCCGATCAGGAACTCGGCCAGATGGCGTGGCTCAAGACCTTCGAGCCAGCTGCGCACTTCGTTGGTCAGACCGATACCGACGGTATCCGGGGTGATCTTGCGGTCGAGGATCCATTTCAGCGCTTCAGGGTTTGCAACGATATCGGTCAGCAGGTTGTGCATTTCCAGCACTTCGATGCCGCGCTCACGCATTTTGGTGACGAAATCGAAGTGGTCGCGCTTGGCCTGATTGACCCAGATGACGTCGTCGAACAGCAGCTCGTCGCAGTTGCTCGGCGTCAGGCGCTGGTGCGCCAGGCCAGGGGAGCAGACCATCACTTTGCGCAGTTTGCCGGCTTCGGAATGGACGCCGTACTTAACTTTATCGGTGGACATGGTTCTTACCTCCAAGTAACAAATTCGGGTTTAAAGAGTCAGGAAGCCGTCATAGAGACCGTAAGCAGCCACCAGGGCGCCGACGACTACAGCGGCGAACAGCAACTTCTCCACGTTGGTAAAAATCGGTTGGCCGACCTCGCGCTTGGCCTTGGCGAACAGGATCACGCCAGGGGCATAAAGCAGGGCGGAGAGCAGCAGGTATTTCACGCCACCGGCATACAGCAGCCAGATCGCGTAGATCAGGGCGATACCGCCGATGATCAGGTCTTTCTTGCGTTCGGCCATGGCGTTCTCGTAAGTCTCACCGCGCACTGCCAGGAGCAGGGCGTAGGCCGCCGACCACAGGTAAGGCACCAGGATCATTGAGGTGGCGAGGTAGATCAGCGACAGGTAGGTACTGGCCGAGAACAGGGTGATGACCAGGAAGATCTGCACCATGGCGTTGGTCAGCCACAGGGCATTGGCCGGTACATGGTTGGCGTTCTCGCGGCGCAGGAACTCCGGCATGGTGTGGTCTTTGGCGGCTGCGAACATGATCTCGGCGCACAGCAGCACCCAGGAGAGCAGGGCACCCAGCAGCGAGATGATCAAACCGACACTGATCAGCACCGCACCCCAGTGACCCACCACGTGCTCAAGCACGGCGGCCATGGAAGGGTTCTGCAGTTTGGCCAGTTCGGGCTGAGTCATGATGCCCAGCGACAGCACGTTGACCAGCACCAGGAACAGCAGCACGGTGATGAAGCCGATGACGGTAGCCTTACCCACGTCCGAACGTTTTTCCGCCCGGGCCGAGAAGATGCTCGCGCCTTCGATACCGATGAACACCCAGACGGTGACCAGCATCATGTTGCGCACCTGGTTCATCACGCTGCCCAGGTCGGGGTTCATGGTGCCCCAGATGTCAGCGGTGAAGATGTCCAGTTTGAAGGCGAACAGCGCAATCAGGATGAACAGGGCCAGTGGCACGACCTTGGCCACGGTGGTGACCAGGTTGATGAAGGCCGCTTCCTTGATCCCGCGCAGTACCAGAAAGTGTACTGCCCAGAGCAGCACCGAGGCGCCGATGATGGCGGCCGGGGTGTTGCCCTCGCCAAAGATCGGGAAGAAGTAGCCCAGGGTACTGAACAACAGCACGAAGTAGCCGACGTTGCCCAGCCAGGCACTGATCCAGTACCCCCAGGCAGACGAGAAGCCCATGTAGTCGCCGAATCCGGCCTTGGCATAGGCATACACCCCGCCGTCGAGGTCCGGCTTTCGGTTGGCCAGGGTCTGGAACACAAAGGCCAGGGTCAGCATCCCGATTGCGGTGATGCCCCAGCCGATCAGCACAGCGCCTACATCAGCACTTGCAGCCATGTTTTGTGGCAGCGAAAAGATACCGCCGCCGATCATAGAACCGACTACAAGTGCCACCAGTGCACCAAGTCGTAGTTTTCCGGGAGCGTCTGACATCGAATAACTCCGTATCAGGAGAAGAGATGACGCTAGAGTAAATCCAGCGACGTATTCATGAGCTGATTCAGGTCAGTTAATAGGGCCATCCGTTGCTGTCATTGACTGAAAAAGCTCCCCCCGGAGTATGCCGATGGCACTGCTGCAAGCCTCGTGCACAGGCACCTCCATGGTGTTTTAGAGCATTCGCTCTGACAGCCTGCGAGAATTGAAGCTAGCCCGTTTCACAGGTTTCGCAAATTTTTGACAAGAATTTTCTAGTATTTACTTGTTGCAGCGGCAGTAGTGCACAAAACTCACCATTTAGTTCGCTAGGTATAGGCGCCATAGTTATGAAGGATAGAGTTTTAAAGACGGAATATTTATAAACGCCTAGACTCCACATATATTTAACTCAGGGTGTACCCCTGAGGTTACAAAGACGAGACAGAAAGGGGATTTGCATGTCCGAACCTGGACAAAAGCTGCGCCTGGGTGCGTTGATCGCGCTGGTGGTCGGGTCGATGATCGGTGGCGGGATTTTCTCCTTGCCGCAGAACATGGCCGCCCGTGCCGATGTCGGCGCGGTGCTGATTGGCTGGGGCATTACTGCGGTGGGCATGTTGGCCCTGGCCTTCGTGTTCCAGACCCTGGCCAACCGCAAGCCGGAGCTCGACTCGGGGGTTTATGCCTACGCCAAGGCCGGCTTCGGCGATTACATGGGTTTCTCGTCTGCCTGGGGCTACTGGATCAGCGCCTGGCTCGGTAACGTCGGCTACTTCGTCCTGCTGTTCAGCACGCTTGGGTTTTATTTTCCGGTGTTCGGCGAGGGCAACACGCCGATCGCCATCGCCTGTGCCTCACTGCTGCTGTGGGCCGTGCATTTTCTGGTGCTGCGCGGGATCAAGGAGGCCGCGTTCATCAACCAGGTGACCACTGTGGCCAAGATCGTGCCGCTGGTGATGTTCATCGTCATTGCTGCGGTGGCCTTCCGTGCCGACATTTTCACCCGTGACATCTGGGGGCTGAGCAACCCCAAGTTCGGCAGCGTGCTCGACCAGGTGCGCAACATGATGCTGGTGACCGTGTTCGTGTTCATCGGCATCGAAGGCGCCAGTGTCTATTCGGGCCGGGCGCAGAAGCGCTCGGACGTGGGCAAGGCCACGGTCATCGGCTTCATTGGCGTGCTGGCCTTGCTGGTGCTGGTCAACGTGCTGTCGCTTGGGGTCATGACCCAGCCGGAGCTTGCGGCCCTGCAGAACCCGTCGCTGGCTTCGGTGCTGGAGCATATCGTCGGCCCTTGGGGGGCGTTACTGATCAGCATTGGCCTGGCGATTTCACTGCTCGGCGCCTTGTTGTCCTGGGCTTTGCTTTGCGCCGAAATTCTCTTTGCCACCGCCCGCGACCAGACCATGCCGCGTTTTCTGGCCAAGGAAAACGCCAATCACGTGCCGGCCAATGCGCTGTGGATGACCAACATCATGATTCAGCTGTTCCTGCTGATCACGTTGTTCTCGGCCGGCACCTACACCAGCCTGATCTACCTGGCGTCGTCGATGATCCTCGTGCCCTATCTGTGGTCGGCGGCCTATGCGGTATTGCTGGCGGTGCGGGGGGAGTCCTACCAGGGCCATGCCGGGGCGCGGCGCAAGGACCTGGTGATTGCGGGTATCGCCCTGGTCTATGCGGTCTGGCTGCTGTATGCCGGTGGTTTGAAGTACCTGCTGCTGTCGGCACTGCTGTACGCACCAGGGGTGATCCTGTTTGCCCGGGCCAAGCATGAGCAGGGCCAGGCGCTGTTTACCCATTGGGAAAAGCTGATTTTTGCGGGGGTGGTGATCGGGGCTGCGGTGGCGGCGTATAGCCTGTATGCGGGGCATCTGACCCTGTAGGAGCGGATTTATCCGCGATGGGGCGCATCGCGGCCCCAAAATGGGCCTGCTACGCAGTCCATCGCGGATAAATCCGCTCCTACACCACAGCATCAATTCAGACTCTGAACTGATCCATCAAGGCCATCTGCTGTGACGACAAGGTGTTGAGCTGGCTGCTCACCTGGGCCGATTCAGCTGCCTGACCGGTCAAGGTCTCGGTCACGCCACGGATCGCCGAGACGTTGCGATTGACCTCTTCGGCCACCGCACTTTGCTGTTCGGCGGCACTGGCGATCTGCAGGTTCATGTCGCTGATGACAGTCACCGCCTCGCTGATCCGGTCCAGAGCTTCGACGGCCTGGTGGATCTGGCCAGCATTCTCCTGCGCCTTGCCGTGGCTCGAATGCATGGTCGCCACCACTTCGCGGGTGTTGCTCTGGATGCGTTCGATCACCTGGCGGATTTCTTCGACCGAGTCCTGGGTGCGGCGCGCCAGATTGCGCACTTCATCGGCAACCACGGCAAAGCCGCGGCCGCTCTCACCGGCACGCGCCGCTTCGATCGCAGCGTTGAGGGCCAGCAGGTTAGTCTGCTCGGCGATGCTGCGGATGACTTCCAGCACCGAGCCGATCTTTTCGCTGTTCTGCGCCAGCACTTCGACTTCGCCCACCGCCTTGCTCACTTCCTCGGCCAGCACGGTGATGTCGCGGGTGCTGCGTTCAATGATTGCCATCCCGTCCCTGGCTGAGCGGTCGGCACCACGCGCAGCATCGGCGGCGCTGGCGGCACTGTTGGCAACGTCGTGGGCGGTGGCGCTCATTTCGTTGGAAGCGGTGGCAACCTGATCGATCTCGCGGAACTGCACCTGCATGCCCTCACTGGTACGTCGGGCGATGGCCGAGGACTGGTCGGCGGTAGTGCGCGCCTGGGTGATGCTCTGCTTGATCTGGGCGATGGTCGGCTGCAGCTTGTCGAGGAAGCGGTTGAAGCCCGAGGTCAGTCGGCCCAATTCATCCTTGCGGGCATAGCGCAGGCGCTGGGTGAGGTCGCCGTCACCGCTGGCAATGTCTTCGAGCATGTTGGCCACGGTATTCAGCGGCCGGGTCACGCCGGTTGCGGTCAGCCACATCAGCAGCAAACCGCCCAGACCGGCCAGGGTGGCAAACAGTACGACCTTGAGTGTGCCGCTGGTGCGGGCTTGCTCAAGGGTCGATTGCAGGCTGATGGCATCGGCCAGCAGCACTTGCTTGGGCAGGTCGATGACGATGCCCCAGGCTTTGCTGTCGGCGATGGGTTGCACAGGATTGACCGCGCGGATGGTCTCGCCCTGCTCAAGGATCAGTGGCTGGTTGCCCGCGAGTTTCTGTACCGCCTGCTGGCCGTCCAGGCCGAGGGTCTGACCGATATTCTTGCCGACCTTGCCGGCATCATCGCTGTTGGCCGCCAGCAAGCCGCTGGGAGAGACGATCATCAAGTGCCCAGCACCGTCGAACAGCGCCTGCTGGGCCTGGGCGGCTGCGGACTGGAGGGCGTCGAGGGAAATATCCACACCTGCCACGGCAATCACCTTGCCGTTTTGCAGCAGCGGCACGGTGATGCTGGTCATCAGCATCTGCTTGCCACCGACGGTGTCGGCGTAGGGTTCGAGCAGGCAAGGGCGGGTGCTGTGCAGCGAGCAGGTGTACCAGACGTTGTACGGCGTGCCGCTGAGGTTGAGGTCGGTCTTGTTCAGGTCGACATCACTGATCACGGTGTTCAGCGCCTCGCCTTGAGCGCGGCTCCAGTAACTGGCGAAACGCCCGCTTTCGTTGCTCATGTGCTTGGCATCGTTGGCAAAGGCGCTGTCGTCAGCGTTCATGGCCTGGGGCTCGAACGCCAGCCAGATACCGAGCACTTTCGGGTTGCGTTTGAAGCTGGTGGCCAGGCTCTGGTTGATTGCCTCGCGCAGATCAGCGCTGCTCAGGCCGCGGTCGCGGGCCAGCTGCTGCAAGTCCTGAACCTGGTCGGCGAGGGCGGTGATGACGGTCTGGCTGTCGCTGAAGGTGCGCCGCAGCATCTCGGCTTTTTCCCCGGCGCGGGCCTGCAGGAGCGCCTGGACATTGCCGGTGAGCATGGTGGTGCTGGCTTCGCCGACCAGCTCATCGCTCTGGTGGGACTGATAAAGGTTGATACCGACCACCAGCGCGACCACGCCGAGCAGGCACAGGCCGGAGAGCAAAACGATTTTCAGGCGGATCGAGAGCGTGTCGAACATGGACGTACTCGCTAAGGGACAGGCAAGGGGGGACCGAACCAAGCAGGCGGTTCGATTCGCCACATCCATTTAGCGATATCAGGGCATCGGCTTTATAGCGTTAACCATGAGTGCGGGCCGATGAGCGGTCATCGAGGCTCAAGGGTGCGGCTTCTGGCCGCGACCAGATCCACAGGTTGCCCAGGGCCATGCCGCCGATGGCGAGAAATACCGGCCAGCGGTGTTCGAGGAACACCAGCATCACGCTGGCACACAGCAGCATGCTGATGGTGGCGCTGAGTTTGGCGCGGCGCTGGATGACCTTGCCATTACGCCAGTTGTGCAGGATCGGGCCGAACAGCCGATGGTTTTCCAGCCAGGCGCTCAGACGCGGGGAGCTGCGGGTGGCGGCCCAGGCGGCAAGGAGAATGAATTCGGTAGTGGGCAAGCCAGGCACGACGATTGCCACCAGGCCGATGGCCAGGCTGACGTAGGCCAGCAGGCCAAACAGCAAGCGTGAGAGTTTCGAGCGAGAGGGGCGGGTCATGGCGTCGTCGGTTGCACGGGTAAGGCCCGGTTACCACGAGGGTAACCGGGTACGACGCATCAGGCCAGTTCGGCTTTAGGCGCAGTCGCGTAGGCGTGTTTGAGCAATTCGGTGAAGCGCTCGAATGCAGCCACGGCGCCTTGTTCAGCCTTGGCTTCTTCCTCGGCGCTCAGTTCCAGGCCGTCGAGGATGCGCGTGAACTGCTTCCAGCCCTCGGCACGGCCACCGGCCGGCTCGCCCAGGTGACGGGCACCGAAGCTATCGGACAAGCCCAGTCCCACTGCACGCTTGATCAGGAAAGCGGCGCCGAGCTTGGAGCCTTCGGAAACGAAGATCCAGCCCATGGCTTCGCCCAGGCTCGGGTTCTGCACGGCACCGGCGAAGTCGGCGGGAATCTCGGTATTGAGGTCAGCCAGGTCCAGACCAGCCTGTTCGGCGCGGCAGCGTTCGGCCAGGTCCGGGACGATGGCGATCAGCTCAGGGTTGGTGTACAGCGCCTTGAGTTCATTCTGGAACAGGTACTGGGCAACGACGAAGCGGGCGAAACTTTCGCGGGTTTCGAACGGCGCGTGGGATTTGACCAGGGCGTCCAGCTCGGTATGCGGGGCATGGGTCAGCTGGTTCAGGCGTTGCGAACGCAGGCTGGCGCGTTCGGTGGTGGTTGCGGCGGTCATGGTGATTCCTTGCGAAATGGGCGTGCCTAGTTACTAGACGAACAAGTAGACGCGCGACAGTAAAAAAACCTCACCTCATCGCGGGGCAAGCGCCTACAGAGTGGGCGCTTGCCCCGCCAGGGCTTCAGATATCCCAGATCAGGTTGATGGCGAAGTTGCGGCCAGGCATGGTCAGGCGATCGAGGTTGGCGGGGTTGACCGCCCCGGCTTCGCCGACACCGTCGTAGCCACGGACGTCGTCCCACTGCCAGTATTTCTTGTCGGTCAGGTTGTACAGGCCGGCGTTGATGGTGACGTCATCGCTGACCTTGTAGAAGCCGGCAAGGTCAAGCACACCATAGCCTGGAGTCTTGAACTGGCCACTGGTGCCGTCCGGGGCCTTGAAGGTGTTGTTGTCGACGCGGTCCTTGTTTTTGACCAGGGTCCAGCTCAGCAATGCGCCGTATTGGTCCTGCTCGTAGCCCAGCCCCAGTACGCCAGTCAGCGGGTTGACGCTGTTTAGGGGTTGGCCGGTGTCATCGTTGCGACCATAGGCATAGGCCACCGAGCCCTGGGTGTAGAGGCCTTGTGCAGCACCGAAGTGATCGAGGTTCAGACGACCCTTGAACTCCACGCCCTTGATGGTGGCGTGCTTGATGTTGTTGGTCTGGAACACGCTGGACAGTGAACCGGGAGCAATCGCGTCTTCGTCGATGAAATCGCGGTACTTGTTGTAGAACACCGCGACATCGAAATTGCCCGCGTCGAAGTTACCGCGCAGACCGGTTTCGTAGCTCTTGCTTTTCTCTGGTTCAAGGTCCGGGTTTGGCTCGACAACGTAACCGGTGGACAGGTTCTCGAAGCGGCCGTACAGCGCCTTGGCGGTCGGTGTGCGGAACCCTTCGGCGTACTGGCCGTACCAGGTGTAGTTGTCGTTGAAGGCATAGGTCACACCGAGCTTGGGCGACAGGCGATGCCAGGTTTTCTCGTCATCGTTGGTGTCATAGCTATTGGCCGGATTAACCGTGCGCAGGAACTCTTCGGTCAGGTGCGGCTTGAGCTGGGTGTAGTCGTAGCGCACGCCAGGCAGGAAGGTCCACTGATTCCAGCGGATCTCATCCTGGGCGAACAGGCTGTAGGTGTTGACGGTTGGATCGGGGAAATCGCTGGATTTCAGCAGGCGATCACTGGGGCTGTCGGCACCCACGGCAGTACAGCCACGGCCGACGGCCAGGCAGGTACCCTGTCCACTGCGCGAACCGGTGACCTTCTGTTGCTTGAGGGTAGTGCCGTAGGTCAGCAGATGCTCGGTTTCACCGATGCTGAATGCCTTGTCCAGTTGGGCATCGAAAACCCACTGACGATCCTTGTAGGTAGTGTCGCGAGTACGTAGTACTTCACGGGTGAAGGGCGCGTAAATTTCCTCGGTGCTCTGGTCGGTCTTGCCGATCTGGTAGTTCAGGCTCCACTTGACGTGGTCGGCAACCAGACTGTTCACGGCGAAATCGTGGGCGATGCCGAAGCGTTCACGGGTGACGGTTTCATTGCCGGTACGCGAGCGGTACATACCCAGTGGCTGGCCAAGATTGAACGGGCCACCGATGGCGCTCTTCTGATTGCTGTCGCGATCGTCCTTGTAGTTCTCGTAGGTCAGTGCAAAACGTGCATCGTCAGCGTAATCCCAACCCAGTTTGGCCAGGACGTTGGTAGTGCGCACGTCTTGCGGGTTGGCGCCGGTACGGTCCAGGCCGATGCCATTGTTGTCGCCGTAGTAGGACTCGGTTTCATGCCCGTTGCGCTGGCTCAGGTGCAGCAAACCATCGAACTCGCCGTGGCGGCCGGCGACAGTGCCGGAGGTCAGCCAGCTTTCATCAGCCGAGCTGTAGCCGGTCTTCAGGCGTGCACCGGCGTCCTGGCCCGGCTTGATGATGTCCTCAGGGTCAAGGGTGAAGTAGCTCACGGCTCCGCCGATTGCGTTGCTGCCGTATAGCACAGAGGCCGGACCGCGAAGGATCTCCACACGTTTGACGATTTCCGGGTCGACGTAGTTGCGCTGGGTCTGGGCGTACGGGCCGTTGAAGAAGCCGTCTGGAACGGCCACGCCATCGATCTGGGTGAGAATCCGCTCACCATCGATACCGCGAATGTTGTAGCCATTCAGGCCGCTGCGCTGGCCGGTGCCGCTCACCGACACGCCAGGCTCGTAGCGCACCAGTTCCTTGATGTTGTTGACGTTCTGGCGGTCGAGTTGTTCGCGGGTCTGCACCGAGACCGTGCTTGGCACCTGACTGATGTCCTGGGCGCTACGGGTGGCGCTGACGGTGATCTGTTGCAGGGCGATGGCGGTGGAGTTGCTGCGTTCGAGCACTACGTTGCCGGCGCTGAGTGTGCGGTACTTCAGGCCGGTGCCGGCGAGCAGACGCTGCAAGGCCGCCTCCGGTTTCAGCGAGCCCTGCACGCCAGGGGAGGCGACGCCTTCTGCCAGTTCGGCCGACAGCCCGACCTGCCAGCCGGTCACGGCGGTAAAGGCATTGAGCGCCGATACCAGCGGCTGCTGGTTGATCGCAAAACGGTAGTCACCCATGCGCGGGGCGCTGGCCTGGGCTGGTTCGGCGGCCAGCGCCGGCAGGCTGCAGGCGCCACTGGCGAGCATCGCCAGGGTCAACAGGGAGAGCGTGCAACGCTGCAGGCCAGGTGTACGTGAGGTGTCTGAAGACCGACGAGTGAAACCGGTTGGCATCGAAAGCGCTCCCTGTCGCGCGAATGTTATAGGTGCTGGCTGATTCAAAAATAAGAATCAGTTGCATTGGCTATAACGAGACGTATCGCCTCAGGGAATCGCGTAAAAAAACTTTCCAGTCAGTTAAGAATGACCAGCGCAGGGAACTCGTGCAACTGTGCCGAGGTGATGTGGGCCAGGGCACGCAAGGTTTCCAGCGGTTGGTCGAGGCGATAGTTGCCGGTGACCGCGACCTGCTCCAGGCGCGCGTTGCGGGAAATGATCAGGCCCGGGTAGTAACGACGCAGCTCGGCCAGTACCTGGTTCAGCGGGCAGTTCTCGAACACCAGGCGGCCCTGGACCCAGGCCAGGTCCTTCTGTGCGTCGACACGTTCGCGCTGGCCGAAACCGTTGGGCCCGACGCGAATGCTGTCGCCGCTGGACAGGCGAATGCGCTGGTCACTGCTGGCCAGCAGGTCGACATCGCCGCGTTGGACGCGTACCTGAGCTTCGCCATCGAGGTAGCGCACGGCAAAATCGCTGTCACGGACACTGGCGCGCAGTGGCCCTGCCTGCAGCTCCAGTGGCTGGTTAAGGCCTGCGGGAACCTCGAAGTACGCTTCACCCTGATACAGGCGGGCGACACGTTGACGGGCGTCGATGTCGCTGGAGAACGCGGAGTTGGTGTTGAGCAGGACCTTGGAACCGTCCTCCAGTTGCAGGCGCTGGCGCTCGCCGACCACGGTCAGATGATCGGCTTGCAGGCGTACCGGTAGGTTGCCGAGGGTGAACACCCCGATCAGCAGTACGGCAGCCGCGGCCAGGGGCTTCCAGTGCGGACGCAAGCGCGCCAGGCGTGAAGGGCGATGGGACTGAGCCACCTGGTTGGCGACCTGGCGCAAGGTATCGCCGTGCCAGAGTGCTTCGGCTTCGACATAGGCCTGGGCATTGGCGGGATCGGCTTCCAGCCAGGCTTCAAAGGCCTGGGTGTCTTCGGCGGTGGCGCATTGCAGGCGGATCAGCCAGTCCAGCGCCTGGTCCATGGCACTGTCGCAGGCAGCCGGGTCTGGCGGCGCAGGGCGAGGAGGGGCGCTATCGGTCACGGTACATCCTGGGTGGTCTTGTAATGCGGGTAATGATCAAGCGTAACGGTGTACGTGGCAAGCCAGGGTCAATCGCGGTTCAGACGATTGGCAACCCCGACACAGATGGCCATGATCAGTTTCAGTTCCTTCTGAACCGTGCTGGCCGAGACGTTGAGCTGCTCGGCAATTTCCAGGTAACTGGCACCGTGCAGGCGGCTGAGGATGAAAATCCGTTGTTGCCGCGGGGTCAATTGACCCAGGCTGACGCTCAGGCGCTTGAGCAGTTGTTCGGCATGGGCGGCATCTTCGGCGCTGCTGCTGGGCGCCGCGACGTTGTGCAGGACCTGCTCGGGTACATCATCGACCAGGTTGCGTGAGTGCACCCGACGCGCGCGCAGATGGTCGAGGGCCAGGTTGCGGGCGGTCTGGAAAACGAAAGGCTCCAGGTGTTCGATCGGACGTTCGCCCAGTGCCCGGGTGACGCGCAGGTAGGTTTCCTGCAGCAGGTCTTCGGCGGTGCTGGGGTTGTCGACCATGCGCTGCAGGGTCCGCAGCAGGCTGACCCGCTGGGCGATGAATACAGTGTTGAACCGGGACTGACTCACAGCGATACCTGAGCAATGCGAAGCGAATGATAATGCTTATCATCAACGTATTGGTCAAGTATTGTTTCTGCGACGGATCCAACGGTTCGGGTTCCACGGTGACAGGCCGTGCAGTAGCTAAAGCGAGCGCAAAAAGTCCATCAATGCTGCGCGATCCGCCGCCGGCAACGCGGCAAAGCGTTGCCGTGCCAGTGCTGCTTCACCGCCATGCCATAACACCGCCTCGGTCAATGTGCGGGCGCGGCCATCATGCAGATAACCGGCGCCGGAGTTGATCTGTTCCGTCAGCCCAATGCCCCACAACGGTGGCGTGCGCCACTCGCGGCCGCTGGCAAGGTAGTCCTCGCGGCCATCGGCCAGTCCTTCGCCCATGTCATGCAGCAACAGGTCGGTGTAGGGCTCGATCTTGCGCCGGGAGAGCATCGTGTAATCAGGATGCTCTGCGGTGGTCAGGTTTGGTCGGTGACACAGGCTGCACCCGGCCTCGGTGAACAGTTGCTGGCCACGCAGTACCTCGGCGTTGTCGCGATCCCGGCGTGGTGGTGGCGCCAGGTGCGAGAGGTAGAAATGCAGCTCGCCCAGTTGCATCGCATCCACTTCCGGCTGACCGCCGTTGACCGCCTGCTTGCAGGCGCTCTGCTGCGGGGCACAATTTTCCTGGCGATACAGCCGTGAGGTAAGACCCATATCCCCATGCAGGGCGCTGGCGATCTGCTGGTTCAGGTCCGGCTGGTTGGCCTTGAGGCCGAAGCGGCCAATCTCCAGGCGCTGGCGCTCGACGCTCCAGACCCGGTTGACCCGCCCGCGTACGCCATCGGGTTTGCGCTCGGCAGCCATGCGCTGCAAGGTCGTTGCGCTGACCGCGTCGAGCAAGCCGAGGCCATAAACCGTTGTGCCAACTCGCGCGGACGTCTGTATATCGCCCAGCGGGCCATAGGCCAGATCACTGAATTTCAGTTGCGCGCGGCGCAGACTGACTGTTTCGCCGGAACCGAGGGTGACCTGCTCTTCGCGCCAAAGCATCCGTGCCTGGCCTTCGCCACGTACGCCGGGGATACCTTGTTCGTTCAACTGATCGCCATAAGCCGGATGCGCCTTGGGGCCACCATGGACATCACGCCCCGGTAGCGACAGGCGAACCAGCATGCTGCGCATTGGCGCTTGCTCGTTGAGCGGTGCCTGGCCACGGCCATTTTTCGGGTGGCAGGCGATACAGGTGATGCGGTTGTACAGCGGGCCGAGACCATCCACCGCTTCGTCGCGCGACGGTGCGATGACCCACGCTTGACGAAACAGCCCGCGCCCACGGAAGAACGTCTCCAGTTGCGCCTCATTCAGCCCCGCCAGCGGTTCGGTAAAGGCCTCGCGGTTGACCTCGGCGCTGGCGCCAGCACTGACCAGTGCCGCGATTGCTGCCAGCCGCCAGCCGCGCCTCACAGACCCAACTCGTCGAGCAGTCGAGCCGCTTCGGCATGCCGGAGGGAGCTGTAGAACTGCCAGGCGATTTCACGCTTGCCGAGTTCGTCCTGGTCGTTCGCTGGCTGGTGCTCCATGCCGGTGTCCTGGCGTTCGCCGAACAGCTTGAGCAGGTCTGCCGAGTCAGCCTCTGCAGCACTGATCGGGGGCACGTTGAGGTAGGCCCGTACCGCCGCAAGATTGTGGTGTGCCGCCTCCCCGGCGTGCACCCGCGCCCACAGCGCTGTCAGGCGTTCATGGGATTGACCGAGCCACTGCACAAACAGCGAAGTGACCAACGCCAGCCGCTCGCGGGAGACGTCATCGCCATAGGTGTAGGCGCCGGTGCTCGCCGCCTTGAACGGATCGTGATAACCCGCGGGCAGCTCGGCGTAGACGCTCGGCCGTACCGGTAACTTGCGGATATCGGCATCGGCCAACAGCTTTTGCCCGGCATCGGAGAGCACGAAACGCACGAACGCCCGCGCCCCTTCGACATCCTTCGCGCTGCGGGTAATGGCGATATGCGCGGGGTTGAGTCCGCCGTGAGCCGGGTAGACGAAGTCCACCGGTTGACCGTTGCTCACTGCCGAGGCGACAAAGAAGTCGATGGACAGACCCACCGCCGCGCGTCCGCTGGCTACTTCGTCGCTGACCAGGGTACCGCCGCGACTGACCAGCCGCGACTGCCCGGCGATCTCGCTCCACAATGCCCAGCCGCGTTCCCAGCCGTAGGCCTGCAACACGATATCCAGCAGCACTGGCGCGAAGCCCACCCGTGCCGGATCGGGCAGGGCGATACGTCCGCGCAGCCGGGCGTCGAGCAGGTCGGTCCAGTCCTTGGGGGCTTCCATACCCAGCTCGGCGAGCAACCGTGGGTTGCTGGCAAAGCCATAGCCGGCCAGTTCCGTGGCCTGGTAGTAGCCGTCACGGTCGCGCAGGGCAGTGCCGCCGATGCGCGCCGGCAGCCCCTGCAAGTCGATGCCCAGCGTTTGCCAACTGTGGTCACGGGCCAGCCGGGCAAAGTTGCCCGGCGACGGCGCCCAGTAGACATCGACGCCGCCCTGGTCCTTCTGGCGCAAAAAAGGCATGGCATCGAAGCCCTGGCGCCAGAGGATTTGCAGGTGGTAGTCGGGGTTGGCGTGTTCGAAGGCTTCCTCGAAGCGGGTCATCATCTCTTCGGGATAGCTGGTCATTACCACCACCGGCTTTGGGGGGGCGGCCAGCGTGGCCGCCGGCGCCAGCGCCACGACCAGCAGCCATGCCTTACAGCGGAACATTGAACTGCACAAAGTAATTACGGCCAATTTCCGGGTATCCCTCGCTGTATTCGTAGAGACGGTCGAACAGGTTGCGTACACCGGCTTCCACCCTCAGGTCGTTGCTGAAGCGGTAGCCGCTCTTGAAGTTGTACACCGCGTAGCCGCCGGACATCTGCGTGCCATCGGACACGTTGTAGCGCCGCGACGCTGCCTCGACGCTGCCGGTATGGCGCCACGCATCATGGTTCCAGGTGGCCGAGGCGAACAGGTTGTGGCGCGGTGTGTCGATCGGATGCAGCTGCGGATCGCTGCGGTTTTCGCGGTCGAGGAAGGTGTAGCTGGCGCCCAGTTCCCAGTCGCCCAGATCCCCCTTCAGGCCCAGCTCAACGCCCTGGTTACGCGCCTTGGCGATGTTCTGGTATTGCCCGCACGGTGCCGCGCAGTTGATTTGCGCCGGCACGGTGACCTGCTGGATCGAGTCCTCGATATTGGCCACGAACACTGCTGCGTCCAGGCTCCAGCGGGATGTCAACGCGCCGCTGTAGCCCAATTCGTAATGGGTGGCCCGTTCGGACTTCAGATCGGGGCTTGGGATCACCGTTCCGAAGCGGGTCGAGTAACGATCCTTGATGGTGGCGAAGCGGCTCTTGCGCGATACGGTGAGGCGCACCTGGCCGTTGTGGTCGATAGCCAGCAGCGGGCCGGTGTTGATGAACAGGCCGAGCTGGCTGTTGACTGCATCGTCGCTGCCGGTGGGCTCGTCGTAGAGGGTCTTGATCCGCGGCGAGCCGGGGTTGGTGCCAAAGTTCTCGGCGTCCAGGCTTTTGCGGTAGTTGTAGGAAATGCCGCCGACCAGACTGAAGATCTCGTTCAGGCGCAGGGTATCTTCCAGGGCAATGGATTGGGTCTGGTCGCGGAAATGGGTTTGCGGGTCGCTGCCGTCGCGAGAGCGGTGCACATCTTCCTTGAAGTGGTAGGCCACGCCCAGGCGATTGTTCTGGCTCAGCGCCAGGTCGCCCTCGATCGAGAAGCCGCTGGACTGGTCGTCGTACTTGCTCGGGAAGCCTGGCTGCAGTGCGCCGGGGATGCCGTTGTTGTAGGTGAAGCTTTCCAGCGAGTTCTTGAAGGTGTCGTGGTACACGCGGGTTTTCAGGCCGTGCTCGCCAAAACGGGTATTGGTGGCCAGGAAAAGGCTGGTTTTGTCCCACTTCGGCCATTGCCACCAGCGTTTGCGCTGACCCGTGGCAGGCAGGTCGCCGGCATAGGGTGGCTGGCCTTTGCGGCCTTCCTGCTGGACATAGCCAAGCACGTATTCGTCAGTGGCGTTGGGGGTGAAACCGAGTTTGAAACTGAACTTGCCGTCGCGTTTATCGCTGTTCTCGCGGCGGCCTTTGCCTTGCTGGTTGTTGGTCGGTTCGAAGTCGTCCGGCAACAGGGTGTAGTCATAATCGACGTACGACACGCCGCCCTGCATCCACCAGTTGCCCTGGTTGGAGCCGACGTTGGTGTAGCTGCGCCAGGCGTTGACGTTGCCGTGATCGGTCAGCTCCAGGCCGCCGCCGACTTCACCTTCGAAGGCTTCGGTGGGGCGCCGGGTGACCAGGTTGATCGCTCCGCCCAGCGTGTTCGGCCCGTACAACAGCGAGGCGAAGCCTTTGGCCACCTCGATGCGCGACAGGTCGTAGGTGGTGAAACGGCCCAGATCGATGTTGCCGTCATAGGGCACGTAGGTCGGGATGCCGTCGATATACACCGGCACCTGCAGGCGGTCGAAGCCGCGCACATACACCACCTGTTCGGCGCGGCCACCGATGTAGCTCTGGTTGACGCCGGGAGCCAACGCCAGCGCGCGATCCACGGTTTCACGGTCGTGCAGGCGGATATCTTCCAGCTCGACCACTGTACTGCCAGTGGACAGTTTTTCGTCCTGCGGTGCGGAAATCTGGATTTCGCCGAGGGTGAAGGGTTTGCTGACTTCGCTGGCGAGGACGCACTGAGCGGCGAGGGCGGCGGCAGCGGCCACCACGGCGCGCGGGGCAAAGGGTTGCATAACTACTCCATGTTTTTCGGGCCGGGATCATTGGCGCAAGGCGCCTCGATCAACGGCTGGCGTCCAATCCAGTCGGCGCACCTGCCAGGAGACCGCATCAGGCGGCCCGACCACTTCGTTATATATTTATTTATACAGCGATAGCTGAAAAACAGCCCGAGACTTCCCTCCCCGGAGACCTCGAGCCATTGAAATCAGCTGAACATTGGTCCGGCAGAACGCCGGACCACGGCGAATACTAGTGTCGCCAGCAGGGTGCTGGCAACGCTATATATTTAAATATATAGCGATGATGTGGTGATGGCAGCGGTTTCACGTCGCCAATCAACCGTTGCAGGGCTACTGGGCGTTACACAGTGCCAGGCAGTTATCCAGCATGCGATTGGAAAACCCCCACTCATTGTCATACCAGGCCAGCACCTTGAGCATGCGGCCGTTGGTGCGGGTATGGTTGGCGTCGAAGATCGACGACAACGGGTTGTGGTTGAAATCGCAGGACACCAGCGGCAGGCTGTTGTAACCGAGGACCTTGGAGTGCCGGCTGGCCTCCTTGAACAGATTGTTGACCTCTTCGACGCTGGTGTCGCGCTTGAGGTTGACGGTCAGGTCGACCAGCGACACGTTGATCACCGGTACCCGCACTGCCATGCCGGTGAGTTTGCCCGCCAGCTCTGGCAGCACCAGGCCGACGGCTTCGGCCGCACCGGTTTTGCTCGGGATCATCGACTGGGTTGCCGAGCGGGCGCGGAACGGGTCGCTGTGGTGGATGTCGGTAAGGCTCTGGTCGTTGGTGTAGGCGTGGATGGTGGTCATCAAGCCCTGCTCGATACCCAGCTCGCGGTGCAGCACCTGGGCAATTGGCGCCAGGCAGTTGGTGGTGCATGAAGCGCTGGAGATGATCTGGTGCGCAGGGCGCAGAATGTCGTGGTTGACCCCGTACACAATCGTCGCGTCGGCGCCCTTGGCCGGCGCCGAGATAATGACTTTGCGCGCCCCGGCAGTAAGATGGGCAGAGGCCTTGGCGCGGTCGGTGAAGTGGCCGGTGCATTCGAATACCACATCGATGGCTTCGGCTTTCCACGGCAGTTCGGCCGGGTTGCGAATGGCACTGACGGCGATGCGGTCGCCATTGACCGTCAGGCTTTCGTGATCGGACTCGACACCGGCAGCAAAGATGCCATGAACACTGTCGTACTTGAGCAGATGCGCATTGATCGCGCTGTCGCCCAGGTCGTTGATCGCGACGACCTGCAGGTCCTGACGGTAGCCTTGGGTATAGAGTGCGCGAAGCACGTTGCGGCCAATGCGGCCAAAGCCATTGATTGCGATACGAAGGGTCATAGAGCTACCTCTGGTAGACCGGGTGAAGCCCGTGGCACAGGAGGAACTGCTTCACTGAATCTGATTTTGTTGTTGGAATTACAAGATTATTCGTAAAAAAATAGAAAACAAGCCTTTTTACTGGCAGTATTTTATTCAATCTACAACGAGCGATCGGCCAAGCCGTTCTTCCCGCAACTGCAGCCCCTGCCTTTGAGCCTAGGTGGCGATTGTTGATAAGGGAAACTGCCGCAGAGGTCGCAACCACCGATAGCCTGGAGTCCAGTACATGCATCCGCGCATTCTTGAGGTCACCCAACGGCTGATCGATCGCAGCCGCCCCACCCGTGAACGCTACTTGCAGTTGATTCGCGGGGCTGCCAGTGACGGGCCGATGCGGGCCAAGCTGCAATGCGCCAACTTCGCCCACGGTGTGGCCGGCTGTGGCACCCAGGACAAGAACAGCCTGCGCATGATGAACGCGGCCAACGTCGCCATCGTGTCTGCCTACAACGACATGCTCTCGGCCCACCAGCCCTACGAGCACTACCCCGAACAGATCAAGCAGGCCCTGCGCGAAATCGGCTCGGTCGGCCAGTTTGCCGGCGGCGTACCGGCCATGTGCGATGGCGTAACCCAGGGCGAGCCGGGCATGGAGCTGGGGATCGCCAGCCGCGAAGTGATCGCCATGTCCACGGCCATTGCCCTGTCGCACAACATGTTCGACGCGGCGCTGATGCTGGGTATCTGCGACAAGATCGTGCCGGGTCTGTTGATGGGCGCGCTGCGCTTCGGTCATCTGCCGACCGTCTTCGTTCCGGGCGGGCCAATGCCTTCGGGCATTTCCAACAAGCAAAAGGCCGACGTGCGCCAGCGCTATGCCGAGGGCAAGGCCAGTCGCGAAGAACTGCTCGAGTCGGAAATGCAGTCTTACCACAGCCCCGGTACCTGCACGTTCTACGGTACCGCCAACACCAACCAGTTGTTGATGGAAGTGATGGGCCTGCACCTGCCGGGTGCGTCGTTCGTCAATCCTTATACGCCGCTGCGCGATGCACTCACCGTCGAGGCCGCGCAACAGGTCACGCGTATGACCAAGGCCAGCGGCAACTTCATGCCACTGGGTGAGATCGTCGACGAAAAATCCCTGGTCAACTCCATCGTCGCCTTGCACGCCACCGGCGGCTCGACCAACCACACCCTGCACATGCCGGCCATCGCCCAGGCGGCCGGCATCCAGCTGACCTGGCAGGACATGGCCGAGCTGTCCGAGGTGGTGCCGACCCTTTCCCACGTTTACCCGAACGGTAAAGCCGACATCAACCACTTCCAGGCCGCCGGTGGCATGGCTTTCCTGATTCGCGAGCTGCTCGATGCCGGGCTGCTGCATGAGGACGTCAACACTGTGGCCGGCCACGGTCTGCGTCGCTACACCCAGGAGCCGTTCCTGCAGGATGGCAAGCTGGTCTGGCGCGAAGGGCCGCAAGCGAGCCTGGACGAAGCGATCCTGCGCCCGGTGGCGCGGCCGTTCTCTCCTGAAGGCGGTCTGCGGGTGATGGAGGGCAACCTCGGGCGTGGCGTCATGAAGGTGTCCGCTGTTGCCCCGGAACATCAGGTGGTAGAAGCCCCGGCGCGGGTGTTCCATGACCAGCAGGCGCTGGCCGATGCCTTCCAGGCCGGCGAGCTGGAGTGTGATTTCGTTGCGGTGATGCGCTTCCAGGGCCCGCGCTGCAATGGTATGCCGGAACTGCACAAGATGACGCCATTCCTTGGCGTGCTGCAGGACCGTGGCTTCAAGGTTGCGCTGGTCACCGACGGGCGCATGTCTGGTGCCTCGGGGAAAATTCCGGCAGCCATTCATGTCTGTCCGGAAGCTTTTGACGGTGGCCCGCTGGCGCGCGTGCGCGATGGCGATATCGTGCGGGTCGACGGCGTCGCCGGCACCCTGACGGTGAAACTCAATGCCGCTGAACTGGCCGATCGGGAAATCCCGCCAGCGCCCACCGGCAACGACCTGGGCTGCGGCCGTGAGCTATTCGGCTTCCTGCGCATGGCCCTGAGCCCGGCAGAGCAGGGTGCCAGCGCCTTTACCTCGGCGTTGGAAACGCTCAAATGAAGCGCGCCCTGGTCGGTGACATAGGCGGCACCAATGCCCGCTTTGCCCTCTGGGAAAACAACCGGATGCACTCGGTGCAGGTGTTCGCCACCGCTGACTACACCAGCCCTGAGCAGGCCATCGGTGCTTATCTGGTGGCTCAGGGGCTGGCCAAAGGTGATCTCGGTGCAGTCTGCCTGGCTGTCGCCGGTCCGGTCAGCGGCGATGAGTTTCGTTTCACCAATAACCACTGGCGCCTCAGTCGTCAGGCCTTCTGCCAGACCCTGCAGATCGAGCAGTTGTTGCTGATCAATGACTTTACCGCCATGGCCCTGGGCATGACCCGGCTGCAGCCTGACGAGTGCCGTACGGTCTGTGCAGGCGAGGCCGAAAGCGGGCGTCCGGCAGTGGTGATCGGCCCCGGGACCGGGTTGGGGGTAGGCACCTTGCTCGGCCTGGATGACGGTCGCTGGCTGGCATTGCCGGGCGAAGGCGGCCACGTCGACCTGCCGGTGGGCAATGCCCGCGAGGCGCAGATCCGCCAGCAGATCGCCAGCGAAACCGGTCATGTCAGTGCCGAGACTGTGCTCAGTGGGGGTGGCCTGTTGCGTTTGTACCAGGCCGTTTGCGTGCTCGACGGCCACAGCGCAACCTTGCACAGTCCGGCGGCGATCACCGATGCTGCCCTGGCGGGCGATCCTCTGGCGTTGGCGGTAATCGAGCAGTTCTGCTGCTTCCTTGGCCGGGTGGCCGGCAACAATGTGCTGACCCTCGGAGGGCGAGGCGGCGTATACATTGTCGGCGGCATCATTCCGCGTTTTGCCGAGCTGTTTTTGCGTAGCGGTTTTGCCCGCAGCTTTGCCGAGAAAGGCTGCATGAGCGGCTACTTCAAGGATATTCCGGTGTGGTTGGTGACCGCCGAATTCGCCGGCTTGCTCGGCGCCGGTGTGGCTTTGCAACAAACCGTTTGATTGCCCGTTGTCTGCGAACAAGGACACGTACTGTGAGCAAGTCGATACTGCTGGTCGACGATGACCAGGAAATCCGCGAACTGTTGCAAACCTACCTGAGCCGCGCCGGTTTCAGTGTCCA